>CALCJF010000001.1 GCA_937967375.1 uncultured Leucobacter sp.
ATCGAGGGGGCTGATCGTATGGTCAGCCCCCTCTTTTTCATTCCATGACACTTCTGGCTCGGAGAGTCATACTTTGTGTTCTAATCGCGAGCCAGAAAAAAGGGCGCCCCATCGGGCGCCCTTTTTTGTGTTATGCGGCCCTCAGCTGCCGAGCATCTTGCGCGCCTGGCGCAGCACGGGCTCATCGACCATCTTGCCCTCGAACTGAAACACGCCGGGCTGATGCGCAGCTTCGGCGAGCACGCGCTCGGCCCAGGCGACCTCTTCGGGGGTCGCAGCGTAGGCACTCCGAATCACCGCAGCCTGCGAGGGGTGGATGCATGCCGTCGCGTCAAAGCCGCTCATGCTCGCGTCACTCGCCTCTTGCTGCAGGCCCTCGACGTCTGGAATGTTGAGAAAGACGGAGTCGATTGCGAGCTTGCCCGCGGCTTTCGCTTCGATCAGCACGCGCGAGCGAGCGTAGCGTGCGAAGTCGCGGTAGGCGCCAGTAGCCCGACTTCCAGTGGGCTCATGCCGCGATCCTTTGCCGCCCATGCTCGCAGCCAGGTCTTCGGCACCCCACATCATCGCAACGACCGCAGGGTGCGCGGCAATCTCGTCGGCGCGCGCGACGCCCACTGCAGTTTCGCAGAGCGCGAGCACGCCGAAGCTTTCTGCGCCGAGAGCCTCAAGCTGCGCTGCACCCTCAGTCTTTGCGAGCATGACGGTGCGGTACGGGGTCTGGCGAACGGCAACGAGGTCGAGCTCGAGATCAGGGGTGCCCACCGGGTTGATTCGCACAATGACGCGAGCGGGATCGAGCTCCCCACCTGCGGCCGCGGCGATCAACTGATCGCGCGCTGACGCCTTGTCTGCGGGTGCCACCGCATCTTCAAGGTCAATAATGACGCTGTCGGCGGCCGTCAGCGCTTTTGCGTATCGCTCGCCGCGGTCAGCGGGGCAGAAGAGCAGCGCCGGGCCGATCAAGGCGTGGCCTTGCGGCGTCACGCCTGTGCTCCGGGGTGTGTGTGGTCGGCGGAGCTGGCGTTCGATGTATGTGCACCCCTCGGCAGGCAGTGCATCAGCGTGGAGCGCGTCGCGACGGCTACCACCTTGCCGACCTGATTGCGCATCGTGTGCTTGAACTCGACGATGCCTTGGCCAGGTCGCGAAGAGGAGAGG
>CALCJF010000002.1 GCA_937967375.1 uncultured Leucobacter sp.
TGCGGCCGGTCTTCTTCTGCAGCGTGTCAACAAAGAGGTCGATCGGCATCAGCACGAGGTTTGCCTTGATCATCAAGAACAGACCAAATGCGAGCAGTGCATCGGCGAAGATCAGCAGAGCGAGCTTTGCCGGGTAGGCCTCGAGCACAACCCATTCGGTGAGAAACAGGTTGAGGTCGAGCAGCGAGGCGAGGATCGCGGCCGGTACGAGCGACAACAGACTCTTCCAGCCGAACGCCTTCGGCAGAATGAGGAAAGCCAACAGCAGCATGAGAATCTCAAGCGCGAAGTTGAACGTTCCCTGGCTGACACCCGGCAGCACGAGCGTCATGGTGCGGGTCAGTGCGCTCTGCGGCGAGATACCGATGCCCGCGCGAATAGCAAGGCTGATGCCGACGGTGAGCACATAGATGCCGGCGATATAGGTCGCCCATCGGCGAACGAGGTTGCCCTCATCTGCGATCGAGTTCGGGGCGAATTTGGGTGTTCCCATGATCAGGGTCTCCTTTGACTCTGTAAATAATAAGAGAGGTGTGCGGGATAGGTTCGCGGGGGCGCTGGGCTTCGGGCCGACTGGGTCGGGCTGGGTCTGGGCTTGCTTGCCCAGCCGGCCCGAAGCTCAGACCATAAAACCGAAGCGGTCGAGCGAGATGAACAGTGTCAGCAGTTTGTTCACTACGGGCTCGCCCTCGTTGCGGTTGCCAAGGTCTTCGAGCGCCGCATCGATCTGCCGCGTTGCGCCGAGCAGCCCATCGAGGTTGGTGTCGGCCATGACGCCGTAGATGTCGAGCGCGAGCGAAGCGAGATCCTGTTGGCCGTCGGTGACCAGGCAACCGCCGATCTGCTGGTCGAGACGAAGCAGATTGTCGCGCATCTCTTCTGCTGAGGCGCCGACCGAGACGAAGTAGGGGTAAGGCGCTGGCCAGAACACCGAGACCGCGCCGCGATCGACATGCACACCCTTGAACAGGCCGTTCACGATGTGCCGCTCTCCGTCTGCATAGCGCTGCACCACCGAGATGCGGCTCAGGTGCTCGCCGTCTACCTCGGGCACGATCTGGCCGCCTGCGTAGGGCACCCAAACTTCGTCGGCAAATTTCAGGTGCCCGCGTCCGTAGACGTCGAAGACAAGCACCTTCGCCTGGGTCCCGTCCGTCGATATCTCGAGAGGCGCGATCTCGAGCTGTTCGGCCTCAAGCCCGGCAAGCCCCGGGCGCGCCTGCTGCACCATTCCCGAGTAGTCAAGCGCATCGAGCGACACCAGCAGCTTGCGATCCTTTGCGACGAGTTCGCCGCCCTTGAACACGTAGCGCGGCTCGATCTTGGCCAAGCTGTCAGTCAGCACGATGTCGGCATAACGGCCGGGCGCGAGTGACCCGAAATCTGCATCTTTGTTGAAGGATCGCGCGGCGTAGAGAGTGCCCATCTTGATCGCCTTGATCGGGTCGAGACCCATCTCGATGGCGAGGGAGATCACCCAGTCTATGTGGCCGCGCTTGAGCACGCGGTCGACAGAGATGCTGTCGGCGCAGAGCTGAAAGTTTTCTGCTGGCCAGTGGCGCTTCACGATCGCACGCAGCATGGTCTTGATCACCTCGGGGCTGCCAACGCCGAACTTGATCTGGGTGTAGTGCCCGTAACGAATGCTCTTCGCAATGTCGTCTTCGTTCCACACATCATGGTTGTTGTGGGCGCCGATTGCGGGCATGTAGTTCAGCAGCATGTCTGACAGCGCGGTGAGCCCCCAGTGGTTGTTCACGTAGCCGCCGCGGGCGCGGCCGAGCGCCGAGCGCTTGAAGTCGTCGTCGTTGCCGGTCATGTACGAGAGGTGGGCAAGCTCGCCAAGGCCAATGACCGGCTCCATCTGCAGCATCGCCTCGGTGACATCAACAGACGCCTTCTTGCCCGGGGCAAACGCGTAGATGCGGTATGGCAGCTCCTTGTAGTTTCGGAACAGACCTTCAACGGCCTCGATGCCGTCGTCGCCCGCAGCGCTCGCGAAGTCGAGCGTCTCGGCAAAGATGGTGGTGGTGCCGCTTGGAACGATCGCCTCGCCGAACGCCGCGGGGTGCGCAAGCTGCGATTCGAAGTGCAGGTGCGCATCGATCAGCCCCGGGATCGCGTAGAGCCCCTGCCCGTCAAACCGCTCGCGCACCCGCAACACGTCTTCGTCTGGGTTGATGCCGATAATGCGGCCGCCGTGCACCAGCAGTGCACCCGGAAACACCTCTTCGCTGTGCACGTCGAGAATGTTGAGGTTGTGCAGCAACAGGTCGGCTTCTTCTTCGCCCTGCAGAATGCGAAACACCGAACGCACGTGGCGCTCCTCTGCTTCGAGCTGCTGCTCTTCAAATGTGAAGACCGGGTACTCGGTCTGGGTGGCTTTCTGCAACATCGCTGTCTCATTTCTCGTTGAATGCCGTTGATTCAGTGACGAGGATCACCGCTCTCGCGAACGAAACGCTCTGGCGACCCTGCCTGTGTGCTCAATGAAACCGCCTCTAAGCGATGCCTACAAGCACCGTTTTTCGCACGTACCGTGCACAATTTGTGTACGCTCGAACAAAGGAGGACTTGCGATGTTGCACTCACGTTTGATGGAGTACGTCGACCAGGTCGCGCGGTTGGGCTCGATTCGAGCCGCTGGCGCGCGCCTGCACGTGGCCCCGTCGGCGATCAACCGACAGATATTGCTGCTAGAAGAAGAGCTGGGTGAGCCTCTCTTCGAGCGCCTCCCCCGTGGAATGCGGCCGACGCAAGCTGGGGAGATCCTCGTCGCACATATTCGATCGACCATGCAGCAGTACCGAGAAACCATTGCCGAGATGCAATCGTTGCGCGCCCTGCCCTCAGGCGAGATTACCGTGGCGACGGTCAGCGGGCTGGCAAGCAGCATCTTGCCCGCGACAGCCGCGAGGTTTCGGGGGCTTCACCCCGATGTGCACATCTCGATTCGCACCATGTCGGTCGCAGAAACGCTGAGGGCGGTGTCTGCGAGCGAGGTCGATCTGGGGCTCGGATTCAACATTCCCGCGTCGCCGTCGCTCGAGGTGTGCTGGCAACGCGATGCCCCGCTCGGCGCGGTGCTCTCACCCGATCACCCGCTCGCCTCGCTGGCTCATATTCCCATCGAACTGTGTGCGACCCAGCCACTCGTGTTCGCCGACCGGGCCATGCACATGCACCGCACGATTGCAGACAGTTTTGCCGACATGGGGCTCAGCGTCGATGCGGCATTTCGGGCGAGCTCAATCGACACCATGAAACAGTTGGCGGCAACGGGCAGCGCGATTGCGTTCCTCAGTCGTTTCGACATCGCGGCAGACGAGCGAGATGGCCGCCTCGTCTTCAAGCAGCTCAGCGGCATGTCCGTCGCCGAGAACGTGCTCTCGCTCGTGCGACCGCTGCGGCCGGGACACACGCTTGCCGGCGAGCTCTTTGCAGGTCAGGTGATCGCTGCGCTTGAGGCGGTAAAGGCTTAGGGCTTCGCGAGGGCTACCCGCAGCTGCCCATCTGCATTTGCTTCGGGTTTGAAAGCAGGTCGGGAGCGAGCGTCGCGGTGACGGTCGCCTGGCCGCCCTCGCCGTTCGCGCGCAAATCGATGTCGGTGAGCGTGATGCCCGCGGGCAGCCTGTCGCGCACACACAGGGTGTGCGTGTCGAGCAGCGTCGCAGCGGCCTCGCCGAGCAGCGGGCGAAGCTGATCAACGGTCAGGTCGAAGCCGGCCGCTTTGATCTCGGTCGGGTCGACCAGCACGTCGCCGTCTTGAATCGAGAGCGCAAGAGAAGCCGCGATCTGCGTGTCCCACCCGAACATCTGCATCGTGCGGCTGAGCTCGATCTCGCCGTTGCGCACGGTGCCCTCGTCGATGAGTCCTTCGCTCACGAGTGACACGAGCGCGCTCATGTCACCCGACGGGATCGTGGCAGAGGCAGACGCCCCCTTGATCTCGCCGTTGCTCGGGTTGAAAGGGATCGACGCCGCGGTCGCCGCCATGTCTACCTCAATGCCGTCCATCACTTTGAGGGCAGGCACGCGCAATGTGACGTCGCCAACGTTGCCCGCGAGCGCATGCAGCAGCGCAGAGCCACCTAGCTCGACCTCAACAGGATGCTTCGTGCTGAGGTGCAGGTTTTCGCGCACGAGACCCGCAATCACATTCGGAATGATCGCCCGCAGCCCGAGCTCACCGATACCCGCGAGCGCCGCGATCGCGAACACGGTCGCGACGATGCGCAGCCACCAACGAGGCTTACGTTTCTGCGTCACCGCCGCGGCCGGCTCAGCAGCCTGCGCAGCGTCTGGCTCGAGGGTCACAAACGCTCCGGGGCGGTGACACCGAGCAGGTCGAGGCCGTTCTTGACGACCTGACCGGCTGCATCGTTCAGCCAGAGGCGGGTGCGGTGCAGATCGCTGACCGGCTCTTCACCCTGCGGAATGACGCGGCAGTGGTCGTACCAGCGGTGAAAGTCTGCGGCCAGTTCTTCGAGATAGCGCGCGATGCGATGCGGTTCGCGCAGCTCGGCGGCACCCGCAACAACCGAGGGATACTGCTGCAGCTTGCCGAGCAGTTCGGTTTCGGTCTCGTGCGTGAGCAGCGAAGGATCGAATGCATCTTTGCGCCTGATGCCGGCGGCCTCGGCGTTGCGGTCGACTGCGCAGCTGCGCGCGTGCGCGTACTGCACATAGAAGACGGGATTGTCGTTCGTGCGGCTGCGCAGCTTCTCGCCGTCGAGAGCGAGCGGCGAATCTGCCGGGTAGCGGGCGAGCCAGTAGCGCAGCGCGTCGCTGCCGAGCCACTCGAGCAGATCGTCGAGCTCGATGATGTTGCCTGCACGCTTCGACAGGCGCGCACCGTTCAGGTTGACGAGCTGGCCGATGAGCACGGTGATGTCGGTCTCGGTGTTGTCACCCGCGGCACCGGCGATCGCGGTGAGGCGACCGATGTAGCCGTGGTGGTCGGCGCCGAGCAAATAGATCTTCTCGCCGAAGCCGCGATCCTTTTTGTCGAGGTAGTACGCCGCGTCGGCAGCGAAGTATGTGTAAATGCCGTTGCCTCGCGTGAACACGCGATCTTTGTCGTCGCCGAAGTCGGTCGTGCGCACCCAGATGGCGTCGTCTTCTTCAAAGACGTGGCCCTGCTCGCGCAGGCGGTCGACGGCGGCCGCGATCGGGCTCTTCGCACCGTTCTCGCCCTCGGTGTGCAACGTGCGCTCCGAGAAGTAGACGTCGAAGTGCACGTTGAAGCGCTCGAGCGAGTCTTTGATCTCGCTGAGCTGCTGCTGGTAGGCAGCCTCTTGCGCAAGCTCAAGCGCCTGCTCGCGATCGTTCGCAGCGATGTCTGCGAGGTTCGGAATCCGCTCGTTCACCTTACGACCGAGCTCGCCGATGTATTCGCCCGGGTAGGCATCTTCGGGAGCCTCTTCGCCGAGCGCCGCAGCGAGCACGGAGCGGCCGAACTTGTTCATCTGGGCGCCGGCGTCGTTGATGTAGTACTCGTTCGAGACCTCGGCCCCCGCTGCGCGCAGCACGCGCGAGATCGAGTCGCCGAGTGCGGCCCAACGGGTGTGCCCGAGGTGCAGAGGCCCGGTCGGGTTCGCGCTCACGAACTCGAGGTTGATCTTCTCGCCCGCGAGCACGTCGCTGCGGCCGTAGGCCTCGCCCTGCTCGACCACGCGACGTGCGGTCTCGCCCGCGCTCGCGGCATCGAGCGTGATGTTAATGAAGCCGGGACCGGCGATCTCTGCCTTCGCCACGCCGTCGAGCTGTTCGACACCGGCCACGATCAGCGTCGCGAGCTCGCGCGGGTTCATACCGATGCGTTTCGCGAACTTCATCGCGAGGTTCGAGGCCCAGTCGCCGTGTTCGCGGTTCTTCGGGCGCTCGGGGGCGGCATCGCTTTCGGTGACGAGGATCTCGGTGGCGTCGCCAGTAGCCGCGTCGTTTTCTCCTGTGGTCGCCGCGCTTCGTCGCTCCGCGATGATCTCGGTGAGAATGCGGGCGAGGTGTACGGCAAGTTCTTGAGGAGTCACAAGCGTTAATTCTAGCGTCTGTGCCGTCACGGCTCCGCCGCCAGGAAAAGCGAAGAGACTCTCACCACAAAGGTTGCAAGAGTCTCTCGTGTAGCTAGTGCCCCCGGAGGGATTCGAACCCCCGACCTACGGTACCGGAAACCGGCGCTCTATCCCCTGAGCTACGGAGGCGTGCGCGAGCTACCGCACCAGCCTAGCGCACCAGACAGACGTCACCAGACAGACGCAAGGACTCCTTAGAGTCCGGTGAGGTAAGTCGAGAGTGCGGGCGGGGAGTTTCGACACCTAAGGCGGTGGTCCGCTTGGTGCGCACGAGGCAGCTGGAGGCTGGCGCACGAGAAAGCACATCGCGCACAAGAACACACACGGATCCCTGCGAAATCGTGTGCTTCCTTGCGCTGCATCCGGCGAGACGTGCAGGCGCAAGAAGGATGACCCTGAACGTGTCCCCAAGCAGTCTGCCTCGAGAGGGGCAGCCCTGCTTCGCGATTCTAGAAAGGCCGTGTTTGTCAACGGCGGTCACTCAACGGTTGACTGACGCCGACGCGAGAGAGCAAGAGTCGTGATCACTGCGCCAGCAAGCAGAGCTGCCATAGCCCCGAACACGGGCCCCGCGCTAGGACTCGCGCCCGTCTGGGCAAGAGCGACCTCGGTCGGCTTTGGCTTACCCCCAGAGGCTGGGGACGGTGCCCAGACTGCGTACAGCGTCAGGGGCGCGTTCACAGGGCTCGCGAAATCGTATGCGGACCCGCCTTCTGGCGTCGTGTACCAGCCGACGAAGTCAAACGCATCTCGCGTCGGCGCAGATGGTTTCTCGACGACCCCACCCGCCACGACCGAAACTCCCGAGACTGCGGTACCACCGCGCGAGTCAAACACGACGGGATAGGACACCGGCAGTGCGGTCACATCACGCACGAGTGCACCACCAAAGGTGTTCCTTCCATCCGGCCCTCCCCCGGTGACATTCCAAAAGGCTTCCACAGCGGTTCCGGGTACTGGGTAGATGAGCTGCTGACATGAAGCGTCAGCGCAGTAGTCATCCATGGCGGGAATCCCGCCCTCTGCATCCCGAACAGGATTCGCGACAGGAACGTTCACGCTCACAGAGGAGAGCAGCACCCGCTGGTTCGAACCGTCCAACGTCCTTGCCGTGGCGAACACCGAGGACAGCGGTCTGAAGTCAGCGATACGGTTGTCATCGATATGCAGATAGTTGATGTTGCTCAGGCCCGCCAGCGGAGCCACGTCACTGATCTGGTTCGTGTACAGGTCGAGATACTCGAGGTTTGCCGCGATATCCGCCAATGGCCCGACGTCACTGATCCTGTTGTCTCCCAGCAGAAGAGTGGTTAGATTCGTGAGCCCCGATACGGGACGCAAATCGCTGATGGTGTTGTGGCTGATCCACAGGGTATTGAGTGTGGAGATGCCGCTCAGCGGCGAGATATCAGAAATCTGGTTGAACTCGGCGTCGAGGAACTCCATGCTCGTCATCGATGACAGCGGCGAGATGTCTTCGATCTGTGCCGTGGCCATATTGAGCACTCGCATCTCGATAAGCGAAGCCAACGGCGACACGTCACTGACTTGGTTCCCCGCGATGACAAGATTCCGCAGAGAAGTGAGCGTGCTCAACGGAGCCAGGTCAGTGAATTGGTTGCGTGCAAGATTCAGGTCCTCCAACGCGGTCAAAGTTCTCAGCGGGGCGAGGTCCACGATCTGATTGTCTGAAAGAGAGAGCCGCTGCACCCTGTTCAGTCCGGAGAGAGGTGAGAGGCTACTGATCTGGTTCCCATACAAAATCAGCTCGGTGAGATCGGTGAGACCCGACAGCGGGCCAAGATTGCTGATTTTGTTCTGGGGAAGCTGCAGAGCCGTCAGGTTCTCCGCGTACTCAAGGCCCGACAAACTCGTGATGTTCAAACCCGCGCACTGCAAACTTGTAAGCCCGAGCATCTCTTGCTCGGTGACTCCGCTGCCGATCGGTTTGCCTGCCTTCAGCCGCACGCATTCGGCAAGTTTGAGGTCCGAGAACTGCACCACATCACCGGGTGCGGCATTCGCGACAGCAGGCGCCGAGAAGGCCATTCCTGCGCCCAGCAAGAGGCCGAGTCCCGCAGCCGCAAACGCAGCTCCGCGCCTGCGCAACTTCATCAGAGCAAAGCTCCCCATATACACATCTCCTTCGTGGTGATCCGCTATCCGGGGAGTTGCGCCGCGCGGCATGGCTAGGAATAGATCATATCTATCCCGGGGAGATCACCAAGCTCCACAAGAAGCACGACAGCGTGTACTGGGCAGGCAAAATGCACGCAAAGCTGCAACGCGAGGTATGGGTGATCGGCCGTGACCTGACCGCCCGCCTGATGAAACTCGCCGGGGTGCGTGGCGTACGTCGTTCGAAGAAGGTGTACACCACGAAGAGCAACTCGAAGTATCCGCTGCCGGGCGACAAAGTCGAACGACGCTTCTCCTCCTCAGGCCCGACAGAGCTCCTCGTATGCGATCAACACAAGAACATCCGAAACAAGTGGTTCTACGTTCGAGCGTTTGATTTTCACCAGCGAAGTGTGCCCGAGGGTTTCCTAGCCCACTATTCGGTCACGTCGATTCGCGCCCAAACCGATACGCTGGCGAGCAAGATCGTTGAAATGACGCCGAGCTTTGTTCCCCCGAGCCAATGGTGAGGGGAACAAACCCTCCGGGGGCGCTGAATGAAAAGCATTCGCGGCTACACGATCACGAGAGGCCCCCTTGCAAACGCGGCGGGGGCCTCTCGTGATTTCATGCGCAGAGCCCACCGCCACCTTGCACACAACCTCTTCTCGACACATGTGAAACAATGCAGCATGACTGCTGAAAGCTTTGACCCGGTTGCGCATAACCGCGAGGCCTGGGATCGCCAGGTAGACAGCGACGACGAGTGGACTCGGCCCGTTGATGCAGAAACGGTCGCGCGTGCTCGTGGGGGCGACTGGAGCGTCGTGCTCATCGGCTACGAAGCGATGCCGCGCGAGTGGCTTCCCACTGAGCTGAACGGCACGCGCATACTGGGCCTCGCCTCTGGAGGGGGGCAGCAGGGCCCGGTCCTCGCAGCCGCAGGCGCCGAGGTCACTGTTTTCGACAACTCGCCGAAGCAGCTCTTACGCGATGAAGAGGTGGCTGCACGTGATGGTCTGCAGATTCGCACCGTGCTCGGCGACATGCGAGACCTCAGCATGTTTGCCGATGGCAGCTTCGACGTCGTGTTCAACCCAGTGTCGAACGTGTTCTGCCCCGAGCTGGCGCCGGTTTGGCGTGAATCGTTTCGTGTGCTGCGGCCGGGCGGGCTGCTGCTCACCGGCTTCATGAACCCTGACGTCTTCATTTTCGACGAAGCGGCACTCGACCGCGGCGAACTCGTCGTGCGCCACCCGCTGCCGTTTCGTTCTGAGGATCTGCCCGAGTCAGACCGGCTCGAGGTGTACGGCGACGGCCCGCTCGTCTACAGTCATTCGCTGAGCGAACAGATCGGCGGGCAGCTTGCAGCCGGGTTCCACCTCACCCATCTTCACGAAGGGCCACATCACGCCGATGCGACGGCAAAGTACCTTCCGGCCTATTTTGCGACGAGAGCACTCAAACCGTGAAACGAACGGAGACGCCGGTCGACGTGTTTCTCAGAACAGATATTCGTGAGATCAGCCTTCAGTGGGAGAGTGACCGCTCAGTTTCTAGCGGTCACCGCTGAGGCTGCCACGACGCGAACGCCTTCAGCAAACTAGACGGTTGCGATGACCATAATGGGGTCGGAGGTTGGGGCGCCTGTCGGCGACCCCCCTTTTCTCTCTACCGTGATTGCTACGGCGTCGCCGGGCTTGAACCCCGGTGCGAGCATTGCCGCGGATCCCTTTCGGGTGACCGGCACGACACCGAGCGAGATCGGCCGGTCGCCCCGCACGATCCAGAGTTCATAATCTCGGTCTTCTGGCGCGCTTTGCATCCCTTCGGCAACGAACACCGCTTGGTTCGCGTCCGCCGACCAGTGCACTGCGGCAGAGGTGCCATCTGCGAGATCGGCGCTTGCGACCTCAGCGTCACCCTCCGCATCGATCTGTTGCAGCGCTGCGGTGACCGGGTCTACCGGGCTCGAGAGGTTGCTCCAGGGAAACACCAGCGCGCCGGTGAGCAGCACCGCGACCGAGGCGGCGAGCACGAACCAACCCGTGAAGCGACGTCGCGGTATGACCAGGGCTGGCCCTCGATCGGCGGTCTCTGCAACAGCTTCAGTTTCAGCCGCCCGGTTTGCTTCGCCCGTCACCTCGAACTGTGGCGAGTGCGAAATGAGATCGAGGATCGACGCGCGCGCAGATGCGGGTGGCTCGATCTCGTCGCTCGCCTCGGCCAGCGCAGCCGCAGTGTCTTGATCTTCACGAACAATCCGGTGCCATTCGGGATGCTGTGCGAGGACATTCGAAAAGCTCTGCTCCTCGTCTGCGGAAAGCGCGTGGAGCGCGCGCGCGGCGGAGAGCTCGCGGAATTGTTGCTCGTTCATCGCGCTGCCTCCAACTCTTTTCTCAGCCTGCTCAGGCCGTCCCGTATTCGTGTCTTGATGGTGCCGAGTGGCGTGTCGAGAAGCGCAGCGATCTCGCTCTGGCTATATCCACCGAAGTACGCCAGCACGATCGCACGACGCTGTAGTTCTGGAAGCTCATTGAGGGCGCTGATGGCACTTCCCGCATCGATGAGAATTTCAACTTCGTCGTCGACGCGCGCCCCCGACTCGGCGAGATCCCGGGCCCCCACGATCAGGTCGCGACGCCGAGATGCCTGCGATGCTCGCACCCGGTCGACGGCTCGCCGGTGCGCGATGGTCAACAACCAGCTGCGCGCGCGGCCCCGATCCGCGTCGAACGACGTGGCCGTTTGCCAGGCCTCGAGAAACACCTCTTGCAGCACCTCCTCGCTCTGCGACCGATCAACCACGACTCGCAGGATGAGGCCGAAGACCCGAGCCGACATCATGTCGTAGAGCTCAGCGAAGGCGCGCTGATCACCTTGAGCTGCTCGCAGCAGCGCCTCATCCGCGGGATCAGCAGCGTCGCCGCCCCCGAGAATCTCGATTCCATCGATGACCATCTCCTCTAGCATGCCCCATTCACCTCATCTACGTGAGTCTCTGTTGCCTGCGAGTCTTCATGACTCACCCGAACGTGAAGGAGTACAACTGCACGCCCGGCGGCAGATGAAGTTCGAGACTCCCTTTGCCAAGGCGCTCAGACTTGAGCAGCTGGATCGACCTGGGAGTGCCGTCAATCACGAGAGTGCGCGACGATCCCCCCTCGCCCCGCACTTCGACCGAACCGCTGCCCGAGAACACCGCACGAACTTCGCTCGCGCGATACGAGAGTCTCACCGATGCTCCGTCCTCACCCTGAGGCGTCACATACTGTGTCTCCACAGTCCACGGCCCCTTGAGCGCGAACGTGTCCTGCGGCTGCTTCTCGGGGTAGCTAAAATCGCGCGATCCCGCGCGGTACTCGCCTTGCCCAGCGAAGTTTCGATCTTTCGAAGACCCAAGGAAGGTTTCGGGCGTGGTGCTTCCGACCTCTGGTGTCGCGTCGACCGTGTCGGTTGCTCTCGGCAGATCGACATTCGGATCAGCATCTCGCAGCAGCTCTCGAATGAGCTGCTCAGTGACGGCGTAGTTGCCCTCGCCGAACGAGATGTGTCGCACTGTTCCCTCGGCGTCAACGAGATAGTGAGCCGGCCAGTAGCGGTTGCGATAGTTCGTCCACGTCGCAAGCTTGTTGTCGAGGGCGACCGGATACGTGATACCGAACTCTTCGGCCCCCGCGGCCACATTCGCACGCTCCTTCTCAAACGCATACTCAGGCGAATGCACGCCGATAACTCGAAGCCCAGCGTCACGGTAGGCCTGATCCCACGCCACCACATGAGGAATCGATCGCTGACAGTTGATGCAAGAGTAGGCCCAGAAGTCGATGAGCACGACCTTGCCGCGAAGCTGCGCCAGATCGATCGCCTCGCCCCCGGGTGTGTTCAGCCAGCTGTCGATCCCGTCGATGGCAGGCGCGGTTCCGCACGACTCGAGCCTCGTCGCGCCGTTCGTGCAGTTATCGAGCTGCCGGTTCTCGTCGGTCACGATCCCGCCAAGCCCAAGTGCGCTCGTGCCCGCATCACTCTCGGCGAGACTCTGTTGCAAGCCAGAAGTGTAGTCAGGCAGTAGACGCTGCAGCATCTGCGGAACGTTGAAGGCGAGGCCAATGGCAAGGGCGATCAACGACACTCCCCCGATGATTCGAATCATTCGCTCGCGCTTGCGAAACCCGCGAATTCTCTGAGCCACCTCGCGCCCGGCAAGCGCAAACACCAGTAGCGGTATCGCGACACCGATGGCGAATGAGAGCGTCAGCAGCACTGTGCCCACACCGATCGAGCCGGTTGCGCCCGCGACAATTATCGCCGCGAGCACCGGCCCCGCACACGGCACGAAGATCGTTCCGAGGGCGATCCCCATACCGAAGCCGTTTCCGCCGTCGCTGACGGCCCGCCGTGGCAAACGCTGAAACGGCTTTTCAAGGAGTTGCTCGAAGCCCGGAAAGAGCATGCCGAAGCCGATCGCAACCAGCACAGCGACACCCGCCCACCGAATTGCATCTTGTGGGATGGCGAGCAAGCCAAGCAGCAGCGAGCCGAGCAGCGTCACGACAGAGAAGCTCAGCACGAGGCCCGCAATGATCCAGTAGGGCCGGCTGCGTTTGGCGGGTATGACCTCTGGCGTCTTGCCACGCGCCGCCGGGCGAGCGCCGGCAGTCAGGAAGATAACCGGAAGCACCGGCAGGATGCACGGCGAGATGCCGGTGATGAGGCCACCGAGCAGCCCGATAAGCACGATATCCATGAGAGACCTTTCGTTTGTTTGTGGTTCGGAGCTGGGCGTCGTTCGGATGGCTGTTTCGACGCGCAGAAAAAGTTTGAGAATTTCCCATCCGATTGCTGGAGCGCTCCGAACCCCTCACAAGCCGCGGAGTTCGCGGGATGTTATTCGAGGAGGAATCATGTTCACGAAAAAGAAGACCCTGGGTGCCGCATTCGCGATCGCGACCCTTGCTGTGACGTTGACCGGCTGCTCAATGAGCGCCGAAACCGACAGCGCTCCTGAGCAGAAAGCGCCAGCCGAGACGAGCGAATCCACACAAACGATGGATCCGGCGGCGAATCTCGTAGGCCCCGGTTGCGCCGCCTATGCCGATGCGGTGCCCGATGGGGCAGGTTCGATTCAGGGAATGTCGCAGGATCCAGTCGCTGTCGCAGCGTCAAACAATCCGATGCTGAAGACACTCGTCGCTGCAGCGAGCGGTCAACTGAACCCTGATGTCGACCTCGTTGACACCCTGAACAGCGGTGAGTTCACCGTGTTCGCCCCCGTCGACGACGCGTTCGCAAAGGTCGACGCTGCAACGATCGACACGCTGAAGACGGACCCCGCACTGCTCACCAAGGTGCTCACCTACCACGTCGTATCCGGTCAGATCGAGCCTTCGAACATCGCTGGCTCTCACACCACGGTGGAGGGCCAGTCGCTTGAGGTGACCGGGTCGAGCGACTCGCTGATGGTCAATGGTGCGCAGGTGATTTGCGGTGGCGTGCAGACCGCCAACGCGACCGTGTACCTGGTCGACAGCGTCCTGATGCCTCCCGCATAACTATCCAACGCTCCCCAAGGTTTCTCGGTGTGCGCTGATCAAGCGGGAGGGGCACACCGAGAAACCGGTGCAGTGCAAGCCCCGAAGTGAGATGGAACGTGGGGTAGAAATAGTTACTAGCTTGGTTTAATATAAACCAAGCTAGTTTTTTGAGATAGGATCGCGATGCAAGCAGACAGCTCGCCACTTTCAGGCAGTATCACTATCGCCGGCGTCGCCTCGTCCGAGGGATTGGTCGATCTGTCAACAATTCGCAACACCACTGATCTGCTGGTCGACAGGCTTCGCGACGCCCCCGACCACATTGCATTCGAAGTCAGGCCAGAAAATGGGATGTTGGCTGACGCATGGGACCAGGTGAGCACCAGCAACTTCATGAGCGAAGTCCGCGAGGTCGCCCGCGGCCTCATTGCGAGCGGGGTCGGGGCAGGCGACCACGTACTCATCATGGCGCCCACCCAATACCTATGGGCAGTGGCCGACTTCGCGTCGATGTTCGCAGGGGCAATCGTCGTGCCCGCCTACGACACAGCGACCGACGCGCAACTCGATGCGATCCTGCGCGATGTCTCACCCGTTGCGGCATTTGCGGGCGACGACGCTACTCACCAGCGAATCATGGCAGCGACCGAACGCACTGGCCAAGAGCTTCGGGGTTGGGTGTTCGGCGCGACGCCTCTCTCGGCCTCTGAAGACGCGTTGCCACCCTCGATGGACGACCTCAAATCGCTTTCGCCCCATGTCTCCGAACAGACGCTTGAGGATCGACGCCGCTCGGCTTCGCTCGACGATATCGCGACGATCGTCTACACCTCTGGCACTACGGGCACACCGAAAGGCGCGCAGATCACGCACCGAAACCTTGTTGGTCAGGTGCTGAACACCGCTGCCGCCTACGGCGAGGTAGTCAGAGAAACCGGAAACACCGTGCTTTTCTTGCCGCTCACGCACGTGCTGGGCCGCGCGCTACAGCTCATCTGCGTGGCCAAAGGAATGCGTGTCGCCCACCTGTCCGATCCGAAGGAAGTTGTGCAAGCGCTCGCGGTGCTGAAGCCGACCTTTCTCGTGGTGGTGCCACGCGTGCTCGAGAAGATTCAGGCCGCAGCCGAGTCTGCCGCTCGCGCGAAGAAGATCGAATCGCTCTGGAGGCGGGCGGTCGAAACCGCCGAGCGCTGGGGCGCGCACCTCGAACGTGTAGACGCCGGGGTCAAGCAGCGAGTGCCGATGTCGCTGCGCGCACAGCACGCAGTATTCGACAGGGTCTTCTACCGTCGGCTCCGCGCCGTCATGGGCAATCGGATCGATTACCTGCTCTCAGGGGCGGCGACCCTACAGCCTTCCCTCGCTCAGTTCTTTCGCGGGCTCGGCGTTCCGGTGATCGAAGGGTACGGACTGACGGAGACAACCGCGCCGCTTGCCGGGGGCCGCCCCGGCTCACTCCGATCGGGAACCGTCGGCACGCCGCTTCCCGGCAATATTGTTGCAATCTCGTCCGAGGGCGAAGTGCTGGCACGAGGGGTCGGGATATTCGCCGGATATCGGAGACCAGAGCACAACGAGGGGGCGTTCCTCGACGGCTACTTCCGCACCGGTGACCTCGGCTCCCTCGATGAAGACGGCACGCTCACCCTGATGGGGCGGGCCAAGAACGTGATCGTCACCTCGACCGGCCGCACTATCTCCCCCGAGACCTGGGAACAGACGGCAGAGACGCATCCGCTCGTCGCCCACGCGGTGCTCGTCGGCAACGACCGCCCCTACCTCGTCGGGGTGCTCGTGCTCGATACTGAAGCGCTTCTCGCTCGGGGCCACGCACACGAGCCACACACTCAAAGCCCTCTGCTAGCCTCCGGCGTTCAGCTCTGCCACGACGAATCGATCCTGAAAGAGGTCAGCGCCGCGGTACAGCAGGCAAATGAGCAGGTGGTCCCGAGCGAGCGGGTGCAGCGTTGGAAGGCAGTGCTCATCTCCCCAGCAAACGAGCAGAATTTCGTCACTCCCACCATGAAGCTGAAGCGCGCACCGTTGCTCGATGCGCTTGACCCCGTCGTTACCGAGCTCTTCCACTGACCTTCCCTTTCGCCCCTCAAGAGAGAAAGACCGCCATCGCCATGAAACAATCTGCCACCCGCTCCCTGACGCTCACACTCGTCGCGGTCGCGCTCGGGATCGCACTCGCTTGGGCAGGAAGTCAATCCGGATGGACGATCATCGGAGTGCCCGCGTTCGCCGTTGCCGTCGGCATCGCTTTTCTCGTGCAGTGGCTCGCGTTCATCCCCGCAGCGATCGCCCGCACGGACCGGTTCTTCGATGCGGTCGGCAGTGCCACCTACATCGCGGTGACCGCGACACTACTCGCGCTCGCACCCGCGCTCGATCTGCGCCAGGTCGCGCTCGGTGCGATGGTCGTGATCTGGGCGTTGCGACTGGGAACTTTCCTGTTGGTTCGCAACATTCGCTCGGGCGGTGACGACCGCTTCACCGAGATCCGGCGCGACCCGATGCGCTTCTTTTCGGTCTGGACGATCCAGGGGCTCTGGGTCAGCCTCACCGCCGCGGCTGCTTGGATCGCCATCTCGACGGCAGCGAGCGCACCCGTCGACTGGATGCTGTGGCTCGGCGCCGCGGTGTGGGCGCTGGGTCTCGGCATCGAGGTGGTCGCCGACTGGCAGAAGAGCAGGTTCAAGAAACAGTCACAGCACTCGGGGCAATTCATTCGGAGCGGCCTGTGGTCAGTCGTGCGACACCCCAATTACCTTGGCGAGATTCTGCTCTGGATCGGAGTGTTCCTCGCTGCGGCCCCCTCGCTGCTGGGGTGGCAATGGGTTGCTTTGCTCTCACCGGTGTTCGTGGTGCTCCTGCTGACGAAGGTCAGCGGTATCCCGTTGCTCGAGGCCAAGGCCGCGCGCAAGTGGGGTGATGATCCTGAGTACCAGGCCTACGTTGCTCGCACTCCACGCCTGATTCCGTTCGGTGGCGCGCGACGCGGTTGATTGTTTGATTGAGTCGATGACGGCCGCTACCGGCCCTGTCACCCGCTTGAAGAAGTGGTGTCGAGATCGCTCTGGCGCAGCTCGGCAAGCCAGGCGGCGAGCGGCTCGGTCGAGGCCGTCGGCCAAGAGTCGGGCGGCAAAATTTGCGCCCACGCATAGACCGGAGCCTGCCCGAATTCGTGCCCCTGCCCGTCGGGAATGCCTGCGGCGAGCTGATCCACGGCAAGCTGCAGTGTCGTGATCACCGGAACCCAGACCATCTGCCGGGGCACCCCCGGGCCGCGATCCTCGCCCAAAAATTCTGGTCTAGCGAAAGTAGCGCCGAAATCTAGCCACGTCACCGGATCGTTCGCATGCTGCAGGTAGCCGACGCGCGGAACCGCCCACTCCCCATCGCCCGGCCACGCCTCGCCATCGGGCGAGAACCGCACGGTTGCTCCCCCGTCATAGCTCGGAAGGTACACCGACGACCCGGCATCTCGGCGCACGGTGAACTGCTGCCACAGCACGTTATTCGCGGTCGGCCCCACCCAGAGCGCCCCATCAGTTCGCGCCGCGAGGTCACTCGCACCCGTGAAGGCGCCCTCGCTGCCGTACGAACCGAGACTCTCGCCGCTCACCACCAGCTTCGGCCGCTCTGAGGCGGGCAGCGTGACCCAGTAGTCATAGACTCCGTCGAAGAGCGCAAGCCCAGTCTTACGGGCCCGCTCGGCATCTACGAGATACGACATCCAGCTCGGCAAATGCGAGTACTGCACGCTCACGGTTGCGGTGTCTCCGCCCCAGAGATACTCGAGCGCGCGTGACTGGTTCTCGTTCACCCAGCCACGGCCTGTTCCCGTTGCGACGTTCAGCACCTTGCGCTCGAACGCGCCGGTGCGTTTCAGTTCGGCTATCGCAGTGTCGACCTGCTGGCTCAACGTCGCTTCAACACCCGCTTCAGTCGTGCCCGTGCCCACATACACGCGGATCGGTTGCAGAATCTCGGGTCGCTCTGAGCCCTCTGCGCTCGCCTCAGCCTCGGTGGGACTTTCATGGCTCGCGACATTCGCCTCGAAGAACGCGGCGATATCGGCGCGTGTCGGAGTGTTCGCGATGAAGATACGCCCCTGTCTTCCGAGGCTCTGCCAAGTGACAGCCGACCCTGGACCCGCCGAAACCTCGGCCATAGCGGGCGGCTCGGTGTCGGTCGCAAAATCGCCATTGACTAACAGGAATGAGGCATCGAGCCGCTCGGCAACGCGGCCCACGGCGAAATCGTTCACGAACGCGAATGACGCCCACAGCACGAGCACCAGGCCGAACGCGGCGGCAACCCGCGTCGGCAGCACCCTCGCGATCTGGCGCCCGACCCAGCGGGCAAGGGCGCGAACCGACCTCGAAAGCACGAGCAGCACCGCGAAGCCCAGCACGGCAACGAATAGCGCAAGGAAAGGATCGGCGCCGGAAGCCGGCGGCATGCCCACAAGCTCGCGCTGCTCCTCCTGCCAGGCGTGCGCGAACCAGAGCATCGCCGCAGATCCTAGAACTGCTGCGAGCGCGAGCAGGCGGCGCAGCAACACCATTCGCGTTTCAGTGACGCGCACCCCCACCGCATGCAGTACCCATCCGATGGCTGCGAAAAGCCCGTACCCGAGCAGTGCCGCAACTGCCGCAAGCAGCCCCTGAAATGCCGCATCTCGCGGCAACAGTGACGGGGTCAGCGAGAGCCACCCGGTCGCAAGCGCACCCGCGGCAGGCAGCAGCGGCAGGTGATCCGGGCGCAGAACGGGCGGGGCTTTCATACGCGCAACGCTACACGCAACGGGTATGCGGTGCGGGGCGCTAGCGTTGAGCCATGGCGCATCTCGATCTTTCCGGCATCAGCTACGGACTCCCCGATGGCAGGCCCCTGCTTCACGACGTCTCGCTGCGGGTCGGTGCTGGTGAACGCGTCGCGTTGATCGGAGCGAACGGTGCCGGCAAGTCGACACTGCTGCGGATCGCCCTCGGCGAGCTCACCCCCGACGAGGGCGCGGTAGCGCGCTCAGGCAGCCTCGGCGTGATGCGGCAGTTCGTTACGGGCGACTCGGTGCGCGAACTACTGCTCGGGGTCTCGTCGCCGCGAGTACGAGAGGCGGCTGAACGGGTCGAGCGTGCCGAGCGCAGCATGCTCGAACGCGGCACGGAGGCATCACAGATGAGCTACGCAAATGCTCTGACGGCCTGGGGCGAAGCAGGCGGCTACGACGCTGAGGTGTTCTGGGACGTCTGCACTACCGCGGCGCTCGGCATACCTTACGAGCAGGCCGCCGCGCGCCCTATCGACACGCTCTCCGGCGGCGAGCAGAAGCGACTCGTGCTCGAGGCGCTGCTGCGCGGCCCCGATGAGTTTCTCGTGCTCGACGAGCCTGACAACTTTCTCGATGTGCCGGGCAAACGCTGGCTCGAAGATCAGCTGCGCGCCTCAGACAAGAGCGTGCTCTTCGTGAGCCACGATCGCGAGCTGCTCGCTCGTGCGGCTACCGCGATCGCGACCCTCGAACTCGGCGGCGCGGGCAGCACCGCTTGGATACATCCCGGTGACTTCAACAGTTATCACGCCGCAAGGGCAGCCCGCTTCGAACGCCTCGAAGAAATGCGCAAGCGTTGGGACGAGGATCACGCCAAGCTCAAGGCCCTTGTGCTCATGTACAAGCAGAAAGCGGCCTACAACTCAGACATGACCTCGCGCTATCGCGCCGCTCAGTCGCGTCTCGCCCGTTTCGAAGAGGCCGGGCCACCTCACGAGCAGCCCCGCGAGCAGAAGCTCGAAATGAGGCTGGCAGGTGGACGTACGGGAAAGCGGGCAGTCGTCTGCGAACAGCTTGAGCTCACAAACCTCATGTTTCCGTTCGACGCGGAAGCCTGGTATGGCGATCGAGTCGCTGTGCTCGGCGCCAACGGGTCGGGCAAATCCCATTTTCTTCGTTTGCTCGCTGGCGGCGGCACCTCGCCCGAGCTCGAGCACGAGCCCGTAGGCGACCTTCCGATCGAGCCTGTTGCTCACGAGGGCGTCGCCCGACTCGGTGCGCGCGTGCGCCCCGGCTGGTTCGCGCAGACTCAGCGTCGCCCTGATCTTGCTGGTCGCACGTTGCTCGAGATTCTGCATCGAGGCGACGAGCATCGTGCTGGCCGCGGCAGGGAAGCTGCGGCCGGTGCGCTCGCCCGCTACGAATTAGCGCAGGCCGCCGAGCAGACCTTCGATTCACTCTCGGGCGGACAACAGGCTCGTTTTCAGATCCTGCTGCTCGAGCTGGGCGGAGCGACGCTGCTTCTACTCGACGAACCGACCGATCATCTCGATCTCGAATCCGCAGAGGCACTGCAGCAGGCGCTCGGAGCCTTCGAGGGCACAGTGATAGCCGTAACCCACGACCGATGGTTCGCACGGGACTTCGATCGTTTCTGGGTGTTCCAGGAGGACGGCGAAGTCGTGGAATCCGCGGTCCCAGTCTGGGACGAGGCACGGGTCAATCGCGCCCGCTGAGGCTCGCCTCTTATGTCTGGGGTTGCGAAGGGAGGCAGGCACACTCCGCAGCCCCTTGCTACTCTTAGTTTCGACGCACGTACGCACCAACAAAGGCACAAGTCGCATGACAAACCAGAACCCCCCGGAGCAGCCGAATCAGCAACAGCCGCAGGCTCCGTACCAGCCGCAAGCTCCGCAGGCACCCCAGGCGCCTCTGCCGCCGCAAGCGCCCAACTTCTCAAGCCCTCAGCCCCCGTATCAGCCGCAGGCCCCGCAGGCGCCCGGCCAGCCTTACCCGCAGCAGCAGGCACCGGGCCAGCCATACCCGCAGGCACCCGGCCAGCCCTACGCTCAGGCGCCCGGCCAGCCCCATCCATATGGCGTGCAGCCGATGGCCCCCAAGCCTCCAACAAGCACCCTGGCAATCGTCTCGCTGATCCTCGGCATCATTGTCGCCCCTGCAGGCATCATCACCGGCCACATGGCCCTCAGCAAGATCAAGCGCACCGGCGAAGGCGGTAGAGGGCTCGCGCTTGCGGGCACCATCATCGGCTACGTCGGCACCGCGCTCGGCCTGCTTGCCATCGCGATTACTGTCGTCACGACCCTGATCATCGGCGCCACCGCGGCTACCGTCGCCGGCGCCGGCCTCTCACAGTACGACGAGTACGCGCAGAGCCTCGAAGACTTCGACAGCGAAACGGTCACGCCGGATAGCTCTACCGGCGCGCTGCTCGACACCCCCGAGAAGATTCTCGCCGAGTGGACCCCCTGCGATCTCGCCCGAGAGCTGAACAACCCGACCGATGCCTTCTACGACGATTCCGAGTGGTACGCATCGCAAGAGGCGCTCGCGCAGCTCATGGATCCCAGCGCTGAGTCAGACGCGATCCGCGCCTACATCGAGCACATGAAGACCGGCGGCTCGTTCGATCTCGAGCTCACTGCTGGTCACGTCGACGCAACCGCGGCGGCAGAAGCCAAGTTCTGCGGGCAGTAGCGTTTCATTGCCCTACGAGGATCGCCATGCCAGTCACCTGGCGATCCTCGTAGGGCAAAATCGCCCGGCCTGATCACGCCCGTCGCCCAGCCTCGAAACGCTACACTCGTAGTCTCAATACACGAAGGGGGCGCCGCATGACCGGAGCGCGCGAAGTACTCACCTGGGACGGGTTTGGCGATGCCACCCGCGAACTCTCACGCAAGATCGTGGCAGACGGCTTCGCCCCCGAGGTGGTGGTTGCGATCGCCCGCGGCGGCTTGTTGCCAGCCGGGGCCATTGCCTACGGTTTGGGTTCGAAGAACTGCGGCGCGCTGAATGTCGAGTTCTACACCGGGATCGGCACCGTGCTCGATGCCCCCGAGGTGCTGCCGCCCACACTCGATCTCGAGTACTTGAGCGGGCGTCGTGTGCTGCTCGTCGACGATGTCGCAGACAGCGGACGCACGCTGAAGCTCGCGGTCGAATTGCTCGAGGGCGAGGGCGCCGAGGTGCGTTCGGTGACGATCTACACGAAGCCGACCACGGTGATTCAGCCCGACTACGCGTGGAAGGCCACCGACCAGTGGATCGACTTCCCCTGGTCAGCGGCCGGCTCGGTTGTGGAGGAAGACGCGAACGCCGCGGAGCGCAGCGCGTAAACTCACGCGGCTCCCACTTGCCATTCATTCGAAGATATGTTCGAATGAATGCATGAGATGGAGCGGGCAGAGCGTCGCAGCGACACGTGAACGGCAGAGCGCACTGCCTGGCT
The DNA here is from genome assembly GCA_937967375.1 of uncultured Leucobacter sp. Classification (GTDB taxonomy): domain Bacteria; phylum Actinomycetota; class Actinomycetes; order Actinomycetales; family Microbacteriaceae; genus Leucobacter. The sequence continues at coordinate 21,982 of CALCJF010000002.1, forward strand.
TGGGTCTCGCCGAGATGGCGGCGATGCCCGGGCATTTGCGCACGGTGAGATCGCCAGACTTCAAAGGAATGGTATTTCACGAGGTGCTTGCAAAGAGCGCGCTCAACAAGGTGCCTGGAGCTTCGTCGATGCCGTTCAGTTGGACGGTCAACCCATATCGGGGTTGCTCGCACGCCTGTGTGTACTGCTTTGCCCGTGGCTCGCACCGCTACCTCGATCTCGACACCGGCAAAGACTTTGACTCGCAAATCGTAGTGAAGGTCAACGTGGCCGAAGTGCTCTCACGCGAACTCACTCGGCCCAGCTGGCAGGGTGAGTACGTCGCGCTTGGCACGAATACCGACCCGTACCAGCGGGCAGAAGGTCGCTACGCGCTCATGCCCGGCATCATTGACGCACTCGGCCGAAGCAACACTCCGCTCTCGATTCTCACCAAGGGCACGCTGCTGCGGCGCGACCTGGCGCAGCTTGCCGAACTGCGCGAGCGAGTCGAAGTCTCGCTCGCCATGTCGATCGCGATCGCCGACCACGAGCTGCAGCAATCGGTCGAGCCCGGCACCCCGAGCACGAGGGCGCGCCTCAACACGATCGCTGCGGCACGCGAAGCCGGATTCGCACCCCAGGTCTTCCTCATGCCTGTGCTCCCCCATCTCACCGACTCGGTACCGCAACTGACCAGGTTGCTCTATGACATTCGCGAAGCCGGTGCGAGTTCTGTCATGTATGGCCCACTGCACCTGCGCTCGCACGTGAAACCCTGGTTCTTTGAGTGGCTCGAGCGCGAGCATGCTGACCTCGTTCCCGCGTATCGCGCGCTCTACCCCGGGGCGAGCACACGTGCCCCGCAGCAGTACCGCATGGAGCTCGCGGCTCGCATCAGGCCGATTATTCGGCGCTTCGGTCTCGAACGAAGGCACCAGGATCGCCTGATCCCGCAGACGGTCGCGCGCGAGGTGGCGTCGCAGGCCCCGGGCGTGCCCGCCGCGCCCACGCTCTTCTGAAGGCCACTACTTCTGCCACGCCCCCCCCATGAGTCGAGCAGACCGGTCTAGCCACAGATATGTTCTAATCCTCGTCGGGCTCACGCCCATGCTTCGGCTCAGACGGCGGGCCGTCGACACCGTCTTCGCCGGGCAGAGTGATCGGCACCGTGAGCAGGCCGGTGTGCAGGGCCTCCTCGATCGCGGCCTCAACCTGACGCTGACGACGCAGTTGGAGCCGACTGAGGGCGCGTTGCTCAGGCAGGCTCCAACCGAAACGCACCGCGAGCAATCGCAGCAGTGTCGTCACCACAACGCAAGCGACACCCGCAATCATGACCGGCACATTGAAGACGAGGATCAGCACGGCCAGCACTGCCGCACCCACGAGGGCGGCGACGGCATAGAGTGATCCCACGTGCATGAGTGCGATCGGAATATTGAGAATGACGTCGCGCACCACGCCGCCGCCCACCGCCGACAGTGCCCCAATGAACAACGCTGGCGCCACCGGCAGGCCGAGCGCGAGGGCCTTCGTCGTGCCGATCGCGGCGAACATGCCGACGCTGAGCGCGTCGAGCAGCGTGATCACGGGGTCGACTCGGCGCAACAGCTTCGGCAGCAGCATGCCGATAAATGCAGCCCCGATCGCAACGATCAGGTAGAGGTTGTTCGAGAAAGCGGCCGGCGATACATTCAGCAGGATATCGCGCAAGAAACCGCCGCCGATACCGACCGCGATGCCAATGATGGCGACACCTAGCAGGTCGATCCGCTTGAAACCCGCGGCATACATCGCGCCCTGCAGGCTGCCAACGCCGACCGCCACCAGATCGATAGCGAGCGGGGTATGAAAAGTTTCTGCAACCACCAGTCCATTCTGCCGGGTGCTCGGGGTAGCCGTCGACGAACCTGCATCCAGTTCGAGCAGGCACCACTGATAGTTTCGAAACAGTGCAGAGCCATCCGAAGGAGTTTCGATGCCCGATTCGTTGCCCGAATCATCACCCGCGCAGCCCCTGGACCGCCGTATCGCCCTCGCCACAGCCGCGAACATGCGCGACCTCGGCGGCCTCAGTGTCGACGGCGGGGTCTTTGCTCACGGTCAGGTCTTCCGCTCTGCTTCGCTCGCAAGCCTGAGCACCGACGACGGCCGGCACTTCACGGGTCTCGGCATCGCTATGGTCTACGACCTGCGCACCTCGGAGGAGCGTGAAACTCAGCCCGACCGTCTGCCTGAATCTGCGCGATTGGTGATTCTCGACGTGCTCGCCGACGCCAGCGAGAGCGTGGCAGCCACGATCGGCAAGCTGCGCACTGCACCAGACTCGATGAACGAGCTGCTTGCGGCCGGTACGATTCAGCAGATGCTGACCGAGTCGTACCGGGACTTTGTTCGCCTTCCGTCGGCGACTGCGGCGTATCGGGAGCTGTTCACGAGCCTCGCCGATCCGCGCCGCGAAGGCGCGGCACTCTTTCACTGCACTGCGGGCAAGGACCGCACCGGATGGGCGGCCGCCGCGCTGCTCATGCTGCTCGGCGCAGACGAGCACACGATCCACGCCGACTATCTGCAGACTAACGACGACCTGCTGCCCACGCTCGAACCGCTTATTATGAGCGCGCAGGCAAAGGGCGTCGACGCCGACCTCATGCGCGACGCGTTCGGCGTGCGCATCAGCTACCTCGAGGCGACGCTCGAAGAAATCGACTCTCGCTACGGCACAATCGAAAGATACTTCAGCAGCGGGCTCGGCTTGAGCACCCAGACGATCGATTCGATGCGCGAGCGCTTCGTTCGCTGAGTATTCAACGGGGAGCCTCGCGGCCGCCACCGATAATGCGATACGCTCGCGTACATGCGGTCTCGTGACCGTTTCGTAACATTGCCGTTCGGAAGAATCAGAAAGAAGCCCCATGAGCAACGTCGCACCATTGGCCACCGCTGAAGAAGTGAATGCATTCGTCGAGTCCTACTACGGAGGCCTCGGATCGACCGTCTATGCGAATCCAGTTCCCCTCGACCCGAGCGACACCGCACTCGTGCTGATCGATATTCAGGAGTGCATCACGAAGCCCGCCCTGGTCGAGGGCCTCTCTGCCGTGGGCGCGTACTCTGAGGCGCTCGATCCGGTGCTCGACGCGATTGAGGCCGGCACTCGCGACACCGTCAAGAACATCAAGGCCGTACTCGACAAGTGTCGCGCGGTCGGCATTCGCCCGATCCACGTGCGCATTCAGTCGTACCTGCCCGGAGCCGAAGACACCGGCGCGCTGCACAAGTCGGCGGGCATGCTCTACCCGCCCGGAAGCTCCCACGCCGAGTTCATCGCCGACGTCGCGCCCCTCGATGACGAGGTGTCGCTCACGAAGACCTGCTCGGGCATTCACGTCGGCACCCACATCGATAGGGTGCTGCGCAATCTCGGTGTCACGAAGGTCATCGTCGTCGGCTTCTACACCGACCAGTGCATCAGCGCCTCGGTGCGCGACCTCTCAGATCTCGGTTACCAGGTCGACCTGGTCGAAGACGCCGTGGGCGCAATGAGCCCGCAGCGTCACGAGTACGCGCTGCAGGGCATTCGCAAGATCTACGCGAATTCAGAGACCACCGCCGAGCTGCTGGAACGCCTCGACAAGGTCACCGCGCGTTGACCGACTCTGCTGCGGGCGTCGCCTTCGAGGCAGCCCCAGACGCGGTGGAGGTGGCGGTGCGGGCGCGCCGTCACCTCCACCGCTTTCCTGAGCTGAGCTTTGAAGAGCACGAGACGTCGCGATATCTTTGCGAACGGCTCGATGAGCTGGGCCTGCCCTATCGCACCGGCTTCGCAGGCACCGGGGTCGTGGCTCGGCTCGAGACTGGCCGCCCAGGCCCCGTAACGGCGTTCCGCGCCGACATGGATGCGCTCCCCATCGGCGAAGAGACCGGCCTACCGTTCGCTTCAGATCACGCAGGCGTGATGCATGCGTGCGGGCACGATATGCACTCGGGGGTACTGCTCGGTCTCGCGGCGCAGCTCAGCACAATGCGCGAGCGGCTTGTCGGCACGATCGTGTTCATCTTTCAGCCGGGTGAAGAGGCCAACGGCGGTGCGGCACGAGTTATTGATGACGGGGCGCTGGACCAGCCGGTAGTCGAGCGCATCTTCGCACTGCACGCGGCTCCCGGCATTCCGGTCGGCAGCATTGCGACCCGCGCAGGGGCGGTGACCGCGACCGACGACGAGTTTCGCGTCACCGTGCGCGGCACCTCGGCACACAGCTCCGAGCCGCAACTGGGTGTGAATGCCGTCACCGCAGCCGCCGCGCTCGCGACCGCGATCACGCAGATTCCAGCCACCCTCGACCCGTTCGCAGTGGCGACGATCACGCTGGCGTCGATCCACGGCGGTGACGCGATCAACGTGATCCCCGACGAATGCGTGATCACCGGAATGGTGCGGTGCGTGTCTGAGCAAGACAAGCTCGAGATTCGCCAGAGGATCGCGCTGGCCGTCGAACACGCCGCAGCTTCGACCGGAGCCGAGGCGATTCTCGACCTCACCGAAGGCTTCCCGCCCGTCGTGAACGATGATGCGTGCACGGCGATCGTGCGCCGCGCGGCCACGCAGTGCCTAGAACGCGAAGAAGATTTCATTCAGATGGCAAGGCCACACATGGGGTCAGAAGACTTTGCGTACTACCAGCGCAGCGTTCCCGGAGCCATGTTTCTGCTGGGTTGCACGGGGCCGGAGAGCGGCGAGAGTGGCCTGCACACGGGCGGCCTGATTCTCGACGAGGCGGCGATCCCTGTCGGCATCGCAATGTTCGCCTCGATCGCGCTGCTGACCAACGGGGCGGCACGAGATGATTGATCGCTAGACCGGGCAACCGGCCAACCGGATCCCACGCAGTTACGCGCACGGGACCCGGTTGGCCGACACACGGCTCCGGCTATACGAGCGACCGCAGCATTCCGGTGCGGTCGTGACACCCGACGTAGACGAAGCGCTGCTCTTTCGCGGCGGGCACGGTCACCTCGTGGTACAGCCGCAGCCGAGTCTCGGGACCGAAACCGGAGAGGTGTCGCATGCCCGCGCCGTAGATCTTCAGGTGCGAGGGATGCGAGGCCGCCCACTCCTCGAGGCTGCTGAGGTCGCGCCACCAGCTCATGCCGAAGGTACGATCGGTGGGCCGATCGTACTCGTCAAGCACGGTCATGTAGCGGTTATCGAAGCAGCCGATCGCGGCACCCTCGTCGCGAATGAAGTCCATTCCCTGCTGCAACACCGGTTCGACCTCGGTGAGATAGAACGCGCGTTCCTGCTCGCCGGTGTCAGTGATGTCCTGGCCCGAGCGGATCAGGCAGGCGTTCTCGTGCAGCACCACGGTGCGCACTGCCCCGTCTACGGTGAGCCGCGGCTCCCCCTCCGCCCAGAGCGGGTTGTGCTGACTGACCGCGAATCTATCCCGTGCCGAGCCCCAGTAGAAATGCTCTTCGACCATGCCGCTCATGCCCGAAGCCATCGCGGAGATGCCCTCCCGCTGCTCTACTGACGAGTGGATAGTCTCGAAGCGCTCGACAGAGGGTGTGACGAGCTCGAGAAAGAACCCGAGACCGTCGCGCACTCGGTGCGGGTCGATCCAGCGTTTGCCGTGCTCAGCATGCCAGCGATCGAACGTAGCTGGATCGTCCCAGTACCCGATGCCGATGACCGTGCGATACCCCTCGGCGTCGACGTATGAGGCACGATCCCAGCTTGCGGGCCCATCATCAGCACCGAAGGCGATTCTCTGCTCACCGAGCGCCTCGGCGAGCGCCTCTGCCAGGGCAGGGTCGCGCTCGTCCCTCACCTGCAAGCCGTAGTAGGCCATCACGACCGCCCGTATCTGTTCTCCGAAGCGGGCCGAGAACGAGGGGTACGGCGGCGTGTAGGTGCCGGGGCGGTGCTTCGGAGCCCTATCGGCGCGAAGCAGGTGCGGGGCGATCGCCGATTCGAGCGGAGTCTGGTCGGTGGCAGTCATCTGCAGGCCTCTTCTCGATCCCGCGTCTCAACCCGCGATACCCGCTGCGGTCGCGAGTGCCGCCTCCGCAGACTCATCGCCGGCCTGCCCGCCCTCGGAACGCACCCGTTCTGCCGTCACCTTGGGCAGCCGACCGCGGTTCTCGAGGTGCAGCGCGAACACGTCCGGCCGCGAGTAGTGGCCGACGGGATCGGCGGCGTTCTTCGCCGCGAGAATGCCCGCATAGTCGATGTCGGCGTAAAGGATGCCCTCTTCCGTGGGACCGAGCGGTTCGGCGAGCGAACGACCGTCGGGGCCGAAGATGCGCGCATAGCCGCCGCCGAGCTTCAAGAACTGCTTCTTCAGCTCGGTGTCGGCGAACAGCGACTGGGCCGCCTCGCCCACGATCGCGCACGGGGCAAGCACGTAGTTCTGCCCTTCGACCGCGTACTGTCGCGAAGCGCCGACGTTCACCTCTGGGCCCAGCGCGTTGACCGCGCCCTCGAAGATCGAGAAGCTCGGCCACGAGGCGATGTGCAGTTGCTCCTGCTGCGAGAATAGCGCGTACTTCGTGAGCGGCTGCAGGTGCTCCCAACAGTTCGGCGCACCGACTCGGCCGACGGGCGTGTCGATCACCTGAAAGTCCGAGCCGTCTCCGTCGCCGAACTGGGTGCGCTCGACGTGGGTCGGCTTCAGCTTGCGGCGCGTCATCAGTGTCTTACCCTGGTCGTCGATCACGGCCTGCGCCATGTACATCGACCCGCCCTCGCGCTCGCTGAAGCCGAGGGCGATCGTGATCCCGAGTTCGCCCGCGGCGTGCTCGATGCGCTGCCACTGCTCGCTGCCGATCTCGAGCGAGTTCAGCGCGTATGGCACGGTGAACTGCGACTGCCAGGCCACGGAGTCGAGCCAGAGGTACCAGGGATAGCCGGGAATGAAGGTCTCGGGAAACGCGATGATCTCGGCGCCGTTCTGCTTCGCTTCCATGGCGAGCGCGATCACCTTGTCGATGCCGCCCTCGAGATCGTTCCAGACCGGCTCGGCCTGCACGACGGCGGCTCGGAATGTCTTGGTGTAATCGGTCATCGGAGTGCCTTTCTTTCGTCACGGCCACGTTGCCGCGAGGTGCCCCAAGCCTAGAAAAGTGCGGTGGCTGCTTCCCAGGCGTTTCACGCGCGGGATCCGGCAATCCGCGCACAGTCCATCCGCTCGCAGCCCTCAAGCCCGCCAAAGGCTGGCCTCTCTGGCATCGAAAACCTAGAATCGGGGCATGTTGCACGCTGACGTCACCTCGGTCTCCGAGTGGGTGCATGCCTGCAGCAGCGCCTTCGTGCCGCTGCGGGTGCGAGCCGCCAGACTCGATTTTCAGGCGAGCCTCGAACAGGTCGAGCTGGCACCAGGCGTCACGTTGACCGCTGTCACGAGTCACGCCTCAGAGGTGGTTCGAGATCGCGAGGTGATCGCGGCGAGCCCGCGCGAAGATATTCTGCTGTCGTTGCATCGAAGAGGATCCGGCGCCGTATCTCAGCACAACAGAACGGCCCGGCTCACCCCCGGCGGCTGCGCGGTGTACGACGCATCGACGCCGTACACGCTCTCGTTTCCGGGGCAGATGAGCGAGATCGTGCTGCAGTTGCCCAGAGATACGATCGGGCGTTCCGGGCATGCCTTCGAGGATCTCACCGCGAGACTGCTGCAACCCAGCGCCTCGCTGCACGCGCTGACCGCGCTCGCGAGCTCGGTCGACCCAACCACAAAGGTGCGCAGCTTGCCAACCGATGAAGCCGTCGCCGAATCGCTCGCCTCATTGCTGCGCTCGAGTCTGGTGCAGAGCGATCCGTTTGCGGAGCCCCCGCTTGAGGCTGAGTTGCTTGCCGGAGCGCTGCAATTGCACATCGATGAATACGCCGCCGACCCCGAAATGACGCCTGAGGCATTGGCCGCGACTTTTCACCTATCGCTGCGCTACGTGCAGAAGCTCTTCGAGCAGCACGTCGGAATCGGCGTCTCTACATGTATTAGGCAACGGCGGCTCGAACTCGCACAGCATCTGCTTCGGCAGAGAATCGGCGTCGCGGAGACCGCACACCGAAGCGGCTTTCTCGACGTCGACACTTTTTCGCGAGCATTCAAACGCGAGTTCGGTACGACGCCCTCCCGGTTCAGCTGACGGGTGGGCACCGTGTTCCTCAGCGCACCTGCACCTCGGTGACTGGGAGCGTGGAGTCGGCGCCAAAGCCGAGCGACGATGGGGCGTGGCCCGCCGCAACAAGCTGTGCCCCGAGCGACGCGATCATCGCACCGTTGTCGGTGCAGAGCGAGAGCGGCGGCACGCGCAGCTCGACGCCCTGGGCGGCGCAGCGCTCGGCAGCAAGTTCGCGCACACGGGCGTTTGCCGCGACTCCCCCGCCGAGCAGCAGCCTCGGCACTCCGAGATCGGCGCAGGCGGCGAGCGCCTTGGCGGTCAGCACATCGGCGACTGCCTCGCGAAAACTCGCCGCAACGTCTGCCACCGGCACCGGTTCGCCGGCATCCTGACGCTGCTCAACCCAGCGAGCAACCGAGGTTTTGAGGCCAGAGAACGAGAAGTCGTAGCGATGTCGCTCAAGGTCTTTCGGTTTTGAAAGCCCCCGCGGAAACCGAATCGCGTGAGGGTCGCCTGCGGCTGCCATACGGTCGATCTGTGGCCCACCCGGGTAAGGCAGCCCAAGCAGGCGTGCGACCTTGTCGAAGGCTTCGCCCGCCGCGTCATCGATAGTCTCGCCGAGCAGTTCAACGTCTCTGACGAGGTCGCGCACGAGCAACAGCGACGTGTGACCGCCAGATACGAGCAGCGCAACCGTCGGCAGCTCGAGCTCGCCGATCTCGCCGTCGATGCCCGCAACGCCTCTCAGCCCTTCGCCGCTCAGCAGGTCTGCCCCAACGTGACCCACCAGGTGATTCACCGCGTAGAGCGGCTTACCCAGCGATACGGCGAGCGCTTTCGCAGCGGACACGCCAACCATGAGCGCGCCGGCAAGCCCTGGACCACAGGTGACCGCGATCGCATCGAGCTCGTCAAAGGTGACGCCAGCGTCGGCAACGGCCTGCTCAAGCGTGGGTTGCATCGCCTCGAGGTGGGCGCGCGCAGCGACCTCGGGCACGACTCCCCCATACCTTGCGTGCTCGTCCATCGAAGACGCGATGGTGTTTGCAAGCAGCGTGCGCCCGCGCACGATACCGACGCCAGTCTCGTCACAGCTGGTCTCGATACCAAGGACGAGGGGCTCGGCTGCGGTTGCCCCAAAGCTCATCGGCGGTTCTCCATCTGCAGTTTGTTCACGACAGCATCAACGTTGTCTGGTTGGTAGTAGCGCGGTCGAACACCGATCTCTTCGAAACCGAGCGATGCATAGAGCGTTCTGGCCACTGGGTTGTCCGCGCGCACCTCGAGAAACACCTCGCGCACGCCACGCTCATCTGCAGCATCGAGCAGGGCATTCATAAGTCTTCTCCCCTGCCCTGCCCCGCGGGCCTTGGGCGACAGTGCGATCGTCTGAATGTCGCCCTCGGTGCCGACCGCGAGCAGCCCGCCATAGCCGACGATCGCTCTGGCCTCGTCAACCAGCACGAGATAGCACCGAAGATCCGCGGTGAGTTCGTCGCGCATGAGGTCGCGGCTCCATGCCTCAGCACCGAACACCGCGCTCTCGATCGCCCAGATCGCGTCGAGATCGGCCTCGGTTGCCGGTCTCAGAGTGGGCGGCGGAGAGGCTTCGGAAGCTGCGGGACTGGCCGGGCCTGGCGGGAGCGGCCGCGAAGCGGTCGCGGATGGATCGTCCCGCAGTTCCGAAGCCTCTCCACCGCTCGCCTCAACACTCATACCGAGACCCGCTTCACCGCTGCAGCGGGCTTCACGTCTGGGGCGCGCAGATAGAGCGCACGATCCTCTTCGAAAGCAACCGAAGAGACGAGGCGACGCGCGGCGAGCTGCACGAGACGAGCCGCGGGAATTCGTTCAGGCCAGGCGTCGCCCGCTGCAGGCACAAGGGCCTCGCGCTGCTCGAGTCGCGGGCCATCGATTCGCTGCGGCAGGCTCGCCCAGGTGTAGCCGTCGTACTCGGTCACGAAAAGTTCGCGCCGTTTCGCATCTTGCACGACCCGAAGCTGCGGCGAAGACCCGCTCTCGAGCGTCGCCAGCGCGACAGCCTCGTGCCCCTGCACAGGCAGCAGCGGCACGCCGCGGCCGACGGCGAATGCGTGCGCAGCGGCGATGCCCACGCGAAGTCCGGTGAACGGGCCAGGCCCGATGCCTGCGACAACGCCGGTGACTGCGGCCGGCGACACGCCTGCAATCTCGAATACCCGCGCGAGCAGCCCACCGATCGCCTCGGCGTGGCCGCGCGAGTCGTCGATCGAAACCTCGTGCACGAGACCGCCGTAGCCAAGCGCGATACTCGTGCCGATCGCGGTGTCTACGGCGAGCAGCACCTGACCACCGAGCTCCGGCACGGCGAGCACGCGCTCCCGTGGGCTCTCGGCACGTGTCTCGGCCGCGGGAGTAAGCATTACAGCACACCGTTTCTGTAGCGGGGGCCGTAGCCCGTGATCGTCACCGTGCGCGGCTCGATGGTCTCGTCGGGGTCGTCGTTCGCGTCGAGGTCGGCGGTTTCCGAAGGCGCAGTGGCACCGCCGAGTGGGCGTTCGATCACGATCTCGATCCAGCTGCCGCGCTCTTCAACGAGACCGGCCCCCCACTCTGCAATGACCACCGATCCCTCGAAATCGAGGTCGAGATCGTCAAGCTCGGCCGCATCGGCCAGGCGATACGCGTCGACGTGCACGAGCGGCGCACCGCCGACGAGCGACGGGTGCGTGCGTGCGAGCACGAAAGTCGGGCTGGTGACGGGGCCGCGCACGCCGAGGCCTTCACCGATGCCTCGACTCAGCGTCGTCTTGCCCGCACCGAGCGGGCCGGTCAGAATCACGAGGTCACCGGCAGAGAAGCTGCGCCCGAGCCGAATGCCGAGCTCGTGCATCGCGTCGGGGTCGGCGATATGCAACGTGTGCGCCGACGCGCCCTGCGACTCGACCGCCTCGGGCTGTGCGTGATCCTCGACCCCGATGCGTTGAACTCGGCTGCCGATGCCCGCGACGATTTCGTAGTTGATCGTGCCGATTGCCCGAGCCCAGGCTTCGACAGGTGGCAACCCGAGCGAAGGGTCGCCAAAGAGCACCACCTCGTCACCGAGCTGTGCTTCGATGCCGCGCGCGACAAGCTCGCCGAGGTCGATCACGCACTGATCCATCGCGACTCGACCAACGATCGGGCAGAGAACGCCGTGCACGAGCACCGTCGTGCCGGTGCCGCTCAGCCCGCGGGGCAGACCATCGGCGTAGCCGAACGGAATCAGGCCGAGCAGGGTGTCGCGCTCGGCGACGTGAGTGTACTCATAAGAGACGCCGGTGCCGGCGACCGCTTGGCGCAGCCCGATGAGTTCGGTCTTCAGCGTCATCGCGGGTTTCAGACTGAAGTCGGCCGAGGTGCGGTCGGTGAACGAGCTGAGCCCGTACATCGCCATGCCAACGCGCACAGTGTTGTAGTGCAGGCTCGGTCGAGTCAGCGCCGCCTCGGAGGCCGCCAGGTGAATCAGCTCAGGTTCGCAGCCGAGCTCGCGCAGCAACGACACCGCCGCATCGAGGCGAGCTCCTTGCTCAGCGTCGGCCGCCTCGCCGGCGTTCGAGAGGTGGCTGAAGACACCGCGAATGTGCAGCAGGCCAGATCGCTCGAGCTCGACAGCGCGAGAGAAGAGCTGCTGCCAGTCAGCAGAGCTGGCCCCATTGCGGCTCAGCCCAGTATCGACCTTCAGCTGTACGGTCGCGGCACGCCCGAGAGCGCTCGCCGCGTCGGCGAGCTGCTCGAGGTGTTCAAGCCGGCTCACCCCGATCTCGATGCCGCGCTCGACTGCCGCCCTGATATCTGCGTGCGCGCCGATCAGCCAGCACAGAATCGGTGCCTCGATGCCGCTGTCTCGCAGCGCGATCGCTTCGTCGATGTCGGCGACGCCGAGCATCTTCGCACCGGCGTCAACAGCGGCGCGCGCAACCAGCGATGCACCGTGCCCGTAGGCGTTGGCCTTCATCACCGCGATCACGTTCACGCCGGTGAGTTCACGCAGGTGCCGCACGTTCTGCCTGATCGCGGGCAACGAAATTTCAGCTACCCGCATCGACCCGGTGCTCATCTCTCGTCTCCGTTCGCCGCAAGTGCCCCCGCTGATTCCACAATAACGAACGCCGTGGCGACACCCGCATCATGAGTCATCGACAGGTGCGTGCGGCCGCCACCGAGCCGCTGCAGCTCGCGCAACAGTGGTTCGGTTTGGGCAAACGACGGGGCGCGATCCCCGCCGCGAAGCACCTCCATGTCGTGCCACGCGAGGCCGTGCGAATCACCGAGCGCCTTGATCAACGCCTCTTTCGCGGCGAAACGCGCAGCGAGCGATGAGACCGGCAGCTCGCGCTCACGCTCGGTGAAGAGCCGCTCGCGAAGCTTCGGGGTGCGGTCGAGCGAGCGCTCGAAGCGCCCAATATCGACAGTGTCTACCCCGATGCCGAAAATCAAAGGCGTTACTCGACCGTCACTGACTTTGCGAGGTTGCGCGGCTGATCAACGTCGAGCCCCTTCGCGGTCGAGAGCTCGAGCGCGAACCACTGCAGCGGCACGACCTGCACGATCGGCTCGAAGATCGCGTCGACGAGCGGCAGGCGAATCACGTCGTCGGCGTAGGGCAGCACCGAGGTATCGCCCTTCTCTACGATCGCGATCACGCGCGCACCGCGGGCACGAATCTCTTGAATGTTCGAGACGACCTTCGAGTGCATCACCGGCGACTGGCGCGGGCTCGGCACGAGCACGAACACGGGCTGGCCGTGGTCGATCAGTGCGATCGGGCCGTGCTTCAACTCGCCGGCCGCGAATCCCTCGGCATGAATGTAAGCGATCTCTTTGAGCTTGAGCGCACCCTCGAGCGCCGTCGGAAACCCGACGTGGCGGCCGAGAAACAGCACCGAGCGAGTGTCGGCCATCCAGTGCGCGAGCTGTGCGATCTGATCGTGCGTGTCGACGGCCTCTCTGACCGCCTCGGGCAGCGTTTCAAGGGCGCGGATCGCGGCAGCCTCGTCGGCGGCCGAAAGCGTGCCGCGCACGCGACCGAGCTGCAGGCCGATCAGGTAGAGAGCCGTGATCTGCGCGGTGAACGCCTTGGTCGATGCGACGGCGACCTCGGGGCCGGCGTGCGTGTAGACCGCGGCATCGCTCTCGCGCGGAATCGTTGCGCTCTGGGTGTTGCACACCGACACGGTCGTGACGCCGCGCTCGTTCGCGTACTTCACGGCCATCATTGTGTCCATGGTCTCGCCCGACTGGCTCACCGAGATGACCATGGTGCGGTCGCTGAGCACCGGATCGCGGTAGCGAAACTCGTGGCTCAGCTGCACCTCGACAGGAACGCGTGCCCACTGCTCGATCGCGTAGGCGCCGATCTGGCCGGCATACGAGGCGGTTCCGCAGGCGATGATGATGATGCGATCAATGTTCTGCAACGTCTCGTCGCCGAGCGCGCTCAGCTCGGGAATCTCGATATGCCCGTCGACGACGCGGCCGCGCACAGTGTTTGCCACCGCGTCGGGCTGCTCGTTGATCTCTTTCGCCATGAATGACGACCAGCCGCCCTTTTCGGCGGCCTCGGTGTCCCAGGCAACCTCGTACTCTTCGAACTCGACTGCGTTGCCGTCGAAGTCGGTGATGCGTACGGTATCGGGGGTGATGATCGCGATGTTGTCTTCGTCGACCGCGACCGCGCGGCGCGTGTAGCCGACGAACGCAGCGACGTCGCTGCCGAGAAAGTTCTCTCCCTCGCCAAGGCCTACCACGAGTGGCGAGCTGTGGCGTGCGGCAACGACGGTGTCGGGGTTGTCGCGGTGCATCGCGAGCAGCGTGAAGGTGCCGTGCAGACGCTTCACGACCCCTCGGAATGCCTTTTCGAGGTCACCGACTCGCGACACCTCGAGGCCGAGCAGCGCGGCCACCACCTCGGTGTCGGTCTCGCTCAGCAGCTCGACGCCGGCGGCATCGAGCTCGGCGCGCAACTCTGCGAAGTTCTCGACAATGCCGTTGTGAATGAGGGCGAGTTTGCCGTCGTCACCCAGGTGCGGGTGCGCGTTCACGTCGGTCGGGCCGCCGTGGGTAGCCCAGCGGGTGTGACCGATGCCGGTGCCGCCGGCAGAGACCGGGTTCGCCTCGAGCAGTTCGATGAGGCGAGCGAGCTTGCCCGAGCGCTTGCGCACGGCGATCTCGTCGGCGTCGAGCACTGCAATGCCAGCCGAGTCATAGCCTCGGTATTCAAGACGCTTCAGGCCACTGGTGAGCACGGCGGTGGTGTCACCCTGACCGACGTATCCTACGATTCCACACATGAGGGTTAGTTTACTGGTCTCGCTAGGCTGATTTGCTGAGCGCGAACAGCATGTGTGGCACCATGAATGGTGATGACTGAGTACAGCACAGAGACGCAGGCGCTCACTCGACCCGACCTGACCTCACCGTTTATCGAGATCGCGCGCGACGAGTGGGCGCGCCTCGCGGGCGAGACACCCATGCCGCTCACCGAGGCAGAGCTCGACGCTTACCGTGGCCTCGGCGAACCGCTCGACCTCGCCGAGGTCGGAGACGTCTACCGCCCGCTTAGCAGGCTCATCAACCAGTACGCGATCGCCGAGCGCGAGGCACACCGGCGCACCCGCAGTTTTCTGCGTCGCCAGGGCGACCAGCCGTCCCCGTTCGTCATCGGCATCGCGGGCTCGGTGGCGGTCGGCAAGTCGACGGTGGCGCGCATTCTGCGTGACATGCTCGCCCGCTGGCCCGAGACCCCGAACGTGCAGCTCATCACGACCGACGGCTTTCTCTACCCGAACGCTGTGCTCGAGGAGCGCCGCATTGCGCACCGCAAAGGGTTTCCCGAGTCGTATGACCGAAGGGCACTACTTCGCTTCGTCACGCAGGTGAAGTCGGGCGCGCCAGAGACGAAGGTGCCCCACTACAGTCACCTGATCTACGACATCGTGCCCGACGAATTCACGGTCGTGAAGCGGCCCGACATCCTCATTGTCGAGGGGCTCAACGTGTTGCAACCGGCGTCGATGCAACACCCGCTCGCGGTGAGCGATCTCTTCGACTTCTCTATCTATGTCGACGCACGCACCGCCGACATCGAGCGTTGGTTCACCAGCCGCTTTCTGCGGCTCAAGGATCAGGCCTTCAGCGACCCCAGCTCGTACTTCAGGCGCTTCGCCACGCTCGACGAAGAAGCCGCCCGGGGCCTCGCCCACGAGTATTGGAAGGGCATCAACGAACCGAATCTCGTCGAGAACATTCGTCCCACCCGCGCTCGCGCATCACTCGTGCTGCGCAAAGAGGCTGACCACCGCGTGCAGAAGGTGCTGCTGCGCAAGATCTAGCGTGAAGGCCGGAGCTCCCTTCCCGCCAGCCCCTCCCCTTGCCCCCTTCGTCGAACGTCACAGAAACGTGCGAACGTCACCCTTGCGAACGGTATTTTTTGGGTCCGTTCGCACACTTCTATGACGTTCGGCGACTGAGAGAGTCCGCACGTATGCTTCAGCAGAGTGGGATCGCGGCTACGCCTTGCCGGTGAAGCTCGGCCGCCGCTTCTCTTGGAACGCCGCAAACCCCTCGCGGTAATCGGGGGTGTCGCAGAGCGCTGCCTGCGCACGGTTCTCGTCGCTCATCGATGCCCAGAGACCGACCCGGCGATCGCGCAGCTCCGCGACAAGTCGTTTCGACGCGAGAAACGCCTGCGTGGCGCCCTGAGCCGCCCTTGCAGCCGCTGCGCGAGCAGCGGGCAGCACTTCGTCATCGGCAAGCACCTGCGAGAACAGCCCACCGGCAACGGCTTCACTGCCAGACATCAGCCGCCCCGTATAGATCAGGTCGAGCGTGCGGTGCGCGCCGAGGCGCTCGAAGAAGAGCGCATGCCCACCCGAGTCGAGCGTCGCCCCGAGATTCGCGAACGGGCTGCCGATCTTTGCCGATTCGGCGACATAGACCACGTCGCTCGCGATGAGCAGCCCGAGGCCGACGCCAAGGCACGCTCCGTGCGCGACAGCGAAGGTGGGTGCCGGAAACTCGCTCATCTGCTTCATGAGCGGCTCGATGAGCCCCTCGAGGTACCCGATCACATCGTCTTCGCGAGGATCAACGCCCGAGATGTCGCGGCCCGCGCAGAAGGCGCGCCCCTCGCCGCGCAGCAACAGCGCCCGCACGCCTGCATCGGCCGCCTCGGTGTAGGCCGCCGAGAGCTCGGCGATGCCCGCGGGCCCGAGCGAGTTCAGCTTCTCTGGGGCGTCGAGCACGATCTCGGCGACGTCGTCTTCGATGGTGAGTCTGATCATCTGCGATCCTTTGCGTTCGAAATTATGGCTAAGCGCCTGCCCGCCACAGGCGCCTATGCGTCGTAGTCGACGACGATCTTGTCCGAGGTGGGGCGCGACTGGCAGGTGAGCACATAGCCGCGCTCGATCTCGTCGGGCTCGAGCGCATAGTTCTCGTGCATCGTGACGCTGCCCTCGACGACGCGGGCGCGGCAGGTGCCGCAGACTCCGCCGGCGCAGGCGAAGGGCACGTCGGGTCGCACCCGCAGCGCCGCGTTCAGCACGGTCTCGTTTGCGCTCACCGGGCTCTCGACCGACGACGACATGCTGTCGAGGTTGAAGTCGATCGTGAACGTCTTCTCGCCGGCTTGAATGGAGATGTCACGGGCGCGCGGGGCCTGCTCCCCCGGCTCACCGGTCGTGAACAGCTCGAAGCGAATGTGCTGCTCGTCGACCCCGAACTCGGCGAGCAGGTCGCGCGTCAGCTGCACGAGCTCGAAGGGTCCGCAGAGCACCCACTCGTCGACGCGAGCCGTCGGAATGATTGACGTCAACAGCACGCGAAGCTTCTCTTCATCGAGGCGGCCCGACATGATCGGTGCCGAGCGCTGCTCGCGCGACAGCACGTGGTGCAGCGCAAGACGATCGGGGTAGCGGTCCTTGAGTTCGGCGAGCTCCTCGACGAACATCACGTCGAGCGATGACTTGTTCGTGTAGAGCAGGTCGAACCGCGCGGTCTTGCTCTGCTCGAGCACGCGGTGCGCCATGGTGATGACCGGCGTGATGCCAGAGCCGGCCGCGATGCCGACAACCTGCTTGCCCTCGAGCTCGTCGAGCTTCGAGGTGAAGGTGCCCTGCGGGGTCATGACGTCGATCGTCTGCCCGGCCTGCAGCGTGTCGTTGGCCCAGTTCGAGAACATGCCGCCGAGATCGCGCTTGATCGCGACCGAGATGCGACCACCCCCGGGCGGGCGGCAGATCGAGTACGAGCGGCGCACCTCTTCGCCATCGATCGTAGCGCGCAGTGCGAGGTACTGCCCCGCCGAGTAATCGTATTGATCGGCGAGCTCTTCGGGAACCTCGAAGGTAACCTCGACGCTCGATTCGGTGAGCGGGCGCACTTCGGCGACTCGCAGCTCGTTGAACGTCGCGCGCTTCTTCGCACCGAGGTTGAGGGCGGCCATGTCGTCTGCCTTTCAGCTTGCTCTTGCTTGTGTGACGAGGATCATCGTGCGGGCACTGATCCTTTTCGAAACTAGTGAATCTTGAAGTAGTCGAAGGGCTCGAGGCACTTCTGGCACTGGTAGAGCGCCTTACACGAGGTAGACCCGAACTTCGCGACCTCGCGAGTGTGCAACGAGTGGCACCTCGGGCACTTCACCCCGAGCGTCACCGGGATCGGCCCGCGGATCGCGTCGGAACGCGCCTGCGGGGGCGCGATGCCGTAGTCTTCGAGCTTGCGCTTGCCCGCATCGGTCATCCAGTCGGTGGTCCACGCGGGTGAGAGCGTGTAGCTTACCTCGACCTCGTCGTAGCCGGCCTCGCGCAGCGTCGCCGCCACGTCGTCACGCATCTGGTCGATCGCCGGGCACCCCGAGTAGGTCGGCGTGAGCACGACGTGCGCTTTTTTGCCCTCGGCGTGCGCCTCGCGCAACACCCCGAGATCTTCGATCGTCAGCGCGGGCACCTCGGGGTCGAGAATCGTGGCCGCGAGGTCCCAGACGCGGGCCGAGGCTTCGTCGGTGGGCCGCAGGCCGGTTGCGTTCGATGTCGTTGACACGACACTCACCACTCTGCTCCGGGGTGGCGGCGCGGCAGCCACTGCAGCTCGGCGAGAATGTAGCCGAGCTGGGTCGAGTGGCGGCCCTGGCGGCCGCCGGCCATCGCGGGCTTGGCGGTGGGCGTCTCGAGCTCGGCCTCTGCGAATACGACCGCGAGGGTGTCATCGAAGCCCGCACGCAGCGTCGAGGGCCTGGGCGCGATGCCCTCCAGGCGGTCGAACAGCTCGTCGTCGCTGAACAGCTCTTCGACGTATGGCCACATCTCGTTCAGCGAGACGATGATCCGGCGGCGAGACTCTTCGGTGCCGCCCGCGAGGCGCAGCACCCACTGCACCGCGTGATCCTGGTGGTAGCGCACCTCTCGCTCGGCCTTCGCCGCGATCGCCGCGAGCGACTCGTCACCGCTCGTCAAGAGCGCGGTGTAGAGCTGCGTCTGGTAGATCGAGAAGAAGAGCTGGCGTGCGATCATGTCGCCGAAGTCGGTGCCCGGCTGCTCTACGAGCCAGCAGTTCAGAAACTCGGGTTCGTCGCGCCAGTAGGCGAGATCGTCTTCGGAGCGACCCGAGGCGGTGCCTGCGAAGTGCAGCAGCGCCCGCGCGTGGCCGAGCAGATCGAGCGCGAGGTTGCCGAGCGCCAAGTCTTCTTCGAGCTCTGGTGAGCGCGACACCCACCACGCGAGCTGCTGCGAGAGAATCAGCGAGTCGTCACCGAGCCGCATCGCATACTCGGCGACGTCTGCCGTGGCTACCCTGCCGGAGCCGGGCAGCTCGACGTCGAGCACGGTCTCGTCGAGCGAGACGTCACCGTGAATGTCTTCGTGAGCCAGGTCGTGGTCGGTGCTCACAGGTGCTTCACCCCTTCGGCCTGGGTGTAGTAGATCGCGTGACGGTAGTTCTTGCCCGAGGGCGACTCGAAGAACTCGCCCTTGCGGTCGGGGTCACTCGTGGTGAATGCGGTAGCCGGGGCCACCCAGATCGAGATGCCCTCGTTGCGGCGCGTGTAGAGGTCTCGCGCGTTGCGCACGGCCATCTCGGCGTCTGGCGCGTGCAGCGAACCGACGTGCACGTGGCTCAGGCCACGGTTCGCGCGGATGAAGACCTCCCACAGAGGCCAGGCTTCGGTACCCATTTCGCCGGGTGTCGACATCTTCGTCTCCTTTGAGAGTGTGTGAGATTCGTGAGTTTGTATTGACGCGGGGCATCGCGGGGTTACGCCGCGATGCGATCCTTTGCGCTCTGCTTCGCTGCGTAGGCCGCTGCGGCCTCGCGCACCCAAGCACCGTTCTCGTGCGCCTCGCGGCGACGCTTCAGCCGTTCGGTGTTCGCCGGGCCACGACCGTCGAGAACCGCGTCGAACTCGCTCCAGTCGATCTCGCTCATGAGCCACTGGCCGGTCTCTTCGTCGAAGCGCAGGTTCTTGTCTGGGCACTCCAGCCCGAGCGCCTCGAACTGAGGCACGCACATGCCGACGAAGCGCTGACGCAGGTCGTCGTTCGAGAAGCGCTTGATCTTCCAAGCCATCGAACGCGCAGAGTTGGGCGACGCGTCATCGGTGGGGCCGAACATCATGAGCGACGGCCAGTACCAGCGGTTCACCGCGTCTTGCGCCATCTGCTTCTGCTCAGGAGTGCCGTTCGAGAGCTCGAGCAGAATCTCGAAACCCTGGCGCTGGTGAAACGATTCTTCTTTACAGATGCGCACCATGGCGCGACCGTAGGGACCGTATGACGCGCGGCACAGCGGCACCTGGTTGCAGATGGCCGCTCCGTCAACAAGCCAGCCAATCGCACCCATGTCTGCCCAGGTGGGTGTGTGGTAATTGAAGATCGACGAGTATCGGGCGCGCCCCTCGATGAGCTGATCGGTCATCTCTTCGCGCGTGATGCCGAGGGTCTGGGCGGCAGAGTAGAGATACAGGCCGTGACCCGCCTCGTCTTGCACCTTCGCGATGAGAATGGCCTTGCGCTTCAGGCTCGGCGCGCGCGTGATCCAGTTGGCCTCGGGCTGCATGCCGATGATCTCTGAGTGCGCGTGCTGCGAGATCTGACGAATGAGCGTCTTGCGGTACGCCTCGGGCATCCAATCGCGGGGCTCGATGCGCAGGTCGGCGTCGATCAGCGCATCGAAGTGCGCCTGCTCTTCGCTGTCTTCTACTGCGATTACCGGTGCTGACATCTTGAGGCCTCCTTGACTCTCGGTGCAGAAACTGCCCGTTGTAAGAGAAGAATAGTCGAAAATAATTACTTACCGACCATTCAGTTAGTATACTCATTCCATCCTCGCTTGCAAGGGCGAGGATCGCATATCCTTCGAAATATCCCTCCTATATATACGCAACGGAGCGTCAATGAACAGCATCAATCCGCCGAACACCTCGCAGGATCACCCGCTGGCCTACAGCGCCGACCCGAGCTGGGCTGCGACACACATGGCGCCGACCGACAACACCAAGCAGTTTCTCGGGATCACGATCGAAGAACTTGAGCGCGGACGCGCGGTGCTCTCGATGCTCGTGCGGCCCGAGATGGCGAACGGATTCGGCATCACTCACGGCGGAATGGTATTCACGCTCGCTGACACCGCGTTTGCGTATGCCTGCAACGAGAGTGATCAGCCAACGGTCGCTTCAGGCGCAGACATCACTTTCACCAAGGCAAGTCATGCGGGCGACACGCTGACTGCGACGGCAGTGAGACGCTGGAACGCCGGCCGCAACGGACTCTACGACATCACCGTCACCGATCAGCACGGAGCGCTCGTGGCCGAGTTTCGCGGCCGCTCGTTCACCACAAACCGCACACTGCCCACCGCCTCAAAGTAGAGCACTAGGAGTACTTTCACCATGACCACCGCCACAACGCAACCCGGCACCGACGAGTTCGGCCTGCACGCTGAAGAACGCCTCAGCCGAGACGCCGTCGAGGCCCTGCAGCTCGAGCGCCTGCAGTGGACCGTGCGTCACGCCTACGAGAATGTGCCGCTGTACCGAGAGAAGTTCGACGCGGCCGGGGTGCACCCCGACGACATTCACACCCTCGCAGATGTGCAGAAGCTGCCCTTCACCACCAAGGAAGACCTGCGCCTGAGCTACCCCTTCGGAATGTTCGCCGTGCCACGCGAAGACGTGCGCCGCATTCACGCCTCGTCTGGCACCACGGGTCGCCCGACCGTGGTCGGCTACACGCAGCGCGACCTCGACAACTGGGCCGATCTCATTGCGCGCTCGCTCTACGCCTCCGGCGTGCGACCCGGCTGGCGCGTGCACAACGCCTATGGGTACGGCCTGTTCACCGGCGGCCTCGGCGCGCACGCGGGCATCGAACGCCTCGGCTGCACCGTGATCCCCATGTCAGGCGGTCAGACCGAGAAGCAGGTGCAGCTCATCACCGACTTCGAACCCGACGCGATTCTGTGCACCCCGAGCTACCTGCTCACCATCGCCGACGCCTTCGAAGCAGCGGGCCTCGATCCTCGCGCCACAAGCCTGAAGGTTGCCGTCTGCGGCGCCGAACCCTGGACAGACGCCATGCGCCACGAGCTCGAGGAGCGCCTGAACATCAAGGCCGTCGACATCTACGGCCTCTCAGAGGTAATGGGTCCAGGCGTCGGCAATGAGTGCGTCGAGACTCAGGACGGGCCGCATATTTGGGAAGACCACTTCTTGCCCGAGATCATCGACGAGCAGCTGCAGCAGGTACCCGACGGCAAGGAAGGCGAGCTCGTCTTCACTACCCTCACCAAGGAGGCGTTCCCTGTTATTCGCTACCGCACGCGCGATCTCACGACGCTGCTTCCGGGCACGGCTCGACCGGGCATGCGTCGCATTGCGAAGATCACCGGCCGGAACGACGACATGATCATCTTGCGCGGCGTCAACCTCTTTCCCACCCAGATCGAGGAGATCGCGCTCGAGCAGCCCGAGCTGAGCACGCACTTCGTGCTCGAGCTCACTCGCAACGGCAAGATGGACGCGCTCACCGTGAAGATAGAGCCGCGCGAGGGCGTCGCCGAGGCTGACGCGCTCACCGCTGCGAAGACACTGCAGCAGTGCATCAAGACCCGCATTGGCACTTCGGTCGCAGTCGAGCTGGTGCCCGCCGAGTCGCTCGAGCGCTCGCAGGGCAAACTGAAGCGGCTGTACGACCTACGGTAGTTCTTCGCTCCTGCACGCGAAGTGCCCCCTCCAAAGCGGAGGGGGCACTTCGCGTTTGACCCGGGCCGAAAATACAGGATCACGGCAAGGAATGCCCAACACTCGCCTCGAAAATGGTATACAAAATCGATAGGATCGGCATTCTCCGGTGGATTTTCAAGAGAGATTCAGCAATTAGGCACCGGAGGCATTGACATCAGCGCGATCCATCTTCATCATAGTGTTATGCTCTTCAGCATGATGAAGTTGACGCAGTAGCTCAACGGCACAGAAGTACGACGGCGTTCTTTGGGAGTCAGATCATATGAAAATTCTGATGGCATCCGGCCACCTTTGCAAGCGAAAGGCAAGGGCCAGCCGTTGAGCGCACGCACGTCTCAGACCTCAACCACACTGATCGACCTGCTGGGCGAACGGCGGGTTCAGCTGCGTAGAAACCCGGGAACCACGAAACTCATCGGCCTCGGATTCGGCGTCTTCATTCTTCTTGCCATGGTGGCCTCTTCGTTCGTGCTGCCGTTCGCCTTCAACCCGCTGCAGCCCGACCCACTCGCTATGCTGCAGCCGCCGAGCGCGACGCACTGGATGGGCACCGACGGCTCTGGCTTCGACGTCTTCTCTCGGGTAATGTACTCCGCTCGGCTCGACATTCCGCTCGCCGTCGCGGGCGTGCTCGTTTCGCTGCTGATTGGCGTGCCGATCGGGTTGCTCGCGGGCGGTCGCGGCCGCTGGACCGAGTGGATGATGCGCGCTGTCGAGGTCTTCCAGGCGTTTCCGCTCATCGTGCTCGCTATCGTCATCGTGCAGGTGACGGGCAATCACCTCGAGAACGTCGTCGTCGCCCTCGCAATCGTCAACGTGCCACGCTTCATCCGGCTCGTGCGCGCCGAGGTGCTCGCCATTCGCGAGAGTCGCTTCGTCGAGGCCGCGCACGCGATCGGAGCGGGCTCTGGCCGCATCACTTTTCGGCACATCCTGCCGAACGTTCCGGGCATCATCCTTGTGCAGAGCTCGCTCGCCGCGGCGAACGGCATCATCGTCATCGCGTCGCTCAACTTCATCGGGCTCGGCACGAACCCGCCGATTCCGAACTGGGGCTCGATGATTCAGCAGGGCAGCCAGTACATTCCGCAGGGCGCATGGTGGGTCGCGATCTTCCCGGGCATCGCCACACTGGTCGCAATCATCGCGTTCAACCTCATCGCAGACAACCTCGAATTCCTCCTGGGGGTGGGAAAGAAATGAGCGCGCAGGCACTGCTCGGCGTCAACGACCTCAGGGTCTCCTTCGACACCCGCCTCGGCGAGGTGCACGCCGTCAACGGGGTGAACTTCGAGGTGCGCCAGGGCGAGATCCTCGGCGTCGTCGGAGAATCCGGTTGCGGCAAGTCGGCGACGCTTCGCGCGATCGTCGGCCTCACGCAAACCCCAGGTCGCATCGACAGTGGGGAGGTGCGATTTCAGGATCGCGATCTCCTCGCAATGCCGCCCCGCGAACTTCGCCGCACCCGCGGGCGGGACATCGGCTTCATCAGCCAGAGCCCGATCGGTGCGC
>CALCJF010000003.1 GCA_937967375.1 uncultured Leucobacter sp.
AGATTCCGAACAAAGACCGCGAGAACGTCGCGCTCGGCGACGTGCTGCGCTCGGCCAAAGCGCAACGCAGCAAGCACCCCATGACGATCGGCATCGGCAAAGACGTCAAGGGCGACTTCGTCGTTGCGAACCTCGCGAAGATGCCGCACCTCCTGGTTGCCGGCGCGACGGGTTCGGGCAAGTCGAGCTTTATTAACTCCATGATCACGAGCGTGCTGATGCGGGCGACGCCCGCCGAGGTGCGCATGGTGCTGGTCGACCCGAAGCGCGTCGAGCTCACCGTCTATCAGGGCGTGCCCCACCTGATCACGCCCATCATCACGAACCCGAAGAAGGCCGCCGAGGCGCTGCAGTGGGTCGTGAAAGAGATGGACATGCGCTACGACGACCTCGCGAGCTTCGGTTTCAGGCACATCGACGACTTCAACGATGCGGTGCGCCAGGGCTCGATCGTGCTGCCAGCCGGCAGCGAGCGAAAGCTGAAGCCCTATCCGTATCTGCTCGTGGTGGTTGACGAGCTCGCAGACCTCATGCTGGTCGCCCCGCGAGACGTCGAGGACTCGATTCAGCGCATTACTCAGCTTGCGCGCGCAGCGGGTATTCACCTCGTGCTCGCAACTCAGCGACCCTCGGTGAACGTCGTGACCGGCGTGATCAAGTCGAACGTGCCAAGCCGCTACGCCTTTGCAGTCGCCTCGGGCACCGACTCCCGCGTGATCCTCGACGAGGTGGGTGCAGAGCGCCTCATCGGTCAGGGCGACGGCTTGCTGCTCGTCAACGGCGATTCGTCACCCATGCGCGTGCAGGGTGCCTGGGTGAACGAGAGCGAGATTGCTCGTGTGGTCTCGCACGTAAAGCAGCAAGCTCAGCCCGAGTACCGTGCAGATGTCGCTCAGGCCGCCGAGAAGAAAGAGATCGACGCCGATATCGGTGACGATCTCGACGTGCTGTTGCAGGCCATCGAACTCGTGGTCACCTCGCAGTTCGGCTCGACCTCGATGCTGCAGCGCAAGCTGCGTGTCGGTTTCGCGAAGGCAGGCAGGCTGATGGACCTGATGGAGTCGCGAGAGATCGTCGGCCCATCTGAGGGGTCGAAGGCGCGCGACGTGCTGGTTGCGCCTGAGCAGCTGGCAGAGGTGCTCGCCGGGATTCGTGGCGGCGGTTCGCCGCAGGCGGCGTTCTCTGCACCTCCTGAGGCAGCGCCAGTGGCTCCCGCACCGGTTCCTGCTGCCGCTCCTGTAGTCGCTGCTCCGGCGGCAACTCCTACTGCCGATCATGAGTTCGGTGACGCCAGTGGCCCGGCAGTGACCCAAGTGCTTGAGCCGCTCAGTGAGGCGAGCGATATCTTTGACTCGCGCTACGACGACCCGATCGCCGCGCATCAGGCTGGCCTCGAAGAAGTCGACGGTGAAGACGACGAAGATGCTTGGCAGCTGACCGGGCGAGAGTAGAGCAGCAATGACTGAGACACCCGCCTTCGAGACCGGGCCCCCCGCAAAGCAGAGCAATTGGAATGCCCCAAACATCATCACGAGCGCGCGTATAGTCGCGACTCCGTTCTTCATCTGGATGTTGCTCGCAGACCACGGGCAGATGGGAGTGCTGCGCTGGGCGGCGGCTGCGTTCTTCGTGATTGCAATCGCGACCGATGCGTGGGACGGTCATATCGCAAGGTCGCGGGGGCTCGAAACCGACCTCGGCAAGCTGCTCGACCCGATTGCCGATAAGTTTCTTACCGGCGGCGCGCTCGTCGGGCTATCCGTCCTCGGTGAGCTGCCGTGGTGGATCACCATCGTCGTGCTCGTGCGTGAGCTGGGGGTCACAGTGCACCGGCTCTTCGAAGCGCGCAGCGTCGTGGTCGCTGCCGCCTGGATGGGCAAATTGAAGACCGTGGCGCAGTCGGTCGCGATTTCGCTTGCACTGTTTCCATTCGCGAGCCTGCTCGAGGGAACCGGTGTCGGCCAATGGGTGGTGTGGCTCAACATCATCACCATGAGCGCCGCTGTGGTGCTCACCATCGCGAGCGGCGTTGACTACGTCGTGAACTTCTTTCGCATGCGAAAAAGATCGGCAGAGGCCGCGTGATGAACGCCCGCGAGGGGCAGGCGCCACCATCGCAGCAGATTTTGCTCGCGACAGAACTCGGCCTTCGCGTAGCTGTAGCCGAGTCGTTGACCGGTGGGCTACTCGCGGCAGCGCTGGTGAGGGTGCCCGGCGCGTCGCGGGTGTTCTCGGGCGGCGTGGTTGCATATGACACCTTTTTGAAGCGCACGCTGCTCGGGGTCGATGCCGTACTTCTGGCGGCACGGGGCCCAGTCGATGAGCGCGTCGCGAAACAGATGGCGCTCGGCGTGCGTCGAGCGTGCGCCACCCCTCTCTCCGCTTCCGCCTCAGATATCGGTGGGGTCGTTAACGCCGACATTGGGCTCTCGACCACGGGGGTTGCTGGGCCCGACCCCGACCCGGCAACGGGGCAGGCAGTAGGCACGGTGTGGGTAGGCGTGAGTTCGGTCTTGGGTGAGCGTGCGGTGCCGCTGCTGGCAACAGGGGATCGCCAGCAGATTCGTGACCAAGCGGTCGCCCTGGCGCTGGGTGAGCTCGCGGTTGAATTGCTCGCTCTCGCGAATGACCGCACTCGCTCCACGGAAACTTGAGTCCTCTCGGCTCAAATTCAGGAAATATTCAGGAATAACGCGGCTAAAGTAACGGTTACTCTCAGTGACGCCCGGCAGACTGGTTGCAGATAGTCTGGACTGCACAGGCGGCATAGATGAAAGTGCGACTGTAGTCGCACAAGAGAAGGAGGACGCGATGGTACTGGTTCGTCAAGAGATCGGCGATGTGCTGCGTGACTTCCGGCTGCAAAAGGGTCGCACTCTGCGTCAGGTAGCCGGTGAGGCAAGCGTTGCGCTCGGATACCTCAGTGAGGTTGAGCGTGGCCAAAAAGAGGCTTCAAGCGAGATTCTTGCTGCGGTTGCCGATGCGCTCGAGACCCCGCTCTCGGTGATCATGGGTGAGGTGAGTGACCGCCTCGCTATCGTCGAGGGTCTCAGTGTGACCCTCGGCTCGCGAGTGCCAGACACCGTGCCAGCTGATCTGGTCTCGGGTTATCGGCCCGAGCTGCTTGCGCGCAGCTAAGCCGCGATATTGCTGTTCGAAAGCGCCACGCCCCTGGGCTGGCGCTTTCGTCCGTTCCGGGGGATCGAAGTACGTGAGAATTAGCGAGTTTCAGCGGGCCATGCGCGAAGAGTTCGGTGACGTCTATTCGGGCGTGCTGGCACGAGAGCACTGGCTGGCATCGCTTGGCGGCACCGCGCAGGACGCGCTCGAGCGAGGGGTGCCAGCGCGCGAGGTGTGGTTCGCTCTCTGTGAAGATCTGCAGGTACCTCTACCTAGGCGTCACGGGCGGGGCCTCATCGACCCTCGCGACTAAGGCGAGGTTGGCGGCGTCGCGTCAGGGGAGAAGGGATTCGCCGAGGGGGCCTGGATTCATAGCGATCTCCCAGCGGTATCCGTCGGGATCTGCGAAGTAGCCCGAGTACCCTCCCCAGCTTCGTTGCTGAGCTGGCGCAATGTGGTCGGCGCCGATGCGCGCCGCGAGGGTGAGAATCTCGTCTACCTCCTCGGCGCTTGCGACGTTATGCGCGAGCGTGACCGGCGGTGCGCCAGCACCGCGCGAAATCGTGCCGACCTCCGCTTCGAACTCCGCCTCGTTCCAGAGGCTAAGAAGTACGTGGCCGCCGACGCGGATCATGAGTACCTCTCCGGGCACGTATAGCTCCGCCTGCCAGTCGAGCCCAGCGATGTAGAACTGATGCGAGCGTTCGAGGTCGCGCACGGCGAGGGTTACCAAACTTATTCTCTGGTCCATGGCTTGATCCTTGCAGCCCGAGTGCTCCCTGTCGAGCAAAGTATGCAGTGCAAGCCTGCGGAGTCCCGGCGTGTCGTTCGAAGATGTGTTCGAATAAGCGTATTGTCGTCCACAGGTGAGCTCGAGTGTGAGTTTTCCAGAGATTTTCTCCTCCGTCACAAAATGTCGGTGGTGCGATCTATGGTTCAAGTACCGACCACCAGGCCTTGTCGACGGAGCATCCGGCACGACAGAGGGTAGGCCAGCAACCGGCGAGATTCGCCCGACCAGAGGAGCCACAAATGGCAGCGAACAAAGATCGTGAGAAGGCGCTTGAAGCAGCACTTGCGAACATTGACAAACAGTTCGGCAAGGGCGCGATCATGCGCCTCGGCAGCACTGAACGGCCCCCGGTTGAGGTGATCCCGACTGGTTCGATTGCGCTTGACGTAGCGCTCGGCATTGGCGGGTTGCCTCGCGGCCGCATCATCGAGATCTACGGCCCCGAATCGTCGGGCAAGACCACGCTCACTCTGCACGCAATCGCGAACGCGCAGCGCGCGGGTGGTATTGCCGCATTCATCGACGCAGAGCACGCGCTCGACCCCGAGTACGCGCAGAAACTCGGCGTCGACATCGACGCCCTGCTGGTATCGCAGCCCGACACCGGTGAGCAGGCGCTCGAGATCGCCGACATGCTGATTCGTTCGGGCTCGGTCGACCTGGTCGTCATCGACTCGGTGGCGGCACTCGTGCCCCGAGCCGAGATCGAGGGCGACATGGGTGATAGCCATGTCGGCCTGCAAGCAAGGCTGATGTCGCAGGCGCTTCGTAAGATCACCGGCGGCCTGAATCAGACCAAGACGACCGCGATCTTCATTAACCAGCTGCGTGAGAAGATCGGTGTGTTCTTCGGCAGCCCAGAGACCACAGCCGGCGGCAAAGCGCTCAAGTTCTACGCCTCGGTTCGACTCGATATCCGACGCATTCAGACGCTGAAAGATGGTGCTGACGCGGTGGGCAACCGCACCAGAGTCAAGGTCGTCAAGAACAAGATGGCTCCCCCCTTCAAGCAAGCCGAGTTCGACATTCTTTACGGTGTCGGCATCTCGCGCGAGGGCTCGCTCATCGACTTCGGTGTTGAGCATGGGTTGATCAAGAAGAG
>CALCJF010000004.1 GCA_937967375.1 uncultured Leucobacter sp.
GGTCTCGTAGCGCCCGCCGCCCCGGTCGATGAGATTGCGGTGCTCGTTTCGGGCGCGATTCGCGAGATCGGCGCTCGCGTCGCGAGCGATCCTTCCCAGGCCGAAGCGCTGCTCAACGCGCTGCGCATCACGTGCACCGCGCTGCTGGGGCCGACAAACGCGTAAGACGTTTCTGGCGGGCCCTCGCTCGAGATGAGCGGCAACCTCCAGTCGTGAACAGAGCACGGGATTTCGGATCGCGCACCCGCACCGCAGCCGGAGGCTACTGGCTCCCCGCCAACCCACTCAATACGTCGAGTGAGGGGTAAAAAAATGTCTCGCCAATACTTTTTCTGAACTCAGAGTATAGACAATGGACTCAGAGTGTGATTCACTGGCGAATGCTCGCCCTCGAGCGATCCATTCAATGCCGAAAGGAACCCTCATGCTCTTCAATCGACGCACCGGGAAACGCCTCGCAGCAGGCGCTGCCGCCCTGGCCACCGCACTCTCACTCGCCGCATGCACAGGGCCGGACGCGGCGGAGCCGACCTCCGGCGACTCGGGCGCGGCGCATAAGAGCATCGTCTTCGATTACCCGTACACGATGCTTCCGGTGTATCCGGTCGTGCTATCGGCGGCCCAGGACGAGGCAGCCGCAGCCGGATACGAACTTCTCACGACTGAGGACGAGGGATCGCTTGACAAGCAGGTTGCAAACCTCGGAACGCTCATCACACGCGGAGTCGGGGCGATCGTTTCGTTCCCCATCGAGACGAGCGCCCTCGACTCCGTCCTGCAACAAGCGCAGGGCGCCGGCACGAAGTGGATTACCTACGGTGGAAACATGGAGGGCGAAGACGGGTCGCTCGATCTCGCCAACACCGAGTCCGGCGAACTCACCGCGAAGGCCCTCGGCGATTGGCTCGATCAGCAGGGCATCACCAGCGGCACCGTACTCGTTCTCGGCAATGACACGGTCGAGCTCGGCCGCCAGCGCACCGATGGCATGCGTGACGGGCTGAAGAAGTACGCACCGGGCCTCAAGGTGGTCGAGGAGCTCGCCCTCGGCTCCGATGAGGGTGCCGCGGTCACGCAAGCGAAGCTCGTCGCCGATCCCTCAATCGATTACGTGCTCGCGGTCAACGACGACACCGCAGTCGGCGCCGCCATCGCGTTCCAGGAAGCCGGCAAAGACGTGGCTACCAGCTTCATCGCGGGCAACGATGGCGCCCCAAATGTGCTGAAAGATATTCGCGACGGCAACGGCTACGTCAAGGCGACAATCGCGCTGAACCTTTCAGAGATCGGTCGAGCGCTCGTCAAGGTCTCCATCGCAGCGATCGAAGGCAAGGGCGAGACCACGTATGTTGCAACACCGGTGCTCGCGACGAAGGAGTCGCCCGAGCTCGACGAGTTGATCGCGCAATTCGACTGATCATGGCAGACCTCTCGTCACCCACCACGCAGACAGAGATCCTCTCCGTCCGCGGGGCCGTGAAGCGCTACGGCGCCTTCGCGGCCCTGCGGGGCGTCGACCTCAGTGTGCGGCGCGGCTCGATCCACGCGCTCCTGGGGCACAACGGTGCCGGAAAATCGACGCTCATCGAGATCATCGGCGGTTCACACCCTCTCACCGAGGGAACCCTCGAGTTCGCCGGATCTCCCTTGCATGTCTCGAGCCCGCGAGAAGCGAGCTCGCTCGGCATCTCTGTCATTCACCAGCATCTCAGCCTCGTCGACTCGCTGACCGTCGCCGACAATATCTTTCTCGGCGAAGAGATTTCGCGGGCGGGACTGCTTCGCAAGCGAGAGCAGCATCAGGAGGCCAAACGCGCCCTCGAACGCGTCGGTGCCAGCTGCCGGCCCACCGACCTGGTCTCGCAGCTCTCCGCCGCGCAGCGACAGCTGGTCGAGATCGCGAAAGCGCTGCGGCGTGACACGCAATTGCTCATTCTCGATGAGCCGACCGCAGCCCTCTCCGACGCAGAATCACAGCGCCTCGGTTCCCTCATCATGCAACTGCGCGACGAAGGCCTCGGCATCATCTACGTCACCCACCTCTTGCAAGAGGTCGAACGCCTAGCTGACGAGGTCACTGTTTTAGAAGACGGAGCGGTGTCATACGCAGGCCCCTCCCGCGAGCTCGGCCGAGAAGACCTCGTGCGACTCATCTCAGGCGACAGGGTCGCCCACCCGGTGCTCACCGAGACCGCGCAACTGCGCGTCACTGCACGAGCAAAAGGAATGCAGGCCATCGAGACCACGTCGCTCTGCGGTGACGGCTTCGGGCCGATCGATCTCTCCGTCGCGCCGGGCGAGGTCGTGGGGCTCTTCGGCATGCTCGGATCGGGGCGCGGCGAACTTCTCGAGACCCTCGCTGGAGCGCGGCGAGCAGATTCAGGCACGATCGCCTACGGCGGTGAGAGGATCGCCTTCGCCTCTCCTGCACTCGCCGCTCGGCACGGGGTGCACCTCGTCGGTGCCGATCGCGCGCGCAGCGGTGTGCTGCACGGCATGAGCGTCTTCGACAACCTCCTCGTTTCGGCCCTCTCGAGACTCAGCCGCGGTGGCCTGCGCGACAAAGGAGCCGAACGGAGGGTGTACGACGAGACGGTGCGGGCGTTCGACCTTCGCGCCACGGCCAAAGCCATGATCGGCACGCTCTCGGGCGGCAATCAGCAGAAGGTAATGCTGGCCAGGGCGGCCTACGCTTCGCAGGCGCCACTCGCCCTGTTGCTCGACGGCCCCACCCAGGGCGTCGATGTGGGAGCGCGAGCCGATATCTATCGCAGCCTGCGACAGCTCGCCGAGCAGCAGGGCGTCGCAGTGCTGTTCTCTTCGACCGACCCCGAAGAAATGCTCGATCTCGCCGATCGCATCCTCGTTGTGCGTCAGGGCACGGTCGTCGCGCAGCTCGACGCGCGAGACGCGACCGACACCCAGATCATCGCGCTCGCCTCGCATGGCGCACCCACCGACACGAGCCCCGAATCACTCTCCCCCGCTACCGAGAATGCCGGAACACCATGACCCTCACCAATGAAACGCACACCGACCCGCACACCGACCCCTCGCCTACCGAGCCGCACCAAGCCCGAATCTCGCTCGCCCACAGGCTTCGCGCCGGGGCAATGCAGAACATCCTGCTGCTCGGGCTCATCGCGCTCGGACTCATCTTTCAGCTACTCACCGGCGTCTTCCTCAACCCTGGCAACATTCGCGGCATCCTGCTCGACAGCGCCGTGCTGCTCATTGTCTCCGTGCCGGCCGCACTGCTGCTTATCTCAGGTTACGTCGATCTCTCGATCGGCTCGGTCGTCGGGCTCGGCGGCATTACCGCAGCCATGCTGCTCACACAGGGGGTGCCGACTGTGCTGGCGATCCTCGTCGCCTTGATCGCCTGCGCAGCCGTCGGGCTGCTCAACGCCGTGCTCATCACCGTCACCAAGCTCTCGCCACTGATCGTCACCCTCGGCACACTCTCACTCGCCTACGGCATCACCCGCGGGGTCAGCTCGCTGCCGCTCTCGGGCTTTCCCGCCGACTTCCGCATGATCGGCGGGGGTGCGGTTGCAGGGATCCCGATCCCCGTGGTCATCGCGGCGGTCGTCGCCGTGATCGGGTGGCTGTTCGCGGCGAAGGTTGCGGTTGGGCGCCACGTCTACGCCATCGGATCGAACCCGGCGGCCTCATATCTCTCGGGTCTTCGCGTGCGCCTCGTGCCGATGGTGCTCTACGTCGTTGTCGCGGTGTTCGCCGGGTTCGGCGGCATCATCGGCGCAAGCCGCCTCGGCAGCGCCTCGTCGGGCACATTGGGCGTCGGATTCGAGATCACGGTATTGACGGCGCTGCTGCTTGGCGGCATCAGTTTCACCGGGGGCAGCGGCAGCGTGGTGGGCGTCGTCATCGGTGTGCTGTTTCTCGGCACTCTGCAGAATGGGCTTACGCTCATCGGCATCGCGAGCTTCTGGCAGAACATCGCAACTGGCGCCGTGCTCGTGCTCGCGGCAGGCCTCAACTATCTGAACGAACGGCGACGCACCTCGCGCCGCTAAGCCCCGAAAGGAAGCATCATGACCGAACAGACGCCCGACACCATCATCGTCGATGCGAGGGTTTTCACCGTTGACGACCGCGACTCCTGGGTCGAGGCCTTCGCGATCGCCGACGGTGTCGTCATCGCGACCGGCACAACCGCCGAGATCGAACGCCTCGCAGTCGAGACCACCCGTCGAGTCGATGCACGCGGGCGAATGATCATGCCCGGGATCGTCGACGTGCACTCGCACCTGATTCTCGGCGGGCAGCAGGCCGCCTGGGAGCTGCCGATCCAACCCACATGGTCGATCGATCAGGTGCTCGAGACCGTCGCGGGGGCGGCAGCGCAGCTGCCCGCCGACTCTTGGATCATCGGTGGCATCGTCGGCAGCCTGGCCATGAACGAGATCACAGATGCCTCTTACCTCGCTCGCCTCGACGAGGCGGCCGGGGGCCGACCGGTGCTGCTGCGCGACGACACACAGCACAACCGCTGGGTGAACTCGGTCACACTCGAGATGATGGGAGTCACCGAGACCACACCCGATCTCGAAGGCGGCCAGTATGTGCGTGACGCTCAGGGCAGGCTCACCGGCGTCATGTGGGAGCTTGCGTCGCGCCATGCAGAAGAAGTAGCGGTCGCCGCGATTCCCGATCAGGATCACCGCAACCGCGTCTCGGCCGCAGAGGCGATCAAGATCATGAACTCCTACGGGGTCACGGCAACCCAAGAGGCGGCGACGTTCGAATCCGCGCTCAGCGCCTTCAGCGAACTTGACCGGGCCGGCGATCTCAACGCATGGGTCGTCGCATCGATGCCCGCTCGGGACTTCGTCGTGGGGGTCGGAGACGTCGGAGACGCGTTGTTCGACAAGTCTGAACAGTACCGCACCGAGCACGTGCGCCCTGACTTTGTGAAGGCGGTCGTCGATGGAATCCCGATGTCATACACCGCGACATTTCTCGACCCATACAAACCGGGGCACAACCACGATGGGTGCTATCGCGGCGTTTCGTATTTCACGATGCCCGAGCTCGTAGAACTGCTCGACTCCTGTTATCGGCGCGGCCTCGGCTGCAAGATGCATGCGACGGGTGACGGGAGCGTGCACGAGATTCTCGACGCGGTCGAGATCATTCGCAAGCTGCGCGGGCCCGGGCCGACCTTTCACATCGCGCACGTCGAGTTCGTCACCCCCGAAGACGTCGCACGGTTCGAGAAGCTCGACGTGGTGCCCGATGTCTCGCCGGCGATGTGGTTTCCGAGCCCGATGTCCATCGCGATCGACGCGGTGATCAACGAGCAGCTTATGACCCGCATGTGGCCGCTGCGCGAACTGGTAGACGGGGGCGCATTGCTCTCTGCCGGTTCAGACTGGCCCTGCGCGATGCCCACGCCCGACCCATGGGTCGGCATCGAGACGATGGTGACGAGGGCGAATCCTGATCCCGCATACCCGGGCACGCTGAACCCAGATCAGGCATTACGGCTTGAAGAGGTGCTGCGAGCATATACCCGTGGCCCCGCCACGGCGATGGGTCTCGGCGACGTGACCGGTTCGATCGAGGTCGGTAAGTCGGCCGACTTCATCATGCTGGATCAGAACCTCTTCGAGGTAGACCCTGGCGAGGTGCATCGCACACGCGCCGTGCAGACCTGGTTCGGGGGGCGACTGGTGCACGAGATCGTGTGATCCGAGAGCGGGATCGGAGGATTCGTCAAACTGTGTAGCTGGCTCGCTGCGCGGCCTGCCGAATCCTCCGCGCTCGTGTGATTGACTTGCACCAGTCATCATTCGAACACCTTGAAAGTACTCCCCGTGCCAAAGCAATTCCCGGGTCTTCGCGAGCGAAACCGACTGCGCACTCGAGATGACATTCTCGTCGCAATGTCGGTGCTGCTTGGCGAGCGCTCATTCGAGAGCATCACGATCGATGACGTATCGCAGAGCTCTGGCGTGTCACGCGGCACACTCTACACATACTTCCCCGACGGGCGTGACCAGCTCGTGCGCGATGCTTACATCAGAATGGCCGAAAAGGTTGCGCAGGGAGGCGCTGAACAGCGAGCACAGCACACGTCTATCACCGACAAGATCATCGGTCTCGCCACAGCACTGATTGACGTCGCGGTGACTCCCGAGGGGCGATTCTACGGAATGATCGGCTCGGCCCTCTTCGGCCCGCTGGGAGGCGTCACCGGAACCGCATCGGGCAGCTTCCGGGCGATGCTCGTGGAAGACCTGCATCAGGCCAAGCTCGACGGACGCCTTCCCGCTGAGCTGCTTGTCGAAGAAACCGTCATACTCATCGCAGGCGCCCTTCGCGAGATCGGGGCGACCGTCGCACGCGAGCCGAATCGAGCGCCGCAACTGCTGCAGTCCCTTCGCGCAGCGTGCGACGCGATGTTCGCGTCTGCTTCTCCTGCTTAGACGCTCTCCACGCTCCCGCTACCCGAGCTCGCGCTCCAGCTCGGCAGCGAGACGCACCACGAGCGGCACGATCTCGGCGATGAGAAACGCAGCGGTATCGGTCTCGGGCCTGGTCGCTGCCCAGCCGAGATAGGTGTAACCGCGAGCCACGAGAAAGAGGTCGAGCAGATGTTCCTCTGCCTCGCTGAGGGGCCGTTCCGCACGGTATCCCTCAAGCAGGCTCGCGCGAAACGCAGCGTAGTCAGGATGCCCTTGGAAGAAGAACAGCGGCGTCGCGAGGTCGAAGAGGTACCAGCCGTCGCCGAAGTCGTCGAAGTCGATCACCACCAGGTTATCCCCCGAAACGAGCACGTTCTCGGGGGTGAAGTCGGCGTGGATGGTGCCGTACACCGCAGGAGCCGTGCCGTATTCGGCGAGCGCGCGGCGCATGACCTCTCGGGTGCGCGCGAGTTGCTCGCGCGAGGCGTCATCGAGGCCGGGCACGGTGAGCGCGTCACCCCAGAGCGCCGCCGAGCCGATCAGGCCCTCGGCGTCCCACGGTTCGCGCTCGAATCCTCGCACGCCCGCGAGCTCCTCTGCGACGTGGTGCATGCGCGCGGCAATGCCACCCATCGTGGCGAAGTGCCCGGCATCGAGACTGTCTGCACCATCTTCGGTCTCCGTGTCGCCGAGCTGGCGCGATCCCTCGAGCCACATCTGCGCGTCAACGATCGCCTCGGTCTCACCGTCGCTCACGACCGCCGTGTATTCGCCGGTCGCCGTCGGTACGAGCCGAACTACCGGAAACCCGCGCTCGGCGAGCACCTCGATGAAGTCGGACTCGGCGGCGATCTCTTGCCTGGTGCGGTAGCCGGGTCGGTGCAGGCGCAACGCGATCGCGCCGCCGGGGGTATCCGCGCGAAACACCGTGTTCTCGCGCATCTTGACGAAGGTTAGCGGCACCGTCTCGGGGTCGAATCCGAACTCGGAGAGCGCGAGTTTTGCGAGTACGAGCGAGTTCGCTTCGTTGAGAACCATGGTCGCCTTTCAAGGGTGCGTCTTCATTGCTACGGCGTCCATGCCCGCGCAATGGTATCTAGATAGAGCGTAGCGATCCTTTTCGAAAAAATAAACACCTTGTTTAGTTTTTGATCAACAAATACAATTATCGAGGATCACCCCTCCGCTACCGAACAGGAGCATCGAGATGCCCGCAGCCCCCAAGACCGACAGCACCCCGACGCTGCTCGAACGACGCAAGGCGACGCTCGGCAGCCACTCCCCGCTGTTCTACGACACTCCTCTAGAGCTCGTAAGCGGCAAGGGCGTGTGGCTGCGCGCAGCGAACGGCAAGCGGTACCTCGACGCCTACAACAACGTGCCGCACGTCGGCCACGCACACCCCGCTGTGGCGAACGCGGTGTCGCAGCAGATGCGCAAGCTCGCGCTCAACACTCGCTACCTCAACGACCGGGTCGTCGACTACTCCGAGGCGCTGCTCGCCACGCTGCACCCCACGCTCGATCGCGTCTCGTTCGGCAACAGCGGCTCCGAGGCCAACGAACTCGCGATTCGCCTCGCCCGGTTCAAGAGCGGCAACACCGGCCTCATCATGAGCGACTACAGCTACCACGGCACCACCCTCACGCTCGCGCAGGCCACCACGGGACTCACCACGAGCGAGCCAATGGGCAAGAACGTGCGCACCATTCGCATTCCCGACTCGACAGGTCTCGACGCAGCGGCAACGGCTGAACTGCTCGCGACCTCGCTCGCCGAGGTCGACGCGGCAATCTCCTCCCTGCAGGAGGCAGGCTTCGGGGTCGCCGCTGTGCTCTTCGACCCGCTCTTCTCGACCGAGGGTCTCGTGAAGGTGCCCGCCGGGTACATCGACGAACTCGTGCAGCGCGTGCGCAAGGCTGGCGGTCTCTACATCGCCGACGAGGTGCAGTCGGGCTTCGGCCGCGTTGGCCGCCTCATGTGGGGCCACGAGCTCTTCGACGCGGTGCCCGACATCGTGACGATGGGCAAGCCGATGGGCAACGGCCATCCGCTCGGTGCGACGGTCATGAATTCTGAGCTTCTCGAGGCGTTTGGTGCCGAGAACATGTTCTTCAACACCTTCGCCGGCAATCCCGTCTCATCGGCGGCTGGCCACGCCGTACTGAAAGTCATGGAAGACGAGCAGCTCATGCCGCGCGCCGCCGCGAACGGCGCGCTGCTGAAACGGGAGCTGAGCGCAGTCGTCGCAGGCAACGCCCGCATCGACGAGGTACGGGGCGACGGGCTTTTTGCGGGCATGCGCTTTACCGACCCCGACACGGGTGAGGCAGATTCGGCTACCGCAAAGCGCGTCGTCGAGGAGATGTACCACGACGGTGTGCTGATCAGCAGGATCGGGCGAAACGACGAGGTGCTTAAGATCCGACCGCCACTCGCGTTTCAGGCGAGCGACGCGGAGATTCTGGTCGCGAAGCTCGGCCGCATCATCGCTGCGCTGTGACCGGGGTTGAGACGGCGGCCTTGCCTCAGAGCGCGGGGCATAGCCTCTGGGTGCATCTTTGCACACGGAGTATAGACATCCAGTACTGTTCGTGATTCACTTTCGGCAGCTCAAGTTCTGAGCGCCCACTCCAACGAAGGAGGACTTCCAATGGCGGAAGCACCTACCGACCTCGCGCGCAATAAGCTCGGCGTCGGCTCAATCGTTTTTCTCGTGCTCGCGGCGGTTGCCCCGGTCACGGTGCTGATCGTCGTGTTGCCGCTCGCTATCGCGAACGGCAACGGCGGCGGCGTTCCCGTGGCAATCCTGCTCGTCGCGGCCGCGCTGCTGCTGTTTGCCGTCGGCTATGCGCAGATCACCAAGGAGCTGACCAACGCGGGCGGCTTCTATGCGATCGCAGTGAAGGGCCTCGGCAAGACCGCAGGCCTCATCACAGGCATCATCGCGACAATCGGCTACAACGCGTTCGTCGCGGGTGCGCTCGGCACCATCGGATTCTTTGCCGGCATGGTCGTCGTGCCCGAGCTCACCGGGGGTGCCGTCACGCTCGACTGGTTCTGGACCGGCCTCGTGCTCTTCGTCATCGTCTTTCTGCTCGCAAGCTCGGGTATTCACGTGAGCGCGGTAGTGCTGGGCGTCGCACTCGTGCTCGAAATCATCATGGTGTTCATATTCGGTTTCGCGGTGCTCTTCGAGCAGGGCTTCAGTTTCGAGGTCTTCACGCCGCAGATCATCATGGGTGGCTCCCTCTGGATCGGCCTGCTGCTCGCGGCGACCGCGTTCATCGGATTCGAAGCGACCGCGCTCTTCGGCGAAGAGGCCAAGGAGCCCCGCAAGACCATCCCGCGGGCGACCTACGCCGCGATCATCATCATCGGCCTCATGCACGCCTTCGCGGCCTGGGCGATCGTCAGCTCGATCGGTCCCGATATCGCGCAGAAGACCGCTCAAGAGCATCTCGAGGCCGGTGACCTGACGCAGATGCTCATCGACAAGCACCTCGGCCCGGCGTTCGTGGTCATCGCCCTTGTGCTCGTCGTTGTCAGCCTCTTCGCAGCCCAACTGGCCTTCCACAACTCGGCTGGCCGCTACCTCTTCTCGCTCGGGCGCGCACGCGTGCTGCCCTACTGGCTCGCGAAGACCAACGCGAAGGGCTCGCCTCAGCGCGCGCTGCTCGTCAACCTGATCTTCGGCCTGGTCATCGCAGCGATCTTCCGGTTCACGTTCCCGGAGTTGCCTTCGATCCTGACACTCGTTCCCGTTGGCCTCGGCTTCGCGACACTGTCGATCATGATCGTGCAGGCGATCGCCGCGCTCGCCGTGGTCGTGTATTTCAGAAGGCAGCGCGATCCTCGCATCTGGACCACGCTCGTGGCACCCGGACTCGGCTTCCTCGCGCTCGCGGTGTTCAGCGTGATGGCGATCGTGCAGTTTCCGCTCGTCGCGGGCAGCAACGAACCATACGTGGTCGTGCTCCCATGGATCCTCGTTGTCGCCGTTGTCGGCGGGATCTTCTACGGCATGTACCTGAAGTCACAGAAGCCCGAGGTCTATGCGGGCCTGTCTGATGACCTCGAGAAGTTCGACGACGAACTCGCAGAAGCTGCGGCAGAGAACAGAAAGTAACACCGATGAGCGAGACACCATTCGAAGCCACGGCAACTGAGCGCGTCTCGCTCGGACTGCCCCGACGCGTCGCCATCACCGGCGGCGCGTCGGGCATCGGCCTCGCCTGCGCGCGGCTCTTTCTCGAATCGGGTGCGAGCGTCGGGCTGGTCGGCCGCTCCCGGGCAAAGCTCGACGCAGCCGCCGCGTCGCTCGCAGATCTTGCCGCGGCCAGCGGCGGAATCGTAGTTTCGGTCGTGGCCGACGTCAGCGACGAGGTCGCGATTACGGCGGCTTTCGACGAGATCGCGACGAGGATCGGCGGAATCGATGCGCTCGTCGTCTCTGCCGGCGTCGCGCTCGAAACCGGGCTGCTCGTGCCCGAGGCTACCGTGCAGAGCTTTCGCGAGACGCTCGAAACCAACGTGCTCGGCGCGTTCGTGGCGGCAAAGTCGGCGCTGCCGCATCTCGCGTTGGCCTCTGAATCCGGAGCTTCGCCGACTATCACCATCATCGGTTCAGACTCTGGCTTCGTTGCAGTGCCCGGCATGGTCGCTTACAACGCGTCGAAGGGCGCCATCGTGCAGCTGACGAGGGCGCTCGCGGTCGAGCTCTACGAGACGCACGGCATTCGCGTGAACAGCGTTGCACCCTCAATCGTAGATACCCCGATGGCACGCCACGACCTCGGCGACGAGCTCATGGACCATCCCAATTTTCCGCTGCAATCCGCCGAGGACATCGCCTGGTCGGTGGCGTATCTCTCGAGCCGGCGCGCACGCGCGGTGAACGGTCACACCCTGCTCTCCGACTTCGGCTACACCGGCAAGTCGTCGTTTCCGGCCTAGCCCTTTCGCTATACCAGTCGCCAGTCCACCGGCGGTGACCCCTGCGCCTCGAGCGCCGCGTTGGCCCGGCTAAACGGACGCGAGCCAAAGAAACCGCGCGATGCCGAAAGCGGCGACGGGTGCGGGCTCTCGATCCGGGGCACGTCGCCGAGCATCGAGCCAAGCTGGCGCGCATCATTGCCCCAGAGAATCGCGACGAGCGCGCCGCCTCGGGCCACAAGCGCGCGGATCGCGCACTCAGTGATGGCCTCCCAGCCTTTGCCGCGATGTGAAGCGGGGGCACCTGCCCGCACCGTAAGCACTCTGTTCAGCAGCATCACGCCGTGATCGGCCCAAGCCGAGAGGTCTCCGTGCGGTGCTG
>CALCJF010000005.1 GCA_937967375.1 uncultured Leucobacter sp.
GACCCCCGCAACTGAGGAGGCCGCAGCTTGAAACTCGACACCAGAATGTTGAATCTGCTCGGGCTGCTTGCCATCGTGGCAGTGCTCGGGCTCGGGGTAGTCAGCCTCATTATGCCGATATATCAGGGGGTGCAGAACGCGTCGAACGACCTATCGCTCGCCGAACAGACAAACCAGGGGTATCGCAATCAGCTTGCGCAGCTGACGGAGGCAGAGGGACGCAAAGCGGAGATCGAGAAGAGCGTTGCCGAGCTACGCAAAAAAGTGCCTGGCAACGTGCAGGCAGATACCGTGCTGCAGGTGATTGCTGATGCAAGCGCTGCGACTGGTGCGTTTATCGACACCAGCACCTTTGGTGCACCTGTCGCTTTTGCGCCTCGCGTCGAGGTGACCGAAGACGGGGCAGCTCCCGCGGCTCCCGCGCCTCCCCCAGACCCCGGAGCGACTGGGAGCGATGCCGCAGAGGGAACCGCCACCAGTGGAGCCGACGCGGCTGCTGCCGGTCAACCTGTCGACACGGGTGCTGCCGAGGCTGGCCCAGAGCAGCAGGTAGAGATTGAGCTCACTCTGAGTGTCGAAAGCACCGCGATGGCGGCGAGCTTTCTCGACCAGCTGCGAGCAGGCTCGCGCTCACTGCTTGTCACCTCGGCGATTGCCGAGAAAGGCAGTGCGCACACCGTCACGAACTGGGAGGGCACACTCAAAGTGAAGATGCTGGCCTTTTTCTACGAGAGCGGAGACGCCAAATGAGCGGCGGCAACTGGTTCGATGAGCTTGACGCCGAAGACGCCAGACGAGAGGCGAGCCTCGGCATGTCGAGGCGTGAGATGCGGGAGGCCGCAGCCGCTGAGCCAACGTCGCTGCCCGCGGTGCAGCAGCCGGCGGCGTGGGTGACCGAGGCAGAAGCGAGAATCGAGATTTCGGGCGCAACCCCGCCCAGTGCAACACCGGCCTCGGTGGCATCGGCACCGGTGGTCACTACGCCCTCGGGTGCCGTGAGAATTCGCGAACTGCTTGAGACAGCCCGCAACTCACGCGCTTCAGACGTACACCTGACGGAGGGCCTACCACCGCAGATGCGAGTCGACGGCGACCTCGTGCTGATCGCTGGCGGCAAAGCGTGCGTAAGCCGCGAGTGGTTCGATGGTGCGCTGCGCGACATCATGTCGACACGGCAGCTGCAAGAACTCGAAGACGCAGACGAGATCGACTTCTCAGTCGCGGTCGAGGGCATCGCCCGCTTTCGTGTGAACGTGTTTCGGCAGCTCGGTGCGCTCGCCGTCGCCATGCGTTTCATTCCCGACGAGACCAAGCCCCTCGAAGAGCTCGGCGTGCCCACCATCGCCGCAGATCTGGTGACCCGCCCGCGCGGCCTCGTGCTCGTCACCGGCCCCACCGGCTCGGGCAAGTCGACCACGCTCGCGGCAATGATCGATCTGGTGAACCGAAAGCTGCCGTCGCATGTCGTGACGATCGAAGACCCTGTCGAGTTTCGGCACACCAGCAAGAAGGCGCTCATTCATCAGCGCGAGATCGGCAGCGACACCCGCTCGTTCGCCGAGGCGATGCGCCGCGTGCTGCGACAAGACCCCGACATCATTCTGATCGGTGAGCTTCGTGACCCCGAGTCGATCTCGACTGCGCTCACCGCGGCAGAGACCGGCCACCTCGTGCTCTCGACGCTGCATACCCAGTCTGCTGCAAAGTCGATCAACCGCGTGGTCGACGCGTTCCCTCCCGCGCAGCAGGCGCAGGTGCGCACGCAGCTCGGCGACGCGCTGCAGGGCATCATCACGCAGACGCTGCTGCCGAAGGCCAGCGGTCACGGTCGCGTCATCGGCACCGAGGTGCTCGTCAACACCCCAGCTATCGCGAACCTCATACGCGAGGGCGAGGTGAGCCAGATCTATTCGATGATGCAGGCGGGAGGCGAGCTCGGCATGCACACCCTCGACCAAGACCTGAAGCGGCTCGTGCAAAAGGGCGAGATCAGCCTCGAACTCGCGCAATCGCGCGCCTACGACCCGAAGTCGATCGCCGAGGGCATGAACGTACGCTCTGGCCTCGTCGAAGACACCTGGATGGGCGGCATGGGCATGCAGCAGTCAAGCGGCGGATGGAACAACTGATGGCCGTCGAACAGTTCACGTTTCAAGCCACTGACGCCAGCGGCAAGGTGACGAGCGGCAAGGTCGACGCCCCGAGCAAAGACGCGGTCGTGGCGCAGCTGCGCGCCCGCGGCCTCATGCCGCTCGACGTGAAGCCCATCTCGAAGACTGGCCTCAACACCGAGATTCGCATTCCGGGCCTCGAAAAGCCGGTGAAGACCGACGTGCTTGCCGTCTTTGCGAAGCAGATGGCGGGCCTCTTGAACGCTGGCCTACCGCTCTTGCGCTCGCTCGTGGTGCTCGAAGACCAGGCCGAGGACAAAAAGCTGAAGGCAGCGCTCGGCCAGGTGAAGACCGACATCGAGCAGGGGCAGACGCTCTCAAACTCTATGGGCAAACACCCCAAGGTCTTCCCTCCGCTCATGGTCAGCCTCGTGCGCGTCGGTGAGATGGGCGGCTTTCTCTCGCAGTCAATGGCCAGCGCCGCAGAGACCTACAAGATTGAGGCCGAGCGCACCAACAAGATCAAGGCCGCGACCACCTACCCCGTGATCGTGCTCGTGATCGCGCTGCTCGGCTCGCTGGGCATGGTCACGTTTATCGTGCCGATCTTCGCGAAGATGTTTGAGGGCATGGGCTCGGCGCTGCCGTTGCCGACGCAGATTCTCGTGACGCTCTCAGACAACATGATCTGGGTGCTGCCGCTGCTCGCAGTGCTCATTATCGGCGGTGCTCTCTGGTGGCGCACGAATAAGCACACCGAGCGGGTGCGACGCGTGGTCGACCCGATCAAGCTGAAGCTGCCGGTGTTCGGCAAGCTCACGACCAAGGTCGCCGTCGCGCGGTTCGGGCGCGGGCTCGCGATGATGCTGAAGGCAGGCGTTCCGCTCGTGCAGGCCCTCGATATCGTCGGCGAGGCGTCGAATAACTGGAAGATCGAGCAGGCAGTGAAGGCCGTGCAAGACTCGGTGAAGCAGGGCAAATCGTTCTCGCAGCCGCTTGAAGACTCCGGCGTCTTCCCGTCAATCGTCGTGCAGATGGCCCGCGTCGGCGAAGAGTCGGGCACGCTGCCCGACATGCTCGAAAGCATCGCCGACTTCTACGATGACGAGGTGGCGACTGCAACCGAGCAGCTCACGAGCTCGATCGAGCCGATTCTGATCGTCGGCATCGGCATCATCATCGGCGGTATGGTCGTCTCGCTCTACCTGCCGATCTTCACGATCTACGGCGAGATCGCCAACCAGTA
This sequence comes from uncultured Leucobacter sp., assembly GCA_937967375.1. Lineage (GTDB taxonomy): Bacteria > Actinomycetota > Actinomycetes > Actinomycetales > Microbacteriaceae > Leucobacter. The sequence continues at coordinate 3,358 of CALCJF010000005.1, forward strand.
GCGCAACAACCAAGGCTCACCAACCAGATAGACGCAGCCGGGCCTGACACGCAAAGAGGGTGGCAACCAGATTGACTCTGGTTGCCACCCTCTTTGCTTGAGCCGTTGCTATTCGATCTCTGCCGTCACCATGCCGATGAACTTGATCGTCGCGCGCATCGGCAGATCCTCAACCGTCACGTTCACGTTCTTGAGCTCGTCGATGTAATCGAGGATCTCAGGAGAGGGCGCGAAGCCCTCGTGCACGGCCCCGAGCACGGCCTGCACCTTCGCCACGAGCTCGGGTGACGCCTCTGCGCCCTGCGCAGCGAGCGCCTTGGCGGCGAGGTCGCCCCAGGCCTGCAGCGGTCGGCTCAGCCCGTCGAGGTGGCGCAGTACCGCGGCGAAGCGTTCGGGTGCCGATTGCGCGAGCTCGTTGACCGCGTCGATCGCGTCGAGCATGCTCTGAAAGTGCGTGTCGAGCGCGTGATGCAGCAGGCGCATCGACTGCCCGGGAGGCTCGGCTGCCTCGCCGCCCAGCAACTCGAGCGCGAAGCGGCCGATCATCTGGTTCTGCAGCGCGAAGATGCCGAGGTTCAGCTCGAGCGTCTCGACCATGTCGTGCAGCGAGACAGCCGCCTCAGCGGCGCGCTTGAATTCCGTGCCAGCGCCGCCGAGGCGCTCAAGCGCCTCCTGCGCGGCCTCGGTGAGCTCTTTGCCGAGGCCCGCCTGGTCGGTGCCGCCCCACGCGATCGCCTCAGTCGACTCTTTCACGATGGATGCGAGGGCCGGAATCGCGGCCGAGCGCACCTTACCGCTCGTAACCTGCTCGTGCAGCCCGCGACTGATCTCTTCGACGCGCTCGAGCGAATGCAGCGGGTTCAGCAGCAGCCGGCCGAGCATGCGAATCTTGCCCGGCAGAATCTCGAGCGGCACACGGCTCGTCGTCTGCTCGAGCTCGTCGACGGCCTCGAGCGTAGCGGCGACCTCTCGTGGCAAGAGGGCGCGAGTGAGAGCACGCATGTCTGCAAAACCGAGAGCTGCGAACTCGGTGCGCAAGAACTCGGCGCCCGCGTCTGCCTGCTGCCGTGCACCGCCATCGACCGTCGCCTCGACCTCGCGCGCACGGTCAAAGATCTCGAAGATCTTGTCTCGCATGCCGCCGGGTTCGGGGCGAACGCGCATAGAGATGTGACCGTTCTCAGTCGGCAGCATCACTGCGAACACCTCGTAGCGTTCGTCCTCGCTCGACAGGTTCGCGACGTAGCTTGCGACGGGGCGCCCTGCCTGCAGCTCCTCCCAGATGAGGCGAAATGCGCCGCGCGGCATCGCCGGGTCGCGAACGATGTTGTGCGGCTGGCCCTTCATCTTGTCGAAGGTGTAGCCCGAGAGTCTAGTGAACACCGAGTTTGCGTGGGCGATCACGCCCTTGTCGTCGGTGATCGAGAAGAACAGTTCGTCGGGCTGAAACGAGCTGAGCTGAACGGTGCGAGCTGACTCGCGAAGTGGTGACACTGTGGTGTTCACTGGGTACCTTTCGAGGAGGATATCGGGGGAGTGTGGAGCCGGTCTACGCAGAGACGCGCAGCACTTCTTCGATCGTGGTGATGCCCTGAGCGGCCTTCAAGAAGCCGTCCTGGCGCAGGGTGACCATGCCACCTCGAAGCGCCGCCTCGCGCAGATCTGAACCGGTCGCGCTGCCGGTGACCAGATGCTCGAGCTCTTCAGACATGTTCATGACTTCGTGCAGCGCGACGCGGCTGCGGTAGCCGGTGTTCGAGCACTCCTGGCAGCCGCCCGGCTTGTAGAACGTGAGCTGCATGCCCTGCGGCACCGGAATGCCGAGCGCCGCGAGCTTCTGCGGGTCTTCGTGGTAGGCCACTTTGCAGATGCTGCAGAGGCGTCGGGCGAGACGTTGCGCGACAACCGCGTTGATCGCGGTGCCCACCAAGAACGGTTCGCACCCCATGTTGATGAAGCGGGTGAGCGCACTCGGGGCGTCGTTAGTGTGCAGCGTCGACAGCACCATGTGGCCCGTGAGCGCAGCCTCGATCGACATGTTCGCGGTCTCTTCGTCTCGAATCTCGCCGACCATCACGATGTCCGGGTCGGAGCGCAGAATCGACCTGAGTGCGGTGTGAAAGTTGAGGCCGGCCTTATGGTTCACCTGAACCTGGTTGATGCCGGCGAGTCGAAACTCAACGGGGTCTTCGACAGTGATCGCGTTCACCTGGGGGGTGGCAATCTCGCTGAGCGCGGTGTAGAGCGTCGTCGACTTGCCCGAGCCGGTGGGGCCAGTCACGAGCACCATGCCGTACGGCTTCGAGATCGCCTGCCGAAAGAGCTCCTGGTTCTTCGACGAGAATGCGAGGTCTTTCAGCGACAAGTTCTGTGTGGAGTTTGCGAGAATACGCATCACGATTTTCTCGCCCCACACAGTCGGAAGGGTGGCGAGGCGCAGATCCACCTTCTTGCCATTGTGCTGCACCGAAATGCGGCCGTCTTGAGGCTTGCGACGTTCGGCGATGTCGACCGCGGCCATGATTTTGAGGCGCGAAATGACGCCGTCTTGAATCGCTCGGCTCGCGCGCTGGGTTTCTTTCAGCACGCCGTCGATCCGGTAGCGCACGATGAGGCTCTTCTCGCCGGGCTCGATGTGAATGTCGCTCGCACGGTCGTCGATCGCCTGGGAGATGAGCAGGCTCACGAAGCGCACCACGGGAGCGTCGTCGTCGCTCGCGGTCTCGAGATCGTCGTGCAGCTCGGCTTCGGTGACACCGCTCTCGTCGAGCATCTGCCCCTTGAGTTCGCTGAGTTCGCCGTCAGAGCGCAGAAAACGAGTGAATGCGAGTTCGAGGGCGTCAGTTGCGACCGCGGCCGGCTGAATTGACAGCCCGGTCGCGGTCGTGATGTCGTCGATCGCGTTCAGATCGCTCGGATCGAGCATGCCAACGAGCAGGTGGCGCCTGGTGCGGCGAATCGGTAGCAACTGGTAGCGCCGACACAGCACCGCCGGAATCATGCCGATCACCTCGGCGTCGAGCGGCTCCTGTTTCAGGTCGATGAACGGCACCGAGGCGAGCTGCGCGAGCGACTGCGCGATCGTTGCGTCGTCAGCGATTCCATCTGCGAGGATCCTGGCGCGCAGCTGCGCGCCAGTGCCGAACTGCGTGGTCAAGCCGCGCATCTGCTCTGCCCCCACGACGCCGCTGGCCACGAGGCTCTCTGCGATTCTCATTTCTGCTCCCTTCACAACTCCCGAGGCGAGTCCCTGACCTGCAGACTCGTTGGATCACCCGGGAACGAGCGGGGCGTGCGCGTTTCGTTCGTAGAAGTGAGGAAACGAGCACGCCCCTTGCCCGAGCGTTCGATGCTTGCTTACAGCGAGATCTTGCTTTCTGCCGACTTGACCGCGAGGCGGGCCATCGCCAGGTTCGACTTCGCGCGATCCAGCGCAAGGTAGATGAAGACGCTGTTGTTCGATGCCAGCGGGCGAATGACGTGGTACTGGTTGCTCAGCGTCACCAGAATGTCTTCGAGCTCGCCGTCGAGCTTCAGCGCGCGCATCGTATTGAGTTTTGCGCGCATGAACTCAGTGGTGCCTGCGGCGGCAACTTCGACGTCGAGACCGGTGCCCGCCGAGGCGAGCAGCATGCCCGAATCGCTGTCGCCGAGCAGGGCGACCATCGCGCCGTCGACCTCGCCGACGAGTTGAGCAAGAACTTCGTTGATGCTTGACATTGCTGTCTCCTATTTTTGTGTGTTGTGTACTGGGTAGGTACGGGATGGTGGGTGGTGGTTAGCGGGCAAACGACGCCGTTTGGCGGGGCAACTGAAAGCTGAGGTCTTCGAGCACCGAACGAGAGATTGATACCGCCTGGCCCGCGACCTCTTCATCGCCGAATACCGCGAGCAGCATGATCTTCTGCCCGGGCACGCGGCGCAGCAGCACGCGGCCTACTTCGGCCTCGACGAGCGAGTACTGCGTTGAGCCGATGGCGCGATCGTTTGCGACCGCCTCGGTGAGCGCCTGCAGCGAACTCGCCATGCTCGCGAGGCGCTGATCCTGCTCTTCTGTCGCGGGCAGCCGCGAGATCTCGAAGCCGTCATCGGTAGCGAACGCGGCGCTTCTGAACGATCGGCACTGCGTGCGTAGGCTTTCAAGCGCCCGCGTGCACTCTTCGATGAATACGGGGTGCTGGTTCTCGGGCAGCGGCTCGTCTCGGTAGTTCATCGGATTCCCTTCATCATTTCGCGAGTCTCAACGTCGGCGATGAGCGTCATCAGCATCACCTGCATCTGCTCGGCGCTTCGAGCATCGACCTCGAACACCGGGGTCGGTCGGTCAGGAAACACTGCGGCAGCCGCATCGCGTGCGATCGCCACCCCGCCGGGGCCGTGCACGTCGCTCCGTGTGAGACCGATCACCACGCCGCCGCGGTCGACGATGCTGCCGAACGCGGCGAGATGCTCGCGCACGCTCGCCGCGACATCGGGTGCATCAGCGTTCACCAGCAGCAGCAAGCCCATCGCGCGATCCTTCAAGATCGACCACATGAAGTCGAAGCGACGCTGACCAGGCACGCCATAGAGGCGAATCTTCTCGCCGGCATTGACGCCGATCTCGCCATAATCAAGCGCGACCGTGGTGGTGTCTTTGTCTGCGATCGAGCGGTCGGTGTTTGCGGCCTCGGTCGACACGACCTCGATGTCGCTCAGCGAGCGAATCGCGGTCGTCTTGCCAGCTCCCATAGGCCCGGCGAAAAGGATCACGTGTTCGGCCATGGTGCCTACAGCCCCAATCTTGCGCGTAGTCGCTGAAACAGGCCGGGCTTCTGAGCGGCCTGAGCGTACTGCTCGGCGGGCGCAGCCTGCTGTCCGGGCTGCTGGCCAAAGCTCGGCTGAGGAGTCGTGCCCGCGAAGGCAGGCTGCCCACCGAATGCCTGCGGAGCGAAGCTCTGCTGCGAGAACACGCCGGTATCGCGAGGAGTGGCGACCTTCAGCGTGTTCATGAGGCTCAGCGCGTTGACGAGAGCCCTGGTGGCGCCAAATGAGCGGTCCGAGAAGCCGGCGAGCTCATCTACGGTGAACATACCGTTCGCGAGCATTGCCGCCTGGCGCATGTCGTCGAGCTCGGGGTTGATGGTGGTGAGGTTCGGCCAACGCTGCATGCGGTAGAGGTCGTCTGACTGCAGCCACGGCGCGAGGCGATCAGGAAACGCTTTCGCGCTGATGCGCCAGAGCAGCCCGTCGAGGCTGCGCCCCTGCTGGCCGTCAGAGAGGTTGCCCGGGGCGAACGTGATCGACGCCGGTGAGATGAGCGGGGGCAGCTGCGCGGTCTCGCCCTCCCAGGTGTACACATGATTGAAGGTGTTCACGGTGATCACAGACTGCGTAGGCAGCGTAATTGTCACCGTCGCGGGCTGCTTGCTGAGTAGCGCCGAGTGCAGGGCGAACGCCACACCAGCCCATCCGGTCTCGGGGCGACCCACGGCTGGCTGCGAGAGCTGCTGCTCGTCGGGCGCTGCCCAGGCGTCGTTGCCGCGAGTCTCGAGCGTCCAGTCGCTGCCGTTCCAGTAGCGCATCAGCAGGCGCCCGCCAGGATCGGCGTACCAGCCCTCGGCGACTCCATGTGAGGTTTCAAGCATGTGATTCCCGTCTTCGTTCCCCCAAAGCGGGCGGCAGTCGCCATAGCGAAGCTGATCCCGCGTTCCTTTCAATTACGCTATTTCGGCGTGTCGTGAAATTGCGGGCGGGCTCCTCAACCAGTGGTCATCTCACCCATCAATCTCACGCAGGGTGCAAGGGATTTCCTTGTGTTTTCGGGGCGAATTGCACCTAAGCTGACATTTGCTGCTCGCCCCCAACACGAGCAGGTGCGCGAGAGTGCGCAGAATCTTTCACACGGCCGACCAACTATGCCCTATATTTGCCTCAGGCCGTTCTGGCAATAGCGATGTTGCAGTTTCACAGGTTTCTGCGGCACCGAACGCATCTGGTTGGGGGACTGGGATGTACGTAGGGGAAGCACCGGCGAGCGTCGTCGTCGGTTTGACGATCTCACGCGCGCCCGAACGCGCGTGGCAGCAGCACTTTTCATCGTCCGAACCGCAGCCAGAGCTCGTGCGCGGCAGGCTCGCTCGCCGAGTGCTCGAGGCGGAGGGGCGTTGGATCGCGATCGATGGCGCACCGGGCATGGGGCGCACGACGCTGCTCGGGCAGGTGGCAGACGAGCTGCTCGGCAAACAGGAGTGGTTTCACGCGATATGGAACACGAGCCAGCGCCTCGAGGCGTTGGCGTTCTCGCGCTATGAGCACTCGCGCGATCTGCGACCGATCGCAAGATGGCTGGGAGTGCAGGCTGCGCTGAGCCAGTCGGGGTATGCCACGCTGCTCATCGATGACTATGACACGAGCCTCAGCGCAGCGTGCATGCGGTTGCTCGACGAATTACTGCTGGCAGTGCCGAATCTGCGCGTCATCACGACAAGCATCGACCCGCTCTCGCCAAGTGCCTCGCTCGCGCAGCGAGGGGTGACTCAGTTCACGAGAGTGGCCGCGACAGAGCTGCTCTTCAGCGAGGAAGAAACGACCCAGCTCTGCGCCGCCGTCGCTGCTCAGCAGCAGGCCGCGGTATCGCTCGTAGACCCCAAGCTCGTGAAACGCCTCTTCGAGACCACGCGGGGCATTCCGCTCGGTGTGGGGCTTGCGATCGACAGGCTTTCGCGCACCGAAGAGTGGCCCGAGTATCAGCTCAGCCAGGTCATGAACCTGCTCTATACCGGTATCCTGCGGGCGCACCTGAGTTCGATGAACACGCAGGGCCTCTCTGCGATGTACAACACCTTCTCGCTCATGCCGAGATTCTCGTACCTGCATATCTCAGAGTGTTTTCCCGAGGTGTCGGCCGAAACGATTCGTGCGCTCGCAGCGTCGCCCGCGCTCGACGCGCGGCGGCGCATTCGCCCGGGTGAGTACACCTGGTCAGAAGACTTCATGTTCGCGGCAAAAGAGCTGAGTTCTGGCCGCATCGCCGAGCGTCGCGAGCTCGCCACCAAGCTGTACCGTCGCAACTATGCCGGCGGAGCGTTCGAGCAGTGGTTTCTTGCGGGCGATCTCGCGAGAGCCGAGGCGATGCTGCGCACCCGCTTCTTGACGGTGTACGAGACGCTTTCGCCCGAGACCGCGCGCGAGGTGTTTGGGATCGCCCCAACTGAGCTCGCTGCCTACCCGATGATTCGGGTCATGCAGATGCTGCTCGACCCGAGGGCAACGCCGGCCGAGCTGCGTCAGTGCATCGAAAACCTTGCCATTCTTGGCGCGCGTGGGGGAGCCGCGGGCCTGATCGCGCTCTCGGTGCGCGCCGCAGTGCTCGCGCGTAAGGGGCTCGCGAAGCTCGCCTATGAGCAGGCCGAGCAGGTGCTGCACCAGGCCACCGAGCTGATGCTCGACGACTCCGAAGAGACTGAAGCAGAGCGGCGCTCGGTGACCGAGGCGACTCTCACCGCGGCGCTCGCGCTCTTCGAGGTGGGGGCGATCCCGAGCCGACAAGAAGTGCTGCCTAGGTGCTACGGCTCGCCGTTCTTGAGATACCGCAGCGATCTTGCGCAGTACTTTCTCGACGCAGTGCGCGCCGATCACCCAGAGCGCAACCTGATCATCAACAAGAACGAGGTGCACTCATACCGCTCGCTCGTGTTCTCAGGCCTCGAGTGCGCGCGTGGCATCGAGGTGCTGAACGACTATGACGAGTGGTTTGGCGGCATGCTGCACCGGCAGCAGTCGGTGTATGCAATCGCCGAGCTCGCCCAGCACGCTCACGAACCCTACGGTTCGACCGCACACCTCGTAGAGTCGTACGCGATGTCCGATGGGCGCCAACTCGCCTTCAAGTGCTACACCGCGACAGAGGATTGTCTGCGGCTCTTGAGCCTTGGCGATCAGGCCGGGGCGGTCAGCGTCGCCTATCGCGAAGACCTGCTTGAACCCCAGGCGAGCATTTTGCGGGCGACCGTACTGTTTGCCACGGGCCGACTGAAAGAAGCGCGAGAGACGCTTGAGGCTCTCGGTCCCGGCCGCGGGGCCCGCACCGAGGCCGTACGCGCGGTGCTTCGCGCCTGCGTGCTCGTGGGGCAAGAGCGCCGCGAGGCCGCACGCGCGGTGCTGGCCCGCGCGATGGCGCTGCCGTCTGCGACGCTCGTGCAGGCCTTTGGCTTCGTTTCGAACGAGGATGCGAGAGTGCTCGCAGAGTTGCACCCACCGGTCGCCCGTTTTGTCAATGCTGCCGAGATCACCGGAATGCTCGGCACCGGGCAACACATCGGTGGCACGCGCCGCTACGAAACGCTCACCGAGAAAGAACGCGTGGTGCTGCTCGGGCTTCGCGATGGGCTCAACACGCGAGAGATCGCCGACCGGCAGTTTCTCAGTGTCAACACCGTGCGCACACACGTGCGATCGATTGGCAAGAAGCTCAACGCGAGCGGGCAGGCCGAGATGCTGCGCCGGGCCGAAGAGCTCAGAATCTTCGCCGACGCCTGAGTCGCGAGCGAGCTCGCCACCACGCCCCGGGAGTAGGATTGTGCCGAGCCCTGTTCGGGGCGCCGGCAGACTGGTCGACAAGGAAGGCCCTGATCGTGACGTATGTGATCGCGCTCCCGTGTGTAGACGTGAAAGATCGCGCCTGCATTGACGAGTGTCCGGTCGACTGCATCTACGAGGGCGACCGCATGCTCTACATTCACCCCGACGAGTGCGTCGACTGCGGTGCGTGCGAGCCCGTCTGCCCCGTCGAGGCGATCTACTACGAAGATGACCTACCCGAGGTCTGGGCCGACTATTACAAGGCGAATGTCGAGTTCTTCGACGAGATCGGCTCGCCCGGTGGCGCAGCCAAGGTCGGCGTCTACGACTTCGACCACCCGATCATCGCGGCGCTGCCCAAGCTGGGCGAGTAGCCGCATGCGAAGCGAGCTGCCCGACTACCCGTGGGACGCGATGGCGCCGTACTCTGCGCGCGCGGCTGAGCACCCAAAGGGGGCGGTGAACCTCTCGATCGGTTCGCCTGTCGACCCCACGCCTGCATCAGTGCGCGAGGCACTCGCCGCGGCAACCGAGTCGCACGCCTACCCAGCCACCGCGGGCACCGCCGAGCTGCGCGCGGCCATCGCCGAGTGGTATCGGCGCAGGCGCGGCGTCACCGTCGCACCCGACGCCGTGCTGCCGACGGTCGGCTCGAAAGAACTCGTGGCGCTGCTGCCAATGCTGCTCGGCCTCGGTGCAGGCGAAGCCGTCGTGTTTCCGCGCGTCGCCTACCCCTCATACGCGATGGGTGCTGCGCTCGTCGGCGCAGATGCCGTCGCCTCAGACGATCCGGCAGAGTGGCCCGCACACACCAAGCTGGTGTGGCTCAACTCGCCGGGAAACCCCGACGGCAAGGTGCTCGGCATCGAGGCGATGCGCGCCGCGGTGGCCCGTGCTCGAGAGCTCGGCGCGGTGATCGTCGGCGACGAGTGCTACGCCGAGTTCGGCTGGGATGCGCCGTGGAACGCCGAGCCGATCCCGTCGCTGCTCGACCCGCGCGTCGTCGGCGACGATCACCGCGGGGTGCTCGCGATCTATTCGCTGAGCAAGCAGTCGAACCTCGCGGGCTACCGCGCAGCATTCTTAGCGGGGGATCGCGCGCTCGTCGCGCGCCTGCTC
>CALCJF010000006.1 GCA_937967375.1 uncultured Leucobacter sp.
ACGAAGCCGCGGTGGCGGGCGAGGGCGATGACTTTATCGAGGCGAGACTGTTCGGCCATGTGAGTTTCACTCCAAGGTGCTGGTCGGGTTCTTGGTCAGCCCCGAATCGCTCGTGACGAGGATCCGCGGGCATACGTGAGTCAAGTCTACCCGCGCGGCTCGCGCGAAGCACGGCTCGTCACAAACCCAGCGCGGCGGCGCTACCCGTAGCTCGAGGTGATGCCCAGAAACTCCTCGAGCGTGCCGCCCGAGTTGTAGACCGCGGTCGCGGTGTCGACGCCGAGGTAGCGCAGGTGCCAGGGCTCCCAGATGTACCCAGTGACGTTCTCTTTGCCTTGCGGGTAGCGCACGATGAAGCCGAAGCGGTGCGCGTTCGCGGCCACCCACTGGCCGTCGGCCTGGTAGCCGAAGCCCTCGCAGATGCAGTTCAGGTCGACCGTGAGCCCGGTCTGGTGCTCGCTGTGCCCCGGCCTCGCGGTGTCACGGTCTGCACCCGCAACACCGACCTGCGCGACGAGCGAGTTGTAGATGGCCGCCTGGGAGGCGTACGACCTGAACCCGCTCGAGATGTAGAGGTTGTGCCCGCTGCCAGCGGCCTCGGCACTCATGGCGTTGAAGGCGGCGACCGTCTCGGCGGTCAACCCGTCACCCCACCAGCTCGGCAGAGCGTAAGTCTTGTTGGCGATCAGAATGCCATTGATATAGGTGGGCCCGGCACTGTCGGGATCCTGCCTCCGCGCGGCCTCTTCGCCCGACGCGATCGCGGCTGCCAGCGCATCGCGATATCCCTGCAGCAACGGCACGAGGTCGGCGCCCTGCTCTGGCGACTTCAGCCCCGCCACCGCCGCGGCGAAGCCGTCTTTCGCCTCTTGCGAGGCGAGCTCTGGCAGCTGCGTGGCCGAACCTTTTGCGTGGGCAGACTTCACCAGCTCGAGCTCTAAGCGCTCGACGTTGCTTGCCGCCTCCTCGATACCGTCGATCTGCCGCTCAAGCGCGACGGCGTCACGGCTGGTCTCGCTCTTGTCGGCAGCGAGCCGCGTCACCGCCGACACCTTCGCGTCGCGCCCGTCGGGCGCTGCCTGCGTCGGCACGCGGGTGAGCAGCACGGCCTCGGGCAGCACGAGTTGACCGCCCTCGCCCTGCTCGAGCGAAGCAGCCGCGGCAAGGGCGGTTGCGGCCTCCGTGAGATCTGCGGCGACGGTGGGGGTTTCGAGCAACGCTGGATCGATCGCCGAGGCGATCTGCACGGCCTTCGCGTGGGCGGCCATCGCATCTGCGCGAAGACTGTTCAGCTCAGAAGCGGCGCGGTTTCGGTCGCCGTTCGCCTCACGCAACGCGGCGTCTGCCTGCGCGTATGCGTTCGTCGCAGAACTCTCGAGACTCCACTGCCAGATGCCGAGGCCGCCGAGGCCCACGACAAGCGCGGCGACAAGCGATGCCGCAATGATGCGCCGTTTCTTCCGTGGTTTCGCGCGCGAACCGGCCTCGGTCACTTCGCCTGCTTTGGAGTCTTCGGTTTCTTTGGTTTCGGTGCGGGCAGCACAGCGGCGGTGGTGTCGATGAGGCCGGCAAGCCACTCTCGGTCTTCCCAACGGTCGCCACTCACGCGAAAATACATCTTCGAACCGGGGTAGGCCGGCGCCTCGTCTGGCTCACCGATGTAGGCGCGGCCAGCGTCGGTCGGCTTCACGAACAGTTCGTCATCGCAGATGAACGCGACGGGCTTCTCGTCGTAATAGAGGCAGTACTCGCCGAACATTCTGCGCGTGCGAATGCCTGGCAGCGCGGTCAGCTGGTCGACAAGAAACTCGATCGTCTCGGCCCGTGTGCCCATGCTGCTCGCGCGCTCTCAGGTCGGGGGCTACCGGAAGTTGATGAACTGCAGGGCGACATCAACATCGGCACCCTTGAGCAGTGCGATGGTGTCTTGCAGGTCGTCTCGGCTCTTCGAGCTCACGCGAAGCTCGTCGCCCTGAATCTGGCTCTTCACGCTCTTCGCGCCCTCGTCGCGAATCAGCTTGTTCAGCTTCTTCGCGGTCGCCTGGTCGATGCCCTCTTTGAGCTTCACCTCGATGCGGGTCTCTTTGCCGCTCGGGTAGGGGTCGCCGCTGTCGAGCGCCTTGAGCGACATGCCGCGCTTGATGAACTTCGACTGCACCACGTCGAGCACCGCGAGCACACGCTCTTCGGTGTTCGCCTTCAGCAGCAGCACCTTGTCGTTCAGATTGATCTCAGCGCCGACGCCCTTGAAGTCGTAGCGCTGTTCGATCTCTTTGCGCGCCTGGTTGACCGCGTTCTCGATCTCCATCGAGTCGAGCTTGCTCACCACGTCAAAAGAAGAATCAGCCATGCCGCAATTCTAGTGTCACGCGTTCATTCGCAATCAAGTTTTGATGCGGCGAGGATCGCCCCGCACACCTGCCCCGCGGTCGCCTCGAGCAGGCGCGGCGCATCTGCAGACATCTCTTCGAGCGTGGCGGGCCCCTGTGCGATCGAGAAGGCGGCCGAGATGCCTGCTGCTCTCGTCTCTTCCGGGCTCAACCCGATCGACCCGGCAAGCACGATCACCGCCGCACCCGGCGCCGCCTCTGCGAGCACGCGCGACACGACCTTGCCGTCGAGCGATTGCGAGTCGAGCCTGCCCTCGCCGGTGAAGACGAGCGTCGCTGCGGCGAGCGCCTCGCGCAGCCCGATGGCCTCGCTCACCAGCCGCGCGCCCGGCACGAGGTGCGCCCCGAAGAGCGTCGTCAGCCCGAGCGCCAAGCCACCGGCGGCCCCGATCCCGCTCTGCTGTCGCAACTGGGGCGCGTCGGTGCCGACCGCGGCGGCCAGCAACTCTGAGAAACGACCCAAGCCACGCTCGATCTCAGCAACCTGCTGTGCATCGGCACCCTTTTGCGGCCCGAACACAGCCGCGGCACCTCGCGGGCCGGTCAAGGGGTTGTCGACGTCGCAGGCGATGCGCCAGGTGACCCGCGCGGCGCGCGGGTCGATCCCACGCAAATCAACCTGCTGCACGTCAAGGAGACCGCGCGCCCCACCGGCCACGTCGCGGCCTTGCGCATCGAGCAGGCGCGCCCCGAGCGCCCGCAGCATGCCCGCGCCGCCGTCGCTTGTTGCTGATCCGCCGACGCACAGCAACAACTCGTCGACACCTGCCTCGAGCGCGGCGAGAATCAGCTCGCCCACCCCGTGCGAGTCGGCATCGAGAGGCCGCAGCGGCAGGTCTGACACGGCGGGCAGGCCGTTGGCGTCGGCCGCCTCGATGATCGCCCGCAGGCCCCCGCTCGCGGTTCGGCCGTAACCCACGCGGCCCTCGCGCGGCCGCCCGAGTGCGTCGCTCGTCGGCACCCGCGCCACCTCGCCGCCCCACGCGGCCACGAGCGCGTCGAGCGTGCCCTCACCGCCGTCGGCCATCGGCAGCTCGAGCACCGCTACGCTGCCGCCGAGCGCCGCGCGCGCCCCGTTTGCGATCGCGTGCGCGGCCTCAATCGACGAGCAGCTTCCTTTGAAAGAATCGGGCGCGATCACAATGGTGGGGGTGCCTTCGCTCATGCGTTCAGGCTACTGAGCGCGCGCACGGCGCACAACGAGATAGGGCCGAGGGTGCACCGCGTTCGGTGATCCTCGGCCATGCCTCTCGGCACCTCGTTACTCGGCGTAGTGCGAGAACAAGAACCAACGATCTTTGTCGAGCTGCTGCGCAATCGCGATCACGACGTCTTGGCTTACGGGGTCAATTTCGTCGAGCCCCTCGATCGCCGAGTTGACGGTCGCAATGGTTGCGTCGAGCTGCGCCACCACCTCGGCGACGGTCGTCATGGACTGCTGAAACCCGGGGCTCATCTCGGGGGTGCTTGTGCGCTTTGCAACGGTTTCGACGCGCCCGTCGACGGGCAGGCCGAGTGCGACGACTCGCTCAGCGACTTCGTCGGCAGCTGCCTGCGCGTGCGTCACAACCTCGTCGAGAAAGAGGTGCACACCCATGAAGTTGGCGCCGCGAACGTGCCAGTGAGCCTGCTTCGTGTTGACGTGCAGGGCAATGAGGTCGTGCAGCACCGGGCTGAGATGCTGTTCGACGCCTGAAGCGCGCTTCAGGTTCTCGTTTGCTGCTGGGGCTTGAAACTCTTTTGTAGTCATGTTCTTCTCCCATCTCACGCGGCACAGGGGCTCGTAAGTCGAGCCGGTCTTCGCCTGCTCTGCCGCGCCACTCTCCACCATACGCAGTTGACCTGGGAGCGCAAGCAAGGCGAGGCTTAGCTACCATCTGCGAGTCGCCGGGGTCAAGGGGGTATTCCGCACTCCTGTTCGGCAGTAACTTCAAAGCATGAACGGCATATTTATCGCAATTATCGTCATTGCAATCATCCTGGCGCTGGTAGGCGGCTTCGTGAAGGCCGTGAACTTTCTCCTGTGGGTCGGCATCGTCCTGCTGATCATCGCAGTCATCGCATGGTTGATTCGCAGCATCACCGGTAGCCGCCGCTAGCGCGGCACCGCGCACACTCAAGAAGTCCCGGGAGCCTGAAGACTGCCCGGGACTTCTTGTGTGCTCCAATGCACGGTCGTAAGCTTGCGCCATGTGCGCTTCCTATGGCCTAGGCGGTGGCCCATACGACGAGAATCAGCGTGTCGGGCTACACCCCTTGGACCTTCGCGAGAACCAGGTGCTGCTCAATCAATGGATGCTCGAGCAGGGCGGGACAGCGAAGATCACCGGGCGAAAGGCGCTGAATTTCAATCCGCTAATTCGCGCCGACATTAACGGCAGTCGCGAGCTCAGCTTCGCATGGTGGTGGCTCTGGCTCGACGGTCGAGGGCCAGCAAAGTTCTCAGCCTTCAACTCGCGCGATGACGCGCTCGTACGCAGTTGGTCACGACCGTTTCAGCGGCGAGCACTCTTGCCCGCAAGCTGGTACGTCGAAAAGGGCGTGCGATTCGAGCAACCGGGCAACGAAACATTCGCGATCGCAGCTCTCACCTCTACCGTCAGCGACGACGCGACCGGAGACGCGCTCGTCTCGTATTCGATGGTCACTCGCCAAGCGCTCGGCGAAGCGGCTCGCACCTGGCATCGAATGCCTCTGATCTTGCCTGCCGAGATGCACGACGAATGGCTCGACCCCGACCGCAAAGGTGACGAAAGCCTCGCGGCAGCGATCCAGCTCGCCTCGGTAGAGACATCTGAAGCGGTGACTGCGGCGCCTCCCCCGCCTTCGACGTCTGCGGGAGAGCCGATGCTCTTTTGACGCGCCGAGGGGCATAACCTCGGCCTGCAGGCAGTGGCGTTAGCTTTGAAACGTGAGGATTCGCAGCACTGAGACCGTCACCCGCGGCCCGGGTTTCGATGCTGAGTACACAGCTGCCTCGATCGCGGAACTCGAGCAACAGCGTGCCGCAGGCCAAATCGAGCCGCACGCATATCTGGTCAAGAAACAGGCGCTCGTTCGCCTGTACCTCAAATCGACGACAAAGCCGCACCGCACGCCACGATGGGATGAGGGCGACCAGTAGATCTGGGCTACTGCGTCAGCTCTTTGAGCGTCGAGAGAAGCTCCTCGCTGGTGTGCTGCTCTTGATCAAGGTTGTCCTGCAGCAGCTTCGCCACATCGGCCACCTTCAGGCTTTCAGAGAGCAAGACGAGACCCGTGTAGGCCGAAATCTCGAAGTGCTCGTTTCCGAGGGCACTCATCACAGCGATCTGATTGTGCAGCTTCGAGTCGGCCTTGTCGAGCAGCGCGGCGGCCTGCGTTTTGATGCCTGTCGTCGCCGGCGACGGCGCCGTGGTCTGCTCATATTCGAGCAGCGTGAAGACCTTCTCGAGATTTGCAATCTGCTCGCGCGTCTCGTCTGAGTGGTGCGAGAAGAGTTTCTTGATCTTGCTGTCTCGCGCCGCCAATTCGAGTTCTTCGAGGGCTTCGAGCGAGTGCTGCTCCATCGTCAGCGCGCTGCGAATCTGGTAGTGCAGCAGCTCTTCTGGATTCTCGATTTTCTGTTGAGCCATGGTGTTCTCCTCATGGGTTAACGGATAGGTGTATTCAGTTTCGAGTGGGTTGTACTTGCCGCACAGGGGCTTGCGAAGTGTTTGTCACTTATGCCATAGCGCGCCCTAGCTGCCGAGCGAACCGACCGCGTGAGCGATCACGAGTGCGAGCAGCACGAATGCCTGCAAGCTCTGAAAGACCAGCAACAGCTTCGCGCGCGGCCGAACGGGCACCCCTGCACCGGGGCTGAACGCCATCGACGCGACGGCAGCCTCGTAGAAATAGTCGATAAAGCTCGGGCGCCAATCCGACGCTTGGGCAGATTGCTCAGCAACCTCTTCTGAAGTGTCTTGGTCTTCGTCCTGTGGAAACCGAAAATCAGCGGGCGGGAGTTCATGCCGATCCCACTGCTTGCGAACTACCGGCCCGCCGCGATCCAACTCCCACATCAAGATGCTGAACGCGATCACGTTCGTCGCCCACACCTGAGCCGCAGCGATCAATATTTCGACGCCGTCGCCCGGCTTTGTAGTGATCAACAGCACAACAGTGTGGCTCAGTGCGAGGGTGTTGGCGGCCACGAGCATGAAGGCGAGAGTCAGAGACGCCACCCGAAACAGGCGAGCGCCTTTGCTGCTTCTCGCCGGGTTCACAAAAGAGACGCTGAGCAGCAGCAAGGTCGACACGGCAACGACCGGTACTCGTAACCAGAGCGGTTGAATATCGCTGGGCAGAAAGCCGTAGAGCAAAATCGCGGCCGCGGTTGCGATGACCGCCGGAAACCGAAATTGGCCGGCCGCGTTGGCCTCGATCTGTTGTCTGTCGTGTGCGGTGGTCAACGAATCCTCCCCTTTCAGTTTTCAGTCGGTAGCGACCCGACGCTCCCCGGATCGCTTCGTCTCAAACCATGCCAATCTCACCATCACAGACAAACCAGCGGTGCGGCTAGGGCTTGCGAAACGCTCATGAGCTGTGGAAGGCAGCGTGCGCAGGCTGCAGAAATGACGCGTTGCAGATTTTTGACGGGCGCGGATCGAACCCGCCTCTTGGCTGCTGCGAAAGTCTTGATTGCCGCGCTGTCAAGGCCCATCCGTGTCTCTCGCTTCGGCGATAGTTTGGTTGTCACCCGAACTGTCTGGAGGTAGTGATGAACGACAAGAAGCCCGAAGGCGAAACCCTCGACAAGCCTGTGTTAGACGGCGCCGAAGAAGGGGCCGACGACAGCATTGACCCGCGCAAGGGACAGGAAGACCCCGCGCTTATTCGCCATCCTTCCGAGGGCGACAAGACGATCGCGCCCTACAACCTTGGGTAGCGCCGACTAAACGCCGACCTGCTTAAGGCGATGGGTGAGAAACAAGAAAACCCCCGACCGGATTTTACTCCGATCGGGGGTTTTGTTGGTGGCGGATGAGGGATTCGAACCCCCGTAGACGTAGTCAGCTGATTTACAGTCAGCCCCCTTTGGCCGCTCGGGTAATCCGCCAGAAGGTGTGCCACACGAAGCGACACGGCCAGCAACTAACGATACAGGCATCGGGCGACAATGGGAAATCGACCGCCGCTACCCGCGCCCCTGAAGCTCCGCGATCCAGCCGCCGATGCCCGCGGGCAGCAGTGCGAGCCCGTGCCGGTGCGCCGCGATCGAAATCGCCTGCTCGCGCACGAACGCCAGCAGTTCGACCGGGCCGGCCATCGTGACCGGCTCAGCCCACAGGGTCACTTCGTCGAGCCCACCGAGCCACTCAGCGGTGCGCACTCGGTCGCCGCCGATCAGGCGGATCCTCGACGCAGCCAACTCGTCATCGCCCGGGCCGTTCACCGAAATGCGGGCCAACCAATCGTCATCTCGTTCGAGCGCAACCGATACTCCCTGCATCGCCAGTACTTCGGCGATCTCGGGTGTCAGCACGACCCCGGTCGAGACGGTCATCGGGGCGCCCACCACGAGGCCCGCTGCGACGACGCGCACGAGGTCGGCAATCGGCGCCCCCTCGGCCAGGCGCACGTGTGTGACAACTGGCCAATGCCGCAGCAGGTTGCGTTCGATGCCGAGCCCGCTCACATCGTAAGCGCGCCCGAGCGAGGTGCGCCAAGCGAGCGCATCACTGAGTGCGGCACGACGCACGCGGTCGAAGCTCTGGTAGTCGAGCGAAGCCTGTGCCGTCTCGATGAGCAGTCGCACCTCTGGCGCGAGTCCGCGCAAGTGCAGGGTTGAGCTCGAGGTACCCTCGCGCAGCTCCCACGAGCCGAAAGCGTGCAACCTGTAGGGACCACCGGCCAGCGCTGACGCCCCCATGCCCGCCGCAAACCAGCCACCGCCGGGCTGGCGCTCCACGCGGCCTCCGGTCGTCGGCCGACCCACGACGATGCGCGCTGCCCTGGCCCGCTCGAGCCACGGCAGCGTTTCACCCGGATCGCCCGCGTGCAGGCTGGCGACACTGCCACCGCTCAACTCGTTTGTGAGGGCGATCGCCTCGTCGATCGAGTGCGAGCTGATCACGCCGATGACGGGCATGCCGACGGCGTCGCTCCAAAATCGGGAGTTCTTGGTGAGGCCGGTGCGAACGCCGGGCCGCCACAGCAGCCCCTCTTCGTCGAGTCGCTTCGGCTGCACGAGCCACTCTTCACCCTGGTCGAGCTCGGTGAGCGCCCGCAGCCCGGCCTCACCCGGAAGCTCTGGCAGCGGCCCGAACTCGAAGCTGAGCGGGTCGAGGTCGCCGGGCTTCGCGGTGTCGCCGACGCGGAGCGACGCGACGGCGTCTGCGAGGCCCTCTCGCACTCGCGGCGATCGAGCCGCCGCACCGAGCAGCACGAGCGCGCGCGCCGTCGTCGCGTCTGCGTGCATCGCGCCGAAGGCCGAGGCGACCGCGTGCTGCACGGCAAGCGCAGGGTCGGCGCTTGGAGCAATGACGGCCGCACCAAGCGATCTAAATCTGCCCTCGATGCGCAGATCTGGCCGGCGCCGAAGCAGCGCCTTCGCCGTCTCGCGGTGCCCCAGCACGACCGCCCGGTCGATTCGCGTGTCGACCGCGAAGCTCGCGGCAAGTTCGAAGTGCGCGGTGCGAGGATCGTCGCTCGCCGCTGCCACGGCGAGCGACACGAGCCCATCGCCGAGGCCGGCCGCAACCCACTCCTCGATCAGCACAGCTGACGATCGGGCCACACTCGGGTGCGACACCAGCACCACGGCAGAGCCGGCCGCGAGCAGCGCAAGCAGCGCCTCGGCACGCTCACCAAGCGGCACACCGGCCTCAGCCACCACGAGCGCGAGGCGATCGGGGTGAAACTCTGCGCCGCGAACCGCGCCAAGAGCGCTCGCAGACTGACCGAGATACCTCGCTGCATCGATAGCGTCGTTGATCTCTGCGTCGACCACCGAGACGGGAGCACCCGCTTCGGCAACCAGCACCTCGGTGAGGCGATCACGCGCAGCAGCGACACCCAGCGCAAGACGCGCCACCTTCGTGCCCCGGTCAACAGCGCGCAATTTTCGCCAGGCTTCTCCCACCGCAAGCAGTGCGTCAATCGACGCCGCCGGCCGCTCGCCCCTATTCGCAGCCTCGCCCACCGCACGAATGCCGATATCGCTGCTCCCGGCCTTCGCCAGCACACCGCGCACCCACTCGCGATTACCGTACCTGCTCGCGTCGGTAACGGGCTCGTTCGCGAATCCCGTCTCGGAGATCACAGGTATGCGCAGCGGCGCGCCCGCCACTTCGAGCGTGATCGCCCCAGTGTGCGCACGCGTCAGGCCGAGCACCGCCGCGGTCAGGCCCCCGGTCTCGAAGCGGTTCGGCTCGGCCGGCGCGCGATAGAAAACCATGGTGTCGCGGGCGTCTTCGCTCCACTCTCGCTCTCGCTGCTGCACGCGGCGACTCTGCGGCGCGGGCGTCGCGGCCTGCGCCAACACCTCGCGCAGCCGCTTCGCCCCGAGCGCCAGCTCACCCGCATTGCCCGCGAAGAGCGCCCGCGTGTGCGCCAGCGCCGAGTCGGCATCGGCGGTTTCGGCGGCGAGCGCGATCAGATACTCAACGGCACCAGAAAACTCCTTCGGGTGCACCAGGGGCAACCTGCGGCGCACACCGAACCCGTGGTCGGCAATGACCCCCTCTAGCCCGGGCGCGACCCCGGCCCTCAGTTGCACCGTCGGCGCTGCAGCGCCGAGCTGCTCGGCAAGCACCGTAGCAGCCGCGAGCAAGTGCGGGTCTTCGCTCGCGATCACAGTGCTCACTGCGGGGCCCGCCTCGAGTAGCGGCACGAGCGTCCGCATCAACTGAGCCTGCTGAGCCGGGCGTTCTTCGAGTGGCGCGATTGCGAGGCCACCGAGAACCGACTCGATTTGTTCGCGCCCGGTGAAACCCGCGATACCAACGACCACCTCGAGCGGTGCGCCACCCGCATCGACCCGCGCGCGAGCGAGCGCGGCCAGCGCGGCGGCCGTCTGCAGCGTTTCGGGCAGCTCGGCGGCCAAGCTCACTCCGACCCGCAACTGCTCGAGACCCGGGTTCTGCAGCGCAGTCACAAGCAGCTGCGGGGCAAGAAGCGAGCTGCGGTAGTCATGAGATTCGACGAGGATCGACACGTCGTGACGCTGCGCGGTCTCGAGGAGGGTGCGCAACCGCTGCGCGCCGACGGAGGCATCGTGGTCGAGCGACCATGCACCGGACCCAGTGCTCGGCACGAGGCGCGAAACATCGAGTGCGAGCGTCGTAACCTCAGGCAGCTCGGCGAGCGCGAGCAGGCGTTCGAGTTCGAGTGCGGCCGCGGCGTCGCCGAGCACTCCGGCCCCGCCGAGTGCAAGCACGAGCTCTCGACCGTCGGTCTTCACTTGTTGCAGCGCGGCGCGCAGCGCAGCCGAAGAGTCCGCTTCCATTTTCGCGCTCAACGCGAGGTGCGACACCCGACCGCGCAACCACTTGCGGGCGACGGGCAGCACCGCCCAGGGCAGACCGAGAGAGGCGAGGCCTCCTGCGCGCACCGCGAGGCGTTCAACCGTGGGCATCGATGTGGGCAGGTCTCGCGACACCTCGCGCAATCCGAGGGCGGCACCGAACGGGTCGCTCGCGCCGACCACGGCGTCGAGCAAGCGGCGGGTAAACGCAAAGCCGTCGGCGTCGCGCCGCGATCCCTCGAGCAGGTCAGATCGAACCGCTGCCTGCGCGTCGCCACCAACCCGCGATGCGAGGATCGGATCTGCTGGTTCGTCGGCGAGCGTTGCAATCCAGGCCGCGACTCGTGCCGTCGCGCCCTCGGCTACCGCGTTCCAGTCATCGCGCTGCACACTCATGGTCTAACTGTAGAAGTGAAACTTGTGCGATGCCGCTCGGCTCGCGGCGCGGTGTGGCCGCCACTGCTGCGCCCGAAGCAGTTCTAGGCGGCTCCACCAAACGCACCGGTGGCCACGAGCGTGGCACGCGCGAGCACGGCGTCGCGCATCATGAAACCGAGCACAGCTGGCGTCGCCTGCGGATCGATATCGATGCTCGCTACGTTCAGCGCAAACACGCTGAACCAGTAGTGGTGCACCCCGGTGCCCTCGGGTGGCCCCGCACCAATGAACGCGGGCACTCGGGCCTCGTTCGGCATCGTCACCGCACCGAGCGGCAGCAGGCCACGGCCCGGGTCGCCCGCGCCGGCTTCGAGCGAGGTGACGCTCGCCGGAATGTTCGCGACCGCCCAGTGCCAGAACCCCGAGCCCGTCGGAGCGTCGGGGTCGAAGCAGGTCACCACGTAGCTGCGGGTGCCGCTCGGAGCACCCGACCAGCTGAGCTGCGGCGAACGATTCTCGCCGCCAGAAGCCGCGTCGAACACCGACGCCGGCAGCGGCTCGCCCTCTCGCATATCGGCGCTCGTGAGCTCAAAACTCGGCACCTGCCGCACCGCATCAACCGCCACGAACGGATCGATCTTGCCTCGATTTGATTCAGTCATCGCTGACCTCTTCCTCTGCCTGAAACTCAGTGTGAAACCTCACCCTCAGCCTAACCTCTCGCGATCAGGGGCTGCCGAATCCGCTCGATATACTGGAGCAGTTCGTCGACACCGACGAGGCGAACCCGCAAACTTCAGGAGGTGGCGCATGGCAGGAACAACCGGCTCCGAGCGAGCGCGCTCGACGCTCGCCTACCTGCGCCGCCACATCACCACGGGCGCTTGGCCCGTCGGCAGCCGCATTCCGATCGAACCCGAGCTCGCAGAGCAGATCGGCGTCGGGCGCAGCACCGTGCGCGAGGCCGTGCGATCCCTCGCTTCTATCGGCATGCTCGAAACGCTGCCCGGCCGCGGCACCTTTGTTCGTTCTGCCGCGCCCACCAGCACGCTGCTCAACGAGTTTCTCAACGACTTCACACTCGAAGAGATTCTGAGCTACCGCCGCGCGCTCGAGATCGAGGCCGCGCAGCAGGCATCGCTGCATCGCACCGAAGAAGATCTCGCGGCCCTCGAACAGGCCGCCATCGAAGAGAAGGGCTGCACCCGCTGCCCCGTGCTCATGACCGGCTCTGATTCTTCGGCGTTCGACAGCCGCTTTCACCGGCTCGTCTTCGACGCCGCGAAGAACCGCCTGCTCGCCTCGCTCTACGCCGGCACGAACGACCAGTTGCGCTCGCCCGCGCACCGTGGCCGCCTCGCGAATGTCGCGACGGCGAGCGAGATGGAGCGCGACCACGCCCGCATTCTCGACGCGATTCGCCGCCGCGACTTCATCGACACGGTGCACGCGATGGTCGATCACGTCGACCACGACGTGGTCATCGTGACCGACCAGCACGAGGTTCGGCCCGCGCTCGAGCGCTCACCCGAGCAGCAGCGCCGCATCGACGTGGCTCGCGAGGCCGACGAGCAGCGCGTGGCCTCAGGCCGCTAACCGCTAGTTCGCCGACTTATTTAGAGCGCCGTCTCGACGTAGTGGCGCAGGGCGTCGCGCACGAATGTCGCGCCCTCTACCCCGCCGTAGTTCGCGGCGAAACGCTCGTCTGCGACGTACATCTCGGCGAGTCCCAGCACATAACCGTTAAGGTCGCCGCCGGGCACCGCCGCCGGGGTGCCCGGAACGCTGCGCAGCCACTCGACGTGCCGCCGCGCCAACTCACCGGCCGCCTCCGACCGCGGATCCTCGCCGCGCGAAGCCGCCTCGCTCCAGTCGCGCGACAGCTCGGCGACCCGCTGCTGCCAATCCTGCTGCCCCTCCTTGCCGAGGCCTCGCCACCAGCGATCGCTCGCCCGGTAGGCATCTGCGCCCCAACGCTGCTCGACCTCCTCCTTATGCTGCGTGTGGTCGAACCCGTCAAAAATGTTCTGAGCCATGAGCGACTCCCCTTTCTCTGTCTGTTGTGTGTTTGTGCCGCGCGAGGCGCGTTGTAGCGCGGTGATCGTGCGATCGACCGAGGCGATCTGCGCCTCGAGGCGCTGTCGCTCGTTCAGCAGCAGCTCGCGGTGCTGCGAGAGCACGCGCGCCTCGGTCTCGCTCGGCCGCTCCCCTGCCAGCGCACCCGCGTCTTGCGCGGCGAGCACCGTGCCGATCGCGTCGAGCCCGAGACCGAGCTCGCGCAAGAGCAATACCCGCTGCAGCCGCACGAGCGAACGGTCGTCGTAGTAGCGGTACCCATTGCTGCCGATGCGACTCGGCGAAACGAGCCCGACGCTGTCGTAGTGACGCAGCGTGCGCGACGTCGTGCCGGCTGCCTTCGCGAGCTGTTGAATCGTGATCTCCATGCCGCACTCCTCTCGGTCTTCGTTGCGACAAGTTCAGGCTAAGAGTTGACGTTACGTCAATGTCAAGCGCGTAGTTTGCGGCGAGGATCGCTCCGCGCTCGGCACCCGCGTACCATTGAGGGGTGTCTGACCCGAAGATCCTGCTCTACTACGCGTTCGCTCCTATCGCCGACCCCGAGGCCGTGCGCCTTTGGCAGCGAGAGCTGTGCGAGTCACTCGGACTGCGCGGCCGCATCATCATTTCGAAGCATGGCATCAACGGCACCGTCGGCGGCGAGATCGATGCGTGCAAGCGCTACCTGCGGCTGACCCGCGAGTACAGGCCGTTCAAGGGCCTCGACGTGAAGTGGAGCGACGGCACCGGTTACGTCACCACCAAGCCCGACATGCTCAAGGGCGAGGATCGCAGCGTGCCGTGGAAGCGCAGCGCCGATTTTCCCAAGCTCAGCGTCAAGGTGCGCGATGAGCTCGTGGCCTTCGGCATTCCCGAAGAGACGAAGGTCGACGCCACCGGTGTGATCGGTGGCGGCACCCACCTCAGCCCGCGCGCGGTAAACGAGCTGGTCGCAGAACGCGGCGACGAGGTCGTATTCTTCGACGGGCGCAACGCGTGGGAGGCCGAGATCGGCCGCTTCAAGGGCGCCGTGGTGCCCGATGTGCGCACCACGCACGGCTTCATCGAGCAGATCGAGTCGGGCGCGTTCGACGACATCAAGCACAAACCAGTCGTCACCTACTGCACCGGCGGCATTCGCTGCGAGATTCTCTCGGTCGCGATGAAGAACCGTGGCTTCACCGAGGTCTACCAGATCGAAGGCGGCATCGTTCGCTACGGCGAGACCTTCGGCAACGACGGCCTCTGGGAGGGCTCGCTCGCAGTCTTCGACGGTCGCGAGACGATGGACTTCGCCGCGAACACCGAGGTGCTCGGACGCTGCGCGATCTGCGACACCCCGTCGAAGCAGCTGAGCGACTGCGCGATCTACAGTTGCCGCTCACGCTTTGTGGCGTGCAAGAACCACCGCGGCGAGTATTGCGCCGAGCACGCGGCGGAGCTGGCGACCGCGGCAACTGCCACGAGCTCGAACTAACCGCCGCTCCTTCTACGCCCGCTGCAACAACCAATCGAAGCGGTTTCGCACCTCCTCCTCCGGCTCGTTCGCCTTGCACTCGGCGATGAGGTTGCGGGTATCGAGCGGCAACTCGACCGAGTGCCACGCGATGCTCAACAGATCGATCGAGTGCATGCGCAGTCCCGTGTCTCGGGAGCGCAACGCGGCCTCAACAAGATCGATACCCTCACCAGGAAACCGCCGCAGTGTCTCGAGCACTTGATGCCATACGTGCCAGAGCGCTTCTTTGCGCTGCGGCGATGGCATGCACAGCTCCTTCAGCAGCAGTGCTTTGCGGGCAAGCGAGAGGTATGCCGGCAGCCGCTCTTCATCAATCATCGGCCCTGTGAGGTGCCAGGCGAGCCCGTCTTCGACGTGCTCTGTGAGATATGCCCACACGATCGAGTATGGATCGACGCCGCAGAGCCTTGCGCCACAACACGCGAGTGCCCGCACCGAGCGCTCATCTGGCGCAGCGAGCGCGCGTTCAAACGCCGGCCGCCACTCTGGCACCGCACGAAGCCCCGCGCTCAGCGCAAGCAGGCGGTCACGTGCATCCCACGGCCAGTCGTGCGGCAGGTAGAGCCCGAACTCTGGGTCGAAGAACTGGTTCACTGCGCAACTGAGATCCCACACCCGCAAATCTGGGGCACGAGATCTTGCGTGAGCGAACCAGGAGAGGAGCACCGCCGGCGCTTCGCCGTCAGAACGCAGGTCGCCGAGCGTGCTCGATCGATCAAATCTGGTGGCGAGCAGCGCGGTGGCTTCGAAGAATCGCTCGTCACTGATCTGAGGCGGAGCGAGTAGCCCTGCCGCAAGTGCGGCTGCGTGCGCCACGGGGGCCTCCTTCGAGTCAGGTGGGTTTCACATGCTCGAAGACTAAACCGCGCCCCCGACATTCTCGGGCGAGGTGCTGGGCCAGCGCTAGCCGTCCGCGAGCTGCCGCGTCAGGCCCGGCTCGTCATGCAGCCTCGGCTCGGTGCGATACTCGGGGCGCACCCCCGTCTTGTCGCTGTAGAACGCGCGAACCCTGTCCATGTCGGCGACGACGTCACCGGTCAGCCGAAGCGTCTCGCCGAGCCCGGCCGTCTTCGTCGCGCCATCGGCATAACCGAGCGTGACGGGCAGGCCAGCGGCCATCGCGATGCGATAGAAACCGCTTCGCCAACCGTTGCCCTGGCGCGTGCCCTCGGGGGTCACCACGAGCAGAAAACGATCGGTCGCGCGGGCCTTCGCCACCACCGCATCGACCACCCCGGCGGCGTTCGTGCGATCCACCGCAATGCCGCCAAGCCCGCGCATGATCGGCCCGGCTACCCCCTTGAACAGCTCGCGCTTGCCGAGCCAGTGAATGCGCATGCGCGCGTCCCAAGCGATGCCGAGCATCAACACGAAGTCGAAATTCGAGGTGTGGGGCGCCCCGATGAGTAGGCGCGGGCCGTCGATAGGCACGGCTTCGCGAACCAGCTTCCAGGGAGACAACCACCAGAAGATTCGCGCGATCGCGGCGCGCAACGACGTCAGAAACATCTCTCTACCGTAGTCGCACCCATATGCCGCAGCCGATTGGGGCGAAAGCCCCTCAGCGTTCCCGTAGACAGACAGTAGGTGTCGCCTCACCTAGGCTGAGCGACACCTACTGTCTGTTTGTGACGAGGCGCGGGATCGCCCGCACGAGGCGAGGATCGCGCAACCGAACGAGGCGATCACCAGATCGCGACGCGCTCCTCAGGAGCGAGCCACAGGCCGTCGCCAGGCTTCGTGTCGAACGCCTGGTGGAACGGGGTGAGGTTCGCGACGATCTGGTTGCAACGGAACTCGTTCGGCGAGTGCGGGTCAATGGTGAGCAGTCGAACGGTCTCGGCGGGTCGAGACTTCTGCTGCCAGGCCTGCGCCCAGGCGAGAAAGAAGCGCTCGGCGCCCGTGAGCCCCTCTACGACCGGGGGTTCGGTCACGTTCAACGAGATGAGGTAGGCCTTCCAAGCGATCTCGAGACCCGACAGATCGCCAATGTTCTCGCCGATGGTGAGCTCGCCGTTGACGGTCTGCCCGTCGGCACCCTCGGGCGAGAGCGCGTTGTACTGGGCGATCAGCGCCTTGGTGCGGGCTTCGAACGCCTCGCGGTCCTCGGCAGTCCACCAGTCGGTGAGCTTGCCGTCGCCGTCGTACTGCGAGCCCTGATCGTCAAAACCGTGCCCGATCTCGTGACCGATCACCGCGCCGATTGCACCGTAGTTCGCCGCATCATCCCATGCCGCGTCGAAGAATGGCGGCTGCAGAATCGCGGCCGGGAAGACGATCTCGTTGAAGCCCGGGTTGTAGTAGGCGTTCACGGTTTGCGGGGTCATGAACCACTCGTCGCGATCGATGGGCTTGCCGACCTTGCCAAGCTCACGGACGAACTCCATCTCGGCGACGCGGCGCGAGTTGCCGAGCAGATCTGCCGCATCGACTGCAAGCGCAGAGTAGTCGCGCCACTTCACCGGGTAGCCGACCTTCGGGGTGAACTTCGCCAGCTTCTCGAGCGCGCGCTGCTTCGTCTCTTCGCCCATCCAGTCGAGCCCGAGGATCGACTGCCGGTACGCCTCGACGAGGTTGCCGACGAGCACGTCCATCGATGCTTTCGCCGATTCGTCGAAGTGACGCTCGACGTAGAGACGGCCGACGGCCTCGCCCACCGAACCTTCGACGAACGATACGCCGCGGCGCCAACGCTCGCGCTGCTCGGTCGCGCCGGTCAGCGCGGTGCCGTAGAAGTCGAAGTTCGCCTTCGAGATCTCAGTCGAGAGTAGCGCCGCTGACCCTCGAACAATCTGCCAGACCAACCACGCACGCCAGGCCTCAAGCTCATCGCGCACGAGCAATCCGGCGAGGCCAGAAACCGCATCGGGCATGCCGACGACGACCTCGGCAAAGGCCGACTCGGGTGCTCCGGCGGCCTCGAGGTAGGCGGCCCAGTCGAGCGTTGGGGTGAGATCCTGCAGCTCGGCCGAGCTGCGCAGGTTGTAGAGCTTCTGAATGTCGCGGCTCGCCACGCGATCCCAGTGCGAGGCAGCGATGCGCGTCTCGAGGTCGAAGGTGAGCGCCGCAGAGTGCGAGGCCTCGCCCTCGTCGAAGCCCACGAGCTGCAGCATGCGCGCGATGTGCGACTGATACTGCTCTCGCACCGACGCGAACTGCTCGTCGCTGTAGTACGACTCGTCGGGCAGGCCGATGCCGCCCTGCATCACGAAGACGATGTAGCGGCTGGGGTCGCCCGGATCGTTGTCGACGCCCATGCCGTAAAAACCACCGAGCCCCTGGCGCTCAAGCTCGGCGACGAGGGCAATGAGCTCTTCGATCGAGTCGACGGCTAGTGCGCGCTCGAGGTCGGCTGCAATCGGCTGCGCTCCGAGAGCGTTCGCGCGATCCTCGTCCATGAAACTCGCGTAGAGCGCCGCGATCTTGTCTGCCTCGCGGTCTGCGCCACCCTCAATCTCACCCGCGGCGGGCGCCTCCATGCCGGTGATGATGTCGCGCACCGCGGCCTCGGCATTCTCTGCGAGCACTGCGAACGAACCATAGCGCGCCTTGTCTGCGGGGATCTCGGTGCGGGCTATCCACTTCCCATTCATGTGGCGAAACAGGTCGTCTTGCGGGCGCACTGCCTCGTCGATCTCGGCGAGGTCGATGCCTGCGGGGCCGTAATTGCCTGGTGATGCTGCGTCATTGGCGGTCATGCAACCAGACTAGAGGATCACCCTGCGCGGCCTCGCGGGCGCCCGGCCCCGCGGCGGGCACGCCTGTGCCCGGGCGCCCTGGCTCCCTCACCCCTTCGCCCGCTCGGCCGATGTACATGTTTTGTGCCGATGTACATGGTGAAAACCTGCACTTCGGGCTGAATCATGTACATCGGCGGGTTCGAGCGGTCTTGTGCTGGAATGCAGAACGGGCGAGGGTGCACTGCGGTTCAGGGCTGTGTGAGTTCACGAGTTCGGGGCGGTGCGGGTTCGGAGCGGTGCGAGTTCGGGGGCGGCGGGGCAGTGCGAGCGCAGGGGCTGACGCAGGCACGGCTGCGGGCGCGACTGTCGGTGCGACCTCATACACTGGAATTTCAAACGAAGTTAGGATCTCCATGCCGCGCATCGATAGCCCCGAGACCGCTCCTTCACGCGGCGAGGTCGCACGACAGGTGATGGCTTCCCGGTTCACGATCACGAAGTTCAGGGCGAGCTACAGCATTGACGAGGTCGATGCGTTCCTCGACGAGCTCGTGACAGGATTGAACGGGCAGTTCTCATCCAAGGAGCTGATCTCGAAGATCCTGCAGGCGAAGTTCCCGGTAACCCGCTGGCGTGACGGATACCACCTCGATCAGGTCGATACGTTTCTCGACGAGATCGCACACGAGATCAAGAACCTCGATACGGTTTAGCGCACCGTGCCGCACACAGAAGCCCCGCCCCCTGACGTCCCCAGCAGCATGCCTACCCCGCGACGAGAGGAGCGTGGGCAAGGTGCCGGGCGCAGAGGCGAGAAGCAGAACCTCAAACTGGTTCTCTCGATGATCTTCTTCGTCGTGTTGACCGTTGCTTTCGCGGCACTTACCTCTAGCCGCAGCATCGATTTCGACCGCGGTATGACCGGGGTTCTGGTCTGCGGCGCGTTTCCGGTCGCATGCATCGCGCTACTGCCCCGGGTACGCGGCGAACGCACCTCGCAGCAGGGACCGAGCCCGACGATGTGGGTGTTTCTGCTGCTCGGAGCGGCGATGTGGATCGCTGCTCCGCTCGTGCTGCTGGCAAGCGGGCACGGTTGGACCGACCACGTCTTCGAGGGAGGCAGCTTCAAGAACCCACCCGTCTGGGCGCTCGCGGCGATCACGTGGGGAACGAGCGCCGCGATGCTTTTCGCTCTCGCAGCACAGCTCGCCAAGCGCGCAAAGCAGCTGGCCAAGCAACCCGAGGAACACCAGTAATGCAAGAAGAGCATCAGCTGGGCGCGAGCGACCGTCGCACCGCAAGGCGAGCGATCGACCGCAGCATTGCGGCGCTCGCGATCCCGGCCCTCGGTGCGCTCGTCGCCGAGCCGCTGTTTCTGATCGTCGACTCGGCACTGATCGGGCACCTCGGCGCCGAACCGCTCGCGGGCCTCGCGATCGCGAGCACGATTCTGCAGACCGCAGTCGGCCTCATGATCTTCTTGGCGTACGCGACCACTCCGCTGGTTGCGAGAAGGCGAGGGGCGGGGGATCTGCGCGGTGCCGTGCAGGCCGGCATCGATGGGCTCTGGCTCGCACTCGCGCTCGGCGCAGTGCTCGGGGTGGCTCTCTGGGCGGTCAGCACCCCGCTCGTCGGCTTCTTCGGCACCGACGCGGGGGTGGCGAGCCAGGCGGTGACCTACCTCGCCGTCTCGTGCGCCGGGCTGCCCGCCATGCTCGTCGTGTTCGCGGCGACCGGCCTGTTGCGCGGGATGCAAGACACGCGCACGCCGCTCTTCATCGCGACGCTCGGCTTCGCCGCCAACGCCCTGCTGAACTGGTGGTTTATCTACGGCCTCGGTTGGGGCATTGCGGGCAGCGCCTGGGGAACCGTCGCCGCGCAGTGGGCGATGGTCGTCGTCTATCTCGTAGTGGTCACTGTGCACGCGAAGCGCCACGGCGCGAGCCTGCTGCCCCACCGAGATGGTCTCAGCAGCGCGGGCCGCAGCGGCGGCTGGCTCTTCGTGCGCACGATCGGGCTGCGCGCGGCGCTCATGCTCACGGTTGCCGCAGCTGCCAGCCACGGCACCGTAGCAACCGCCGGCTACCAGGTAGTCTTCACCATATTCTCGACCGCGGCCTTCGCGCTCGACGCGCTCGCGATCGCGGCTCAGGCGCTCGTGGGCGATGCGCTCGGCGCACGAAACGCCGAGCGCGCGAAACAGGTGCTGCGGCGCACCGTGTTCTGGGGGTTGGGTTGCGGAGCCGCAATCGGCCTGGTGCTCGCGGCCACGAGCCCGATCCTCGGTCGCGTATTCAGCAGTGACCCCGAGGTGCTGGCGGTGCTGCCGCCGTCTCTGCTTGTGCTGGGTCTGTCACTACCCCTCGGCGGTTTCGTGTTCGTGCTCGACGGCGTGCTCATGGGCGCGGGTGACGCACGCTACCTCGCATGGACCAGCCTCGTGAACCTCGCCGTCTACCTGCCCGTGCTCTGGGCGGTTACCGTGCTTGTGCCCACCGGCACGATCGCGCTCGTCGCGCTCACCGCCGCGTTCACGATTGTGTTCATGTTGGCGCGAGCGCTCACGCTCGGGCTGCGCGCTCGCAGCGAGCGCTGGGTAACACTCGGGGTGTGACAGGCTCGGCGAGGTCGGCGAACGGCCGACACACCTAGTCGTCGGCGCAGACCGTACCCTCAGCCGGCATCTCGCCCTTCAAGAAGTACGCCGTCGCAATGTCGTCGGCGCACGTCGAGCGCTTCTGGTAGGTCGCGATGTGGCCCGCACCCTCGAGCGTGACGAGGGTGGCGTTGCCGAGCTCTTTCACGATTCGCTGCGCACCCTCGTACGGGGTTGCGTGGTCGCCGGTCACCCCGAATACGAGGATCGGCGACTCGCCCTTGTTCGAGAAGTCAAGGTAATCTTCACCGCTGTCGGGAAGCCCCTCGCATTTGAGCTCGAAGAACTGGCGAAGCGTCTCGTCGTTCACCTCCGGCCCGCCGAGCGCATTCGGCAGCCCGTGCTCGCCGATGTAGTCATACAGTGCGACCAGGTTCGGGTCTCGCGGCGATGAAAGGCAGCGCACCACCATTCCGGCAAGGCTCACCTTTGAACCACCGCCCGCCATAGCCTCAGCAATCTGGTCGATAGCAGCCTGCTCTCCGGCGAGCGCACGGCCGATCGTATCAAGCGCGTCGTGCCTGCCCTGCAGCAGCGTATACAGAGCAGACGTCAGGTATCCCTGGATCGTATCGCCTGTCACCAATGTGCCGTCGGTAGCGGTGAGGGGGCTCTCATCAAGCTGCGTGGTCACCTGTGTCAGCGCTTCCCCACCACCAATGGGGCAGCTGGCAACCTGATATTCGCTGGCGCACCCGGCGAGTAGATCGTCCGTTGCGTGCACGATCGCTTCGTTCTGCAGATAGCCACCGAGCGGGCTCGACCAGTCGCTCGGCCAGGCGCTGTCGAGCATGATGCGCCCCACGTTCTCGGGAAACAGCGTCGCATAGCTCGCACCGATGGTCGTGCCGTACGAAAAGCCCGCGTAGTTCATCTTGTCGTCGCCGACGAGTGTGCGCATCAGCTCCATGTCGCGCGCGACTTGCGCGGTGCCCATCGACAGCGCGAGCGGATTCTGCTCCGCGCACAGGGCAAGCGCGAGCCCAAGAATCTCGGTATCGCTCTCGCATCCGACGGGAGAGCTGCGCCCAATGCCGCGGGGGTCGAAGCCGAGCAGGTCGTACTGTTCATGCACGGCCGCGAAGTTCTCGTTTGTCGTAAGCCCCAATGCAAACTCCGTGCCACTCGCACCCGGCCCTCCCGGGTTGCTGAGCAGTGTGCCGATCGGCTTGTCGCCTGTCGCCGGAATGTGCAACGTTGACAGCTTGATGGTCTGCGCATTCGCCGGGTCGTCCCAGTCGAGCGGCACCTCGATCCAAGCGCATCGCATGCCCTCGACCTTCGCCCCGAAACCAGTCAGGTACTCAATCAGGCCGTCACGAAACCCGTAGTTCTCCCCGCACTCTTGCCAGTCAACCTCTTGCTCGTAGATCGCCTCGAACTCGCTCTGTTGGATCTCGCTTTCGGTCTCGACGCGTTGCCCACTGAGATTCGCGCAGCCGCTCAGCAGTAGCGTCGCAATGGTGACGAGCGCGGTCGTCGTGGTCGTGAGCGCGCGGCGTTTCGAAGCGCCCCGTTGCAAGGTGTTCATGTTTCAGAGAATAGGGCGAGGATCATGCCTTGCCCCGAGTCACTTCACATCTGCACGCAAACTGACCGAAATCTGCGCAAACTCGCCTATGCCCTGCGGTTTCGCAGCTCTCGGGGGCTCAATCGGTAGATCTCATCGAGTGCGCGGCGCATGCTGACGCTCGAACCGAAGCCCGACTGCGTCGCCACCTCTTCGATGCTCAACTCGTCAAAGCGGGCGTCTTGCAGTGTGGACCTCGCGATCCTCGCCCGCTCCCTGCGAATCTCACCGGCAACCGAGGTGCCGGCCTCGGAAAACACAGTCTGCAGGTGCCGCAACGATACCCCAGCGTCGCGCGCGAGACGTGCGGGGTCGAGCTGTGAGTCGCCGCTCTGCCTCGCGATTTCGAGCATGACGCGATCCCTGAGCGCGGCATGGGGCGATCCAGCCGGAAGGGCCTCACCCTGCCTGGCACGCAGCATGGTGCCGGCCATCTCGAGAATCATGCGGTCGACGGTGTGACTGTCGCTCGGCGACACCTCTTGATCAGACTCGACCGATTGCGCAAGAAACGCCTGCATCGCTTTCTCGGGCACCGAGAGTTCTTCGTAAATCTGCACCTCGTCAGAGAGCATCGGGACGAACGGCAAGAGTGCCTCTCGTGGAATGCGGGCGACGACGAATTGCCAGGCACTATTGAACCGCACGCGGTTCGGCAGGCCGCTCGGCGCGATCATCAGAGGCCCGCGCGAGGCGATCCACTGCTCGCCCTCGAGGTAGGCGAACTCGCCCTGCTGCACGAAGATGATGTCGATCGTGGGCAGGCCTGGCCGAAGCGGACGCCGCTCGAACTCACTGCCCGTGCCGCTGACGCCGATCACGAGCACCGCGCCGTAGGCGCGCACGCGGGCCGCCATGCCGAGGTTGCCGCCGACGCCACGCACACCGACGCGCGCCATGTCTGCCTGTTGGTAGACGGTGATCGATCGATCCTCGAGACCTTCGATACCCGCGGCTGTGTTTTCCCCCATATGCGCCATCGTATTCGCATCCTGCGCGATCCTCGCGCGTTTTGCACCTTTCTCCCCCGAATCTCACCCATCATCGCCCCTCACCCCGCCTCACCTCCTATCGCCGCTGCCCCCGGCTGCCCCCGGCCAGCGCCACTCCCTGCTGACCGTCACATAAGTGCGCGAGCGTCACACGAAAGAACCGCAGCTTTCCATGACGCTCGCGCACTTGTGTGACTCTCACCGAATGGAGCGACGGCGAACGGGAGAGGCGCACACCCCGGCGGCTCCACCCCGACCCTCTAGAATCTGTACGTGACCGCGCAGCATCCTCTCGACACTCCCGCAACCGTCCGCTGGATTCGCGCGATCCTCGTGATCTTCTTTCTGATGGGTTTCGGCTTCGGCACCTGGCTCAGCCGCCTGCCGACGCTGCGCGATTCGCTCGGCGCAAGCACTCTCGAGATGAGTATCTACGGGCTCTGCCTCGCGGCAGGCAGCCTCACCGGCATGATGCTGTCGGCGCGCGCCGTCGAACGCTTCGGGCCGCGCAAGATGATGGCGTTCACGATTGCGGTGCAGGTGGTCGCCCTGCCCCTCACTGTGGTCTTCATGCTGGCCGGGTCGATCCCGCTCGGCGTCATCGCGCTCTTCGTGTACGGACTCAACTTCAGCGCAGCCGATGTCGCGATGAACGTGAGCGGCGCGAACGCCGAGCGCGTCTACGGCAAACCGAGGCTGCCGCTGATGCACGCGTTCTACAGCATCGGCGCGATGCTTTCCATGGGCGTGGGATCGGCGGCAGAGGCCCTGAAGGTTCCGTTGCAGCCGCACTTCATCGCCGTAGGGCTGCTCATCGGCGCGGCCGGGTTTGCGGTGCTCGGCTGGGTGCCGCGCGACGAATCCGCGCTGCGGCCGTCTGCTTCGCCCACGCCGCTTGTGACAACCGGCCCCGTTCCTGTCGTCGAGTCACCTACCGGCGACGAGCTCGCTACCGTCACTGGGTCGGTTCCGGTGATCCCTGCGCACTCCGCGACCGGTGGCTCGGTGAGCGGCGGCACGCTAGCCGCCGGTGTGGCGAAACGCAGGTACAACCCGTGGCGCGATCCTCGCGTCATCTGCATCGGCCTGATCACGCTCTCTGCCGGCCTCGTCGAGGGCGCCCCGGCCGACTGGCTGCCTCTCGCCCTCGTCGACGGGCGCGGCGTCACCAACGAGTTCGGCGCGCTCATGCTCGCCCTGTTCTATGGCGCGGTCGTCACCGCGAGGCTCGCGGGCTCGGCACTGCTGACTCGATTCACTCGCGTTGCCGTGCTGCGCACGAGTCTCGCAATCGCCGCGGTCGGCATTCTCACGGTCGTGTTGGTGCCGGGGCCCGTACCGATGATTGTCGGCACGATTCTGTGGGGTCTTGGTTCTGGCGTGTGCTGGCCAATCACCATCTCGGCCGCGGCCGACCGCCACGAAACCGCTGCGCGCGACGTGGCGACCGTGTCTGCCATCGGATACACCTCGATGCTGCTCGGCCCGATGGCGTTCGGCGTGCTCGGCGAGCAGATCGGCCTGCTGCCCGGGTTTCTCGTGCTGCCAATCTTCGTGGTGCTCGGCATCTCGCTCGCGAGCGTGACCCGCGAACCGAAGCAGTAGGCCTCCACCCGGTTCGCACCGGTAGGCTGTCTGGGTGCGAATCGTGGTGGCTGACTGTTCCGTTGACTATGCGGGGCGCCTGAGCGCGCACCTGCCTCGTGCGACCAGGGTGCTCATGCTCAAGAGCGACGGCTCGATCCTCGTGCACAGCGACGGCGGCTCCTACAAGCCGCTGAACTGGATGAGCCCGCCCTGCGCGCTGGCCCCGGTCGACCCCGATGACGAGCAGATCGAGGCCGGCGTCAAAGAGGTGTGGCAGGTGACGCACGCGAAGACCGCCGACCGCCTCGTGGTTTCGCTCTTCGAGATTCTTCACGACAGCTCGCACGACCTCGGCGTCGACCCGGGTCTCATCAAAGACGGCGTGGAGGCCCACCTGCAAGAGCTTCTGGCAGAACAGATCGAGCTGCTCGGCGAGGGCCACACCCTCGTGCGCCGCGAGTACATGACGGCGATCGGTCCGGTCGACATTCTCGCGCGCGACGACTCGGGTGCGTCGGTTGCGGTCGAGATCAAGCGCCGGGGCGGCATCGATGGCGTGGAGCAGTTGACCCGCTACCTCGAGCTCATGAATCGCGACCCGAAGCTCGCGCCGGTGCAGGGCATCTTTGCCGCGCAAGAGATCAAGCCGCAGGCGCGCACCCTCGCCGAGGATCGCGGCATTCGCTGCGTCGTGCTCGACTACGACGCGATGCGCGGCATGCAGAACCTCAACACGCTGTTCTAAGTCTCGACGCGAGGTCTATCGCGCGGCCGAGAGCCCGGCGAGAATGATCTCGATGCCGCGGTCGAAGCTCTCACGCAGTTGCTGGTCGAGGTCGGCATGGGAGCCAGCCCCATCGGCTGCCCCGCCGGTTGCCCAGGCGCCTGCGCCGCCAGCCACCTCGGGCAGCGCGCCGATCGCATGGGCCTGCAACTGGGTCTGCGTGGCCTGCGCCTGACCGAAAGTGTAGAGCAGCAAGGTTCTGGCGCCGTCGGCCCCGACCATCGAAGCAAGCAGGGCCTCGACCGACGAGGCGCCGAGACGAAATGCCGAGGCGGTCGCGACCACGTCTGCGCCGTCTCGAATGGCGAGCATCGCCGCACGCAGCGAGCGGCAGACGCTCGCCGGGTCCTCACCGCCAACCTTTCTCACAATCTCATCCGCCATGAGCGCGAGCAGCGTCTGCTTATTCGGCACGTGATGATAGAGCGCGCTCGGCTGCACGTCGAGCGCTGCTGCGACGCGGCGCATCGAGCAGAACTCAAGGCCGTGGTCATCGAGCACACGCAGCGCCGCGTCGATGACGTCGGTGAGGGTGTTGCGCATTCCCTCACTCTAGCGCTAACCTGAACACCGTTCACCAGAACACTGTTCAGGTGACGCACTCAGCCCCGCACGCATGTGCCAAACCGCACCCAGTACCCGATCGCATGAATCCGAGATGCCAATGACCGCACCGAGCGAAGCCGCACGAAGCAGGCCCGCGCCTCACGTGCTCGGCCGCACCATCGATGCGCACACGCGTTGCGTGCACTACGGCGGCACGGCCGACATCATCGCCCTGAAGTTCAAGTGCTGCGGGGACTTCTACCCCTGCTACGAGTGCCACGATGAGGCCGTATCGCACACGATCGATCGTTGGGGCGATGCGGATCTGCACGAACGGGCGGTGCTCTGTGGCGCGTGCTCAATGCAGCTCACCATCGCCGAATACCTTGGTGCAGCCAGCTGCCCCGCATGCGACACCGCGTTCAACCCCGGTTGCAAGCTGCACCGCGACATCTACTTCGATCTGCCGATGACGCTCGCAGACGACCTGACCTCACTCGACCAGGCAGAACGCGGCACCGCCTCTGCGCCACACATTCCCTGAAAGGGAGCAACAATGGCTGTTACACCCACCCGACGCGGCAACCCCGCGACCGATATCGCCCTGATCGCCGCCTTCGCCGCACTCATCGCCGCCTGCGCGCTGCTGCCCGCGATCCCCATTGCGGCGGGCGTGCCGTTCACCCTGCAGACTTTCGCCGTGGTGCTCACCGGCGCGGTGCTCGGCACCAAGCGCGGCTTCCTCGCCGCGCTGCTCTACCTCGCGGTCGGACTGATCGGCATTCCGGTGTTCGCCGGCGCATCCGCCGGCCCAGGCCCGTTCGTCGGCGCGACCGGCGGCTACCTGATCTCGTTCCCGTTCGCCGCGGCAACCGCGGGCTTCATCGCCTCGCGCCTGCCTCGAAAAGGCATCGCGGCCAGCGCCGCGGTCATGCTGCTCGCGACCCTCGCCGGCGTGATCGTCAATCACCTGGGCGGCATTATCGGGCTCTGGCTGCTGGCGGGTATGTCGCTCTACGAGGCGACGTTCGTCGACGTCGTCTTCTTGCCCATGGACGCGGTGAAGGCGCTGCTCGCGGCGCTCGTCGCGACTGCCGTGCACCGCGCGTTTCCGAACCTGCTGCCCCGACGCCGTGCGGCAAAGCCCGCCGTAGAGTCAGCATCGGCACACGCGTAGTCTCGCGAACGCGTAGGATCACGGCATGATCGAATTGCGGGAGGCCGGTGTCACCGTGCCCGCGGGCGACCACGACACCGTGATCTTGCAGCCGACGACGCTCACCCTGACCGAGCACCGCATCTCGATCATCGGGGGCAACGGCTCGGGCAAGTCAACGCTCGCGAGGCTCTGCAACGGCCTGATCGAGCCAACGACGGGCAGCGTGGCGGTGTCGGCGAGCAGCGGCGACAGCACCCATGGCACCGAGGCCGAGGGAGCCGAAGCCGGTGGCGCCGGCGCCCCACTCGACACGGCACGCCACGGTGCCGCCGCACGCCGCCTTGTCGGCTTCGTGTTCAGTGACCCGAGCGCGCAGCTCATCATGCCGACCGTGCTCGAAGATGTCGCGCTCTCGTTGCGTCGTGAGCACCCCAAGAAGGCCGACCGTCTCGAGGCCGCACGGGCAGTGCTCAAACGCTTCGGCATCGCCGACCTCGCAGATCGCAGCGTGCACACGCTGTCTGGCGGGCAACGGCAGCTGCTCGCCTTCGCTTCGGTGCTCGCATGCGACCCCGCGATCCTCGTCGCCGACGAACCGACCACGCTGCTCGACCTTCGCAACGCACGCATGATCGACGATCTGCTGATGTCGCTGACGCAGCAGGTACTGGTGATCACGCACGACCTCGAACTCGCGGCGCGCGCCGACCGCACGCTCGTGATCGACGACGCCCGGGTCGTGTTCGACGGGCAACCCGCCGAGGCGATCGTGTTCTACCGCGAGCTCGCGGCACGTGGTGCTGGCACATGACCTCGTCGCCACTCGGGGAGTACATCACCCGGCGCTCACCGCTGCACCGGCTGCGCCCGGGCGCGAAGCTGCTCGGCCTATTTCTCTTCGGAGCATGCACGGTCGCGTTTCGATCAGTGCCTGTGGGCATCGTTGCACTCGTGCTCGGTGTCGCCCTCGCCCTGCTCTCGGGCATGCGGGCGAACGACCTGCTGCGCGTCGGGCAACGCTTCGCGGTCGTCGGGGTGCTGCTCTTCGCGTTTCAGGCCTGGCAGCGCGGCTGGGAGCACGGCTTCGCCGTTGTCGCGACGCTCTTCGCGCTGCTGCTCGCGGCGAGCGCGCTGACGGCGAGCACCGCGGCCGATGAACTGATCGACACGATCGTCTGGCTGTTGGGCCCACTTCGACGCTTCGGCGTGCGACCAGAACAGGTGGCGCTTGCGTTCTCGCTGACGATCAGGTCGATCCCGATCGTGCTCGCGCAGGCTCGAGAGACGCGCGACGCGGCAAAGGCGCGCGGGCTC
The DNA here is from genome assembly GCA_937967375.1 of uncultured Leucobacter sp. Lineage (GTDB taxonomy): Bacteria > Actinomycetota > Actinomycetes > Actinomycetales > Microbacteriaceae > Leucobacter. Next base: position 29,122 of record CALCJF010000006.1, read on the forward strand.
GAGCGCAGCCCGCGCGCCTATCTCATTCCGTTCGTGCTGCGCGTCGTCGCGCACGCGCAGCTCACGGGCGAGGCCCTGCAGGCGCGGGGCTTCGGCGACGACTGATGCCGCCTCACCCCATACGGTAGGCGTGCACGGGCAGTGCGTAGGGCACTCCGGCACGCTCGCCGCCGCCCGTCAGCACTCCGGTGATCAAGTCGCGCGGAGCCGGGTGATCGTGCAGTGCCGCGAGGTATGCCCGGTGCGCCTCGAGCGAGCGGATGCCGCGCTCCATCGACTGCTGCGATACCTCGATCGCGTGGCCGGGGTCGTGCATCATGACGAGCAGCCAGGGCGCCATGCATGCCTCGAGCCCCTCGGTCGTGATCTGCTCACGGAACAGCCACGGGTTGTCGGCATCGCGAATCGCGTCGACAATCGACAGTCCGGCTGGGCGATGGTCTGCATGGTTGAGGCCCCAGCCCGCATCGAGATTCCAGGTCATGGTGAGTATGGCGTCTGGGCGCACCCGTCGAATCTCGCGAGCGATGCGACGGCGAGTCTCGACGGAGTGCTCGACAAGTCCGTCAGGGAGGTCGAGGATCTTCAACTGCCCGACGCCCACAGCGTCGCAGGCAGCGCGCTGCTCGTCGGCGCGCAGCGGCGCCACCTCCGCCGGGTCGCGGTCGCGAATTCCCGCCTCCCCAGCGGTCAGCAGCAGGTACGAGACCTCGATGCCGCGTGAGGTCCACTCGGCGACTGCGGCGGAGCCGCCGTATTCCATGTCGTCGGGATGCGCAACGATGCACAGCACGCGCCGAATCTCTGCCGGGTCGAAGAGCTCGAGGGTGTCCATACGTCGACACTACCCCTCGGGACTCGCATCAGCCATGCCCGCGACAACCACTCGGCGCACGCCCTAGGCTTGAGGCATGGCCGAAGCACAGACCCCAGAGGGCATCACCGCCGACTATGTGAACGAGGGCGTTCGTGACACCCTCGCCGCGCTGCAGCAGGCGCCCGACTACGAGCGTTTGGCCGAGTTTCTGACGGCACTGCGCGAGGGCTTCTTGGTCGCCGACGTGACCGGCACCCAGAAGAAGAAGTCGACGCATGTGCGCACGATTCGCTCAACGAAGGGCCAGCTGATTCTGCCGCTCTTCACCTCGATGGACGAGCTGCGGCTCGCCCACCCAAAGAGAAGCCGCGAGCAGGCGAAGGGCGCGATCATGCCCGCACTCGAGGCGCTGCGCCTCATCCAATCGAGCCCGTTCGTCGCGGTGCAGTTCAATGCGGGTTCCGCGGCACTGCCGGTGTTGCGGGGGTACATCGCGCTGGTGCTCGGCGGCGATCCCATCGAGGCTGCAGCGCTCGAACAGCTGGGCTGATCCTCGCCCTAAAAAACGGCACCCCCGGTCGAAACCGAGAGTGCCGTTCACTGTACGTGCGAGGCTCAGCTCGCCCGAACCACTACTTCGCGGGCTTGAGCGTGAACGCGCGCACGATCTGCACAACGCCCATGACCGCCAGTGAGGCGCCGACGAGAATCCACAGGGTGACGGCCGCAACCAGCGGGGTCACGATGAGCACGATGCCTGCGATGATGCTGACGATGCCGTAGATGATGCTCCAGGTCTTGCTCTTGCTCTCGCGAGCTGCGGCGAACGACATGATGCCCTCGAAGATCCAGAGGATGCCGATGAAGATCGAGAGCACCGCGGTGAGCACCGCAGCGGTCGCACCAAGGTTGCCGAAGATGATGATGCCCGCGATCAGGTAGAGCAAGCCGAGCACGGCATTGCCGACGCGACGCCAGCCACCCATCGTCTTCGAGAAGATCATCGAGCCGAGAAAGACGAGGCCCGCAACGACCATGTAGATCGCGAAGATGATCGCGACGAACTTCATCATCACTGCCCCCGACTCGACCGGGTTCATGAGAATCAGCACACCGATGACGAGTGCGACGAGGCCGCCGACACCCATGATGGTGCGAACGACATCGGTGGCCTTGCGCCCGTCGATCACGATGGTTTCTTGTTCAGACATTGCTACCTCGCCCTACTTTCTTACGTTTGCGCGGGCTCGTTTGCCGCGCCCGGGTGCGTTCACTCTGCTCTAAGCATGCACCTCGCGGGCCAGGCAACGCGAGCACACGCCGACACGTGATGGTTTTGTTGCAGTGCAGCGTGGGATCAGCCGACGCTGCGCAGCCGCTCCGTGCCGGCCGTGGCAACTGTCTGCCCGTGCGCCACAGGGGTTCCGTCGCCGTCGACCGCAACGAAGACGATGTGTTCGAGACGCAGAATGTCTTGCCCTGTCACTGTGTTGAACACGCGGCAGCTGAGCGTGAGCGAGGTGCGGCCGAAGCCCAGCACTCGATACTCGAGCTCGAGCAGGTCGCCGCGCTCGGCCCGGGCGACGAAGTCGAGCGCAGAGATGTGGCGCGTCACCACCTCGATCGTGCCGAGCTGCGTGATCGCGACGATGGCCGCCTCTTCGTCGACCCACTGCAGCAACCGACCGCCGAACAGCGCGCCGTGCTGGTTGAGGTCTTCGGGCTTGACCCATTTGCGCACAACGTAGGTGAGTTCGCTCATGCCTCGAGCCTAGTGCGGGCAGGCTGCGGCGGCAGGCTGCGGCGGCAGGCTGCGGCCTGCTTACCGAGCGCGGCCACGGCACAGCTCGGCACCGTAGGCTTGTGACATGACGGTACTCGCAGGAATCATGCTGCTCGTGAACGCCGGCTACAACGCGATTGTGTGGCCGCAGTTCTGGAAGCGGGTCGCCGCCGACCCGCGCGCTCGCGACGAATCGGGTGCACCCACGAAGTTCTATCGCGTGCACGCTATTCTCATCAGCATCGCGATTGTCATCGCCGTCGCATCGGCATTCGCCGGTGTCGCCCTCTTGATCGGAGCCTGATATGAAGCGCATTCTCACCTACGGAACCTACGACCTGCTGCACTGGGGCCACATTCGCCTGCTGCAGCGCGCCCGCGCACAGGGCGACTACCTCGTCGTGGCGCTCAGCACCGAAGAATTCAATGAGGGCAAGGGCAAGAAGACCTACCACGACTTCGAGACGCGCAAGAAGATGCTGGAGTCGGTGCGTTACGTCGATCTCGTGATTCCCGAGAATGCGTGGGATCAGAAGATCGGCGACGTACAGAAGTACGAGATCGACGCGGTCGTGATGGGTGGTGACTGGGAGGGAGACCCTCGCTTCGAGGTGCTCACCGACTACTGCGACGTGATCTACCTCGACCGCACCGAGGGCATCTCGACGACCAAGATCAAACGCGACTTGGGCGTGAACGCCTAGTCGCCATCTCGCGCAGAACGAAGGGCGCGGGCGAGGATGATCCTCGCCCGCGCCCTTCGTCGTCTACGAACTACAGCACCTTCGACAGGAACGCCTTCGTGCGCTCCCGCTGCGGGTTTGTCAGCACTTCGGTCGGGTCGCCCGACTCGACGACCACACCGCCATCCATGAAGACCAACTCGTCGGCGACCTCCCGGGCGAAGCCCATCTCGTGGGTCACCACGATCATGGTCATGCCGCTCTCTGCCAGGCCCTTCATCACGTCGAGCACTTCGCCCACGAGCTCGGGGTCGAGCGCCGAGGTCGGCTCGTCGAAGAGCATGAGCTTCGGCTCCATCGCGAGCGCGCGGGCGATCGCCACGCGCTGCTGCTGACCGCCCGACAGGTGAGCCGGGTAGTAGTCGTGGCGATCGGCAAGACCGACTCGAGCGAGCAGATCCATCGCCCGCGTCTGAAGAGCAGCCTTGTCGCCCTTCTTCAGCAGGGTCGGAGCGAGCATCACGTTCTCGAGCGCTGTCTTGTGGGGAAAGAGGTTGAAGCGCTGAAACACCATGCCGATGTCTCGCCGCTGCCGCGCCGCCTCTTTCGGGTGCATCTCATAGATCTTGTCGCCGTGCTGGCGGTAGCCCACCAGCTCGCCGTCTACCCAGAGACGCCCGGCATTGATCGTCTCGAGGTGGTTGATGCAACGCAAGAAGGTCGACTTGCCCGAGCCCGAAGGGCCCACCAGGCACAGCACCTCGCCTCGCTTCACCTCGAGTGAGATCGACTTCAGCACCTCGTTGGTGCCGTACGACTTCGAGATGGCTTCGGCTTTGACCATCGGAACATCTGTCGCGTTCATACGCCGCCTCCTCCGGCTCGACCGTGCGGCGGCACGATCTGATCGCCGCCTTCACCATCTGATGTGGTCGGGTACCCGCCGCCAGCCTCTGTCGCAGACGAAAGCCCGACTACGCCAATCGCCGAGGTTTCAACCGTGGGCCGCTGGACGTCTGGCCTCGCCCCGACGCCTCGCGCGAAGTAGCGCTCAACGTAATATTGGCCCACCATCAGCAGTGAGGTCAGCACCAGATACCAGAACGATGCCACGATCAAGAAGGGAACCGGCTTGTACATCGCCACCCCGATGTCGTGCGTTCGCATGTAGAGGTCGACCGTGACCGGCACCGCGACCACGAGCGAGGTGGTCTTCAGCATCGAGATCACCTCGTTGCCGGTTGGTGGAACGATCACGCGCATCGCCTGCGGCAGCACAATACGGGTCATCGTGTGCCACCAGCCGAGACCGAGGGCAACAGACGCCTCCTCCTGTCCCTTGTCGACCGAAAGCAAACCGGCACGAACGATCTCGGCCATATAGGCCGACTCGTTCAGCGCCAGGCCGATCACGGCGAGCGTAAACATGCTGAAGATGTCTTTCGTCACCAGCTCGATGCCAGCATCGGTGAAAGGGATGCCGAGTGTGATCGTCTTGTAGACCACCGGCATCAGACCCCAGAACACCAACTGCACGTACACGGGCGTGCCACGGAAGATCCAGAGATACACCCATGCCACCGCGCGAAACACCGGGTTCGGTGAGAGACGCATGATCGCGAGCAGAATGCCGAGCGTGATCGCGATGATCATCGGGTAGATCGTCAGCTGCAGCGTGTAGCCGAGCGCGATGAGCACGCGAGTATCGAAGAGGTACGCAACGACGATGTCCCACGAGAACACCGGGCGGTTGTAGAGGGCGTCGTATATGAACAACCCCGCAACAATGATGAGCAGTGCCGCCGCAACACCGCGCCACGGATGGCGCAGTTTGATCGCTTGGATCGCAGCAGGCTGCTCATGCCGCTGGGGCTGTGCAGAATTCTGCGCAGCCCCAGAATGCATGTCAGTCATGACTTGCTTCGTTTCTGACTATCGAAACGCCGCTACTTGCCGGCGTTGATGGTCGCCTTGTCGATCGCACCGGCTTCGAAGCCGGCATCGGTCAAGATCTTGAGGTAGGTGCCGTTGTCCATCAGCTCCTGCAGGGCGGCCTGCACTGCCTCAGCCATGCCCGAATCCTTCTGCACTGCGAAGCCGTAGGGGGCCGAGTCGAACATCTCGCCAGTCAGTTCGAGCTTGCCCTCGGACTGCTGTACCGCATCGACGATCACGGGGAAGTCACCCGAGGTAGCCGCCGCGCGACCGTCAATCACCGCACCGGTCGCCTGGGCCTGTCCATCAAACGGCAGGATCTCGATCGCGGGCTTGCCCGCGTCGGTGCACGCCTTCGACTTCGCGGGCAGCTCGTCAGTGTGCTGCACAGTGTCGGCCTGCACCGAGATGGTAAGGCCGCACGCGTCGTCAGGGTTGACGTTCGAACCGGCGGGGGCCGCCCACATGCTGCCTGCGTCTAGGAAGTTCACGAAGTCAACGGTCTTCTGGCGAGTTGCGTTGTCGGTGAACGACGACGAGCCCATGTTGACCGCCCCTTCTTCAATGCGAGGCAAGATGCCCTCGAACGGGATGATCTGCCATTCCGGCTTGAGACCCATCTGTTCTGCAACCGCGTTCGCGAGCTCGACGCCCCAACCGGTCGGGTTGCCCTGGTCGTCCTTGTACTCGTTCGGCGGGTAGTCGGCGTCGGTGCCGATGATGAGCACGCCAGACTTCATGATCTCTTCGGCGCTCACGACGCTCGCGCTGCTGCTGCTCGACTCTTTCACTGCGGAGTCGTCGTTGGTGCATCCGGTAAGCGCCAATGCCGTGGCGGCGATGAGCGCGGGAACCGCGTAACGAATCTTCATTGATCCAACATCCTCTTCTGTTGATTGGGTCAGCCCAGGATCGACCTGGTTACACGGTGAGCATAGCGCGCAGAATGAACGCCCAAAGCCAGGAGGCAAGAGTTGGGATCAATCTGCAACCTTGGCCGGATCGGTTGAGCCCGGGAATAGTTCACCCGCCCCACGAGTTTCACCTCATCGTGGCGCGGGCCGATCCCACGCCCACCAAGAAACTTCACGAAACAGGAGCGCTCACAAGTGGCAAAGCCCAAACTCATGATCATTGTCGGCAGTGTGCGAGAGGGGCGTGTCGGCCTTCCGATCGCCGAGTGGGTAAACAAGACGGCCCTCGCCGGTGACCACTTCGATATCGACTTCGCCGACCTCAAAGAGATCGCGCTGCCCCTCATGGATGAACCGAATCACCCGCGCATGCAGCAGTACACCAAGCCGCACACCATCGAGTGGGCGAAGCGCGTCGCAGCGGCAGACGCTTTCATCTTCGTCTTTCCCGAGTACAACCACAGCTACTCACCCGCGATCAAGAATGCGCTCGACTACCTCGGGCACGAGTGGGATCGCAAGCCTGTCGGCTTCGTCAACTGGGGTGGCAACTCGGGTGGCACCCGCGCGCAGGCCGCGCTGCGCCCGGTGGTTACCTCGATGGGCATGGTCATGACGCACGGCCTCATCGAGATCAACTTTGCGGGTGCGCAGCTCGAAGACGGCGTCTTCTCGCCGAATGAGCAGCAATCGACCGTGCTCGGCCTGATGCTCGACGAGCTGCAGCAGCTCGACGGCGCGCTGCGCCCGCTGCGCGGCTAGGCAGTCGGGTGCGGTGCGGGGTCAACTCGCACCGCACCGCACCGCACGCACCTTCGTCGAGAATCACACCACCTGCAGTGGCCCGGCCGCCTTCACAAGCACTCGGTTCGAGTTGCCAGGCACGTAGCTCAGCGGGATCTCGGACAGCGAGGTGATACGCACCTGGGCTGGATCGGCGCCAGCACGCACTGCTTCTTCGATCGCGAGCGCGCGAGCCTCTGCCAGGCACTCCTCGCGGCTGCGATCCTCGTAGCGATACATGCGCTCGACGAAACCGGAGGCTTCGGCGATCGCTGCCCCGTATGCGTTCGCAACCTCGTGATGCGCGGGCCGAATCACTTCGCTGACGCCCTCGATCGTGTCGGGCACAAGGTGCGAGCCGCCGCCGACAGCGATCAGCGGCATCAGAGCACTACTCGCTTTCATGCGATCGGTGATCGCCTTGATCTGCGCGTCACCCCATTCGAACGCCCGCACGACGATCCCGGAATCGAGCGATTCGACGAGCGAAGCATCACCGAACCCTCTGAGCCGCCCGGCCCGCACCGACACGTCGGACATGGTGAGCACCTCGCCGCCACACACGATCGCGTCTTCGACGACCCGGTGCCCCACGGAGTCTGGGCCGACCACCGTGCGATCGCCCTCGATACGCACGATGGTGCCGCCACCGAGGCCGAACGAGACGAGGTCGGGCATCCGGAAATTCGTGCGAACCCCGCCGATCTCTTCCGACGCCGTCGATTCACGCGGAAATCCGTCGATCAGAATACCGATATCTGTCGAGGTGCCGCCGACATCGACGACGACCGCGTCGCTGAGCCCCGCGAGCCGGCACGCACCGCGCATCGAGTTGGTCGGGCCCGAACCAAGCGCCAGCACCGGAAAGTTCAAGGCCGTCTCGGCCGTCATGAGCGTGCCGTCGTTCTGTGTCAGGTAGATCTCTGCGTCGAGGCCCTGCTCGGCGAGCGCCCGGCCGAAGCCGTGCACGACCTCGCGAGCGACCCCGAGCAGCGAGGCGTTCAGAATGACCGCGTTCTCGCGCTCAATCAAGCCGATCGCACCGACTTCGTGGCTCATCGAGATCGGAACATCCGCTCCGAGTTCTTCGGAGAGTATCTCGGCCGCACGCAACTCGTGGTCACGATTGACGGGCGAGAACGGCGCCGACACGGCGATCGCGCTCACGCGGTCGCGCACCTTGGCCGCGAACGCGCGCACCGCATCCTCGTCGAGCGGAGCGATCTCGCTGCCGTCGTACTCGTGACCGCCCCCGATGATCTCGGAATGGCCGAGCACGGCCTCGACGAGATCGTCTGGCCAGCCGGCACCCGGCCGAGCGCCGAGTGTCGAGGGTGCGGCGAGCCGCAGCACGCCCACCTTCTCGAGCCCGCGGCGCTGAATGATCGCGTTGATCGGGTGCGTCGTGCCGAGCATCGCCTGTGCGATCGAGCCACCGTCGACCTCGGCGACCATGCTGCTCAGCGCATTGCGAATCCCGTCGAAGGGGTCGGTGGTGGTCGCCGTTTTCACTGAAGCGAGCACTTTGCCGCTCTCGTCGACGACAACGGCGTCCGTGTTGGTGCCACCGACATCGATTCCAACTCTCAGTCTCATCTGCTCAGCCCTCCATCGGGGTGTAGGGAACGTCGTATCCGAAGGCCTTCGGACCCACCAGGTCGAGGTAGCCGTCGCGGCGCCATTCGGGCGCGCACGGCAGGCCGAGCACGGTGACCCGTTGGCCGTATCCGAGCGCCTCCGTGGTGATCGGGGCGCCGGTCTCGTGATCGACCACGCAGATCAGATCGGGCGGAGTGACGATCGGCTTGCCGTTCTCGGTAGCGAGCAGCAACTCGTTCTGCAACTCGATGCGCATGGTTCGCGAAGTGTCGTTGAAGTCTTCGATGGTGAGCGTGCCGCGGGCGAAGCCCTCGGTTGTACGACGTTCGAGGTCGACGACCTTGCCCTCGAACACGCGCCTGCCCTCGGTGAACTCGAGCAGAAGATCCCAGGCGCCCTCGCGCGCCTCGTGAATCTCGCGCAGCAGGCGGCCGACAGTCAGGCAGTACTCTATGGAACCGCTCACCGCCCAGTCTTTCGCTTCTTTGCCGCTCATCGAGTATGACGCCATCGCATTCGACATGCCGAGCGTCATCACCGCACCGCGCACGAGCTTCTCACCGAGCTGATTCGTCTGCGACTCGATCACCAGGCGATTGCCCTTCTCGTCGGCCAAAGTCAGCGGCGAGACTTTGATGCCGCCAAGAGTGAAGGCGGTCATCTCGATCTGCGGAAATGCGCGGCGCATGCCGTCGGCATCGAGGCAGGGCAGGCCCAGCTCGGCCGCGACGACCAGCGGGATGAGCGTGTTCATGCCACCGACCTCGACCGGCATCACCGCGTCGACCTTGCGGCCCAGGTAGGTCTCGAGCGCCGTGAGCGCCGCAACGAACTCCTTGCCAGAGGGCAGCTTCTCGATGAGCACGGTGGGTGCGCCGACTCCGGCGATGGTCACGACGAGCGCATCATCTGCGAGTTCGTCAACACCCATGATCTTGATGGGGCCGTGATCGCGGATCGCCTGGCCCGCCACAATCCGCGCGACGAAGGGGTCGCCACCACCGCCCGTGCCGAGCAGTGTCGCGCCGAGCGCGAGATCGTCGAGCTCTGCTTCTTCGAGATATCTCATGTTCGTTCCTTAGTATGTTGCGCCCGGCTCTGCCGGAGAATACGTGCGATCCTCGGATCCCAGCAGCGCCCGGGCCGCGCCCGCCAGCAGCGCTGAGTCGAGTCCGATTGAGAGAAATCTCGCGCCCAGTGCCTCGACCCTGCGAGCCTGATCCTCGTTGCTGCAATGCACCCCCGAGAAGCGACCTGCCCGCACCGTCGCCGTCACGATCCGCTCGATCGCCCGCTCGTGCTCGTCGGAGCCCATCTGCACCCCGAGGCTCGCCGCGAGATCGGTCGGGCCGATGAACACGAGGTCAATACCGTCGACAGCGAGGATCTCATCGAGCGCCTCGAGGCCCGCCGTGGTCTCGATCATGACCGCCACGAGCACCCGATCGTTCGCGGTGCGCAGGAGGCCCAGCATGTCGGAGCCGTGCCCTGACGCGCGTCCTGCGCCGAGCCCTCGAGCCCCGAGCGGCGCGAAACGTGTGGCCCGGGCCACTCGCCTCGCCTCGGCTCCCGACTCCACTCGCGGAACGACAATGCCCGCCACGCCGCTGTCGAGCGCCTTTCCGAGCGGCGCCAACGACGACTCCGCGCGATAGAGCACAGGCATGCCGAGGTGTTCGGCGGCGCGAACGTATGCGCCGAGCGAACCGGGCGAGAAGTCCGCGTGCTCGCCGTCAAGCATCACGAAGTCTGCGCAGCTGCGCGCGAGCACCTCGGTCACCTCGACCGCGGGAATGACCTGCACCACTCCGCGCAGCGAGCCCTCGGCGAGAAGCTGCCGCAGCGAGTTCGGTGCGGCAGCCGTGTGCGCTCGATCCCCCGTGCCGTCGGCATCGAGCACGCTCATGCCGCACCGACCACGAGTTCGCGGCGAAGCGCATCGAGAGCGCTCGATGGGGTGCCGTGGTCAATCAGAAAACGCTCGGCACCGCCGTGCTCTTCGCGAATTCGCGCAAGCATGGCGACCATCAGCTCAGCCGGCGCCAACGTCGGGTTCGACGCCATGCTCGCCGGAAAACCGTTGCGCGCATAGTGCTGCTTGACCCTCGCCACGAATGCCTCGCCAAGAAACGACTCGGTCGCCGCGAAGTCGCGCACGACCCACTGCTCGGGCACACCGAGCGCCGAAAGGGTGAGCGCGGTGACCATGCCGGTGCGATCTTTGCCCGCCGTGCAGTGCACGACCGACGGGGCCGAGATCGTCTCGCTGAGGTTGGTAACCGCCAGCGCGAGCTGCTCGGCGTGGTCGCTGACCATCATGTCGTACAGTTTCGGCAGCGTGATGGGCTCGGTGATGTGGTCGAAGCCATCGGCGAAGAGTGAATCGGCAAACACCGGCACGTAGCGCTGGTCGGCGTTCAGCCCCTCGACACGATCAGGCGACGCCTTCCACTCGTAGGTCTCGCGCAGGTCGAGTACGGCACCGAGGCCGATCTCGCCGAGAGTCTCGAGGTCGGCATCGCTCAACTCGCTGAGCGCGTCGCTGCGGTAGAGGCGGCCGTGTCGCAGCGTCCCTCCGGCCGCGACCGGGTACCCGCCGACGTCGCGAAAGTTGAAGGTGCCTTCGAGAGGCACGAGCCGCGATGGGTCGTCGGGCATCGGAGCCGCGCCCAGGCCGGAGCCGAAAACTGGGTCGAAAATCATGACAGAAACTCCTCGTCTTTTCCGAGAAAGCGAAACAGGATGATGATGGGTACGGAGCTCACAAGCAGCAGCACTGTGCCGAGCACAGATGCGGTCGCGAAGTCTCCCACGAGCACGTGGCGGAAGATCTCGACCGACATGGTGCCGGTTTTCGCTCCGTAGAGGATCACGGTCGCGTTGAACTCGCGCACCAGGGTCGTCCAGGTGAGCAGTGCGCCAGAGAGAATGGCCGGCATGATGATCGGCACAGTGACCTTGAAGAACGTCTTCCACGGCGGCACGCCGAGGTTCACTGAGGCCTCCTCGGTCTGGTCGCCCGTCTGAGCGAGCATCGCCGCTGACGAACGCACCGAGAACGGCAAGCGCCTCACGACGTAGACGATGATCAAAATGGTGAAGCTGCCCGCAAGAAACAGCGGTGCGCTACCGAAGGTGATGCTGATGGCAATGGCCATCACCACGCCTGCGACCGCGTAGGGCATCATCGAGAGAAAATCGATGAACCCGTTCAGCATGGTTGGGCGCCTCGTGGTCAGGTAGGCGATGAGCGTGCCGATCGCCACGCAGATCAGCGTTGCCGCAGTGGTCAAGAACAGCGTGTTGCCGAGCGACGACCACAACTGGGGCGCGTGCTTCCAGCTGTCGAGGGTGAACTCGAAGACGAAAGCGCCGCCCTTGTTCTTCAGAACCGAGCTGAGCACGACCATGAGGATCGGCAGCGCCGTGACAAGCACGACCACCCAGACGGTGAGGTTTACGCCGAAGATGCCCCAGCCACGGCTCTCGCGCAGCTCGAGCGGCTTGCTCGTCTCGTGCCCGTAGGAGTGGCGGCGCGAGTAGTAGCGCTGGAAAAGCAGGATGCCGATCGTGAAGAGCAGCAGCACGACCGAGAGCGCGCTCGCGACCTGGTAGTCGGTGCCGGTCTCGCTCACGAACTCCTGATAGATGAGACGCGGCATGACTCGAAGGTTCTGGCCGATGATCGCCGGGGTGCCGATGTCGGTGAACGCCGTGACCGCCGCGAGCATCGCACCGGTCGAGATCGCCGGCTTCATGAGCGGCATGGTGACCGTCCAGAACGTCTTCCAGTGCGAGTAGCCGAGGTTGATCGAGGCGTCTTCCACGCTCTGATCCACCGTGCGGAAGCCCGAGCTCACCATCAGGTAGACGAGCGGTGTCGCCTGCAGGCCGAGCACGATGATCGTGCCCGTCCAACCGTAGATCGACGGGAGCTCGATGCCGATCCTCGAGAATGCTTGGGTGACAAAGCCCGAGCGGCCGAACAGCAGAATCCATGAGTACGCGCCGATGAACGGCGGCGACACGAAGGTGAGCACGATGAGGGCGCGCACGATGAGCTTGCCCCCGACACGGAATCTGGCCAGCAGGTAGGCGACGGTGGTTCCGAGGGTCGTCGCGATCACGGTCGCGGCAACGGTGAGCAGCACGCTGTTGAGCAGCGCCTCTCGGTAGTACGCCTTCGTGACCATGTCGGAGTAGGCCTTCCAAACCCGATCCATGTCTCCCGAGAAGAAGCTCGCGCCGATGAGGCGAACGAGTGGGAATACCAGGAAGATCAGCAGAATGGCAAGAGCGACAATGGAGACGATAGACCAGAACGACAGCCTGATCCCCCGACGCCGGGGGGGCACCACGGCACTCATAGCTCGACGTCCTCAGCCGACGCTACATCCGTGTCGTCGGGAAAGACCATGACCGTCTCGGGCCGCACCGCGACCACGACCTGCTCGCCGACGGCCGGAACTCGTTCACCTGGGTGCACGTCGACGGTGAGCGCGCTCTCGAGCCCAGCGTCGACCTCGACCCGGGTGTTGCCACCGAGGTAGGTCGCCTGGGCGACGGTGCCACGCAGACCGGCTGCCGAGCCTTCAGCAGAGCCGCCGGCTGCCACCAGACGGGCATCGTGCGGTCGAAAGCCCACCCAGACGCGCTCGCCGGCCTTGGTTTCCTGAGCCCGGTGGGCGAGACGCTGCCCGTTTTCGAGCACCGCCTCTGGGCCCGAGAGCGAGGCCCGCACGAAGCTGCCCTCACCCACAAACCTCGCGACGCCGAGTGACGCAGGTGTCGCATAAATCTCCTGCGGCGTGCCTACCTGCAGCAGGTCGCCATGGCTCATCACACCGATGCGGTCTGAGAGCGAGAGCGCCTCTTCCTGATCGTGCGTGACGTAGACCGTAGTGATGCCGAGCTCTTGCTGCAGCGCGCGAACGTCGGCGCGCAGCCTCACGCGCAGCTTCGCGTCGAGGTTCGCAAGGGGCTCGTCCATGAGCAGCACACGAGGTCGGGTGACGATCGCGCGAGCGATCACCACTCGCTGCTGCTGGCCACCCGAGAGGTTACGTGGCAAGCGATCCTCGTAGCCCTCAAGGTCGACCATCGCGAGCGCCTCGCGCACCCGGTCGGCGGCCTCGGCCTTCGACACGCCTCGCGGCTTCAGCCCGTAGGCCACGTTCTGCTGCACGGTCAGGTGCGGAAAGATCGCATAGCTCTGAAACACCATGGCGGTGTCGCGCTTGTGCGGTGGGGTGCCGTCGACGTTCTCGCCGCCAATCTCGAGCGTGCCCTCTGAAAGGTTCAGAAACCCCGCGAGCGAGCGCAAGAGCGTCGTCTTGCCGCAGCCGCTCGGCCCGAGCAGGGTGAAGAACTCACCGTTTTCGATCTGCAGGTCGACGGCCTTCACCGCCGTGGCGCCATTGCCGTACACGATTGACGCGCCTGAAATCTTGATATCGCCGTTGCCGCTCATGCGTCACTCCTCATACATCTATCTAGCGAACGTTGAAGCACGGGCCAGCCCCTCGTCGAGGCCAGCCCGTGCGAACAATCACACCGAGGTGATGATGTCCTTCCAGCGGTCGATCCACTCGTCTTTTTGCGCGAGTGCGTCGGGATCCTGCTTGATCACCTTCACCTCGTCGAGCGGAGCGATGTCCGTCAAAGCGAAATCACCTGCGACCACAGGTCGGCCACCGGCTCGGTTCTCGGCGATGTATGCCTGGGTCTCATCGCTGAGCATCCAGTCGATGAACAGCTCGGCATTCTTCGGGTTCGGGCCGCCGGCGATCTGGAACATCGTCATTGTCGTCATGCTGGCGCCCTCTTTCGGGTTGACCGTGACGACGTTCGGATCCTCGGCGAACGTCAGGAAGCTCTCGTTCATGACCGCGATCTCGGCCTCACCGTTGACGACGGCCTGGAACGGTGCAGCCGAGCCCTCGACTACGACAAGGTTCGGAGCGATCTTCTCGACCAGCTCCCAACCGCCGACGGTCACCCAGTCGGCGATGACAGAGAAGGCGCTGCCCGACGAGGCCGGGTTCGCGATGTAGATCTTGCCCTTCCACTTCGGATCGGCCAGGTCTGCCCACGAAGTAGGGCCGTCACCCTTCTTCACGAGGTCGGGGCTGTAGAAGATCGTGTTCAGCATGCCGGTGAGCGATACACCGTAGCCCGACTCGAGCTTGTACTCGGGCAGCGTGCGATCGGTGATGCTCGCCGGCAGCTTGGTGTAGAGATCGGGGGTGCTCAGCGCTGGATCGCCCGACGACCAGAGCACGTCGCCAAGAGGCTTCGCTGCCTCGGCGTTGACGCGGCTCAGCAGCTCGCCGGTGTTGCCGCTGATCACCTCGACATTGATGTCGGGGTACTTCTCGTTGAACATCTCGACATAGTCGGCCGAAGTCGGGTCGCCCGAATAGAGCACGAGGCCCTTCTCGTCGCCGCCCGACGAATCTGCAGCGCCGCTATCGCCGGCATCGCTGCTGCATCCTGCGAGCAGCAGGAGGGGAAGGACCACCGCAGAAGCGAGGATCGGCTTCAGAATTGACATTGGTTTCTTCATGTTGTCTCCGTTGTTAGGAACGATGAGTGACATTTGGAGTCTTGGTGCGGATGCCCGCGAGCTCAGCCGAGCTCGACCCCGGACCGCTTCGGTGGCGCGACCTCAGCGAGGGCGTCGAGGAGGCGGCCGATCTCGGCATCGGTGTTGTATGGCGCGAGGCCGATGCGCAGGCCCCCCTGTTCACCGAGACCGAGTTTGACGGTTGCGCGCTGCGCGTAGAAGTTGCCGACTTGGGCGACGACGCCCCGCTGCAGCAGCCCCTCGAGCACGTCGGCATCGGCATAACCGTCGATCGAGATGAGCGTCGTCGAAGTGCGCTTTTGGGCTCGCGAGTACCGGGTGACGTGCGGCATTTCTTTGAGTCCAGCTTCGAGTCTTGCGAGGATCGATGCCTCATGTATCTCGATCTCGTGCATTGCCGCAAGCACTCGGTCGCGCCTCGACCCCGTGTGCACCGAGCTGAGCGAGGCCAGGTACTCGACCGATGCGGTAAACCCCGCGAGCATCTCGTAGGGCAGAGTGCCGAGTTCGAAGCGGAGCGGTACCGCTTCGGGTGAAGGAAGCAGCTTGTCTGGGTGCAGCGTTTCGAGCACCGAAGGCGAGGCCACCAGCACACCGAAGTGCGGCCCGAAGAGCTTGTAAGGCGAGAAGGTGAAGAAGTCCGCGCCGAGCACCGAGACATCGACGCCGGCGTGCGACGTGAAGTGCACACCGTCGACGTAGAGCATCGCGCCATGTGCATGCGCCTTCGCAGCGATGGCCGCTATGTCGGGTTGAGTTCCGATCAGATTCGATGCCGCGGTCACTGCGACAAGGCGGGTCCGATCGTCAATCAGCTCATCGTATTGTTCGACCGGCAACTCACCCGTGGCGATGTCGAAGCCCGCCCACCGGACGCTCACGCCCGCGCGCTCGGCCGCGAGCACCCAAGGCGTTGCGTTCGAGTCGTGCTCGAGTTCGCTGAGCACGATGTTGTCGCCGGCGGCCCACTGCGTAGAAAGGGTGCGCGCAAAATCGAAGGTGAGCGCGGTCGCGCTGCGCCCATGCACCACACCCGCAGGGTCGGCACCTACCAGATCTGCAACTGCCTGGCGAAATCCCGCGACCGCATCGGCCGTGCGGCGACCGTCGAGCAGCGCATACTGCGAAGAGGTCGGCCTCGTCACCGCGTCTCGCATGGCCAAGGCGATCTGCGAGGGAACGAGCATCCCACCGGGCGCGTCAAAGTACGCAAGCCCGGATTCGAGCGCGGGAAAGTCGGCTCGTATCAACTGAGGATCAAACACTAGATGACATCCTTGGCATTCATATCAAAAGCTTAAAGTTCATTTTGCTTTTGATCCGAAAGCATAACACGAGTTTGATGCTCCAATAACTTGAGCCCCGATCTCCCAAACGATTGCCGTATAGGCTTGCGAGGTGAGCACCTCAAGATCCGTCTCTACCCTGGGGTTCCTGCTGGCGCTCGGCTCGGCCGCGAGCTTCGCCCTCTCGGGTATCTTCGCGAGCGCGCTCATGGAGTCAGGGTGGACTGCGGGGGCCGCAGTAACCGCCAGAATCAGCTTCGCCGCACTCGCACTCCTGGCGCCGACGATTTTCATGCTGCGCGAATCGTGGGGCTTGGTGAAACGCGCCTGGAGCTCCATCTTGCTCTTCGGCGTACTCGCGGTAGCCGGGTGCCAGCTCGCGTTCTTTCTTGCCGTGCAGTTCATTCCGCCAAGCCTCGCCCTGCTGATCGAGTTCATGGGGCCGGTGCTGCTCATGCTCTGGTCCTGGGCGCGCAGCCGCGTCTCGCCCGGGTTCATCACCCTGCTCGGAGCCGCGCTCGCCGTGCTCGGCCTCGTCGCAACCTCGGGCAGCGTGCTCGGCAGTGGGCTGCACCCGCTCGGCATTTTCTTCGCCCTGATCGCGGCGGTCGGAAACGCAACCTACTTCGCCGCCGGAGCGCGGGCTGACCACGGCATCGCCCCGCTTCCCTTCGTAGGTCTCGGGCTCACGGTCGGCGCGGTGATCCTTGCGATCGTCAGCGCCCTCGGCCTGCTCCCATTCGCCGTCTCAAGCGCACCGGGCAGAATCGCAGGCGTGCCGCTCGATCCGTGGCTTCTCGTCATCGGAATGGTGCTCATCTCGACGGTGCTCTCTTACCTACTCGGCGTCGCGGCGGCTCGCCGACTCGGTGCTACCGTGGCAAGCTTCACCGGATATTCGGAGCCCTTGTTTGGCATCATCTGGACGATCCTGCTGCTGTCGGTGCTGCCGACCGACATGCAATGGCTCGGTGCTGCGCTCATCATCGCCGGAGTGGTGACCGTGAAAGTGGGAGAGCTTCGGGAATCCAGGCGGGCTTCGCGAGACGTGCCCGAAGCGGACGCAAGCGAAGCGCTCTCGAACGCACCCAGCGATGATGATTCCGCACGTTTGTAGAATGCTCACGACACCGGAGCGTACCGCCAAAGCCACTCCAACTCAGAGACGAGGAACACCATGCCACCCGAGAAGTCAATCTTCGGTTATCTCTCCGACGGACTGACCAAGGCTCCACCGGTCGTCTCGCTCGACGAGACCGACCTCAAGCTGCTCTCACTTCTGCTCAAAGATGCCCGCGCAACGCTCAAGAGCCTCGCCGCGGAGGTGGGCCTGTCGGCGCCGGCAGTTTCCGAGCGAATGGCTCGGATGCAGCACGAGGGCGTGGTGCGCGGCTACCGCGTCGACATCGACTGGCGCACCCTGGGCTACACGCTCACCGCATACCTCTCGGTCGTCATCAGGGTCGGCACTCCCCGCGACCAAGTGCTGCTCGAACTGCAGGAAGTGCCCGAGGTCGAAGAGGTCTCAGTCGTGACAGGGGCATCTGACCTGATCATCCGCATCCGCTGCACCGGCTTCGACCACCTCAAGCACATCATCGCTGAGCACATCTGGGCCCGCACCGACCTCGACTTCACCGAAACCCGTCTCGCTTTCTACTCCGACTCGTCTACCGACATCGAGCAGCATCGACTCGACCGCCTGCTCGCAGAGCTTCGCGAGGGTCGCTAGACACACGGTTGGAGCGTGTCAGGCCCGCTTGAGATACTCCTCGATCTCGCTTCGCGGCACGCCAATCGCAGCCATCGCGGCGAGGTACTCACGGGAGAGCTCGAGCGCCCGCCTGTGCTTGCCGGCGTCGTCGAGGTTCGGCGCGACGATGGTGCCGTTGCGGCCCTGCGTCTGCACGAACCCCGCCGCCTCGAGTTCTTTATAACTTCGCGCCACAGTGTTTGCGGCAAGGCCGAGCTCTGCCGCAAGCGAGCGCACCGGGGGCAGTTTGCTGCCGGGCGCGAGTTTTCCACTTGCGATGCGGGCAATCACGGCCTCGCGTAGCTGCTCGAACGGCGGCACCGCCGATCCGGGGTCAATCTCGATGTCGATCATGCGATCCTTTTCGTGTCTGCTTGCAGGGTATCGCCTCAGGCCGCCGGTTGCAGTGCGAGCCTTGATTCTCGCGACTTCCCAGGCTTCACCATCATCGAGGTCGCGGCAGCGATGATGCACAGCGCGGCCCCGCCCCACCACGCGTAGGTGTACTCGCCGAAGACATCGCGAATGACGCCAGCACCGAGCGCTGCCGCAGCGGCGCCCAGCTGATGTGCCGCGAACACCCAGCCGAACACGATCGTGCCACGGTCGCCGAAAATCGACTGGCAGAGGGCCGCCGTCGGCGGCACGGTCGCCACCCAGTCGAGCCCGTAGACCACGATGAAGATGATCATGCTCACGTGCACGCTATCGCTCAGCAGCCACGGCAGTGCCATCAGGCCGACACCGCGAAAGACGTAGTAGAACGCGAGCAACCATCGCGGGTCGAAGCGATCGGTGAGCCAACCAGAGAAGACTGTGCCAACGATATCGA
The DNA here is from genome assembly GCA_937967375.1 of uncultured Leucobacter sp. Classification (GTDB taxonomy): domain Bacteria; phylum Actinomycetota; class Actinomycetes; order Actinomycetales; family Microbacteriaceae; genus Leucobacter. The sequence continues at coordinate 48,093 of CALCJF010000006.1, forward strand.
AGACACCGACCACAGCGAGCAGACTTGCCGCGACGGCCTGCGGCATGCCGTGATCGTGAGCGCTCGGAATGAAGTGCACGCCGACCAGACCGTTCGTCGTCGCACCGCACACCGCGAAGGCAATCGCGAGTGCCCAGAACGAGCGGTGTTTCACTGCGAAGGCAAGACCAGCGAAGGCGCGCTGCATGGCCCCACCTGTTGCACGAGGCGGCGCAACGTATGAGGCGGGGTCGGCACCGTAAGGCAGCACCCCGCGATCTTCCGGATAGTCGCGAAGCAACCAGACGGCGAGCGGAATCACCGCGAGAGCTACGGCGGCGATCAGCAGTGATGCCTGTCGCCAGCCGACGTTCTCGGCGAGAGCCGCGACCGGGGGCAGCAGCATGAGTTGCCCGGCCGCCTGGCCTGCCGAGAGCACGCCCATCACCAGGCCGCGCTTCTTGATGAACCAGCGCTGGCTGATCGTTGCAGCGAGCACCATCGCCATCGATCCAGTGCCGCCGCCGATCAACACGCCCCAGAAGACAAGCAGCTGCCACGAGGCCGTCATGAGCACGCTGCCCGCGGCTCCGATCGCAACGAGCAGCAAAGCGATCGAGACGACGCGGCGCAGGCCGAAGCGATCCATCAGTGCCGCGGCAAAGGGCGAGACGAGACCGTAAAGAATCAGATTGACGCTGACCGCGAGCGAGATCACGCTCATCGACCAGCCGAACTCGCTGTGCAGCGGCACCATGAGCGCGCCCGGTGCCGCACGGAACCCAGCGGCACCGAACAGCGCGAGAAGGGCAGCGACCGCGATCCACCATGCGGGGTGAATACGGTGCCGAGCGGCGGGCGCGGCATCCCTGACGGGTTCGGTGGATCGCGTCGTCATCGACCTGGCTTTCTTCAGCGAAGTTATGAGATGATGAAGACTCTAACACTCACGGGAGGTGCGATGCCACTGCGATCCGACTGGTCTGACGAGGCGTGCCCCATCCGGCGTTCGCTCGACGTGCTCGGCGATCCGTGGGTGCTGGTAATCGTGCGCGACGTGCTGCACGGCCGCGGCCGCTTCGATGCACTGCACCAGAATCTCGGTATCTCAGAGGCTGTGCTGAGCCGCAGACTGCGCAATATGGTCGACGCCGGGCTGCTCGAGCGCACCGACTATCTCGACGGGGCTCGCACCAGGCAGGCATACGTCGCTACTGAGGCCGCCGCCGAGTTGCTGCCCATACTGCAACAGCTTGCGCTCTGGGGCGAACGGCACACCCCGATGCCTGCGCACGGCGCACACATGTCTCTCGTGCACCGCGACTGCGGCAGCGAGACCACGCAGGGAGAAGTCTGCAGCGCCTGCGGCAAAGTGCTCGTGCCACAGGCGATGACCTGGGTGAAACCCTGGAAGGACCGGCGCGATAACCTCGTACCCGCAGGAGTGTTGCTGCCGAGGACGCCGGTCTAACGAACCACGAAGTTCTCGGGAATGGTGCCTTCGGGTAGCGGGTACGAGAAGTGCCACCATTCGAGCGGGTACTGCGTGAAGCCCCCAGCCTGCATCGCATCGTGCAGCAGGGCGCGGTTCTCGACCTGCTGTTCGGTGAGGCCTGCGGTCTCGTAGTGCGAAAGCTCACCGAAGAAGTCGAACGGGCCGCCCATGTCGAGCGGTTCGCCGGTTGCGAGATCGACGAGGGTGAGGTCGACCGTGCCACCGAGGGAGTGCCCCGATTTCTCGGCGATGTAGCCGAGCTCGAAAAGCTGAGGCTTCTCAAAGTCGGGGTAATACTCGATCTTCGTCTGCTGGTCGTTAGATCGGAAGAGCACACGTCTGAACTCCAGTCACATCACGAACTCGTATG
>CALCJF010000007.1 GCA_937967375.1 uncultured Leucobacter sp.
CGCCGACCGCCTCAGCGAGATGCCCGAGGTGAGCTATGTGGTGCTCAGCGCCGGCTCATTCGACATTCTCGCCGAGCTCGTCTGTGAAGACGACGACGCCCTCATCGAACTCCTAAATCAGAAGATTCGCGGGATCGAAGGGGTGTCGATCACTGAAACATTCGTTTACCTGCAACTCAACAAACAGAAATACGACTGGGGAACACGATAACCATGTCTTTCGATCCAACCGCCGCGGTCGACACCGCCGCTCTGCAGGCTTCGGCCCGCAAGCACATGTGGCCGCACTTCACCAACCGCAAGGTGCTCAATGACGGCATTCCCGTCATTACCCGCGCCGAGGGACACCACATTTACGATGCTGCTGGCAAGCAGTACATCGACGGCCTTGCAGGCCTCTTCGTTGTGAACGCAGGCCACGGCCGCGACCGCATCGTCGAGGCAGCAGCCAAGCAGATGAAACAGCTCGACTTCATGCCCATCTGGTCGTACGCGCACCCCGCAGCTGTTGAGCTCTCGGAGCGCCTCGCTTCGTACGCTCCCGGCGAGATGAATAAGGTCTTCTTCACCACCGGTGGTGGCGAGGCTGTTGAGTCGGCGTTCAAGCTGGCGAAGCACTTCTGGAAGATCAAGGGCCAGCCCATGAAGCACAAGGTGATCTCGCGTTCGGTCGCGTACCACGGCACCCCGCAGGGCGCCCTGGCGATCACCGGCATCCCCGACATGAAGAAGTTCTACGAGCCGCTGACCCCGGGCGGTCACCGCGTGCCGAACACGAACCACTACCGCGCAGAAGAGATGGGTGCTCCCACCGATCTTGAGGCATTCGGCCAGTGGGCTGCAAACCGCATCGAAGAGGCGATCCTTTTCGAGGGTCCCGAGACCGTCGCCGCCGTCTTCCTCGAGCCGGTACAGAACTCGGGCGGCTGCTTCCCGCCTCCCCCCGGTTACTTCAAGCGCGTGCGCGAGATCTGTGATCAGTACGACGTGCTGCTCGTCAGCGACGAGGTCATCTGCGCCTACGGCCGCGTTGGCGATTTCTTCGCTTCGAAGGCACTCGGCTACGAGCCCGATATCATCACCTCGGCAAAGGGTCTCACCTCGGGCTACGTGCCCGCCGGTGCAATGATCGTTGCTGACAAGGTGTCGGAGCCCTTCGACTCGACCGACAACACCTTCTACCACGGCTTCACTTTCGCTGGCCACCCGGCTGCGATGGCTGCTGCGCTTGAGAACCTCGACATCTTCGAGGAAGAGGATCTCAACGGCCGCGTGCGCGAGAACAGCCCACTGTTCCGCGCCGAGCTCGAGAAGCTGCTCGACATCGACATCGTCGGTGACGTGCGCGGTGAGGGCTACTTCTTCGGCATCGAGCTGGTGAAGGACAAGACCACCAAGGAGACCTTCAGCGCTGAAGAGAGCGATCGCCTGCTGCGCGATTACCTCTCGCCCGCACTGTGGGAGGCCGGCCTCTACTGCCGCGCCGACGACCGTGGAGACCCCGTCATCCAGCTCGCTCCGCCGCTGACCATCGGTCCGGCTGAGTTTGCTGAGATCGGCGGCATCCTGCGCAGCGTGCTGAAGGACGCCTCCTCGAAGATCTAACTTCGTTTTCACGAAAAGGATCACGCCCGCCCCGGTTCCGAGCTCGCTCGGCCGGGGCGGGCTTTTCATGTGCCCGGCATGTCTGTAAATGCGCCGCCTTCATGAGCAAGCAGAAACCCTCACGCACACCCTCCTGTGCCGCCAAACGTGCACACCACACGCTTGGAAGGCACATCTGCCAACACACGCCACCGGTTGTGGCTCCAACAACAGACCCTCGGCACGACTTTCGACTCCACTTTCGAACCGGCCGGTCGCGGGACTCAGAGCGGCTCAGCGAAGTAGCGCTCGAGCCGGCGAGGGAGTCTTCTCGGCGTCTCGCCAAGAAATTTGCACAACTCACGCCGGGTAGAGGCGAGTGCGTGCGATCTCAGATCTTCTTTGTGCAATCGCTTCACCTCATAGTTCGCATCGCGCGCAGCCTGGAGTCTCTTCTCATCACGCAAGTACTGAGCCCTGTCGGTTCGATGCTGCTCTCCGTCGTACTCCAGAATCTTGCGTTTCGCTTTGTCGGCAAGGTCAAACCGCCCGATCCAATGCCCGGCGTGATCGTACAGATTCGCCTGCAACTCGAGTGTGTCGATACCCATTCGTGCGAGCTCAAAGCGGCTCAGCGTTTCGTATCGAGACTCGGCGCCGATCCTCGAAATCTCAAATGCTGCACGTAACCGGGTCGCCCCTTTGCCCGAATATGCACGCAAATATTCGCCTAGCCACTCACGGGTGATCATTGGGCGAGCAGGCTCACCCTTACGACGCGGAAGAATGAGATGGTCGATCGCCACCACGAGTTCGCGAAACGAGAGCATGCTTTCGCTCTGCACCAGGGCAAGCTCGGGCGGCACACACGACAGCACGTTGTGCGTCAACACGGGCTGGAAGCGGTGGCGCGTGCGATGGCCTCTCACTTTGCGCCCGGCGGCAGCCGCTCTCGGAAAAATCACGGTGACGTGCACGGCCGGCTCGACCAGAATCGGAGCCTCGTAGAGCAGCAGCGCTGCAGTGTGACTAAACGCCTCACCCTGCCGAAGCAGCGACAGGTAGTCACTCGCCATACGCAGCATCACTGCTTCAGGAAAGTCCCCACTCTCAGTCTTACGATCCACATGCGCGTGCACGCCATGGTGCAGTTGTACGAACCTTGGGCCGTGCAGCATCTTCGGTGTGACGCCAAGGGACGTCGCCCGCCGCGAGCTGAACGCGCGCCCGGCAAGTTCTTCAGGTAACGAGTATCGGACGGGAACCATGGTCTCAGCATGCGCTAGACACACGGCGCAGATTGCGAGAACGATCAATCTGCTGAATTCTGTGGGTAACGCGCACTTTTCGCGAGCTGTGAGCGACAAGTTCGGGGTGACCAAGCCGCACCCCCTCGTGTGTTGGCAAATGTGCCCAAACCATGCCCGGAAGGCACATCTTCCAACACACGCGAGGGGTACGCGATCAACATATGCGAGCTACGCCGGGGTATGGGGTATCGCAGAATGACAAGAACCAACCTAGGCTTGGGGTATGACTGAACAGCAACGCCAGGCAGCATGGGAAGCGGTGCACCGCCCCGAGACCACGGGCGAAGAACTCACCCGCATCGGCCACGCCTACCCGGAGTTCGCTGCCGCCATCGCGACACACCCGAACGCGGTGTCGCGGGCTGGAACCGTGCAGCCCTCTCCGGCGCAACAGCCTGAGCCACAGCCTTACGCCGAGCATTCCGCTGCAGCGTACCCGCACGGGGCCTACGCGAATGCCGCAACCCCAGCAGGCCTCTCCGCGACCGCTGCT
>CALCJF010000008.1 GCA_937967375.1 uncultured Leucobacter sp.
CGCTCAACCCGATCCTGAGCATCGAGCGACAGTTCGCCAACATCATCAGGGCGCACCGCAAGGAGTCGCGCAAGCAGTGCCGCGCCGAGGCGCTCCAGGCGCTCGCGAGCGTCGGCATCGCCGGCCCCGAACGCGTGCTCGAGGGCTACGCCCATGAGCTCAGCGGCGGCATGGCGCAACGCGTCGTCATCGCCATGGCGATGATTCACAATCCACTGCTCCTGCTCGCCGACGAGCCGACCACCGCACTGGACGTGACGGTGCAGCGCCAGATCCTTGATCTGATCACCGGTCTCATCAAAGAAGACAATCGTTCGATGCTGCTCGTGACCCACGACCTCAGCGTGGTGGCGCAGTACTGCACGAGGGTCATGGTGATGTACGCGGGCAAGCCCGTGGAGATCGGCTCGGTTCGGGAGGTCTTCAAGAACCCGAAGCACCCGTACACAAAGGCCCTGCTCGATGCCGTGCCGAAGGCAGACGGCGAGATCAAGGGGTTGAGCGGCTCACTGCCCGACCTCATCAACTATCCGGTCGGCTGCCCTTACGTTTCGCGTTGCAAGTTCGCGAGCGATGTTTGCCTCGAGCGCATGCCCGCGATGACCGAAGAATCGGGCACCCGCGCGGTTGCGTGCCATCACCAGCTTGTTTCCGCGGAGGTGGCGTAACCATGGCACTGCTTGAAGTCTCTGGCATCACGAAGGATTTTCGACGCGGCAAGAAGACCGTGCGCGCGGTTGACGATGTCAGCTTCTCGATCGAGCAAGGGCAGACGATGAGCCTCATCGGCGAGAGCGGATCGGGCAAATCGACAGTCGGCAGGATCGTGCTCGGACTGTTGAAACCTGAACACGGGAAGGTCGTGTTCGACGGCAAGGATCTCACCGCCATGTCTCCGCGTGAGCTTCGCCGAGTCAGGTCTGATCTCTCAGTCGTGTTTCAGGAGCCCTACGAGTCGCTCAACCCGAGAATGACGGTGGAGAGCATCATCGGCGAGCCGATCAGCATCTTCTCGCCCGAGGTCTCGCGAGCTGAACGCCGCGACCGCGTGGTCTCGGTGCTCGAAGAGGTGGGCCTCAGCTCAGCGGTGCTGAAACGGCACCCAGCAGACATGAGCGGCGGTCAGCAGCAGCGCATCGGCATCGCGCGCGCGCTCATCGTGAACCCGAAGCTCATCGTGCTCGACGAACCCACGTCTTCACTCGACCTCACCGTTCGGGCCACGATTCTCAACCTGCTGAAGGATCTGCAGAAGTCGCACGACCTCACCTACCTCTTCATCTCGCACGACATCGCGACGGTTCGCTTCTTCAGCAATACCACCGCCGTGATGTACATGGGCCGGTTCATGGAGACCGGCCCCGCCGCGCAGATCATCGATGACCCACAGCACCCGTACAGCGTGGCGCTGCTGTCATCCACGCTCTCAGTCGACCCCGACGAGAAGTCCGTCTCGAAACGATTGAGCGGCGATATTCCGAGCCCGGCGACCGTGTTTCCGGGCTGTCCGCTCTACAGCAGATGCCCCATCGCGATCCCAGAGTGCAACGAGACACCGGTACCGCTCAGGGCGATCACAGACGAACGTTCGGCGGCGTGCATCCGCCTCGAGCAGAAGGTGGCAGCACGATGAAGAACGCCGTCATATTCACACTCAAGCGCATTGCGCTTCTACCGCTCATGTTCTTTGTGCTCGCGACGCTCACGTTCAGCTTGATCCTGCTGATTCCAGGCGATCCCGCTTCGCTCATCCTCGGCGACTTCGCAACTGATGACCAGCTCGAGCAGGTGAGAGAGGAACTCGGCTTCAACCGTCCGCTCGGGGCACAGTACGTTTCATTCATGCTCGGAGCGATTCAGGGCGACCTCGGCAACTCGTATCTGACCGGATCTTCGGTGATGGGTGAGCTCATGCGCCGCCTGCCGAATACGCTCGTGTTGATCGTGCCGTCGCTTCTGCTGGCGGCGCTGATCGGCACCGGCATCGGCGCACTCGGCGCCTACTACCAGCGCCGCACCACAGGCAGGATCGCGTCGCTCTTCATCTCCGTGGCCCAGGGCATTCCGCCGTTCTTTCTCGGCGTCGTGCTGATCTTTCTCTTCGTATTCGAGTTCCGCATCTTCCCGACACCCACCGGCATGCTCTACTCCTCGACTCCGCCGTCGCCTGAAATCACCGGAGTCACTCTGCTCGACGCAGTGCTGAGCGGCAATACGAGCCTGCTCGGGGCTGTCGCAGCCCACGCGATTCTGCCGGTGCTCAGCACGGCCGTATTTCTCGCTGCATACTTCGCGAAAACCGTTCGCACCTCGACAACGCAGGCACTCGTGCAGCCGCAGATCGAGTTCGCGCGCGGCTGCGGCCTGTCCGAGTGGCAGGTGATCCGTTACGCGCTGCTTTCATCGCGCACATCGGTGCTGACGTACACGGCGATCCTGTTCGGCGTGAGTCTCAGCGCGCAGGCGATCATCGAGGTGGTGTTCTCGTGGCCGGGAGCCGGCGCATGGGCGCTCGATGGCGTGTTGAAGGGTGACCTACCGGTGATCCAGGGCTTCATCCTCGTGACCGGCTCGGTCGTGATTGTCGCGTACATCCTGCTCGACGTCGCCGTCGCACTGCTCGATCCCCGCATTCGTTTCTAATTCGTGACCTTCAACTCGTTTGCGTACTTGACCATCCATTCATCTTCAATTTACTATCAAGTGACTCATTCTATTAAAGGAGTAAACATGGGCGTTTCACTTCGTAAGAGAACCTTCTCAGCGATCGGTCTGATCTCTGCGGGTTCGCTGCTGCTCGCAGGTTGCAGCCTGCAAGAAGACACGAGCGGCGGTGACAAGGTCGCCGCCGACACCAGCTTCAGCTATGCGGTCGCCGGCGTTCCCGACCATCTCGACCAAAGCCCCTGGGGTGGCCAGCCGAGCAAGATCGTCTACTCGGTCTTCGACTCGACCCTGGTGCGTTACATGGGCGGCTGCGATGTACTCGGCGAGTCGAAAGATCTCGCTCCCCACCTCGCGAAGTCGTGGGATCTCGCAGATGACGGCAAGAGTGTCGTCTTTCACCTGAGCGACGCGGTCAGCAATGCGGGCAACGAGCTCACTTCAGAAGACGTCAAGTGGAGCGTCGAGCGTCAGCTCGCGCTCGAGCCCTTCATCAAGACTGCACTCGGATTCATCGGGCGCTACAACATTGACGACCTCGTCACGATCATCGATGACAAAACGGTGCAGATGAACGTGCTCGAGTCGACCTCGTTTGATGTGATGCAGTTCGCGAGCGTGCTGCTGACGATTCAAGACAGCACTGAGGGGAAGAAGCACGTGACCCCCGAGGATCCCTGGGCGGCCGAGTTCTTCAAGACCAACTCGGCCAACTTCGGCCCCTGGCAGGTCGACCGCTTCGAGCCCGGCACCGAGGTCGTCTTCTCGGAGAACCCGAACTACACCTTCGACCGCGGCAACTTCGATTCGGTCACCCTGACCGCAGTCCCAGACTCGGCAACGCGCATGCAGCTCGTGCGTTCGGGCGATGTCGAGTGGTCTGATGCGCTGACGCTCGCAGAATACGACCAGCTCCGCGATGCTGAGGGCGTCACCGTAGAGAACTGCGTCTCTGCGGATCGCGACGAGATCTTCCTGCAGCAGAACAACGAACTGTTCAAGGATGTCCGCGTGCGCCAGGCCATCTCGATGGCGATCAACCGCGATCAGATTACCGAGAACATCTACCGCGATCTGGGCAAGAGCGCGAAGCACGGCGTGCCGCAGTACTACGACTTCCCCGAGCCGAAAGAGGTCTACACCTACGACCCCGAGGATGCGAAGAAGCTGCTGGCTGAGGCCGGCTACCCCGACGGGTTCACCTTCACCGCGCTCTACAGCGCATCGCGCCCCGGCCCCTGGGTCGAGCCGCTCGCCATCCAGGTGCAGGCAGACCTGAAGGAGATCGGCATCGACATGCAATTGCAGAACGTGGCCGGCGCCGCCGAGTTCTTCCAGCTCGTGCGAGAGGGTCGCTACGACGCGACCTTCTACAGCGACTCGACCTTCGTTGCTGACGCGACCTACGGAGCCGCCGCGTTCACGCTGTCGACGTCAGCGATCAACAGCTTCGGGTACAACAGCCCCGAATACGATGCACTCGTCGGCAAGGCGCAGACCGCGGCCCCCGACGAGCGTCAGCAGTTGATTTCTGACATCGCGGCTCTCGGCACGACCGATATGCCGATCGTCTACATCGTAGACAGCGCGAACGCGCAGGCCCACAGGTCGAACGTGACCGGCTTCTACAACAGCCCGCTCCGCACCATCAACCCGTCTCTGCTGAGCGCAGAGTAATTCCGAAAGAGGTGACCCAGTGGATCAGAAGGAACTTCGCGACGCAGCGTTGATCGTCATCGATATGCAGAACGGTTTCTGCCACCCCGAGGGATCCGTCGCCAGGGCGATGGATATCGAAGACAATCTGGCGGTGATTCCGGTAATCGGCAGACTCGTCGACGCAGCGCACGAATCGGGCCTTCCGGTCTTCTGGGTCACTCAGGAGCATCTTGCCGATGACCGGTCGATCGACCGCTCTCGGCTCAAGAACCCCCAGACCGAGCTCTCGCTTCCCCCCTGCGTGCGGGGCAGCTGGGACGCCGAACTGGTAGACGAGCTGCGCGAGCGGGTGACCCCCGACGACGTGCGCATCGTGAAGCACCGCGCGAGCGGCTTCTACGGCACGGGGCTTGAGGTTGATCTGCGCATGCGGGGCATCCGCGAGGTGCTCATCTGCGGCGTTTCGAGCAGCTACTGCGTCGATGGCACGGCCCGCGATGCCTACTCTCGCGATCTGCGCGTGACGGTCATCGAGGACGGTTGCGCCTCGCCCTGGCGCGATCTTCACGAGGCCACGATGAAGAACGTTTCCATCTTCCTGGGAACTGTCGAGTCGAGCGACAGCATTCTTGGCGCAATACAGACAACGAAGAACTGAGGAGAGACAGTTGGCGAACAACGAACAGACAGTGAACGACCCGAAACAGGTGGAGTACCTGCTGCACGACGGTGAACTCGTGCCCTACGCGGACGCGAAGCTGCATGTGCTGAGCACCACACTGAAGTACGGGGTGGGTGTCTTCGAGGGCTTCCGTGCCTACTGGTCTGACGACGACAACCAGCTGTATGCCTTCCGCGTGCAGGACCATATGAAGCGCCTCATCGACTCCATGCGCGTCGTCGAGATCGACGGGCCGACCGACATCGAGGTGCTCTCAGAGCAGCTGCTCGGCCTCGTGCGCGCCAACAATCTCAAGTGCAACCTGCACATGCGCGCCCAGGTGTTCGTCGACTCGGCCGACGGCAAGCCCGACGACACAGGCCCCTCGACCACCTACATGGCCGCCATTCCCATGGGCAACTACTTCGGCGCGACCGGCCTCAACGTGCAGATCAGCAGCTGGGCGAGGCTCTCGGATCGCTCGATGCCGCCGCGGGTGAAGTCGATCGCGAACTACCAGAACGGCCGATTGGCACTGCTCGAGGCGCGGCGCAACGGCTACGACGCGGCGTTGCTGCTGACGCAGGAAGGTTACGTGGCCGAGGGTGCTGGGTACAACGTCTTCATTTACCGAAACGGCCGCCTCGCCACTCCCCCTTCGACCAACAGTATTCTCGAGGGTGTCACCCGAGACTCGGTGATCCAGCTCGTCGAAAAGCAGCTCGGCCTCGAACTCGAGGTGCGCCCAATCGATCGCACCGAGCTCTACTCATCAGATGAGGTGTTCGTGTGCGGCAGTGCCGCCGAGGTGAACCACGTGAAGAGCGTGGACCGTCACCCCATCGGCGATGCATCGGCTGGCGAGATCACCGCACAGCTGCAGAAGCTCTACCAAGACGCGGTGCGCGGCAAGGTTGCAGGCTTCGAGCACTGGGCGCAGCCGGTCTACTGACCCGACGTCGAGACACGAGCAGGCTGCACATGACCATCAGAAGCGTCGGGCCGTTGCCCGCCTCGCCGACGTACGCGGCGACGGGCGAACCGATCATCATCGTCAGCGAGGGAGAAGTCTTCAGAGTCGAGACACCGAGCATCCTCAGCAGGGATGGCTTCGAAGAGGCGACCGACTTCTCGCACTTCGCGATCCCGGTCACCGGGCCGATTTTCATCGACGGCGCACTCCCCGGCGACCTCGTGCAGATCGACATTCACGACATCGAGATCGCCGACCGCGGTGCGATGGTCACCATGCCGGGGCGCGGCGGCTTCAGCAGTGAGTTCGAATCGTTCGGCCACGTGGTCGAAATTCGCGACGGAATGGTGCAGTTCGACGAGCACGTCATGGTGCCCGTCAATAGGATGATCGGCAAGCTCGGTCTCGCGCCGGCGACTGGCAACCCGAGTTCGAGCACCGTCGGCACCTTCGCCGGAAACATGGACTGCAAAGAACTCACGACCGGTGCAAGCATTATCGTTCCAGTCGAGCTCGAGGGCGGCCACCTCTACCTCGGCGATCTGCACGCCGCGCAGGGCGACGGCGAGTCATCACTTACCGCGGTAGAGGTCGAAGGCGCAGTGACCTTGTCGTGCCGCGTCATCAAGAACGCCCAGTTGCAGCGCCCGATGCTCCGATCCGGCGGCCGTGTCATCACCATGGGTGACGGCGACACGCTCGATGAGGCGGCACAGCTCGCGCTCGACGACATGCTCCATTTGATCCAAGAGGATCGCGGTTGGCGTCGCGAAAAAGCCGCGATGCTCATCAGCGCCGCCGGCGATGTCGCGATCTCCCAACTCGTCAACCCGAGGCGCTCCGTCAAGGTGCTGCTCGACGAGCGCTACTTCACGCGCACCCCCCTCTTCTCTGCGCACGCAGACAGCTCCATCGAAAGGTAACCCTCATGCTCGATCTTCTTCTCACCAACGGACTCGTCGTCACCGAATACGGAGCAAAGCAGCTCGACATCGGCATTCTCGGTGGCAAGATCGTCTCGCTCGTTGAGAGCGGCCGCTCGCTCGCTGAAGAGGCGCGAGAGACTGTCGACCTCGGCGGGCAACTGGTGGTACCAGGCGGTATCGACCCGCACGTGCACACCAACTCCGTGCTGCCGACTGCTGCCGACAGTGGCATCATGTGCTTCGGCGCAGACCGCGCGAGCGAGGGCGCAATCTACGGAGGCACCACGACCCTTATCGATTTCGCGCACTGGCATCCCGGCGACAATCTCGAGGATTCTTTCGCTCGCAAGGCGAAGGAGTGGGATGGCCTCACCTACACCGACTACGCGCTGCACGGAACGTTCCGCGAACAGGAGATCCCGTTCGAAGTGCTCGACCAAGTGCCAGATGCCATCGCCAACGGGCACGGCAGCTGGAAGGTGTGGATGACAAACACCACCCCCACCCGCCCGCACCAGAAGACTGATCTCGGCAACATCTGGGGTCTCATGGAGAAGGTGGCTGAGGCCGGTGCCATGCTCGCGGTGCACGCGGAAGACGATGAGCTCGTGATGTATGCCTACAAACGCCTCGAGCGGGCGCAGCAGACCGATCTGCAGTACATGCCAGACGCGCACAACAACATCTCTGAGAAGATCTCGTTCGAGCGGGTCATCTCCCTCGCCGAGTACACCGGGGCTCCCATCTATCTGATGCACGTCAGCGCGAAAGAGGGCGTCGAGGCCATCGCGAAGGCTCGCGGGCGCGGCCTTCCCGTTTACGGCGAGATCCTGCCGCACTACGCCTACTTCACCGCTGAGGATTACAAGCACCCGCACGGCGCGATCTACCACACCTACCCGTCGCTGAAGTCTGAGGCCGACCGCGACTCGATGTGGGAGGCACTCATCGCAGGCACGGTGAGCACGCTCGCGACCGACGGCGTCTGCACCGATTTCGATGTGAAGACCCGCGGCCGCACCATCTTCGACACGACCGGCGGCTTCGCCGGTATCGAGATGCGCATGGCAGTCGCATACACCGAGGGGGTGCACAAGCGCGGCATTGATCTGAACCGTTACGTTGACTTCACCTCGGCGAACGCGGCAAGGATCCTGGGCCTGCATCCGCAGAAGGGTGTGATCGCAATCGGCTCCGATGCCGACCTCGCGGTGCTCGACACTGGCGTCAGCAGGGTGATCACCAAGGACGACCTGCACGAGGCCGATTACACCGCGTGGGAGGGCTACCGCGTCGAGGCGTGGCCGAGCATGACGGTGCTGCGCGGACACATCATGATGCAGGACGGCGAGCTCAAGCAGGGCCCCATCGGTCATCTGCTGAAGCAGCACGTCGGCAAAGACGTGCGCAGCCGTCCCGCCTGCTGAAAGGATCAGGATGCTCGGGTATGAGGTGATCGCGCAGCGGCTGGTCGCGCTCGGCGTCGACACGGTGTTCGCAGTGATGGGCGACGGCAACCTTCTGCTGCTCGCTGAGCTCTCGGAGAATCACGGCGTGCGCATCGTGCACGCCCGGCATGAGGCTGGCGCCGTGGGCATGGCCGACGGCTACCACCGCATGACTGGCCGACTCGGCGTGGCGACAGTCACCCACGGCCCGGGCTTCACGAACGCAGCGACGTCGGTTGCCACCGCGACCGCACATCGTTCGAAGGTGCTTGTGCTGGTGGGTGGGCTCGCTGCCGGCGACGTTTTCAACCTGCAGCGGCTGGATCAGAGCGCCTTCACCCGCTCGCTCGGTGCCGAGCGGGTTTCGCTCAGCACCCCGCAGCGGGTCGATGCAGACGTGTTGCTCGCGGCGCGAACCGCGCTGCGCAAACCGGGCACGGTCGTGCTCGACATACCCACCGATGTGCAAGGGGCCGAGACCGGAATCACAAGCGTGGCCGAGCACGACTTGCTCGACCTCGCGCCGTGGCTGAGCCCACACCCTGAGCTCGTTGCCCGCGCCGCCTCAGCGCTCGCTTCGGCCGATCGTCCGGTACTTCTGGCCGGGCGCGGCGCCTCAGGCGATCGGGCGATCACCGAGATCGCAGCGCTCGCCGACGAGAGCGGTGCCCGGATCGTCACCTCTCTTCTCGGCAAGGGCAACTTCTGGGGGCATCCACTCGCGCTCGGTGTCGCCGGCGGGCTCGGAAATGCGAAAGCAAGTGCAGCCCTCGCCGAGGCCGATTGCATCGTCTCGTTCGGGGCATCGCTGAACGAGTGGACCACAACTCGTCACAGCTACGCCGAGGGCTGCACCATCGTGCAGATAGACACCGATCCGATGGCATTCGAACGATTCTCGCGCGTCGACGTTGCGGTGCCCGGCGACGCCACGTCGACGGCCTCGGGCATTCGGGCCGCGCTCGCGACGGTGGGTGCGCAGCAGTCGGCCGAAGCAGCGCAGCGGGCCGCATCGCCCAGTGCGCAACTCCCACCCGACACAGCACCAGAAGGCGGGCACTCCGACGGCGACTCGGTCGATCCTCGCCGTGCCTGCGCCGCGTTCAACGCAGCCCTGGCCACGAGCCGAGCCGTCGTCGTCGACGGTGGCCACGTCTGCATCTGGGGTACGCAGCTCATCGATGTGCACGAGCCGCGCTCATACACCCACGGCTTCTCGTTCGGGTCGATCGGCCAGAGCCTGAGCCTCGCGCTCGGAGCCGCGGCGGGCCTCGACGGTCGCCCAGTCGTTGCCGTTATGGGCGATGGATCGGCGGCGATGTCGATCGCCGAACTCGAGACGGCAGTGCGCGAGCGCTTGCCCGTAATCGTGCTGATCTTGAACGACGGCGGTTTCGGCATCGAGCGGCACACTCTTGCGATGCTCGACAAACCGGTCACCGAATCGAACTACCCTGCACCCGACTTCGCCCGAATGGCAAATGCGTTGGGCGCTTCGGGCGTCGTGATCTCAAACGAACGCGATCTGCAATCGATCGGTGTGCACCTCGCCCGCAGCGGCCCAATAGTATTCGACATCAGAGTCAACGGCGACTTGATCGCACAGACGTTCCTCGAGATCAAGCAGCTGCGTCGCTGACGGCAACCGGGCCGATCAACTGGTGAAGAGTTCGAGCGTCGCGGCTCTGCCCTGATGCGCGAGCTCGTCTTCGTCGACACCGACGAGGCGGCCGTCGCGAACCACGGCTTTGCCTCCGACGAGCACGAGCTCTGCGCGATGCGATACCCCGCACAGCACGAGGGCATCGAGCAGATCCTGGGCACCGACGTACTCGAGCCCCGACACATCGAAGCAGGCGAGATCGGCGAGGCCGCCGAGCGTGAGTTCGCCGAGCCCTTCCCAGCCGAGTGCTCCCGCGCCTCCGACGGTTGCCCAGTCGAGCACCGTCCGGGGTTCGAGCCCCGCGAAATACTCACTCCCGCTCGAGGCGTGCCGTTGTATCTGCCAGGCCAGTCTGATCTCGCCGAGCATGTCGCCGCCGTCGTTCGATGCTGCACCATCGACTCCGATCGCTGGCAGCTCGCCTCGCTCGGCGAACCGCCACGCCGGAGCGAGACTCGTGCCGAGTCTCGCGTTCGACGACGGACAGGTGACGAAGCCGACACCATCGGCGATCATGCGATCGAGCAGCCCCGCATCTAGGCGCGTGCCGTGGGCGACCCAGAGCCGATCGTTCCACCAGCCGAGTTCGGTGAGCCGGTCGGCGATGCTGCTGGGCGCGCAGGCCTCGAGGTCTCCCGGGCGTGGATGCAGGTGCGTGTGCGCGGCGAGTCCGTGCACCTTAGCGAGCTCTGCGAGCTCGCGCATCAGGCCCGGCGCTTCCCAGAGCGGCTCGGTGAGCCCCATTCCGATGCGCAGCATCGACTCCTGCGCTGGGTCGTGGTACTGCTTCGCCGCGCGCTCGAGCTCTGAGAGCAGCGTGTCCGGTGATTCGATCGTCGATGCGATCGAATCACCGATACGGCTCCGCACCGCATCGCCGACGTCGAGCATGCCACCGCGCACGGCGAGTATGCGGATCCCGATGTCTCGGGCTGCCTCGATCTGCGCGTCGAAGATGTCTGGGCGACCGGCAGGAAAGTAGTAGGAGAGATCGGCGGTGGTTGTGACGCCGGTGAGCACGAGTTCGGCGAGCCCGATGCGCGCGCCGATGCCAGCCTGCGCGGCGGTGAGCCTCGCCCAGATCGGGTAGCACGCGGCGAGCCACTCGAAAACGTCGCCGCTCGGCACGATCGTTCTTGTCAGCTGCTGCGTGAGGTGGTGGTGCGCGTTCACGAAGCCAGGCAAGACGAGCAGTTGCGAGGCCTCGATCACCTCGCAGCCGTCAGGTGCAATGAGCTCCCTCCCCACCTGGGCGACTCGCCCCTCGCTGATAAGCACGTCGACGCCTGCAAGCAGCGCGCGCTCGGCCGCGGGCCCGAACCATACGCCCGCCACGTTTCGAAGCAGTTTCAGCGTGGGCGACTGTGTGGGTGCTACGGCGCTCATTGCGCGAGCTCCAAAATGCGGCGCACCGCCGCCTCGGTCACGGGCCTCGGGTTGTTTGCGATCGCGACCTCACGCATGGTCTCAGCGGCAATCGCATCCAGGTCGGCGATACGATCCGTCGCCTCCGAGATGCGGCTCGGCAGCCCCAGGCGGGCGATCAACTCTCTCAGTCCACCGGCAAGATCGTCGGTGCCGAGACCCGCAGCGCGCGCGAGCTCGGCGACGCGTTCGGGCGCCGCCTCGCCATTGAACTCGATGACGTATGGCAGCACGATGCATGAGGTGTACCCGTGCACCATTCCGGTACTGCTGCCGAGCTGATGGCCGATCGCGTGCGAGAGCCCACCGAGCACGTTCGACGAACCGTAGACGCTCATCCAGGCTGCGAGTTGACATTCCAGCCTCGCGTCGAGGTCTGCCGGGTTCTCGAGCACGGCAGGCAGTGAGCGCCAGAGCATCCCGAGCGCTCGCAACACGAGCGCGTCGGTGAACGGGGTGCTCGCGGTCGAGAGAAACCATTCGACGCAGTGATCGATCGCGCGCACGCCGCTCGCACCCCACAACCAGGCTGGTGTGGTGACTGTCACCCCGGGGTCAAGCACGACGGTCGCGGGGGTGATCCGCGAGTCGTAATACATGGCCTTCGATTTTGAGACCGGCTGCGTTACCGTGAACGTGGGTGTGTACTCGGCCGCCGAGAGCGCGGTACTGATCGAAATATGCGGCAGCGGGGCGTGCTCGGTGCCGACCGTGCCTGCGGTGCCCCGCTCGATCTTCGCCTGGGCAAGGACCTCGGGCACGGCGAGCCCGGAGCCTGCGCACATAGCCGTGGCCTTGGCGCAGTCGACCGGGCTGCCGCCGCCGAAGCTCACTACCAGATCAACCGAGTTGGCACGCGCCACGTCGACCGCCGCCTCGACCGAGGCGAGCGGCACGTGCGCGACCGCTTCGTGAAACTCGGCGGCGAGCGCTTCGCCCAGAGCGGTGCGGATTCGCGACATCAGATCGTGCTGCTTCGCCAGACTCGGGCTGGTCACGAGCAGCACGCGGCTGCCCCCGAGTCGGCGCACCTCATCACCGAGATGGTCTACTGCGCCGTCTCCATACATCACACGCCCGAGTTCGGGAAAATCGAATCGGCGCACTTCGGTGTTCGATGCTTCTGCCCCGACAAGCGTTCTTGCGCCCACTGCCATTACCTCGTCCCCGCCGGAACAAGTTCGACGATCGCGTAACCCGCGATCTCGGAGTCGCCGACGTGCCACTCCCCCTCGAGTTGTTCCTGTTCGTTCAGCCATCTCAGGTACTCGGTGACTTCTTGCCCTGCCGCCTCGCGCGGCGACAACGGGACCGGCTGCCCCTCCGGGTTGAGTCGGCACACAATTGCGCCCGCCCGCACCTCAGCATCGGCGCCGAAATCACACACTGCGATCATGGTCATTCTCGCCTCTGGGTGCATCGGCAAAAGCGGGTATCCGTCATCCCGGTACCCGTAGCCGTACTCGCCAGCGTGCTCCTTCATACGCGCGAGTACGGTTGGGGGCACCTGACTTTCGAAGTCAGGCACATCGAAGACGAAGTGGCCGAGCCCATAGAACACGGGCTTGCCTCGGTAGTACTCGGCGCCGCGCAGCATGTGATGGTGATGCCCGAGGTACGCATCGGCGCCCACGTCGATGACAGCCTGCGCGAGCTGGCGTTCAAAGTCGGTGATTACCGCTGGCCGGCTGCCGTCGCCCGCGTGCATGCTCACGACGATCAGGTCGACCTCGTCCCGCACCGCTGCGATGTCGGCGCGCACGCTACGCAGGTCACGGGGGTCTACGACGGTGAATTGGTCGGGGGCGCCACCCGATTGAAAAGCGCTCAGCGGGGAGGGCACGTACACCGTGTGGGTGCGAACGGTCGCGATGCCTGGTCGATCTTCGGTTGCCGAGTATCCGGCGGGAAACTCGCAAGAGTAGGCGAAGAATGCGATGCGGCGTCCATTTCGTTCGAGGATCGCGGGCCGTCGCGCGGCGGCGAGGTTTGCACCCGCGCCGCAGGTTGCGATGCCCTGTTCTTCGACTCGCGCGAGGGTCTGCAATAGCCCCTCATGGCCGCCGTCGACCGTGTGATTGTTTGAGAGCGACATCACGTCGAAACCCGCGACGCCGAGACCCGCGGCGTTGTCAGGAGATCCCACCACAGGAATGCTCGCTGTCGGCGAGAACTGCACGCCGTCCGCGTAAACCGCTTCGCAGTTGCCGAAGAACACGTCTCCCTCATTGACGACGTCGGCGCACCGCGCAAAGGCGCTGCCCGGATCGTCGCGCTCGATCAGCACGTCGCCTACGGCGAGGAGCCGCAGTGGGGCGGTCGAGGGCGTCGGCGACGTATCTGCGGCCATGTGTGGGGTTCCTTCTGCTTGTGCGTGATTCATGAGCGCTGGGACGAGATTTCTTCGAGTACGGTGTGCAGGTAGCGTTCCCAGTAGACGGCAACACGAGTGGCTCCGCGAGCGCGGGCGCTCGCAATGCCTGCGGGGCCGGGTGCGGGCAGACCGACAGGCTTGCCCGCTGCGAGCATCGCGTCCACCATGATCTGGGTCGCCGTTTCGAGTGCGTCTGCGCCACCACGGCCCGCACGTTGGAGCTCGGCAGAAAGATCTGCTGGCCCGACCCAGCCGCTCTCGAAACAGGGCGAGGCGACGAGCGCGTCGATCCCGTCGAGGGCATCAATGGTTTCGAGCAGCACGCTCGTTCTCGGCACCCTTGAGTAGTCCGCGCCGTAGCCAGACGCGAGGGTGACCTGCCGGGATCGCAGCCCCTCCGGGGCGTACTTGACCGCGGCAGCAGCGGTCTCGAGCTCGGCGACCGATCGAATCCGTGGCAGCACGAGCTCGGCTGCCCCGGTGTTCGCAAAAGAGATCAGCGTGCGCTCTTCGACGTCTGGCACGCGCACCGCAATTTCGGTTCCGGTTCCACTCAGCCGGTGCACGATCTCGGTGCACTCTCGCACCGAGAGTCCGGTTTGTTCTGCGTCGAGTACTATGAAATCGATATTCTTCTGCGCGGCAATTGCCAGGAGGCCAGGGGTCGGTTCTACAACGATGAGACCGATCTGTGTGTCTCCACTCACTGGCATCGGTTGTCCGTGCATCTGTTCCTCATTTCACCCATAGCGATCCTGCGGCAGGCCGGTCACGATGCGATCGAGCCCCGTCGCTCAACAAGAATCTTCATAAAATCGAAGTTGATATGATTATAATGAAGTCATTGAAGTTCGCAAGGCGCCGACTCACCGCTGAGACGACGCCTGCTCGCGGATCCCGCGATCAGAACAACTGATGACTCCTGACTCAGAGTAGGTACACATGGCGACGAAAGAAGCGAAGCGGCAGCGACCGGACGGCAGCGAGCCTCGCATGATATTCCTTGGCAATATCATCCGCACCAGCCGCGAGGGTCGAATGACCGTCGAGGAGCTTGCCGAGCAGGCAGGCGTCAGCGGCGGGTTGATCAGCCAGCTCGAGCGCGGGATCGGCAACCCTTCCTTCAACACCATCATGCGGCTCTCACGAGCCCTCGGACTCCCGATCTCATCGATGTTCCAGGGCGAAGACGACCACGAGCTTGAGCGCGATGTGGTGCGTTCAGACGGGCGCAGGCGGCTGCTGAGCGAGATAGAGCAAGAGCTGCTCACCCCCGACGCGAACCACAGGCTCGGCTTGGTGCGCACCATCGTGCCACCGGGATACTCCAGCGAGGACACTCCGATGACCCACCCGGGTGACGAGGTCTTCCTCGTGCTCGAGGGCCGCCTCGAGGTCACCGTCGGCGCGCACAGCTATACCCTCGAAGAGGGGGATACGGTCTCGTTCAACTCGGCGATTCCGCACGCGTACGCCAACCGCTCCGACAAGCAGGCGGTCTTTCTCGGCGCTTCTACGCCCTCGACGGTCGCGCGCTTCTACTAGACCGATGCAAGCGGGATCTCACCACATGGCCGACCGGGAGCGCGCCGAGATCTATCGCCCAGAAAACTTCCGGCCGCTCTTGATCTGCCTGATGCTCGCGATGTTCATGTTCGCGATGAATCAGACGGTGCTGAGCACTGCGCTCCCCACTATCGCCGGCGACCTCGGAGGGGCCGACAGAATCGCCTGGATCGTCTCGGGTTTCGTGCTCGCCTCAACGGCGTTCATGCCGGTGTTCGGATCCCTCAGCGACGCGATAAGCCACCGAGCACTCATGTCGATCTCCATCGCATTGTTCACGCTCGGTTCTGTTGCGGCTGCGCTCTCGGTGAGCATCGACATGCTGATCGCAGCCCGCCTCGTACAGGGGGTCGGCGGAGGCGCCCTGCTGGTGCTGCCCCAAGCGGTACTCGCCGACGCGGTCGTAGCCCGCGAGCGCGCGAAGTATGCGGGGGCATTCGCCTCGGTGTGGGCCGTTGCCTCAGTGGCGGGCCCGCTGGTCGGCGGCTGGTTCACCGACGGGCCGGGCTGGCCCTGGGCGTTCTGGATGAATGTGCCGCTCGGAGTGATCACACTCCTGCTGACCCTTCGATATGTGAAGGGCCCTGTGGCACGCACGCGCGTTCGCTTCGACGTGCTCGGCTCAATCTCGCTTGCTGGAGCAACGACCGGGGTGGTGCTGCTTGCGACCTGGGCAGGCACCACTTTCTCCTGGGGCTCGCCTCAGATCGTGATCCTTTTCGCCACGACCGTTGCCTGCGCACTCGTGTTCTTCTTCGCCGAACGACGCGCCACCCATCCGGTCATGTCATTACAGATCTTCCGCAGCCGGACGTTTCTTCTCGCGACAGGATCAGGCACGCTCGCGGGCGGCATCGCCATGTTCGGCGTGCTGACTTACCTGCCGGTGTTTCTGCAAATGGTGCTCTCGCTCGGGGCAACCCAGGCCGGGCTCGCGCTGATTCCCATGATCGGCTCGATCCTCGTGTCCTCTTCGCTTACCGGCATCATCGTTGCGCGCACCGGGCGGTACAAGCTAATTCCGATCCTTGGCATGCTCGCCGTCACGACCTCGCTCGTCCTACTCGGAACCATGAGTTCCCAGACCATCGTGTTCGAGGCATGCCTCTTCTCTGCGCTCATGGGGGCGGGGCTCGGAACCTCAGCCCAGCTGCTGCTGCTCGTCGTGCAGAACGCACTGCCCCCGAGCATGGTCGGCAGTGCCACCGCAGCAAACAACTACTTCAGGCAAGTCGGCGCCGCAATCGGCATCGCGGCGATCGGCAGCGCATTCTCGTCGAGACTTGCGGTCTCGTTTGCGCAGAACGACAAGCTCCCGCCAAGCATCGATTTCGCAAATCTCACGCCCACGCTTTACGCCGGCCTGCCGGGACCGGCGCAGGCGCTCATCGCAGACCTTTACGCCAACGCACTGCAGCCATTCTTCTTGATGCTCGCCCCGCTTGGCGCGGTCTCCGTGCTGCTCCTGCTTTTTCTGGAGCGCAGACCGCTCAGCACTACACACTAGCCGGCAGCAGGTTGACGCTGCTGTCAGATCACCGCAGATCCAGAGGAACACATGAATGAGCTGCAGCAACCAGTCACCTCGCTCGCCGAGTTCGTGGCGGGAGTCACCGATAGCCTTATCCCCGCGAGCACGCGCGTCCGCGCTGCCCGAGTCATCGCAGACACGCTCGGGGTGATGCTGAGGGGCTCGGTCACGGCAGACGCGTCGCGCATGATCGCCGAACCCCACCCGGAAGGTGCGTCGTCGATCATCGCTCCCGGCTTTCCAGTTACAGATGCGCGCGAGGCGATGCTGCTCAATGCGCTCTCCACCTGCACCGCTGAGCTCGACGAGGGCGCCAGGCCCACCGGGCACCCGGCGATGCATGTGCTGCCACCGCTTCTCGCGGCCGCGCAGCGCGACCAGCTGAGCGGGGCAAGATTTCTCACCGCGTTCATCGTCGGCTACGAGGCCCAGGCCAGGCTGCAGCGGGCGGCGAGGCTGCGAACGAGCGTGCACTGCCACGGTAACCTCGGCAACGTCGGCGTCGCTGCGGGCCTCGCCTGGATGCGAGGCGCCACGGCGTCTCAGATTGCCGCCGCGATGCAGGCTGCGGCGGCATTCGCCTCCGCGACCTCATACAGCCTGCCCTACTCGGGCGCCACGGTGCACTCGGCGGGCCCGGCCATAACGGGAATGGTCGCGTCGACCGTTGACCGGCTCGTGGCCGCTGGTTACACGGCGAACCCGGGCTCGATCGAAGAGGTCTTCGGCTCCCTCCTGGGTGACGGTTTCGCCGCAGAAGAACTTCACGCCTCACTCGGCGAGCACTGGGCGGTCGACACTGGCTACGTCAAATTTCATGCCACCTGCGGCCACGCACACCCCGTGGTCGAAGCGCTCATCGACGCGACCCGACGGGCCGGAGCCGCCCCCGGCGCGCTGCCCTGGCTCCTTGACACACGATTCGACCCCGATTCGATCGTTCGAGTGGTCGTTTGGGTCAGTTCGAGAGCTGTCGAGCTCGACGCGCGCCCTCCGCTCGCGACCTCGCTCGCGGGCCGCTTCTCGATCCCGTTCGTCACCGCAACCACGCTCGCGCACGGGCGCGCAGACATCGCAGCGTTCGAGCGCGCAGCGCTCGAGGATCCTCGTATCTGCGCACTCGCGAACCGAGTCGAAATGCGCGTCGACCCGAACTACGCAGCCGTCTTTCCGAGTCGGCACCTCGGCAGAGTAGAAATTCATACCGTCGACGGCAGGATCCTCGTCGGAAACTGCGAGAATCCTTACGGCAACGCCGAGAATCCGGCAAGCAACGAACATGTGAAGCAGAAGTTCGAACAGCTCGTAGGCGAGGTACTCGAAACCGAAACCGCGACGGCACTGTGGGCCCGAATCTGCGGAATCGACTCCGAACCGAACATCCGAGACCTCTTCCGCGGGTTCGAACACATTTCACGAACGATATGAGAGAAAATAGAGGGATGAGCGCTTCGCCCACTCCACCCGCTGCGAAGCGCGGCCGTCCCGGTTACGACCAAGAGCAGATGCTCGAGGTCATCGTGAAGGTATTCACCGATCACGGCTACGACGCGGCGACGCTCGAACTCATCGCGAAACGCCTCGGGCTGTCGAAATCGGCCGTGTACCACCACTTCGATTCGAAGTCTGCGATGCTCGAGCTCGCCCTCGAGCAGGTGCTCGGGGCGCTCGAGGCGGTGTTTACCGCACCTGAGGCGGTCAGCGGCATGGCGAGCGAGCGCATCGAATTCGTGGTCACGGGTGCCGTGCGCGTCGCGTGCGAGCAGCGGCCGTCGCTGCTTCTGCTGCTGCGTTTGCACGGCAACTCTGAGGTTGAACTGCAAGCCATGGAGCGCCGGCGCGCCTTCGACGCGAAGCTGCGGCAGCTCTTCGAGCTTGCGCTCACCGAGGGCAGCCTGCGCCCCGACTTCGACCCGGGCCTCGCCGAACGCTTTACCTTCGGGCTCATTAACTCGCTCGTCGAATGGTATCGCCCTGGCGGGCGCTTCACGCCCGATGAGATCGCCAATGCGGTGCTGCGCTTCATGCGCGGGGGCTTGACCCCCACCTGATCGGGCCCTTCTCGCGAGCGCCGATCCTCGGCGGGCCCACTCGCATCGATCAGGCACCGCACTCGTCACCGCGAATCACGGAAATCACCGCGAATCACGGAAGCTCTTCTCGATTCCGTCCTTATTTTCCGTTGTTCTCCGAAACTATGGGTGACCGCCGCGAAGTTCGCACCGAAGGCCGATCGTAAGCAGAGAAAAGGATCAGCCCAGCGCCGGTACGCGAAAGGCCCCGGGGCGTGAGCACCCGGGGCCGATCCTCTTCGAACTCCTACGCGGCTACAGCGGCCACGGGAGCCTTCGACACCAGCGTGAGCACGTCATAGGTCGCAACGATTTCATCGTTCTGATTCGTGAGCACCGCATCCCAGTGCACCTCGCCGTATTCGTCGGTCTCGCGCGGAATGATCTGCTTGGCGGTCAGGGCGACACGCACCCTGTCGCCGGGCGAGACCGGCGTGATGAAGCGCAGGTTCTCGAGGCCGTAGTTCGCGAGCACGGGCCCCACGTCAGGCCAGACGAAGAGGCCAGCCGCGAACGAGAGCAGCAGGTAGCCGTGGGCCACGCGGCCCGGGAAGAACGGGTTCGCCGCCGCTGCCTCCTCGTTCGTGTGCGCGTAAAAGGTGTCTCCCGTGAACTCCGCGAAGTGCGAGATATCTTCGAGCGTGACCTCGCGAGCCTCAGAGACGACCTGATCGCCAATGCGCAGGTCTTCGAGCGACTTCTGAAATGGGTGCACGTCGTCACGCGTCGCCGCACCGGTGTGCCAGACTCCGGTCACCGCGGTCAGCATTTCGGGGCTGCCCTGAATTGCCGTGCGCTGCATGTAGTGGAACACGCTGCGCACGCCACCCAGCTCCTCGCCGCCGCCTGCGCGACCCGGGCCGCCGTGCACCAGCATCGGCAGCGGCGAACCGTGGCCGGTCGAGGTGCGAGCGTTGTCACGGTCGAGCAGCAGCATGCGGCCGTTGGCCGATGCGGTGCGCAGGGTGAGCGTTGAGACGAACGCGGGGTCAGCAGAGGCAACGCTGGTGACGAGCGAGCCGCCGCCGCGCACGACGAGCTCGGCGGCCTGCTCGGGGGTGTCGTATCCGATCACCGAGCTGACGGGGCCGAACGCCTCGGTGTCGTGCACACGCTCCGCATTCGCGTCGTCAAAGCGCAGCAGGATCGGCCGCAAGAAGGCGCCGCCCTCTTCAAGACCCTGGCCAGCGCCGATCACGGCTTCACCGCCGTCTGCGACGAGCCTGACAACCTGGCGCAGCACCTCTTCGCGCTGCTCGGCCGAGGCGAGCGCACCCATTGTGACGCCCTCGGTACGCGGGTCGCCGACCACGATCTTCTCTTCGATGCGAGCGCGCACTGCCTCTACGACGTCGTCCATCGACGAGGTCGGCACGATAGCTCGGCGAATCGCCGTGCACTTCTGTCCTGCCTTGGTGGTCATCTCGTTCACAAGCTGACGCACGTACGCGTCGAACTCTGGTGTGCCCGAAACCGCATCGGGGCCGAGCACAGAAGCGTTGATCGAATCGGTCTCTGCTCCGAAGATCACTCCCCCGGTCTGCACTGCCTCGTGCTTGCGCAGAGCGTCTGCGGTCGAGGCCGAGCCGGTGAACGACACGACGTCGCCGAGCTTCGCGTGCTCGAACACGTCGCGGATCGAGCCCGAGACGAGCTGCACGGAGCCAGCCGGCAGCAGACCCGACTCGACCATGATGCGCACCATATGCTCGGCGAGGTATGCGCCGGGCGTGGCCGGTTTGATCACCGAGGGCATTCCCGCGAGAAATGCGGGTGCGAACTTCTCGAGCGATCCCCACACCGGAAAGTTGAAGGCGTTGATCTGCACGGCGACGCCGGGCAGGGTCGTGCGGATATGACGACCAAGGAAGGTGCCATCTTTCGCGAGCACTTCGAGCGGGCCGTCAAGCTGCACCTTGGCGTTGGGCAGCTCACGCCGCCCCTTGCCCGAGTAGGTGAAGAGCACGCCGATGCCGCCGTCGATGTCGACCCACGAGTCGATCTTCGTTGCACCGGTCTTGTACGACAGCTCATACAGCTCCTGCTTGCGCTCCGTGAGCACGAGGGCGAGCTGCTTCAACAGCACCGCCCGCTGGTGAAAGGTGAGCTCACCGAGGCTCTTCTGCCCAACGGTGCGGGCGTGATCCAACGCAGCACCGAGATCGAGACCTTCGCTCGACACGCGAGCGACTGGCTCGCCCGTGGATGCATCGAGCACCTCGACACCGGCGACGTCTTCGGCGGGTGACCACCAGGCGTCTTGCACATAGCTCTGCAGCATTCGCGTCATCGCTCTGACTCCTTTTGTTGTGGCGTTACTCGCCGTTGTTCCAGTCGTAAAACCCTTTGCCGCTCTTGCGACCGAGGTTGCCCTCGGCGACCATGTCGCGCAGCAGCTGCGGCGGCGCAAATCGGGGGCCGAGGTCGCGTTCGAGCTGTTCGGCGATGCCGAGGCGCACGTCGAGCCCGACGATGTCGGTGGTCTTGAGCGGCCCCGAGGGGTGCTTGTAGCCGAGCTCCATGGCGAGGTCGATGTCTGCCGCGCTTGCGACGCCCTCTTCGACCATGCGAATCGCCTCGAGGGCAATCGCGACCCCGAGGCGACTCGAGGCGAAGCCCGGTGAGTCAGACACGGTGATCGGCGTCTTGCCGAGCGCACGCACCCAGCCTCGAGCCTTCTCAGCGAGCGCGTCGCTCGCATCCTCGTGCACCACAATCTCGATGAGCGTCGAGGCGGGCACCGGGTTGAAGAAATGCAGCCCGATGAACTGACTCGGTCGGTCGAGCACCTCGGCGAGCTGCGCAAGCGGGATCGACGAGGTGTTCGACGCAAGAGTCGCGAAGTCGGGCAGCTGCTGCTCGATCGCACGCAGCGTTTCAAGCTTCAGGTCGAGGATCTCGGGCACCGCTTCGACAACCAGCTGGCATGCCCCGAACGCGCCCACATCGGTGGCGACCGTGAGGGCCTGCTTCAAGAGTGCGGCATCGCCGTCGAAGCCGCGCGCGACCGACGCATCGATGCTCGCCTCGATGCGCGCCCGCGCCGCCTCGGCCGAGGCGACGTCACGTTCGACGACGACGACGTAGGCGCCCGCAAGCAGAAATGCGTGGGCGATTCCGCCGCCCATGCGCCCGCCACCCATCACGCCAACGCGCGAGGGAACGGCGATCTCGTTTGATCCGCTCATTTGCTCTTCTTCCGTTCCAGAAACTCGGTCATGCGGCGCATCTTCTCGGGGCTTTCGAAGAGCACCGCCTGCTCATCAAGGTCGACCTGCGGGTGTGCGGCGCGCGGCGCCTGCAGCACGCGCTTCGACGCCTGAGTCGCGGCCGGGTCGAGCGCCGCGATTCGGCCGGCGATCTTCTCGGCACGCTCGAGCGCGGCGTGCGAGTCCTCTTCAAGGTGCGTGATGAGCCCCGCGCGCAGCGACTCCTCGGCGCTCAGCACCCGCCCGGCCAGCATGATCTCTGCGGCAAGCGGCTCGCCCACGAGCTCGCGCAGGCGCCAGCTCGCGCCGGCGGCCGCGATGATGCCGAGGCCGGTCTCAGGGTTGCCGATCTTGAGCGTAGGCGTGCCGACCCTGATGTCGGCGGCGTAGGCGAGTTCGGCACCTCCGCCGAGCGCGTAGCCCTCGAGCACGGCGATCACAGGCATTGGCAGCGCGTTGATGCGCATGAATGCCCGCGTGTTGATGCCTTTCAGCGCATCGGCCGCGCGGCGAGCACGCAACTGAGCAATATCGGCACCTCCCGCGAATGTGCCCTCTGCACCACGCAGAATCAGCGTGCGGGGCTCTGCTTCGAGCCTCTCGCAGAGTTCGTGCAGCGCGTCGATCAAGTCTTGATCGATGGCATTGCGTTTTTCTGGCCTGTTCAAGGTGGCGAGCACATGGGTGTCGCGCACCTCGATGAGCAGCGGGGAATTCTCAGCGGCTGCGCTCACGCTCACACCCGCTCGATGATCGTTGCCGTGCCCTGGCCGACGCCCACGCACATGGTGGCGAGGCCATAGCGCGAGCCCTCGCGCTCCATACGGTTCAGCAGAGTAACGAGCAGGCGCGACCCCGATGAACCGAGTGGATGACCGAGCGCAATCGCACCACCGTCGACGTTCACTCGGGCCGGGTCGAGCCCAAGCCGCCTGATGCATGCGAGCGACTGCGATGCAAACGCCTCGTTGAGCTCGATCGATCCGATGTCGTCGACCGAGAGGCCGGCGCGCTGCAGCGCCTTCTCGGTTGCCGGAACGGGACCGATGCCCATGATCTCGGGTGAGAGCGCTGCAGAAACGCTGGTGATGATCCTCGCCCGTGGTGTCAAACCGTAGCGCTCGACGGCCTCACCGCTTGCCACGAGCAGTGCACTCGAGCCGTCGTTGAGCGATGACGCGTTGCCAGCCGTCACGACCGTGCCACCGGCGACCACAGGCCGCAGGCCAGCGAGCACCTCGAGCGTCGTGTCAGGCCGCGGGCCTTCATCGACAGAGACCACCGCCTGCTTGCCCCGGCCGAGGTCGACCGTGATGGGCGCAATCTCACGCTCGAAGTGGCCTGCCTCGATCGCGGCTGCCGCTCGCCGGTGACTCTCGACCGCGAACGCGTCTGCATCTTCGCGGCTAATCGAGTCGACACGCGCCACTTCTTCGGCAGTCTCGGGCATCGTGAATGTCGCCTTGTCTCGCGCTGCAAGACGCGGGTTCGTGAAGCGCCAGCCGATCGAGGTGTCAAACTGCTCCCCCGGCTTCGACCAAGCACGGCCCGGTTTCTCTTGCACCCATGGCGCGCGCGTCATCGATTCGACACCGCCCGCGATGATGAGGTCAGCATCGCCCGCGCGAATCGCCTGCGAGGCGTTCGAGACCGCGGTCATGCCCGAGGCACAGAGACGGTTTACCGTGTACCCGGGCAGCGAATCTGGAAGCCCCGCAAGCAGCACCGCCATGCGTGCGACATTTCGGTTGTCTTCGCCGGCTTGGTTGGCGGCGCCGAAGATCACCTCGTCAATGGCCTCTGCCGGCACACCGGTTCGCTCGACGAGACTCTTCAGCACGTGCGCTGCGAGATCGTCTGGTCTCACCGCAGCGAGAGCGCCTCCATAGCGCCCGACCGCGGTACGCACTCCATCTACGAGATAAGCCTCTGGCATGCTCGTTCGACCTCCTTGTCGATCAATCACCGAATTAGTGAATGAACGGTAAGTTATTAGAGTAACAGGATACGGGGAACCTGCGGCCACCCGCAATGCGAATAACAATTTGATGCACACCGCGCGCTCGATGCAAAACATCTTTCGATGTCGTGATTAGATTTACTAACCATTCGGCTAGTAATGCCGTTGGCCCCGCCCGGCTCAGCACCCCCGCAGAGCCCTCAGAACGACGGAGTTCACATTGACAGAAACAGTTGACACGAGGCGCGAACAGCGCCGCGTGCTCGCCGGAACCGTGGTCGGCACCTCGATCGAGTGGTACGACTTCTTCATCTACGCGCAGGCCGCCGGCGTTGTGCTCGGTCCACTCTTTTTCGCCCCCGCGGGCGAGACCTTCGGCCAGATCGTTGCATGGGCTTCGCTCGGCATTTCCTTCCTTTTCCGGCCGCTCGGCGCGATTGTCGCGGGTCACCTCGGCGACCGGCTCGGCCGCAAGCAGATGCTCGTGCTCACCCTGATTCTGATGGGCGCAGCGACCGCGTTGATCGGTGTGCTGCCGACCTACGCGCAGATCGGCATCTTCGCTCCGATTCTGCTCGTTCTGCTTCGCATCCTGCAGGGCTTCTCGGCGGGCGGCGAGTGGGGCGGCGCCGCACTCATGTCTGTCGAGCACGCACCAAAGGGCAAGCGCGGCTTCTTCGGCGCCTACCCCCAGATCGGTGTGCCAATCGGCATGATGCTCGCGACCGCGACGCTCTGGATTCTCACCACCTCGCTCACCGAGGAACAGTTCCTCTCCTGGGGCTGGCGCGTGCCGTTCCTCTTCTCGATCGCGCTGATCTTCGTCGGCTACATCATTCGCCGCGCGGTAGAAGAGTCGCCCATCTTCGCTGAGCTGCAGGAGCGCAAGGCTTCGTCGTCTGCTCCGTTGAAGACGCTGTTTCAGCGCAACACCAAAGAGGTTGTTCTCTCGGCCCTCATCTTCATCGCGAACAACGCCGCGGGCTACCTGCTCATTGCGTTCTTCTCCTCATACGCGACTCGCCCGGTAGAGGCAGGTGGTCTCGGTCTCGAACGCCCCCCCGTGCTGCTCGCGACCACGCTCTCGGCGATCGGCTGGCTCGCGTTCACGCTCTGGGGTGGCGTTATCTCTGACCGGATCGGGCGCGTGCGCACCTTCCAGATCGGCTACGTGCTGCTCGGCCTCTGGGCCATTCCCATGTGGGCGCTGATCAACACTGGCAACATCTACCTGTACTTCGTGGCGCTGCTGGTCATGACCGTGGGCCTCGGCCTCTCCTACGGCCCGCAGGCCGCACTCTATGCAGAGATGTTCCCCGCAGACATTCGCTACTCGGGTGTCTCGATCGGCTATGCCATCGGCGCGATTCTCGGCGGCGCATTCGCTCCGATGATCGCGGAGCTGGTGTTCGGCAAGACCGGCCAGATTTGGACGGTGGGCCTCTACATCGTCGTGGTCTGCATCATCTCGCTTGTCGCTGTATCGCTCGTGAAGACGAAGAACGACGTGCCGCTGAACACGACAACGATCGACATCCACGGCTAGCCTTGAGCATCACGGCTAGCGCCTGAATACGCACGAAGGGCCTCGACGCACTAGCGCCGAGGCCCTTCTGCTGTTCGGGCTCAGTCTCAGAGTCGCGAGTACACCCGCAGCGGATGCTCGATCTTCTCGACGAGACTTCCAATGAAACCTGCCGCGTAGCCCCCATCGCACACACGGTGATCGAACGCGAGCGAGATCTGCGCGATGCGCCGCACGACGATCTCGCCGCCAACCACCCAGGGGCGCTCGATGACTCGACCCATTCCGAGAATCGCGACCTCGGGGTGGTTGATGATCGCGGCTGAACCGTCGACGCCAAAGCCGCCGTAATTATTGAAGGTGAACGTCGACCCGCTGAGACGAGCGGGAGCAAGACGGCCGGTTCTTGCCTCCGCACTGACCTCACGCAACGCAGTATCGAGCTCGGCGATCGAAAGTGCGCTCGCTCGCGGCAGCACGGGCACCGAAAGCCCCCGCTCCGAGTCGACAGCGATGCCGAGATTGATGCCGTCAAAGCTCATGAGCTCGGTGCCATCGTCGCTCAGACGCGACGCGAGCAGCGGATACTCCTGCAGCGCAAGCAGTACGAAGCGGGCAACCAGCGTCGTGATCGACGGCGGGCGCTCCCCTTCTGCCGCCATCTGCGGGCGCAGCTGCCATAGCTCGGTGAAGTCCACATCGACCCACACCGTCGCCTCGGGAATCTCGGATCGGCTGCGACTCATCTTCGCCGACACCGCCTTGCGCAGCGGCGAAAGCTTTTCAGACGAGGCAAGGTGCAGGCCATGCAGGCCCTGAACCTCGTCACCTGAGGCAGCTGCGGTAGCCGGCGCGACTGCGCGGCCCGCATCAGCACCGAAAGCCGCCGCGGCATTCAACACATCGGTTCGGGTCACCGCGCCGTCACTTCCAGTTGCGATGATGGCGCGAGGATCGACCCCAAGTTCTTTTGCAAGACGGCGCACAATGGGTGAGCGCACCGCGACGGGGCCGACCCGGTTCTCATCAGCAGCTTGAGATACCGCAGCTTGAGATGCAACGGGTTGCACCGGCTGCCGCGACGCTTCTGCGGGCTCGGCTGCCTCGTGGCGAGGGGAAGCCTTGCGCTTGCGGCGACCCTTTGCAGCTACGCTGCCCGTACCGTATCCGATGAGCACATTGCCGGAGCCGGCGTCTGCGTCTGCGGGTCGAGCTCCTGCGCGCTCCTCAGCACGATACGCCTCGGCCTCGGTGCGGTCGGCTACGTCACCATCGAGCGAGCCCGAGGCAGCTCCATCGCTTGCAGCGCTCCCTGCACCACCACCGGCGACGTCTCCCTCATCGCCCACTTCGAGCACGGGCGACCCGGTAGCAACCGCTTCGCCCTCCTCACCATGCAGCGCAAGAACGGTGCCGGCGTATGGAGAGGGTAGTTCGACGATGCTTTTCGCGGTTTCGACTTCGGCGATCGCCTGGTCTATCGAGATCGTATCGCCAACCGATACCATCCAGCGCACGATGACCGCCTCGGTGAGACCCTCACCGAGGTCGGGAAGCAAGAATACTTGCGCAGCCATGATCAGTCCTCCCAGTGCAGCGAATCGATTGCGTCGATCACGCGGTCTACGTCTGGCAGATACCAGTGCTCAAGCTTGGGTGGTGCAAACGGAATGTCGAAACCGGTCACCTTGCGCACCGGCGCTTCGAGGTATTCGAAGCACTGCTCCGCGACTCTTCCCTGAATTTCCGATGCAACGCTTGCATAGCCGGGAGCCTCTGAGATGACGACGGCGCGCCCCGTCGAGCGCACTGCCTGCATCACTGTCTCATCATCAAAGGGAGTGAGGGTGCGCACGTCGACCACCTGCACGCTGCGCCCGTCTTCTGCGGCCACCGCTGCCGCTTCGAGAGCGACCTGCACTGAGGGCCCGTAGGCGATCAGCGTGACATCGCTGCCCTCGCGCGCAACAGCAGCCTTGCCGATTGGGGCGGTGATGCTCGTATCGACCGGCCCCTTCGACCAGTACAGCTTCTTCGGCTCCATGAACACGACCGGGTCAGCGGAAGCGATGGCCGCGCGCAGCAGCGAGTAGGCCTCCTGCGGAGTTGAAGGCGACACCACGGTGAGGCCGGGCGTGTGGGCGTAGTAGGCCTCAGACGAGTCGCAGTGATGTTCTACGCCGCCGATACCGCCGCCGAACGGAATGCGAATCACCATCGGCAGACGCAGCACACCCTTCGTGCGGTTGCCCATCTTCGCTACGTGGCTCACGATCTGCTCGAAGGCCGGGTATGCGAACGCGTCAAACTGCATCTCGACGACTGGTCTCATGCCGTTCATGGCCATGCCAACCGCACTGCCGATGATGCCCGACTCCGCGAGCGGGGTGTCGAAACAGCGGTCCTCGCCGAAGCGTGCGGTCAGTCCATCGGTGACGCGAAACACGCCGCCGAGCGCGCCCACGTCTTCGCCGAACACGAGCACGCTCGGATCATCGGCGAGGCTGTCGGCGAGCGCGCGATTCAGCGCCGCCGCCATCGTCATCGTCATCGTCTGGGTGGTTTCTGCGCTCATGCCGAGGCCTCCGTTCGCACGATCTCGTCTTGCAGCAGCTCCCATTGATGCTCAAGCGTTGCGGGCCTCTGCGCAAAGACATGCTCGAAGAGTTCCGAAGGGTCCACCGATACCTCTCGGTTCATTGCCTCGCGAAGCTCGGCCGCGACAAGCTCCGCTTCAGCAGCGAAACGCTCTTCGGCTTCATCATCGAGCACGCCAGCCTCTCGCAGATGCGCGTGAAGTCTTGTGAGGGGATCGCGGCTGATCCAGCTCTGCACCTCCTCGCGTTCGCGGTAGCGGGTGTCGTCATCGGCGTTCGTGTGCGCCTGCATGCGGTAAGTGTGAGCCTCAATCAGGCTCGGGCCCTCTCCGGCGCGCGCGCGAGCAACGGCTTCGTCGAGCACGGCAAGCACGGCGGCGAAGTCGTTGCCGTCAACCCGCTGCCCCGACATCCCGTAACCGATCGCTTTGTGTGCAAGCGAGGGTGCAGCGGTCTGCCGCGAAAGCGGCACCGAAATCGCGAACTCGTTGTTCTGAACGAAGAACACCACGGGCAGCCCGAAGACCGCGGCGAAGTTCATAGCCTCGTGAAAATCGCCCTCACTTGTGGCTCCGTCGCCGCACATCGCCAGCACCACCGTGTCTTCGCCGCGCAGCTTCGCCGCGTGAGCGAACCCCACCGCGTGCAGCATCTGCGTGGCGAGCGGAGTCGCTTGCGGCGCGACGCAGTGCTCCCGAGAATCGTAGCCAGAGTGCCAATCGCCTCGTAGCAACACCATCGTGTCTTCGGGCGATACGCCCTTCGCCATTACGGCGACAGAGTCGCGGTAGGTGGGAAACAGCCAGTCCCCCTCGCCCAGCACCGAGGCGGCGGCGATCTGGCAGGCCTCTTGTCCGTGCGACGAGGGGTAGACGGCGAGCCTGCCCTGGCGCACCAGCGCGTTGCACTGCTCATTGATGCGCCTGCCTCTAACGAGCGCGGCATAGCCGTGCAGCAGCGTGGCCGCATCGGGCATCTGGTAGCCCTCGTGCTCGACCCGGGCACCCTGCTCATCAATGAGCTGCACGGGCGTGGCATCTGGCAACTGTGCGGCATCGGCATCGCGCATGATTCCCCCTCGAATCAGTTACTTCACTTTTCTCCCATCATGGCGAAGATCGATAGATCGTACTAACAAATCAATGAGTTGCTTTACAGATCGATCATAATTGGCGCTAAATTTCAGAAAAGAGTAAAGCCTCACAGTAACAAGAGAACCACGCGTGGGCGCTGCACCAGACGGATGCGCGGCGGGCGACGGCTCACCGAGCCCGAACGAAAAACGGCGGCCCGCGATCCCTCTTCGAAATAGGATCGCGGGCCGCCGAAGCGTTGCCCTGCCGGGCGACTACTGCGCGAGCACCTCGTCGCAGCTCACGGTCTGGCCGAGCACCTCAACGGAGGTTGCGCCGTCCATGCAAGCCTGCGCTGCCTCAGCCGCCGTGCCGCCGACAGCGGCGAGGCTGCCGAGCACAACGATCCAGACGATGATGCCGACGACGATCAGCACCGCGCCGATGATGACAGCGGCGAGAGCCAGACCGTTCTTCCGGCCAGCCTTCTTGGACTGCACCATCGCAACGATGCCGAGAATAAGACCAATCAGCGGCATCAGGAAGGCAAGGATGATCGCGGCAATGCTCAGGCCCTTGCCCGGCTCTGCTGCCACGGGAGCCGCGGCAGGGGCCGCAGCGGCCTGGTAGGCCGGGGCTGCCGGCTGTTCGGGGTTCTGAGGCATCTCGGGAGTGCTCATATCGGGGGTTCCTCTCGAATATCGGGGCGTTCACATAAAACGCTCAGATAATAGATTACGTGGGTGAAGCACCCTTTGCCGTGTTTTCACCAAATTTTCTTGATGAATGTGCATTTCGCTTTGCACACTTCTGCGAGGTGTTTCGGCGCGGCGCAACGCCCAGAGACACGAAAGTGGGCTGCCTGCCGAAGCACACAGCCCACCGAAATCGCGCTTATCTCAGATCGCGAGACGTTCTTTCACCACTGCGGCGAGGTCGTTCGCCAGCTGCTGGGCCTGCTCTTCGTGAGCGGCCTCGACCATTACCCGCACCACGGGTTCGGTGCCCGAGGGGCGAAGCAGCACTCGGCCGTTGCCTGCCAACACAAGCTCTGCCTGAGCAACGGCCTGCTGCAGCACGTCGTCACTGTTCGCCTTGCTGCGATCAACACCGCGCACATTCACGAGCACCTGCGGGTAGACGGTCATGCATTCGGCGAGTTCGGCGAGGGTCTTACCACTGCGCTTCACTTCAGCAGCAAGATGCAGCCCGGTAAGAATGCCGTCACCGGTCGTTGCGTAGTCGCTCATAATGACGTGACCCGACTGCTCGCCGCCGAGCGAGAAGCCGTCTGCGTTCAACCGTTCGAGCACGTAGCGATCGCCCACCCCGGTCTCGATCACGTCGATGCCGTTGTTCGCCATCGCGAGCTTCAGACCGAGGTTGCTCATTACGGTGGCAACGAGCGTGTTCTTCACGAGTTTGCCCCGCGCCGACAGTGAGAGGGCGAGGATCGCCATAATCTTGTCGCCGTCGATCATGTTGCCGGCGGCATCGACTGCGAGGCAGCGATCCGCGTCCCCATCGTGGGCGATGCCGAGGTCTGCACCGTGCTTCAGCACCGCCGCCATGAGCGGCTCGAGGTGCGTCGAACCCACGCCATCATTGATGTTGAAGCCGTCGGGATCGTTGCCGATCACGGTGACCTTGGCTCCGGCGTCGCTGAAGACATCCGGCGAAATACCGGCCGCGGCACCGTGCGCGCAGTCGAGCACGACGTGCAGGCCGTCGAGGCGAATCCCCTCGAGCGTGCCGAGTAGGTGCACGAGATAGCGGTCTTCGGCGTCGGAGAAACGCCGGATGCGGCCAACTTCGCGACCGGTGGTTGCCGCGTGCGGCTTCGCCATCACGGCCTCGATCTCGTCTTCAACGTCATCGGGCAGCTTGAGGCCGCCCTTCGCGAAAAACTTGATGCCGTTGTCGGGCGCGGGGTTGTGCGAGGCCGAGACCATCACGCCGAAGTCGGCGCCCGTATCGGCTACGAGGTATGCGGCAGCTGGGGTCGGAATGACCCCAGCTTCGAGCACGTCGACCCCCGCCGAAGCGAGGCCGGCAGCGACAGCAGCTGCGATGAACTCGCCCGAGACCCGAGGGTCCCGCGCGACAACGGCCTTTGGGCGTCGGCTCTCGGCGCGCGCGTCGCGGCCGAGCACAAAGGCTGCAGACTGAGCGAGGCCCAGGGCCAGCTCGGCGGTGACATCCACCCCAGCCAGACCCCGGACCCCGTCGGTGCCAAATAGGCGACCCATGCGAGTACCCGCGCTGCTTAACGCTTCGAGTACTGAGGCGCCTTGCGGGCCTTCTTGAGACCAGCCTTCTTGCGCTCGATAACGCGAGCGTCGCGGCTCAGGAAGCCGGCCTTCTTCAGCGTCGGGCGGTTGTGCTCGGCGTCGATCTCGTTGAGTGCGCGGGCGATCGCGAGGCGAAGCGCACCGGCCTGGCCCGAGGGGCCGCCACCCTTGATACGAGCAGTGATGTCGTACGAGCCGTTCAGCTCGAGCACGGTGAACGGATCGGTGATCAACTGCTGGTGCAGCTTGTTCGGGAAGTACTCAGCGAGCTCGCGACCGTTGACGGTCATGGTGCCGTTGCCGGGTACGAGGCGCACGCGGGCAATAGCCTGCTTGCGACGGCCCACAGCTGCACCGGGAACGGTGAGCGCGGGGCGAGGGGTCGACGCGGGCGCCTGCGACGCCGGGGTCTCGGTGGTGTAGCTCTCGACGGCCACGTTCTCTTCAGTCACTTTGAAAGTCCTTATTCTTCGGTCGCGCGCTTACTGAGCGACCTGGCCGATTGCGTACGTGGTGGGCTGCTGTGCGGCGTGCGGGTGCTCAGCACCTGCGTAGACCTTCAGCTTGCGGAACTGGTCGCGGCCGAGAGAGTTCTTCGGCAGCATGCCGCGGATGGCACGCTCGACTACGCGCTCGGGCTTGCCCTCGATCATCTCGGTGTAGCTGGTGGTACGGAGGCCGCCCGGGTAGCCCGAGTGGTCGTAGTACTTCTTCTTCGACGCCTTGTTGCCGGTCAGCACGACCTTGTCAGCGTTGATGATGATCACGTGATCGCCCATGTCCATGTGGGGAGCGAAGGTGGTCTTGTGCTTGCCGCGGAGAAGCGCTGCGGCGTGGGTTGCGAGGCGGCCGAGAACCACGTCGGTGGCGTCGATGACGAGCCAGTCGTGCTTCTGCTCAGCGGCCTTCGGCGAATATGTGCGAGTCACAGTGTGCTGCTTTCGTTCGAAATGGAGTCGTTCGTGGATCCCTCCCCTGCCGAGTCTCTTGCCCGCTTGCGCAGAAAAGAGTGCATCGGCCCTGGGGGGCTCACATTCGGGTGCTGACGCACCAAGGGTCTACTTTAGCACAGCTTCAAGGGGAGAGCGAGGGTAACTGGCAGCGGAAGGAGCCTCATTCCCCCGCGGGATCGCGCCGCGCCCTCGTCATCTCTGCCCGAAGCGCGAGCTCATCGTCGGGCGGGTAGACGATCTCCTCGAGCGAGAGCCCGTGCGCCGGCATCACGGTGAAGCGGCTCGTGCGCTCGCGCGCGTCACGCAGCCGCAGGAGATCGTCGTGGCCGATCCTCGCGCTGCCGACCGCAACCACCGAGCCGACGAGCGCGCGCACCATGGAGTGGCAGAACGCATCAGCCTCGATCGCGGCAGCGAACGCCCCGTCCTCGGCCTGCCGCCAGTCGAAGCGCAGCAGGTCGCGCACTGCCGTCGCCCCCTCGCGCGCCTTGCAGAAGGTGGTGAAGTCTTGCAGTCCCAGAAGTTCGTCGCTCGCGCGCTGCATGGCGGCGAGGTCCAGCACCTGGGGCAATTCGGCGGTGAATCGCGCGGTCAAGGGATCACGACGTCCGTTCGAGTCTCGCAAGCGGTACTCGTATCTGCGCCGCAGCGCACCGAAGCGTGCGTCGAACGCGGACGGCACCTCGCGCACCGCGTGCACGACGACGTCAGCGCTGCCCCGTCGAGCGAGTACGCCGCCGAGACGGCGGGGGGTGATCCTCGCCGCAAACTCGTCGGCAACGTCAACGTGCGCCACCTGGCCGCGCGCGTGCACGCCAGCATCAGTGCGCCCGCCGACCACCAAACGGGGCCGAGCGTCTTCGGCACCGGCGCGAATCAGCACGCAGAGCGCGGCCTCGATTTCGTCCTGCACGGTGCGCAGCCCGGGCTGCGACGCCCAGCCGTGAAAACCGGTGCCGTCGTAGCCAATGTCGAGGCGCAGTCGCATGGGCTAAAATATACAGGTTGCGCGCACGCGCCCGCCTCGAGCGCGGGCATCCCCCCGGCCCCCGCGCATTCGTCGACCAGACCGCACGCGGTGCGGCACCCACTTACGTATGAGTTCAGTTTCACCCTCGCCCGCTTCGATCGCCCGAGCCGCCATCAGGCGCTCGCGACTTGGCGGCCTCGACGGGCTCCGTGCAATCGCCGTAGGAATGGTCGTCGTGTACCACCTCTTCCCCGCGACCCTGCAGGGCGGTTTTCTCGGCGTCGACGTATTCTTCGTCATCAGCGGATTTCTGATTACCACTCTGCTGCTCGCCGAGCACCGGCGCACAGGCAAAATTGCGCTCGGCGACTTCTGGCAGCGACGGGCGAGACGACTGCTCCCGGCACTCGCCCTCGTACTGCTCGTCAGCACCAGCGCAGCGCTCCTCGCCGGCAAGGAGCTGCTGGTGAGCATCGGGGCGCAGCTCGTCGGGGCCTCGTTCTTCGTCGCGAACTGGGTGTATATCGCGCTTGGCACAGACTATTTCGCTGGGGAAGATCCCGAGCTCTTTCGCAACACCTGGTCACTCGCGATCGAGGAGCAGTTCTACGTACTGCTCCCCCTCGTGCTGCTCTTTGCTCTGCGTATGCGCTCACGCTCCACCCGAGTGTTCTTCTTCGCCCTGTTCGGCGTCGGCTCCGCTCTTTGGATGAGCGCACTCTTCGCGCAGGGCGCCGCTGCAACGCGCGTCTACTTCGGCACCGACACCCACGTGTTTGGGTTGCTGCTCGGCGTTGCACTCGCCTGCGCGCTCACTCCGTCAGCCTCCGTTCCCGCAGCCGCTCTGCCGCGCACGCTCGCAATCTGGCAGCAGCTGGGTCTGATCATCATCGGCGCCGCCGGCCTCACAGCGCTCGGCTGGCTGAGTGTCACCCTTCGAGAGGGCAGCCCCGAAAGCTTCATGGGCGGCTTTCAGCTCGCCACCGTCGCGGTGCTCGTCGTAGTGTGGGCGGCCACCCGCGAGGGCGCCTGGCTCGGGCGGGCGCTCGATGTGCAGCCATTGCGCTGGATCGGCGAGCGCTCATATGGCATCTACCTCTGGCACTGGCCGCTGCTGCTGATTGTCGCCACGCTTGGCGCTCGCGTTGGCTCGGCGCCCTGGGTGGTACCTGCGGCAACGCTCGTTCTGACGCTGGGCCTCGCCGCACTCTCGTACCGCTACGTCGAGCAGCCGATCCGTCGGCTTGGTCTGCGTCGCTCGCTGGCGCAGGTGCTCAAACCGGTTCGGCTGCGCGGCCGCAGCCTGGCCGTCGGGTTCTCGCTGATCGCCGTGGTGCTGGTGACGGTGCCTGCCGCCGGATACGCCATTTCTATTGCTCCCGCGCCGAACACGTCGTCCGAGGTAGTGTCGCGCGGACAGGCTGCGCTGCAGGCGCAAGGCGACCGGTCGGTTCGCCAGACGGTGCCACGCGCAGAAACGGAAGAAGTTTCGCCGGTCGTCGATGACGATGGCGATGGATCGCTCGGCCCTGCGGGGCTCGGAACTCAGTGGGCAACGCAACCGAAGTTCGAGGCGCCCAAACCCCAGCCTGTCGAGGGCTGGGAGATCTTTGCGGTCGGCGACTCGGTCATGCTCGCAAGTGCGCCCGAGCTCGCAGCGGTGTTTCCCGATATCTGGATCGACGCAGACGTCTCGCGCGGCTTTGGGGTCGGGGTTGGCATCGCCGAGGAGCTTGCCGCCCGCGGCGAGCTGCGGCAAGTGCTCGTGGTCGGTCTCGGCACCAACGGGCCCGTCGACGATGCCGATTTAGACCGGCTGCTGCGCGTGGCTGGCGAGCGTCGCATCGTGATTGTGAACGCCTACGCTGATCGCTGGTGGATCCCTGAGGTGAACCAGAAACTGCGGGCGTTCGCCG
Source organism: uncultured Leucobacter sp. (assembly GCA_937967375.1). Classification (GTDB taxonomy): domain Bacteria; phylum Actinomycetota; class Actinomycetes; order Actinomycetales; family Microbacteriaceae; genus Leucobacter. Next base: position 35,457 of record CALCJF010000008.1, read on the forward strand.
ATGCCCACCGTGGCGTCACGCTCGCCGATTGGCAGGCTGCGATCCCGCTCGTACCTGGCGGGCTCGCCGGTGACGACATTCACCCGAACCCCAGCGGTGGTATCGCCTACGCGAACACCGTGCAGACCGCGCTCGACGCGCTGCTCGAGAAGAACGAGCGGCCGAAGCCGAAGCCCGCGCCGCGCGGTTAGGCAGATCGGGCTTTTCGGCCCCCACCCATCGCCGCGCCTGCCGGCGCAGTGCCCTCTGCGCTGCGCCCACCTGATCGAGCGTCATAGAAGCGTGCGAGCGTCACCGATACGTGCAGTTTGTAAGTGTGACGCTCGCACGCTTCTATGACGTTCGGCGAGATGTGTATGCGCTCGCGGGGACGTACGCGCCCGGACAGCCTCGCGACACCTGCTTCACTCCTCGCGCGGGCCACGGCTCCACACAACGCAAGAACCCCGCCGCACAGTGTGCGACGGGGTTCTTATCTGCTCGAAGAGCAGCAGAGAATTACTTCTCTTCTGCGACCTCTGCAGCAACCTCGGCGGTCTCCTCAGCAGGGGCCTCCTCGGCTGCTGCCTCGACGACCTCTTCCTCAGCTGCTGCCTCGACGGGAGCGGCAGCTGCCTCTTCCTTCTTCGCGCGCTTCGGCTTCGGGTTCACGGGCTCGAGAACGAGCTCGATGATCGCCATGGGGGCGTTGTCACCCTTGCGGAAACCGGTCTTGATGATGCGGGTGTAGCCACCTTCGCGGTTCTCGACGAGGGGTGCGATCTCGGTGAAGAGCTCGTGCACGACCGACTTGTCGAGGATCGAACGCATCACGCGGCGGCGTGCGTGCAGGTCTCCGCGCTTTGCGAAGGTCACGAAACGCTCGGCCACGGGCTGCAGGCGCTTTGCCTTGGTCTCAGTGGTCTGGATGCGCTTGTGCTCGAAGAGCTGCGAAGCCATCTGGTTCAGCAGCAGGCGCTCGTGTGAGGGGCCGCCTCCGAGGCGGGGGCCCTTGTTGGGCTTAGGCATTGTGTACTCCGTTGAATAAAACTGGCCGCGAGGGCCTAAAAGAAATTAGTTGGCGTCGTCTTCGTAGCTGTAGAACTGTGCACCGTCGAAGCCGGGCACGGCATCCTTCAGCGAAAGACCCATCTCGGTGAGCTTGTCGCGCACCTCGAACACCGACTTCTGGCCGAAGTTGCGGATGTTCATCAGCTGGGCCTCGCTGAGCGCTACGAGCTCGCTGACCGTGTTGATGCCTTCGCGCTTCAGGCAGTTGTAGCTGCGCACTGAGAGGTCGAGATCTTCGATCGGAATCGAGAGCTCGCCGTCGACGACGACCTCGGCGGGAGCCGGGCCGATCTCGACGCCCTCTGCGGCGGTGTTGAGCTCGCGAGCGAGACCGAACAGCTCGACCAGCGTCGAACCAGCCGAGGCGATTGCGTCGCGGGGGCTGATCGCGGGCTTGGTCTCGACATCGACCACAAGGCGGTCGAAGTCAGTGCGCTCACCGGCACGAGTTGCCTCGACACGGTAGGTCACCTTGAGCACCGGCGAGTAGATCGAGTCAACCGGAATGCGGCCGACCTCTGCGTCGTCGTTGCGGTTCTGTGCTGCCGAAACGTAGCCACGGCCACGCTCAATGGTGAGCTCAAGCTCAAACTGAGCCGAGTCACCGAGTGTCGCGATGACGAGCTCAGGGTTGTGCACCTCGACACCGGCCGGAGCTGAGATGTCTGCAGCGGTAACCTCGCCGGCGCCAGTCTTGCGCAGGTAAGCAGTGATGGGCTCGTCGTGCTCGCTCGAGACCACGAGATCCTTGATGTTCAAGATGATCTCGGTGACGTCTTCCGAGACACCCGCGATCGTGGTGAACTCGTGAGCGACGCCCTCGAAGCGAACGCTGGTGACAGCGGCGCCGGGGATCGACGACAGCAGAGTACGACGCATCGAGTTGCCGAGCGTGTAGCCGAAGCCTGGCTCGAGTGGCTCGATCACGAAACGTGAGCGGTACTCAGAGATTGATTCTTCAGTCAGAGTGGGGCGCTGTGCAATGAGCACTGTGTTGGTTCCTTTCGCTGGAGTCCGCTATATGACTCATGCGGTGTTGAAGAAGGGATGGAACGAGAGCGGTCTGAACCGGCGGGGATCGAGTGCGTGACTCGATCCCGGCCGGGCTACTGTCGCCGAGGTTCCAAGACCGATCCGATCACCGCGACCGGAGGTCGCAGTCATCGGAGGCCTCGGCCTCCGTGACAATAAATTCAGACGCGGCGGCGCTTGGGCGGGCGGCAGCCGTTGTGGGTCTGCGGGGTGACGTCGGTGATCGACCCCACCTCGAGGCCTGCGGCCTGCAGCGAACGGATCGCGGTCTCGCGACCCGATCCCGGACCCTTCACGAAGATGTCAACCTTCTTCATGCCGTGGTCCTGCGCCTTGCGAGCAGCGCTCTCGGCGGCGAGCTGTGCGGCGAACGGGGTCGACTTACGCGAGCCCTTGAAGCCGACGCCACCCGAAGATGCCCAGCTGATCACAGCACCGGTGGTGTCGGTGATCGAAACGATGGTGTTGTTGAAGGTCGACTTGATGTGGGCCTGGCCCACGACGACGTTCTTCTTGTCTTTGCGACGCGGCTTACGCGCCGCGGCCTTTGGTGCAGCCATTGAGTATTCTCCTGAAAGCTATCTTGGTCGCGCTGACCGGGTTACTTCTTCTTACCGGCGACGGTGCGCTTCGGGCCCTTGCGGGTACGAGCGTTCGTCTTCGTGCGCTGACCGTGCACGGGCAGACCCTTGCGGTGGCGCAGACCCTGGTAGCTCCCGATCTCAACCTTGCGGCGAATGTCGGCTGCGACCTCGCGGCGAAGGTCACCCTCAACCTTGAAGTTCGCGTCGATGTAGTCGCGAAGCAGAACGAGCTGGTCGTCGGTCAGATCCTTGACGCGGATGCTGCCGTCGATACCGGTATCGGCGAGGGTCTTTACGGCGCTGGTGCGTCCAACTCCGTAGATGTACGTGAGTGCAATCACCACGCGCTTATCGCGTGGGATGTCAACTCCGGCGAGACGTGCCATGTTGGCTCTCCTTGGTGTTGTGGAGGTGTGGTGCGTATCGGGGGTTCGGGCCTCCACCCCGAGGTGTCCCCTGCCTCTTGCGAAACAGGTTCTTCGATGCGCTGGTATTTATTGAGTTGTCAAACGTTCGCGCTCAGATGAGCGCGCTGCTCGATTAGCCCTGGCTTTGCTTCGTCGTGATCGCTTGCGATCACGAGCAATAAACGCAGCCGGGAGGCGCAAATAGCGACGGGGCTTTAGCCCTGGCGCTGTTTGTGCCTAGGGTTGCTCTTGCAGATCACCATGACACGGCCGTGGCGGCGGATCACCTTGCAGTGATCGCAGATCGGCTTGACGCTGGGGTTGACCTTCATTGCGGTTCCTAACTCGCTGTCCTCGTACCCACGGGATGCCGTGAGCCGTTACTTTTCGACAGGCTTACTTGTAGCGGTAGACGATCCGGCCGCGGGTCAGATCGTAGGGGGTCAGCTCCACGATGACGCGATCCTCCGGGAGGATGCGAATGTAGTGCTGACGCATCTTGCCCGAAATGTGGGCGAGCACTTTGTGTCCGTTGGTCAGCTCAACGCGGAACATCGCGTTGGGCAGAGCCTCGACAACCTGGCCCTCGATTTCGATGACGCCGTCTTTTTTGGCCATATCCTCTGTATCGCTTTAAGTAATTCTGTTGATCATGCGAGTGCTCAGCGCCACGTTCGCGGAAACGCGAAAGCAGGCGCAAAGCACCAAAAGTCAATACTATACTCGGCTACCGCAAATTTTCAAGTGCGTTTTGCAAGCGTGTCTTGCGATGATCCTGTACGGAACAGCGGCGCGTAGGCTCGTGTCATGCCATCTTATGATCCCGCAGAACTCCCTTCGCTCGCCTCTCTCGCAGCTTCGGTCGCCCGAGATGTTGGGGAGAGGATCCGCACAATGCGTGCGCAGGGGGTCGAGATCGCGAGTACGAAATCGAGCCTCGTCGACGTCGTGACCGCCGCAGACCGCGAGGCAGAACGGCTCGTCGCCGAGGCGCTCCGAGCCGCGAGACCGCAAGACGGCCTGCTTGGCGAGGAGGGGCTGAGCGCCCCCAGCCTCAGCGGAATCACCTGGGTGGTTGATCCCATCGACGGCACGGTCAACTATCTGTACGATCTGCCCTCGTATGCGGTCAGCATCGCGGCAACCGTCGAAGACGGCGCCCCGGGCACCATGGCCGACGGGCGCAGGGCGGTCGCGGGCGCCGTCTATGTGCCGGCTCTCGACGAGTTGTTCACCGCGCACGAGGGTGGCGGCAGCGAGTTGAACGGGCGCCCGATTCGCGTCTCGGAGGCCGGGGAGCTCTCGCTCTCGCTCGTTGCCACCGGATTTGGCTATACGGTGGAGCGCCGAACCGAGCAGGCTGAAGTGGTGCGGCAGCTGATCCCACGCGTGCGAGACATTCGCCGAATGGGAGCTGCTGCGGTAGATCTCTGCAATCTTGCCGCAGGGCGGCTCGACGCGTACTACGAGCGTGGCCTGGCGCCCTGGGATTTTGCGGCGGGTGCGTTGATCGCGCGTGAAGCGGGAGCCGCGATCCTTTCGCTCGCTGAGCACGAACTGCCCGGCGAGCCGATGCTGATCGCCGGGCCTCCATCGCTCGCACGCGATCTCAGGGCCGAGATCCAGCTCGCCTATGAGTCACTGCCCGGAGCCGGCCGGTGATTCCAGCCGAAACCCTGCTGCGCACGAGAGGCCCGTACGACGCATCGGGCATGCTCGACTTTCTGACGGCGCACGCGGTGCCAGGCCGCGATCTCGTGCGCGGGGTGGGGCAGAACGAGAGCCTCGCATCGTCGCACGCGCTCGATGTGCCCGGTGGCACGGCTCTTGCTCATCTCGATTGGGCCGGGCTGCGTGAAGAGGGTGACGAGGTGTTGCTACCGGCGTGCTTCGAGTTGCCTCTTGCCACAGATCTCGAGGCCGCGACCGCCGTGCTGCGACGCGTGCTCGATTTCGACGCAGACCCACGTCGGATTGCAAGCACGCTCGGTTCAGATGCGAAGCTCGGCGCGCTCGTCGCGCGCAGGCCCGGGCTCAGAATGCCGGGCGCGCGCAACCCGCAGGAGTTCGCGCTCGGCACGGTGCTCGGGCAGCAGGTGTCTCTCGCGGCGGCGCGAACGCTGCAGGGCCGGCTCGCGGCACAGTTCGCGTGCGATCAGCCAGACGGTGCTGTCGCGACCGCTGGCTTCGTCTCGGCGCCGGATGTCGCCCGCATCGCCGCCACAGATGCAGCAGAGCTGCGCGAACGCATCGGGCTTACCACTGCCCGAGCCGAAACGCTGCGCACGCTGGCAACTGCGCTGGCAGACGGCCTAGATGTCGGACCTGCCGCGGATCACACCGCGACTCGCGCGCAGCTTTTGTCACTGCGCGGGATCGGCCCCTGGACTGCGGAAATTATCGCCATGCGGGCGATGCGAGACTTCGATGCCTATCCTGCGGGCGATCTGATCTTGCGACGTGTGCTCGGCACCCGCACCGACCGCGCGACCCGGGTGCTCGCTGAGGACTGGCGCCCATACCGCGCCTATGCGACGCAGCATCTCTGGGCTGACTTTCTCGCCGGTTCGCAGTAGCGACCTGCAAACTTCTGGTTATTGGAAATTCCAATAACCAGAATCAGGCTCGACGGTAGGCGAGGTCGCGAATGTGGCGTCCCTTGTCGATGCCCTTCTGTTCGAAGGCGGTGAGCACGCGGCCCTCGAACCTCGGCGCCCACTCCCCCTCAAAGTCACGAGCAAAGTCCGGTGCTGCGTCGCAGACCTCGCGCATCTGCTCGGCGTAGTCCTCCCAGTCCGTGGCGAGGCGCAGCACGCCGCCTCGGCGCAGGGCGCGCGCAGCGATCTTCATGAACCGCTTCGACACGAGGCGACGCTTCTTGTGCCGCTCCTTCGCCCACGGGTCAGGGAAGAACACCCACAGCTCGTCTACCGAGCCCTCGGGCAGGGCGCGCTCGAGCACCTCAGGCGCATTTGCCTCAACCATTTTGAGGTTGTCGGCGGCCGCCCATTCGGCGCGAATCATCGTGCGAGCGAGCCCTGCACGAAACACCTCGATCGCCAAGAAATCGCGCGCGGGGTGCTGCTCGGCAGCGTGCACGATCGCGTGCCCCTGGCCCGAACCGACCTCGACCGTGAGCGGCGCGGTGCGGCCGAAGACCTGCGCGGGGTCGACGCGCACCTCGTCAGCGACGCTCGTCGCTGCATGCCCGCGCGGCAGCTCAAGCAGAAAGCGCGGCCCGAGATCTGCCCATGCGCGCTCCTGCGAGGGAGTCATGCGCCCGCTACGGCGAACGAACGAAACCGGGTGATCGCGAAACGTGCGCGAGTCGAAACTTTTGACGGGCAGCGGCTGCTCAGGCGTTTCAGGCATTCCTCAAGCCTAAGCGATGGTGGAGCACAAGACATTCTTGTCGGCAGTCGCACACGAGCGTCACCGATCCCTGCGAGCGTCATAGGAAATACCCGTTAGGAACTATGACGTTCGCACGCATCTATGACGTTCAGCGGAATAGCTCAATATGCAGGTGAAGGAGCGCGAAGGGCTGGTTGGCTAGCCAACCAGCCAGGGCTCGATAACGACGTAGTGCCGCGCTGCAGGGCGAACGGTAGCATGGGGGCATGACGCGACGCATGCTGCTGGTCAACGGTCCCAACCTCAATCTGCTCGGCGTGCGCGAGCCCAGCGTGTATGGCACCGACACGCTCGACGATGTAGTCGCTCTCGCCACGCGCACCGCCTCAGAGCACGGCTTCGGTCTGCGCGCGGTGCAGTCGAATCACGAGGGCGTGCTCGTCGATGCCATTCACGAAGCTCGCCTCGACTGCGAGGCGATCGTCATCAACCCTGGCGCCCTCACCCACACTTCGATCGCCCTGCGCGACGCGCTCAGCGGTGTCAACCTGCTCGTTGCCGAAGTGCATCTCAGCAACGTGCACGCTCGCGAAGAGTTTCGCCACCACAGCTTCGTCTCACCGATCGCCGAGTTCGTGATCGCCGGCGCGGGCATTCAAGGCTACGAGTTCGCGGTGCGGCGCCTCGCGGCGCTACTGGGTGCCTGACCAGACACACAGTCGGTACCGCGGCACGACGACTCACACCGCAAGGTCGGCACACTGCTTACGGTGCGGTCGGAAAAATGTCGAAGAGCCCTGGATTGTGTGCGTGCACGAGCACGGCAAACACCACGGCATCGAACAGCAGGTGCACCGTCACCACATAGCCGAGTGATCGCGTGCGCAAAAAGATCACACCCTGCACGAGCGCGAACGGAATCGTGAGCAGCGGCCCCCAGGCGCGGTAGCCGAGCTCCCAGAGAAACGACACGAACACCACAGCCTGCAGCACGTTCGCGAGCCACGCAGGAAAGTGTCGAAGCAGCACCGCAAACACCGTGCAGATGAAGAACAGCTCGTCCCAGATGCCGACCGCCCCGACCCCGACGAAGAGGCGCGCGATGAGCTCGGGGCTGTCGACGATCGGCCAATTCCGGTAGACGCCTGAGCTGATGAAGTAGAACGGCAAAATCAGCCACCCGAGCACGAGCACCCCGGCGAGCCAGCCCCAATGCCACGCGCCCCAGGGCTGCCGGGCTCGCCACGGAAACCCCGTCGCGCGATCCCGGTATACGAACCGCGAGATCAGATAGGGCACGAGCACCGCGCCGCCGAGCGCGAGCGTGAAGCGCGCCATCGCCCAGGTGTCGAGTTCGGCCGCAAGCGAGATAGTGCGCACGATGAGCAGGCCGATTGCTACAAGCGAGAGGTCACGCAGCAGCGACGGCGACGTATTGCTAGCGAAGGATCGCGCCTCCCCGTGCCGCCACGTGGGCTCGGGGGCATCACCTCTCGCGAATGAGCACACCCCGGCTTTGCGATCAGCAAGGTAGGCGCCGACGAGCCCAAACGCCAGGAGCAGCAGGCCAAAGAAAACCTGCTCAAGCACAAAGAACACCGGAGCCGAAAGCACCGTGAGCGCAGCCGCGGCGGTGTGCCACGGCCTCACGCCGATGCCCGGCGGCTGGGAACTCTTCATGCTCTCAAGGCTAGCCAGACCCACCGACGTTTGGGGGCTTGTCGGCTCGGTGGTCCTCGCCCCGACTGCGCAGCAGAAGCCGCATCAAGGCGATCAGAAATGAAGAAACAAAATGTCGGCAGCCCCCAGTACGCTGTGACCATGCCAGCAACTGCACCTCGCCACCCCGCCGATTCGCACGACAGCATTCACGTGTCTGGTGCGCGCGAGAACAACCTCAAGAATGTCAGCGTCGATATTCCCAAGCGCCGTCTCACCGCGTTCACCGGCGTCTCGGGCTCCGGCAAGAGTTCACTCGTCTTCGGCACCATCGCCGCCGAGTCGCAGCGCCTGATCAACGAGACCTACAGTGCGTTCTTACAGGGCTTCATGCCGTCGCAATCACGCCCCGATGTCGATGTGCTCGAGGGGTTGACCACCGCGATCACCGTCGACCAGGAACGCATGGGCGCAAACCCGAGGTCAACGGTCGGCACCGCGACCGATGTGAACGCCATGCTGCGCATCATGTTCTCGCGTCTCGGTTCGCCGAGCATCGGGTCACCGAACGCGTTCTCATTCAACGTCGCTTCGGTGAGCGGCGCCGGCGCGGTCACTATCGAGAAGGGCGGCCGACAAACGAAGGAGCGCCGCAGTTTCGAGATTCTCGGCGGCATGTGCGCAAGGTGCGAAGGGCGAGGCTCGGTCAGCGACTTCGACCTCGACGAAATCTATGACTCGGCGAAGTCGCTGAACGAGGGCGCGCTCAAGGTGCCCGGCTACAGCATGGATGGCTGGTGGGGTCGCATGTTCAGCGATCTCTTCGATATGGACAAGCCGATCGGCAAGTTCAGCAAACGCGACCTCGACAACCTGCTCTACAAAGAGCCGACGAAGATTAAGGTCGAGGGTGTCAATCTCACCTTCGAGGGCTTGATTCCCCGCATTCAGAAGTCGATGCTGTCGAAAGACCGCGAGGCCATGCAGCCGCATATTCGCGCATTCGTGGATCGCGCGATCGTCTTTCACACCTGCCCCGAGTGCGATGGCACGCGGCTGAACGAGACCGCGCGGTCGTCGAAGATCGGCGACTATTCGATCGCCGACGTCTGCGCGATGCAGATCTCTGACGTTGCCGAATGGGTGCGCACCATCGACGACCCCGGTCTCGCCCCGCTCGTTGCGAAGCTCGCAGACACTCTCGACTCATTTGTGCAGATCGGTCTCGGCTACCTCTCGCTCGAGCGCCCCACGGGCACCCTTTCTGGCGGTGAGTCGCAACGCACAAAGATGATTCGGCATCTCGGTTCGCCCATTACCGACGCGACCTACGTCTTCGACGAACCTTCCATCGGCCTGCACCCACACGACATTCAGCGCATGAATCAACTGCTGCTCAAGCTGCGCGACAAAGGCAACACCGTGCTGGTGGTGGAGCACAAGCCCGAGATGATCGCGATCGCCGACCACGTGGTCGACCTGGGGCCCCGGGCGGGCGTGAATGGCGGCGAGATCTGCTTCGAGGGAACCGTCGAGGGCCTGCGCGCCTCGCAGACGCTCACCGGGCGCCACCTCGACGACCGCGCAAAGTTGAAAGACGAGGTGCGCGCGGCGCGGGGCGCGATCGAGGTGCGCGGCGCCGACAGGCACAACCTCGAGAACGTCGACGTCGACCTGCCGCTCGGTGTGCTCTGCGTCATTACCGGTGTCGCTGGGTCCGGCAAGAGCTCACTCATCCACGGCTACGTCTCGAAGCGCGACGGGGTTGTGGCGATCGACCAGGGCGCGATCAAGGGATCGCGCCGCTCGAACCCCGCGACGTACACAGGACTGCTCGACCCGGTACGCACCGCGTTCGCCAAGACGAACGGAGTGAAGCCTGCGCTCTTCAGCGCGAACTCCGAGGGCGCCTGCCCCGAGTGTAAGGGCGCGGGCATCATCTACACCGACCTCGGCATGATGGCGACGATGGAGAGCGTCTGCGAGGTGTGCGAGGGCAAGCGCTTCGACTCCGCAGTGCTCGGCTACACGCTCGGCGGTAAGAACATCGCCGAGGTGCTTGATCTCTCGATGACTGAGGCGAGGGAGTTCTTCGCCGGTGAGCAGCACGCCGAGAGCAAGGTGCCGAAAGCCACGAAGATTCTCGAGCGACTCGTTGACGTGGGGTTGGGTTATCTCACTCTCGGTCAGCCACTTTCGACGCTATCAGGCGGCGAGCGACAGCGCCTGAAGCTCGCGATCCACATGAGCGAAGATGCAGACATCTACGTGCTTGACGAGCCGACGACTGGCCTGCACCTCGCAGATGTCGAGCAGTTGCTCGGGTTGCTCGACCGCCTGGTGGAGGCGGGCAAGAGCGTCATCGTCATTGAGCACCACCAGGCAGTCATGGCGCACGCGGACTGGATTGTCGACATCGGCCCCGGTGCAGGCCAGCAGGGCGGCCGAGTTGTGTTCGAGGGCTCGCCCAGAGAGCTCGTGACAACGAAGACCACGCTGACCGGGCAGCATCTTTCCGAGTACGTCGGGGCGTAGAGCCCCTCGAAAGCCCTGTGCATGCCATATGAAGCATTCGAAATGAGCGTGCCTGTACGCTGATCGAAAATCCCCCGACGCAAAGGAGCGCAGCCTCATGGAACCCACAACTGCAGTCCCCCCGATGCCCCCGCAGGCGACGAACCAGATGCCCCCGAGCGCAACGCCTCACTCCGCTCAGAGCAGCCAATTCGGCAAGCCAACCGGCGCCTTCGTTGGAGCGGCATGGGCGGCGCTCGCGCTTTCGGTCGTGGTCTACTTTGTCAGTCTCTGGCGTGCCGACATGGATCCCTTTGAAAAGGGCTTCTTTCTCGGCTCGTTCTTCTTCGGGCTCGTCAGCGCGGTCGGCCTTCAAAAGTCAGTGCGCGACCGCCACGAAGGCGTTCCCGTCACCAGCATTTACCTTGCCGTGTCGTGGCTGGGCCTCGCGATCAGCCTGGCCATGCTCGCGTGGGGGCTCTGGAACAGCCCTCTGCTGCCCAGCGAGAACGGCCTCTACGGCATGACGTTCGCCATGGCGGTGTTCGCGGTGATCGTGGTGCAAAAGAACGTGCGCGACCTGCTCGCTTACAAAGCGCAACACCCCGAGCTCTACGGCCCCGACGCCGCAGACGCGAGGCGTCAGACGGCACAGCGCGAGTTCTGAGCCGCGCAGCTCACAAGGGCGCAGTCGCAGGAGGGCCTGGAAGCGAAAGCTACCCCAGGCCTTTCAGCGGTTCAAGGCCACGATTGCGCCGAATATCGCGGTAGTTCCACTGCACCTCGCGCGACTCAGCCAGCCACTTCGCGACGAGCCCTTCATCGATTTGCGAGACGTCTGTAAGACGAATCTCGGCCGCCTTGAACGAGCCCTCTGGGTGCAGCCCTGGAGTCGAGAACGACTGCCCACTCCAGAACAGCAGCCGCACCGAATGCTTCAGCCGGTCGTACCCAACCACCGGGTTGCCATCGAAAAACCACACCGGATGCGCATGCCAGACTTTGCGCTCAGCACTGGGCAGCGCGGCTTCGATGAGCTCGAGCAAGCGATCACAGACCGGGCGCGCCATTTCATCGAGAGATTCCTGGTATCTGAGAATGTCAGCGGGTAGCGTCATACTGATGAGCATAGATGCGCAGGCCCGCGCAACGCCCAAGCCACGAGACCCAAAGCACGACACAGACGCAGCCAAGGAGGCCACGATGTCGATACAGATTCGCACCACGCTCGCGCCACACGGCCCGGCAACAGCGATCGAGCTGAACGATGCGCAGGTCGCAGCCCTCGGCGGCGGCAAACGAGCAGCGGTGCTTGTCACTATCGGTGAGCGCTCGGCCCGGCTGAGACTCGCAGTCATGGGCGGGCAGAACCTGATTGGCATTTCAAAGGCGAATCGTGCTGCCCTTGGCGTCGAGATCGGTGACGAGGTTGACGCAAGCATCGAACTCGACGAAGCTCCACGCGAGGTTGAGGTTCCGGTCGACCTCGCCGAGGCGCTTGCCACGGTTGCTGGCGCGCGTGCGGCGTTCGACAAGCTGCCCTACACACATCGCAAAGAGCACGTTCAGGCGATCCTCGACGCGAAGAAACCCGAAACACGATCACGACGCATCGAAGCTACCCTCACGAAACTTTCGTCGGAGTAGCCGACTCCCTCTCAGTTGTTTGCAGGGGCGTCGCCGCCGACCGGCGCCGACGGGAGTTCGTTCAGCGCGCGAATCAGGCGGTGCAGCTCCCCCACGGCACGCCGCTGCGGCGTGAGCACGAGTCGAGGCAATTCGAGCAAATCATCGTCAGCGACCTCGACCGCGAGCGGTGCCGTCGCCTCGATTCGCCCCGACCGCAGCAGCCCGACGAACTCTTCGTTGAGGCCTTCGACTTCTGCGGGGGTCGGTGTCGCGCGCAGGCGCAGCACAAGCTGCTCACCTGCCCAGCGCAGCGAGTCGTAGTTTCGCCAGAACCCGGTGATCTCAGCAACGGCGTCTTCGACGGACTCGGTGATGAGCACTCGATCAAGATCGCCCTGAGAGATCATGCCGTCGCCCTGGAGGTGATCGATGACGAAGCGTTCGAAGCCTCTCCAGAACGTGCCTCCCGGGCGGTCGAGCAGCACGATCGGCATCGGCACCATTTTGCCTGTCTGTTGCAGAGTCAGCAGCTCGAACGTTTCGTCCATGGTGCCGTAGCCTCCTGGCAGGCACACGAAGCCGCGCGACTCCTTGACCAGCATCAGCTTTCGTGTGAAGAAGTACTTCATCGAAACGAGCCGGTCGTTTCCGGCGATCTCGTGCATGGGCCGCTCTTCGAACGGCAGTCGAATCGAGACGCCGATCGACTGCTCGGGCCCCGCGCCCGTCGATGCCGCCTCCATGATGCCGGGGCCCGCACCGGTCACTACTAACCATCCCTGATCGGCCAACTCGCGCGATACCCGCAGAGCCTGCTGCGACAGCGGGTCTTCCGCTGTGGTGCGCGCCGATCCAAAGATCGTGACTTTTGGAGCGGCTTCGAAGGGCGCGAACAGGCGAAACGCGGCGCGCATCTCTTCGAGCGCCGCGGCAGAGATCTTGAGGTTGAGACGACTCGTCCCATCGAGCCCCAACCCGATACCGGCATCGACGATTCTCGTCACCAATTTCTTCTGCCAGCCGACCCCGCAGTCATCAAGCAAAGCCGAAATCAGGGCTTTGCGGTGCGCAGTGTCAGGAATGGGTTCGGGGGCGGTGTCTGAATGAACGTCCACGTCTTCTAGCCTAGGCGCAACCATCGGAGCCGCCGTCAGCCGCCCTCGCGTGTAGGCAAATCGTCCGTTTCGAGACTCGGAGCGGCACGTCTGGCGGCACACACGAGCATGAAAGGTAAGTTGGGTGAGGTGACGAGCAGACAAATCATCGTGGGGCCTCGCACACCGTGGTCACTGCGCATTGCGGCGTGGTCCTGGGGTGCAGCAGGCGTCGTCTTTGCGCTCGCGCCGCTGCTCGCGACGCTGCTGCTCTGGTTGCAGTATCGATCGCTTCGCAAGAATGCCTACCGAGTCACCGACCTGATCACGCTATTCGCGCCGGATGACACGATTGACCTCGCCCCCTACATCGATACGTTCGAGCGCGCGGAGGCGTGGCTCATGAACACCGCAGGCTGGATGTTCGTGCTGATCCTCGCCCTCTATCTCATCGCCGCCGCGTCCATGCTGGCCGCGTATCTGGTGATCGCAAAGTACACCCTGCTCGGCTCACGCACGGCCCGCGCTTTCGGCACGGTACTCTCTGTGCTCTCCGGCGCCATGGTGTTTGCGGTATGGCAGGCGTTCGCGGCGATCTCATGGTTGCCGGTCGACGCGCTGTGGGCAAACCATCTCGGTCTCGTGATCATCGCGCTGCACGCTCTTGGTGTAGCCCTGGTGTGGCTACCGGCATCGAATAGCTACGCGCGATCGCTTGATTCGAAAAGGACCGGCACACATTTTGACGTGACAAACTAGTGTCGATGAGTGACACCGGGTATTCTCCGAGCCGACGCGAAGCGCGTTCGCGGGCGCTTCGCAGACGCAAACTGACCATCGGCATCGCGTCCGGTGCGATCGCGCTTCTGCTCGTTGGTGGCGGCACCGCGTGGGCTATCTCGGCCGCGCAACCCGAGACTGCTCCCCCGAAGGTTGCTCCGGCGGTGAAGCCAAAGCCCTCCCCAAGCCCGACCCCGACGCCTGAGCCGACACCCGAACCTGCGCCGGCACCGGTGTACGACCTGGATTCACCGTCTTCGATCACTGTGGTCGTCAATAAGCAACGGCCGATGAACCCGATCGATTGGGCCCCCGACGATCTGGTCATGCCCGAGGGTATTCCGAACGTGTGGGGTCACCCGATTCGTGCCGAGGCTGCGGCGGCGCTGCAGCAAATGTATGCCGCGGCCAACGAGGCGGGGGTTCCATTCACGATCACCAGCGGGTATCGCGAATACGCTCTGCAGAAAGAGATCTACGACGGGCTCGTCGCGCAGGGCGGGGTCGAGTTCGCAGACCGAGACACTGCGCGTCCCGGCTACTCAGAGCACCAGACCGGCCTCACCGTCGACCTCTACGGAAATGAGGGTTGCCAGCTGGCCGCATGCTTCGGTGAGACCGCGACGGGCATGTGGCTGCGCGACAACGCCTATCGCTTCGGCTACATTCTTCGCTACCACGATGGTGAGCAGGCAACGGTCGGCTACACATATGAGCCCTGGCACTTTCGCTATGTCGGCGTAGACGTCGCCGCCGCAATGCACGATCAGGGAGTGCTCAACCTCGAGGACTTCTTCGGCCTGCCACCGGCTCCGACCAACTGAACGCGCGTCTCGGCGCTAGCTGCACGCCGCTACCGCGGCGAATGGGCGCAGTTCGGCATTAGCCGAACAGACTCACCGGTTTCACGATGTCTGCGTAGACGAGCAGCAGGCTCATGGCGCCAAGAACGATCACCACGGCGAAGGTGATCGGCACCATCTTCGCGGTATCGACGGGGCCCGGGTCGCCCTTGCCGAACAGCTTGAAGAGTCGCCGTTTGATGCCCTCGTAGATCGCGCCCGCGACGTGCCCGCCGTCGAGCGGCATCAGCGGCACGAGGTTGAACACGAAAAGTGCAATGTTGAGCGAGCCGAGCAGGCCGAGCACCATCTGCGCGCGAGCGGCGACGGGCGCCTCGTCGAGGCTGACGATCTCTCCGGCGAGACGCCCGACGCCGACGACACCGATCGGCCCGTTGGGGTCTCGCTCTTCACTGCCGAAGGCCGCTTGCCAGATATCGACCATGCGCTGCGGCAGACCGACGATCACCTGCGCAACCTGCACGACGTTGTTGCCGACGAACGCCGGCACTGCCGTGATCGGCTGCTTCACGATCTCGGTTGTCGGGGTCACTCCGACCATTCCGACGGTTTCGGTGAGCGGCTCACCGTCTGCACCGATCACTTGCTTGCCGTTCGCGTCGACCACCCAGCGCTCGGTCGAAGCCGGAGTCATCGTCACCTCGCGCTCCTTGCCATCACGTGACACTGAAACAGCAAGCGACTCGCCCGGCGACGCACTCACGAGATCGCGGATCTGCGTCCACGAGGTGATTTCGGTGCCGTCGACCGCAAGAATCTTGTCTCCGGGTTTCAGCCCGGCTTCGGCCGCCGGAGCAAGAGGATCACCGGCACCGCACTCGGTCTGCTCGCTCGAGGCGGGCAAAATGCACTGGCTCACGTAGCCAAGCGTCGTGCTGTACTGCGCTGTTCCAAACCCCATCAGCACGATTCCGAAGAACACGAAGGCGAGCACGAGGTTCATGAGCGGGCCGCCGAGCATGATGATGATCTTCTTCCACACCGGCAGGCGGTAGAAGGTGCGGCGATCCTCGCCCTCATCAATCGTCTCTGCCGAGGCTTCGCGAGCGTCTTGCGCCATGCTGTCGAGAAAGCCGGTGCTCGCATCGCGGGCCTTCTCACCGGGCTTCGCCGGCGGAAACATCCCGGTCATCGCGACGTAGCCGCCGAGCGGAATCAGCTTGACCCCATACTCGGTCTCGCCCTTACGCTTCGACCAGAGGGTCTTGCCGAAGCCGATCATGTACTGCGTCACCTTGACGCCGAAGAGCTTGGCGGGCAGCAGGTGCCCGACCTCGTGCAGGCCGATAGAAACGGCGAGGCCAACCAGCAGAATCAGCACGCCGAGCACGTAGAGAAGCACTTCAGTCACCCGGATAGGTTAGCGGCGCTGGCTGGGTAGCTTGCTGAATTTCGGCGAGGATCAGCCAAGACTCAGCACTCGATGACGTTCACGGCGAGGCCACCCATGGCGGTCTCTTTGTATTTCTCGCTCATGTCGCGACCGGTCTCTCGCATGGTCACGATCACCTCGTCGAGGCTGACGTGGTGCGAGCCGTCGCCCATGAGCGCCATCTTTGCGGCGTTGATCGCCTTCGATGCCGCGATCGCGTTGCGCTCGATGCAGGGAATCTGCACGAGCCCACCGATCGGGTCGCAGGTCAACCCGAGATTGTGCTCCATGGCGATCTCGGCAGCATTCTCGACCTGGGCAGGGGTTCCACCGAGCACCTGGGCCAGACCCGCGGCAGCCATCGACGAAGCCGAGCCGACTTCACCCTGGCACCCCACCTCGGCCCCAGAAATCGAGGCCTGTTCTTTGTAGAGCACGCCGACCGCGGCGGCAGCGAGCAAGAAGTCGGCGACCACACGCTGTTTCTCGTCGTCGCTCCAGCCTGCGGCGTTCGGCAGGTAGTGGGTCGCGTAGAAGAGCACTGCGGGAATGATGCCTGCGGCGCCGTTGGTCGGGGCGGTGACAACCCGCCCGCCCGAAGCGTTTTCTTCGTTCACTGCGAGGGCGACGAGGTTCACCCACTCCTGCCAGAACACGGGGTCTCGAAGAGGATCCTGCTCGGTCAAACGCCGGTGCCACTCCGGGGCGCGGCGTCTCACATTGAGGCCGCCAGGCAGCACGCCGGTTCGTTCGAGGGCCGAGTTCTTGCATGCCTCCATCACGTCCCAGATGTGCGTGAGGCCTGTGCGAATCGCGGTTTCGTCGCGTGCGACGAGTTCGTTCGCGAGCATCACCTCAGCGATGCTGAGATCGTCGCGTTGGCAGTGCCGCAGCAGTTCTTCGGCCGTGCGAAACGGATAGGGCTGCTCGGCAAGCGCAGCCTCGAGGCGATCGAGCACCGCGTCCTCCGCGCCCTCGCGAATAATGAAGCCACCGCCGACCGAGAAATAGAGTTGCTCATCGAGCGCATTGCCCGCCGCATCGAGCGCCGCGAAGCGCATGCCGTTCGTGTGGCGTGGCAGCACAGTGAGCGGGTGCAGCACGATGTCGTCTACGCCGAAACGCAGCGAGCGAGGCTCGTCGCTCTGCACATCGGCAAGCTCGACGCCGAGCTGCAGTTCGCCCGTCTGCTCGATGCGCTCGAGCGCACGGTCGACCTCTTCGGGCAGCACTGTTTCAGGGTCGAAGCCCTCAAGGCCCAACAGGACCGCGGTAAAGGTGCCGTGCCCGCGCCCGGTGGCGGCAAGCGATCCGTACAGATCGACCTTCAGACCGGAGACGCTCGAAAGGCCGCCATGCTTTGCCAGCGCAGCGACAAAGGCGTGCGCGGCCCGCATCGGACCAACGGTGTGCGAGCTCGACGGCCCGATGCCCACCGTAAACAGGTCGAAGACGCTGATAGCCATTGCCCCTCCTTTGGGTGCTGCCCTGGTTCTGCCCCAGATTTGTCACGAAAGTGTCGCTCAGCTTCGCGAGCAGCACCTTCGTGACAAATGCTTGGTTGAGCGGTTACGCGACCGTTGCGTCGTTCTGCGACGCGTACTCCTCGGCGCTCAGCAGCGGGCCCTCTTCGGTCACAGCGACCTTGAAGAGCCATGCGGCACCGTAGGGGTCGGCGTTGACGAGCGCGGGGTCTGCCACGACTGCGTCGTTGACCTCGACGACCTCGCCCGAGACAGGCGAGTACAGCTCGCTCACTGACTTGGTCGACTCGATCTCGCCGCACACCTGGCCAGCGGTGAGCTGGGCGCCCACCTCGGGCAGGTCGACGTAGACCACCTCGCCGAGCGCATCTGCGGCGACCTGGCTCACGCCAACCGCAACCGGGCTCTCGGCGTTCACCCATTCATGCTCGACCGAATAGCGAAGTCCTGCCTGTACCGTGCTCATAATTTTCTCCTTAGGTATTTGGTGTCTATGGGGCGATCGTGTTGCAACTAATTGTTGCGCTTATAGAACGGAAGCGCGACAACCTCGAAGGGCTCGAGCTTGCCTCGCAAGTCAACCTCGACGGCGGTGCCGACCTCGGCAAACGCGGGGTCGACGTAGGCGATCGCAACCGGGTAGCCGAGCGTCGGGCTGGGCTGGCCACTCGTGATCGCGCCGATCTGGGCACCACCGGCGTGCACGGCGTAGCCGCCGCGGCCCGCACGGCGGCCCGCACCGCGAAGGCCGACCAGCACGCGCTTCGCGCCCGCCTCCTTTGCCGCCTCGAGCGCCGCACGGCCAACGAACGTCTCGTCTTTCTTGAACGAGACGACCGGGCCGAGGCCCGCCTCAAACGGCGTAGTGTCGAGCCCCAGCTCGTTGCCATAGAGCGGCATGCCCGCTTCAAGGCGCAGCGAGTCGCGAGCGGCAAGACCCGCCGCAATCAGCCCGCGCGGCTCGCCGAGCGCGAGCGCGAGGCGCCAGATTTCTGCCGCTCGGTCGTTCGGCACGTAGAGCTCGAAGCCGTCTTCGCCCGTGTAGCCCGTGCGGGCAAGCAGCACGTCGATGCTGCCTCCGGCACCACCGACAACGGCTGTGTCTTCTGCGCCGCCGCCAAGAGCAGCGTCGATGTCCCCGCTCTTCACTGCGACCCATGCGTAATAGGGCAAATCGATAACAGCCTGGCGATCCTCTTCGCGAATCATTTCAAGCAGGATCGCCTCAGATGCCGGCCCCTGCACCGCGATGAGCGAGGTGTCGGCCGAGGCGTCAACCACCTCGACCTCGAAGCCCGCTGCTCGCGCGGTCAGCTCGGCGACGACCGTGGGCGCGTTGCCCGCGTTCGGTACCACGAGGTACCGGGTTTCGGCGATGCGGTAGACGATCAGGTCGTCGATGATGCCGCCCTGCTCGTTCACGATCAACGAGTACTTGGCCTTGCCGACGGCGATGACGGCGAGATTGCCGACGAGCGCGGTGTTCAAAAACGCACCGGCGTCGGGGCCAGAGACCCACACCTCGCCCATGTGCGAGAGGTCGAAGAGACCGGCGGCCTCGCGCACCGCGCGATGCTCAGCCAGCTCGCTGCCGTAGCGCAGCGGCATGTCCCAGCCACCAAAGTCGGTGAACGAGGCGCCGAGCGCTGCGTGCTCTTCATGCAATGCAGTGTGCTTCAGATCTGTCATGTCAGTTCTTTCTGGTACTCATGGCCCACCGATCGACTTCGAGCGGCGAGCAAATCAGCAAATTACTCGGCAAACACCTCGGGCGGCGGGCAGGAGCACACGAGGTTGCGGTCTCCAAAGGCACCGTCGATGCGCGACACGGGCGGGAAGTACTTGTCGACGCGCAGGCGGGCAACCGGGAAGGCGCCGCGTTCGCGCGGGTAGGCACGATCCCACGTGTCTGACACCAGCACCGATGCCGGGTGCGGCGCGTTTCGAAGCGGTGAACCCTCGATCGAGAACTCGCCCGCGATCACCGCATCGATCTCGCCGCGAATCGTGATCATGGCCTCGATGAAGCGCTCGATCTCGCCGAGATCTTCGCTCTCGGTCGGCTCTACCATCAGCGTGCCCGCAACCGGGAACGCGAGGGTCGGGGCGTGGAAGCCGAAGTCGATGAGGCGCTTTGCCACGTCTTCTGCGGTCACGCCCGAAGCGGCGGTCAGCTCGCGCAGGTCGAGAATGCACTCGTGCGCGACGAGGCCCTCGTTGCCGGTGAACAGCACCGGAAAGTGCTCGCGCAGGCTAGAAGCGATGTAGTTCGCGCTGAGCAGTGCGGTCTGGGTTGCGCGAGTGAGACCCGCGCCGCCCATCATCGCGACGTAGGCGTACGAGATCGGCAGCACGCCCGCCGAGCCGAAGAGGGTCGCGACCACAGGCACGCCGTCTGCAACCGAAATCTCTTCACGCGGGTCTCCCGGCAGGTACGGCGCAAGGTGCGCGGCAACCGCAACCGGGCCGACGCCGGGGCCACCGCCGCCGTGAGGAATCGCGAAAGTCTTGTGCAGGTTCAGATGCGACACGTCGCCGCCGAACTGGCCGGGCTTTGCGACACCGACGAGCGCGTTCATGTTCGCGCCGTCGATGTAGACCTGCCCGCCGGCTTCGTGCACGAGATCGCACACCTCGCGCACGTCGTCGTCGTAGACACCGTAGGTCGACGGGTAGGTGATCATGATCGCGGCGAGCGAGTCGCGGTTCGCCTCGATCTTTGCGCGCAAGTCGCTCATGTCGATGTGGCCGGACTCGGTGTTCGCGACCACGATCACGCGCATACCCGCGAGCACGGCCGAGGCCGCGTTCGTGCCGTGCGCCGATGCCGGGATCAGGCACAGGTCGCGAGCGTCGTCGCCATTCGCGAGGTGGAAGCGGCGGATCGCGAGCAGGCCCGCGTACTCACCCTGCGAGCCGGCGTTCGGCTGCAGCGAGATCGCAGAGTAGCCGGTGATCTCGACAAGCCAGCTCTCGAGCGAGGCAATCAGTTCGCGCCAGCCTGCGCTCTGTTCTGCGGGAACGTACGGGTGAATGCCTGCGAACTCCGGCCACGAGATCGACTCCATTTCGGCGGTCGAGTTCAGCTTCATGGTGCACGAGCCGAGCGGAATCATGGTGCGATCGAGCGCGAGGTCGCGGTCAGCAAGCCGGCGCAGGTAGCGCAGCATCTGCGTCTCGCTGCGCACCGAGTGGAAGATCGGGTGGGTCAGGTAGTCGCTGGTTCTCGTGACGGCCGCGTCGAAGCCGTAGCTTTCGGAGGCGAGGATCCCGGCAGCGGCATTCGCCGCTGCCTCTGCCGAAACGCCGAAGGCCTGAGCCACTGCGGCGATGTCTGCCGAGGTCGTGGTCTCATCAGCCGAGACGCCGACAGTGTCGCCATCGATGAGGCGCAGGTTGATACCCGCCTCGGCGGCCGCGGCGACGACCTCTGCCGCGCGACCCGGCACGCTCGCAACTACGGTGTCGAAGAACGAGCCGCTCGCGAGCTCAATGCCCGCCGAGCGCAGTGCCTCGGCAAGCGTCCTGGCGTGCGCGTGCGTGCGCTCGGCGATCGCTTTCAGCCCCTGGGGGCCGTGGTAGACCGCATACATCGACGCGGTGATGGCGAGCAGCGCCTGCGCGGTGCAGATATTGCTCGTCGCCTTCTCGCGGCGAATGTGCTGCTCGCGCGTCTGCAGCGCGAGGCGGTAGGCGGCCTGGCCCTGCTGATCCTTCGAGACGCCCACGAGGCGGCCGGGCATCGAGCGCTCGAGTCCCTCGCGAACCGCGAGATATGCGGCGTGCGGGCCGCCGAAGAACAACGGCACTCCGAAGCGCTGCGTGTTGCCCACGGCGACGTCTGCGCCCTGCTCGCCCGGAGGGGTGATCAGGGTGAGCGCGAGCAGGTCGGCGATCACGGTCACCATGGCGCCGCGACCCTTTGCCTCAGAGATGAGACCCGACTGGTCGACAACCGAGCCGTCATTGCCCGGCTGCTGCAGCACGATGCCGTTGATGTCGCCCTCGGGCAGGCCAGCCGAGAGGTCGGCAACCTCTACATCGAAACCGAGCGCGCTCGCGCGACCTTTGATCACGGCGATGGTCTGCGGGAAGAGGTTCGCATCGAGCACGGTGCGGCCGCTCGGCATTGCGCGGTTGGCACGGCGCATGAGCAGCACAGCCTCGGCTGCAGACGAGCTTTCGTCGAGCATCGACGCGTTTGCGACGGGCAGGCCGGTGAGGTCTGACACCATGGTCTGAAAGTTGAGCAGCGCTTCAAGGCGGCCCTGCGAGATCTCGGGCTGGTACGGGGTGTATGCCGTGTACCATGCCGGCGCCTCAAGCACGTTGCGGCGAATCACGGGCGGCGTGTGGGTGCCGTAGAACCCCTGGCCGATCATCTGCGTCTTCACGGTGTTCTTGTCGGCAATCGCGCGCAGGTCTGCGAGAATCTCTTGCTCGCTGCGGGCGGCAGGCAGATCGAGCGGTGCCTCGCTCAGAATGTCGGCCGGCACTGCAGTGTGCACGAGTGCCTCAAGGCTCTCGTATCCGAGCGCCTGCAGCATGTGCTGGCGGTCTGCGTGCGAAGCGATACCGATGTGACGGTCTTCGAATGATGAGTAGGCGGCGCTGATGCTCAAGAGGATCTCCGGGGTTGCGTTGCGCACGACGAGCCGCACGCTTCGTCATGCGCACGGGCCGCGCACACGACAGGAACTGGGATCCTCCCCGCTCTGTACCGTGACCTGAGAGATTCAGCCGCCCCGCGAATGGGAGCGCCTTTGCACCGTCGGTGAGCGGCGACTTCGCGAGAAGCCACGCGCTGCTTTCCAGAGTTGCCTCGCCGCTGCGGTACGGATGCCTGAGAGATTCCCGGGGAGGGATTGCTCCTACGGCGCCGAGCCGGTGTTGCGTGGCTCGAGCTCTCCCGCAGTGGTTTTGGGGCGGATGCCCCGTGCGGCCAATATTCACATGTCTGCTCAGACTACCAGCTGAAAGGGTGGGTTGGGCGCCGTACTGGCGCCCAACCCACCGATCCTCGACACTGAATTACCGAGCGGCACAGAAACGTGCGAACGTACCGGAAAGTAGTAGGCACGCTCTCACGTTTCTGTGACTTTCGACGGATGCTACTCGGTCGAGACCGTCTCGCCGTCGACGCCATCGAGCGCGAGCAGTTCGTCTTCAACGGCGCCGCCGTAGCCCTCCTTGGCTGGGTCACGGTGCAGGCCGCCCGAGATCGCGTACTCCTCCTCGGGCGAGAGCACGAGGTGATGGCGCGTGTAGACCCCGAAGATGACCAGCGCGATCACGTAGACGATCACGATCGCGATGATCGCGGGCCGGAACGCTTCGTTGAGCAGGAAGCCGAGGAAGATGAACGCCGAGATGACCGCCGCCGCGATCGCGCCGAACTTGCCCCACGGGCTTACGTATGGGCGCTCGGCATTCGGGAACTTCTTGCGCAGAATCAGGTACGAGATCATCTGCATGAAGTACGCGAGCACCGCGCCCCACACGGCGATGTTCAGCACGACGGCGCCTGCGACGCCGCCCGAGCCGCCCATCGCGTCGACGAGCACGAGCGCCGCGAAGCCGATGATGGCACCCGCGAGCAGCGCGACCCAGGGGGTCTGGCGCTTGCCGGTAAGCGAGAGGAACTTCGGGTAGTAGCCTGCCCTCGACAGCGAGTACATGTTGCGCCCGTAGGCGAACATAATGCCCTGCAGCGATGCCAGCAGGCCGAAGAGCGCGAACAGGGCGAGCACGCCAGCGACCCAGGCGAGCTCGTCACCGACGATGGCGCGGAACCCGTCGAGCAGCGGCTCGCCAGCGACGCCGGTCGCCTCTGCGCCGAGCACCGCGGTGTTGAGGAAGAGCACGAGCAGGCCGGTGAATACGAGCGTGCCGCGGGCCCAGATTCCGGCCTTCGGAATGTCGCGCACGGGATCGTTCGACTCTTCGGCAGCGAGCGGCAGTTCTTCGATGCCGAGGAAGAGCCACATTGCGAATGGCAGCGCGAACAGGATCGGCAACGGCCCATGCGGCAGGAACGCGGTCTGACCGGGATCCGGCTCAATGTTGAAGAGACTGCCGAAGTCGGCGCTTCCGCTCACGAGCGCCATGATGCCGAACAGCACGAGCACACCGATCGAGATAAACGACACGACGATCGCGAACTTCAGCGAGATCGCGGCGCCGGCGGTGTTGAGCGCGACGAAGGCGACGTAGAGAATGATCCACCAGACCCAGGTCGGCAACGCGAAGCCCATCAGCGACTCGGTCACACCGTTTGCGTAGCCTGCAGAGAAGTAGACGATCACCGCAGTGGTCGCGACGTACTCGATGGTCTCGGCGAGTCCGGTCACGAAGCCACCCCAAGGGCCCATCGCCGCGCGACCGAAGCTGTAGGCACCGCCGGTGTGCGGCATCGCCGCCGCCATCTCGCCGATCGAGAAGACCAGGCCGTAGTACATGACGACGAGGATCGCGAACGCGATGAGCATGCCGCCGAAACCCGCGGCCTCAACGCCGAAGTTCCAGCCAGAGAAGTTGCCCGAGATGACTGCTCCGACAGCGAGGCCCCAGAGGCCCCAGATTCCGGCAGCTCGCTTGAGCTTGCGTTTCTCGAAATACCCCGACTCCGCGTGGGTATAGGTCACTCCCGAGACCTTTAAGGTGTCTTTGGCCATCTTTGGCCCCTTTCACTTCGTTGTGAATCCTGGCAAGACCGCCCGACATGCACGGGCGTACCTTCGAGAATACTGAAATTAAAGGTAGATGTAACTACCTTTTGAATATTTGTGCCGTAGCGCGTTGCGTTTACTTCTCGACGAAGCCGCGCAACAGCGCTTCGGTGCCCGCAAGATGCTCGAGCATCACCTTGGCGGCGACCTCGGGGCGACCGGAGAGCACCGCCCCCACAATCTGTGCGTGCTGTTCATTCGAGTGGCTGAGGTTCGGCGGCATCATCGGCATCGAGTCGAGCGCGAGGTTGAGCCGCGTTCGCAGATCGGCGCTCAACTGCACGAGCCCCGGCGAGCCCGTGAGTTCGGCGAATAGCAGGTGCAATCTTGAATCGTGCCGCCGAAACGACTCGACGTCCGCGTCAAGACACTCATCGAGCGCCGCGGCGAGCGCCGCCCGTTCCCCGGCGCCGAGCTCGCGCGCCGCGAGCTCAGTGATGACGCCCACCTCGAGCACCCGGCGCAACATTGCGATCTCATCGAGCTGTGCGGCTTCGAGTCGCGGTTGGGCCTCACCGTCGCCCGGTGCGGGCAGATCCTCGACCACAAAGGTGCCACCGTAACGCCCTCGTTTTGAAAGCAAGTACCCCGCATCGGCGAGGGTCGCGATCGCTTCTCGGAGCGTGTCGCGGCTCACGCCGAGCATGACCGAGAGCTCGCGCTCGGCCGGCAGCCGTTCGCCTGGTTCGATGATGCCGAGGCGAATCGACTGCAGCAGCCGCTGCACCGTCTCTTCGTAGGGGTTGCCAGTTCGCACGGCGCGGCTCAGAAACTCGATGCTGTGACGCGTTTCGGTCATGACATCTCCTGATTTCTGATTCGACGGTCTCGGCGGGTAGCAACGAGGGTACCCGCCGAGCCTCTCGTTAGAGCGGGGTCGTGTAGGCGCTGGTCAGGCCGCCGTCGACGAGGAACGTCGACGCGGTGATGAACGAGGCGTCGTCACTCGCGAGAAACGCGACCGAAGCGGCGAGCTCTTCGGGGCGGGCGAAGCGGCCAACCGGAACGTGCACGAGGCGGCGAGCGGCGCGCTCGGGATCCTTCGCGAAGAGCTCCTGAAGCAGCGGGGTGTTCACGGGCCCCGGGCAGAGCGCGTTCACGCGAATGCCCTGGCGGGCGAACTGTACGCCGAGTTCGCGGGTCATGGCGAGCACGCCACCCTTCGAGGCGGTGTACGAGATCTGCGAGGTGGCCGAGCCCATCACGGCGACGAACGACGCGGTGTTGATGATCGATCCGCTGCCCTGCTTCGTCATGTGGCGCAGTGCGGCGCGCGAGCAGAGGTAGACGCTCTTGAGGTTCACGTCTTGCACCTTCTGCCAGGCCGGCAGCTCGGTGGTCTCGATCGAGTCGTCGTCGTCAGGCGAGATGCCCGCGTTGTTGAACGCGATGTCGACCGAGCCGTACTCGCGCGCAGCGGTGTCGAAGAGGTTGTTGACCTGGTCTTCGTCGGCAACGTTGACCTGCACGAAGAGCCCCTCGACCTCGGCCGCCGCCGCCTCGCCGCTTACCGGGTCGAGATCGCCGATCACGATGCGTGCGCCCTCGGCGCGCATGCGCTTCGCGGTCGCGAGGCCGATGCCGCTCGCGCCGCCGGTGATGACGGCGACCTTGCCAGCGAGGCGCTGGGTGAGGTCGACTGGGGTGATATCGCTCATGGTTGGGTTGCCTTTCTTGGTGCAAACAGTGCAGTCATTGCGTGAAGAGGTGAAAAGTGGTGACGACGATTATTCGCTGGCGAAGAACACGTTCTTCGTCTCGGTGAAGTGCTCGGCAGCATCGGGCCCGAGCTCTCGGCCGAGGCCCGACTGCTTGAAGCCGCCGAACGGGGTCGAGTAGCGCACCGACGAGTGCGAGTTGACCGAGAGGTTACCCCCCTCGACGGCGCGGGCGACGCGAATCCCGCGGCCGAGGTCGTTCGTCCAGATAGAGCCGCTGAGGCCGTACTCGGTATCGTTCGCGAGTGCGATCGCATCTGCCTCGTCGTCGAACGGCAGCACCGAGACGACCGGGCCGAAGATCTCTTCGGTGGCGAGACGGCTGCCGCGCTCCGGGGTGACGACGGTGGGCGCGAACCAGGCGCCGGGGCCGTCGGGTGCCGAGCCGCGGAACGCCACAGGCGCGTCGTCGTCGATGAACGATGCGACCGATTCGCGGTGGGCGAGGGTGACGAGCGGCCCCACCTCGGTGTCTTCGAGCAGAGGATCGCCGACCTTGACGTTCTTCACCGCCTGCTCGAAGCCCTCCATGAAGCGCTCGTACACGCTGCGCTGCACCAGCAGGCGACTGCGCGCACAGCAGTCCTGGCCCGCGTTATCGAAGACAGAGTATGGCGCGGTCGCTGCAGCCTTCTCGATGTCGGAGTCGGCGAACACGATGTTGGCGCTCTTGCCGCCGAGTTCGAGCGTGACGCGCTTCACCTGATCGGCCGCGCCCGCCATGATGCGCTTGCCGACCTCGGTCGAGCCGGTGAATACGAGCTTTCGCACCGCAGGGTTCGTGACGAATCGCTCCCCCACCACCGAGCCGCGGCCCGCGAGCACCTGGAAGAGCCCCTCTGGCAGGCCCGCCTCGAGGGCGAGCTCGCCGAGGCGCAGGCTCGTGAGCGGGGTCCACTCGGCAGGCTTCAGCACGACCGCGTTGCCCGCGGCGAGCGCCGGAGCGAAGCCCCACGACGCGATGGTCATCGGAAAGTTCCACGGCGTGATCACGCCGACGACGCCGAGCGGCTCGTGAAAGGTCACGTCGAGGCCGCCGGCCACCGGAATCTGCTTGCCGATGAGGCGTTCTGGCGACGCCGAGTAGTACTCGAGCACATCGCGCACGTGGCCCGCCTCCCAGCGCGACTGGGTGATAGGGTGACCCGAGTTGCGGGTCTCAAGTGTGGCGAGGTGCTCGATGTCGGCGTCGACCGCGTCTGCGAAGCGGCGAAGTGCCCGCGCGCGATCGGCCGGGGCAACCTTCGCCCACTCGCGCTGTGCGACGACGGCGCGCGCGATCGCCGCATCGGTACCAGCCTCGTCGAGGTGCTCGACCTCGGTGACGACGGTCTCGTCGGCGGGGTTGATAACGGTGTAGCTCATGCGATTTCCTTTACGTTGCGTGCTGCGTCACGGTCGTTCGCGGTGCCGATGCGGGCGCGCGCCGCCTCGACAAGCCCGGCGAAGAGCCGTCGATCCTTTTCGTATTCTTCTGGGTGCCACTGCACGGCGAGGCAGAAGGTGGAGTCTGGTCGCTCGACGGCCTCGATGATGCCGTCTTCGGTGCGGCTCGTGACGACGAGGCCCGGTGCGACCTCGCCGATGGCTTGGTGGTGGTAGAGCGGAGCCGTAGCGCTGAGGTCGTCGCCGTAGATCTCTGCGATCTTCGAGCCGGAGTCGACCGACACCTCGATCTCGTTGAACTGTGCCGCACCGAGTTGGTACCGCTCGTCGCCGACTTCGTCTGGCAGGTGCTGAATCAGGTCGCCGCCGAGCGTGACGTTGAGCATTTGCGCGCCTCGGCAGATGCCGAGAAATGGCAGGTCGATGTCGATCGCCGCCCGAATGAGCGCGTCTTCAAAGGCGTCGCGATCCTCTCGCGGTGCCCCCGTTTTCTCGTGCGCCTGTTGCCCGTAACGTCGCGGGTCGACATCGGCGCCGCCCGCAACGATGAGCCCGTCGAGGGAGGCGAGGATCCTCTTCGCCGCCTGCTGATCGACCTGTTGCGGGGGCAACACCACGACCGTGCCCCCCGCATCGGTCACGGCGCGGATGTAGACCTCGGGCAGAAACGATGCCCGCACATCCCAGACGCCGGTCTGCGCCTGCTCGAGGTAACTTGTGATGCCGATGACCGGTCGTACGGCCTCGGCCGTTGCCAGCTCAGAGTCGCTCAAAGCCCCGCACCCTCTCCCAATCGGTGATGGCAGCGTCGAACGCACGCACCTCGGTTCGCGCGGCGTGCACGTAGTGTTCGACGACCTCGTCGCCGAAGACCTCGCGTGCCAGCGCCGATTGCTCGAACAGGTCGGCCGCGTCGCGCAGGGTGGTCGGCACCCTCTCGACGTCGCTCGTGTACGCGTTGCCGGTGAGCGCATCGCCCAGTTCGAGCTCATGCTCGATGCCATAGAGCCCGGAGGCGAGCATGCCTGCGACGGCGAGGTACTGGTTCACGTCGCCGCCGGGCACACGGTTCTCGACGCGCATGCCCTGGCCGCGGCCCACGACGCGAAGTGCGCAGGTGCGGTTGTCGTGGCCCCACGCCACCGCGGTGGGCGCGAAGCTGCCGTCGACGAAGCGCTTGTACGAGTTGATGTTCGGCGCATAGAGCAGGGTGAACTCGCGCATCGCCACCAGCTGGCCCGCGATGTAGTGGCGAAAAAGCTTCGACATGCCGTCGGGCGCCGAGTTGTCTGCGAACACCGGCTCGCCTGCGCTGTTGCGCAGGCTCGAGTGCACGTGGCAGCTGTTGCCCTCGCGCTCGTTGAACTTCGCCATGAAGGTGATGCTCTTGCCGTGCGCGTCGGCGATCTCTTTCGAGCCGCTCTTGTAGATCGAGTGGTTATCGCAGGTGGGCAGAGCGTGAGCGTAGCGAAACGCGATCTCCTGCTGACCGAGGTTGCACTCGCCTTTCACACCCTCGCAGTACATGCCCGCGCCGTCCATGCTGTTGCGAATGTCACGCAGCAGCGGTTCGAGGCGGGTCGAGGCTTGCAGTGCGTAGTCGGTGTTGTAGTCGCTCGCTGGGGTAAGGTCGCGGTAACCGCTGCGCCACGCGCTGCGGTAGTCGTCATCGAAGACGATGAACTCGAGCTCGGTGCCGACGAACGGAATCAGGTCGTGCTCGGCGAGGCGGTCGATCTGGCGCTTCAGAATTGCGCGCGGCGACACCGGGATCGGCGTGTGGTCGTTCGCCGTGGTGAGGTCGGCAATGACCATCGCGGTGCCGGGCAGCCACGGGGTGCGGCGCAGAGTGCCGAGGTCTGGGATCATCGCCATGTCGCCGTAGCCGCTCTCCCAGCTCGTGAGCGCGTAACCGTCAACCGTGTTGAGCTCGACGTCGACCGCGAGCAGGTAGTTGCAGCACTCGGCACCGTGATCCATGATGTCTTCGAGAAACAGCCTCGCCGACACGCGCTTGCCGACGAGCCGCCCCTGCATGTCGGTGAACGCAACGATCACGGTGTCGATTTCGCCACTCGCGACCGCGCTGTGCAGCTCGTCCGGGGTGAGGTTTCCGCTCGTCAGGGTCATGTGATGTGTGCTCCTTGCTCGCCATCGAGAAAGTGGTGCGGTGATCCAGCGCCACCAAAAGGTAGAACTTCCAACCATTAAAGCATACGAGGATCGCGGCCCGCACTCTGCACACAGAAAAAGCGAGCCGCCGGGTCGCCCCGACGGCTCGCTTTCGCCCAGTTGCTTTCGCTCGCTACTCGGCGTGCACCGTGCCGAGAATGTCGAGCACAAAGACCATGACGTCGTCTGGCTGGTGACCCTGCTGCTGCAGCCCTGCCGCGCCGTAGCCGCCGTCTTCGGCGGGAACGATCGACATCACCTGTGAGCCAACGGTCTGGCCGACGAGCGCCTTCGAGAAGCCTCCGATCACGCCCGTCGTCACGAAGCCGATCGGCTCGCCGCGACTCCAGCTCGAGTCGAACTCTTCGCCCGTGCGCCAGATCACGCCTCGGTAGTTCACGTAGACGCGGTCGCCCTCTTGCACCTTCTCGCCGTCGCCCTTGATGAGCGTCTCGACGGTGAGCTTGTCGGGAGCAGTCGCACCCTCGGGAATGGTGATCGTCGGCGAGCCGTCAGCTGCGAGCTCGACGGTCGGCAGACCGGCTGCCGGCTTCTGCGCCTCGCCCTCGGCCTTCTTCAGCAGTTCTTCCGGCTTCAGTGTGCCAGGCTCCGAAGCAGCCTGGTCATACTTCGCCGAAAGCACGTCGAACACCATCACGATGCTGTCTTTCGGGTCGACTCCGAGCTGTGCCGCCGAGTCGCCGAGCACGTCTGCAGCGGGGGCGACCGCCGCAACGCGGTCGCCGACCGAGGCGCAGCTCAGCACCTCAAGCGCCCATGGCTGCAGGCCCTGGCTGCTGAGCTGCAGACCCGACTTGCCGCTCTGCAGCACATCGCCGGTCTTGCCGTTGAAGAGCGCGAGCTGGGCCTCGATCGTGTCGTTCTCTTTGAGCTGCTCGCCATCGCCCTTGATCGGGGTCGAGGCCTGCAGCTCCTTCGACTTGATCGGGGTCTTCGTCTTCAGCTCGAGCTTCTCGGCACCGAAGTCGCCCTTGAACTCGAGCGACTTGCTGACCTCCCCCTCGGGAGCACAGGTGACGCCGTCGATCGAGCTGGTGACGCCCCCGCTGCAGGCAGTCAGCAGGCCGGCCACCATGGCAACGGGCATCAGGGCGAGTAGTGCGCGGGAGCGTTTCACGGGTACCTCTTCACAAGATTGAGCGGCGCCAGAAATGGCGCACAAGTCACTAGTCTGCCCGACGAATCCGAACAGCAACTGTGCGCGGCCGTTCTGCCGGATAAAGTTTTGACATGGGTTCAGGGCAGTCGGCGGCGCGACCGGGCATCGTCTTCACGATTGGCCGCGCCGTGCTGCGGCCGCTGCTCTGGTTGCGCTTTCGGCCAAGGGTAACGGGGGGCGAGCACGTTCCCATGCATGGGCCGGTGCTGCTCACCAGCAACCACCTCTCGGCGGTCGACACGATTCTCATTCCCTCGTTCTCTCCCCGCAAGGTGCAGTTTCTGGCGAAGGCGTCGCTGTTCGCTACCCCCATCGGCGGCTGGTTCTTCAGACACATCGGGGCGATCCCGGTGCACCGCGAGGCGGGCTCTGCCGCCCAGGCCGCGCTCGAGGCCGGCACCCGCGTGCTCGCCGCCGGGCAAGTGTTCGCGGTGTTTCCCGAGGGCAGCCGGTCGCGCGATGGGCGCCTCTACCGGGGCCGCAGCGGGGCCGCATTCATGGCGCTCGAGACGGGTGCCACTGTCGTGCCGATTGGGTTGATCGGCATCAACCGCGCCATCGTCGACCCAGCAACCGGCAAGCCGGCACCAGCCGAGATCAGGTTTGGCTCGCCGATCGATCTTTCAGATCTCGCCACGCTGCCCGGCGGCCGCGCTCGCAGGGAGGCTACCGAGCGCATCATGGCCGCGATCCAGCAGCTCACCGGTCAAGAGCTCGCCGACGGCTATTCCGAGGGCGGCCGCGGCGCGTAACGGCCGGTCGGGCTACGCCCTGCGGGCGGCCAACGCCGCCGTGTAGAGCTCCTTTGCCGAGAGCCCCGTGGCCTCGGCAACCGCGCGGGTGGCGTCTTTCATGCGTTCCCCCTCGCTCACTCGCGCGAGCACCTCGTCGAGCGCCGTTTCGGGCGAGACTGCGGTCTCGGGAGCGCCCGCGACGACCAGCACGATCTCGCCCCGCACCCCCGCAGAGGCCCACTCGGCAAGCTCGGCGAGGGATCCTCGCTTCACCTCTTCGTGCAGCTTCGTGAGTTCGCGGCACACCGCGGCGCTTCGCTCGCTACCGAACTCCTCGGCGAGCGCGGTGAGAGTATCGGCGATGCGCGAGGGCGCCTCGAAGAACACGAGCGTGCGGCGTTCTGCGGCGAGCGCGCGCAGCGCACGCGAACGCTCCCCCGCCTTTCGGGGCAGAAACCCCTCGAATGTGAAGCGGTCTGTGGGCAGTCCCGCGACCGCGAGGGCCGTAATGACCGCGCTCGGGCCCGGGATCGCGCTGACCGTGACGCCGCGCTCCGCGGCGAGCTGCACCACGCGAAACCCCGGGTCTGACACAGTCGGCATGCCGGCGTCACTCACGAGCATGATCTCTTCGTTTTCGGCGCGATCAACGATCCAAGAGGCGCGGTCGCGCTCGTTGTGGTCATGCAGCGCGATGAGCTCGGGGCGTGCCTTGATGCCCAGCAGGCGCAGCAGCTGCGCCGTGTGCCTGGTGTCTTCTGCGGCGATGGCGTCTGCAGTCTCGAACGCCTCGCGCAGGCGGGGCGAGGCGTCGCCCAGGTTTCCGATTGGGGTCGCGGCGAGCCAGAGCATGCCTCAATGCTATGCCTGTCGCGACCGACGCCGGGCTACCAGGCGTGGCCTGACAGAATAGAACCCATGACCGAGCAGCAGCCCGAGCCACAGCAACCGCCAGTTCACGCCCCAGGGGCAACCCAGGTGCCGCAGGAGCCACACGCACCCTTCGCCCCAGAGCATGCCCCTCAGGCAGCACCGAACGGCGTGCCGCAGTGGATCCCGGCGACCCCGCCGCCGAACCCATACGCCGGTGGCCAGCCAGCCGCAGGCCAGGCGGGCGGCAAGTGGATCGCGATCACCGCGATGGCGCTCGGCCTCGTCGCGCTACTGACCGTGCTGGTGTCGGTCGCTTATTTCAACGGCGTGGTGCTGATCGCGGGCGGCCTGCTCGGCATCGCAGCTGCGGCGCTCGGCGTCGTAGCACTCGTAAAGAAGTCTCGACCGCTGGGAGGCGGCATCACCGGTCTCGCAACCGGCGCGCTCTCGATGATTGCGATCACGATCCTGGTCAGCATCGGCATGGTGAACGGCAACGTGCCCGCCTCGCCCGGCAGCGACGGTGCGGCTGGCGCGGCCGAGGGAGAACCCTGGCAGCCCGGCACCGAACAAGAGGCGCTGCTCGGGTGGCCCGCGAACATGCAGTCGGGCGGCATCGTCTTCACCGGGCCGGGTGATCCTCGCCCCGTTGAATCCGAACCGCTCGCAGCCGGCTCAGTGCCAGTGCCGAACCAGGTTGACCGCAAGAGCCGCAACGACATCTTGATCTACGTCGACTACCGCTGCCCGCACTGTGGAGCGTTCGAGCAGCAGAACGGCGAATTGCTGAGCAAGCTGATCGCTTCGGGCGACACGACCGTCGAGGTCGTTCCGCTCAGCTTCATGGATCGCATCAGTGAGGGCAGCTACTACTCGTCGCGCGCGGCTGCAGCCGTCGCCTGCTTCGCCGACTCGCAGCCAGAGGCGGCATGGGCCGCCCACCAGGCACTACTGAGCGCCGAGGTGCAGCCAGGGGCAGGCAAGGGGCTCGACAACGAGCAACTGCTCGCGGCGCTCGAACAGCATGCCGGCCCGGTCAGCGCCGAGGTGCAGAACTGCGTCACGACCGAGGCGTTCGTGCCGTTCGCACAGTCACTCAACGAGTGGGTGTTTCAGAACCCGGTGCCAAACACGATCGCAGAGAACGTGCGCATCGAAGGCACTCCGACCATCGTCGTGAACGGCACCATCTACCCCGGTGACCCCAGCGACCCCGCCGCATTTGAGGCGTTCTTTAAGGGGCTCGCACTCTGAAACCGCTGCTTCCGCACACAGGCTTCGGCTACTTTCCGCTCGCGCTGCTCGCGCGAGCCCCTTACGCCATGATGGTGGTCGGGGTGCTGACGCTCGCCGTCGCCGCCCGCGGCTCGGTCGAGCTCGGCGGCCTCACCTCGGCGATGGTGGGCCTCGGTGTCGCCTGCTTCGGGCCGTTCATCGGCGCGGCCGCTGACCGCTATGGGCAGCGTTCAACCCTGCTCATCAGCGGAGCGGTGAACAGCGTCGCGCTCGGCGCCCTCGCGTGGATCGCGTTCAGCGAGCTGCCGAACATCGCGATGCTCGCTGCCTCGTTCTTCGTTGGCGCGACCGCGCCGCAGATTTCACCGATGTCGAGGTCGAGACTCGTCAGCATCGCGCAGTCCAAGCTGCCGCGCGAGCAGCGACCGCGCACGATCAACTCGACGCTCGCTTACGAATCGGCGGCCGACGAGGTCGTCTTCGTGTTCGGCCCGGTGATCGTCGGATTGCTCGCGACGACGCTCGGGGCGTGGGCACCGATCGTCGGCGCTGCGCTGCTAACAGTGGTGTTCGTGACTGCGTTCGCGATGCATCGCACGAGCCCGCCCGCCCGCACCGCCGAGCAAAGAGAGACTGCGCTCTCGCCCGTGTCAGAGCTCTGGCGCGCTCCCCTGCTCGTCACCGTGTTCGGCATCTTCACCGTTGGGCTGTTCTTCGGCTCCATGCTCACGGCTCTCACCGCGTTCATGCAAGACCGCGGCGCGCCAGAGCAAGCCGGTTTGCTCTACGGTGTCATGGGCGTTGGATCGGCGATGCTCGCCATCGCGGTCACCTGGTTCTCGCCGCGCTTCACCCTGCGTTACCGCTGGCTCACCTTTTCATCGCTACTGGTTGTCGGCGGCGTGCTGCTGCAGAGCGTGCACGACGTGCCGAGCATGGTGCTCTCGCTCTCAGTGCTCGGCATCGGTATCGGCCCCCTGCTCGTCACGCTCTACGGCTTCGGTGCGGCGCGCACCCCCATGGGGCGCTCGGCCACGGTGATGACGATGCTGGGCTCTGGCGTAATCGTGGGGCAGTCGCTCGCGGCGGCGGTGACCGGCGCCCTCGCTGAGTCGGTCAGCACGCAGGTGTCGCTGCTGGTCCCGCTCATTTCGGTTGTGCTCGGGCTGCTCGCCGGGCTTGTCAACCTCTGGCTCACGCCTCCCGGCCTGCTGCCCTCTGCGACCGGCCCGGTGCAGGTGCAGTAGCTTCGCTGAGGGCGCAACCGGGCCTCGGCATCGGCCCCGCATAGCCGCCCCGGGAGTGGGAGAATGGAGGCATGTCCGCCGCTCCCTTGACCACCGCTGATGTGTTCAGCCTCCGCGCCGAGTTCCCGTACTTCGCGAACCCGCCCATGAACGAGGGGGTGCCGGTCGCATACCTCGACTCGGCGGCAACGTCGCAACGCCCTCTCCGAGTGCTTGACGCAGAACGCGCATTTCTTGAGCGCGATAACGCGGCGGTGCATCGCGGCACCAGTCAGGCGGTGGGCTCGGCAACCGAGAAGTTCGAGTCGGCTCGTGCGGCAGTCGCCGCGTTCGTCGGCGCAGCCGCTCCCGAGCAGATCGTCTGGGCTGAGGGCGCAACCGATGCGTTGAACATCGTCGCGTTGGGCATCGGAGAGGCGAACGCGGGCCTCGGTGTAAAAGGATCGGAGCGCTTCGCGCTCGGAGCCGGCGATGAAATCCTCGTCACCGAAGCAGAACATCACGCGAACCTGATCCCCTGGCAGCGGCTCGCAGCCAAGACCGGCGCCACGTTCAAGTACATTCCGGTCGATGAATACGGAACGTGGTCTCTCGATGCGGCGCGCGCTGCGATCAATGCTCGCACGCGCATATTCGCGTTTTCTCACGTCTCGAACGTCACGGGGTTCGTGTCTCCGGTTGCGGAGCTCGTCGAGCTCGCACGCGCGGTCGGCGCCGTCACCGTGCTCGACGCCTGCCAGTCGGTGCCGCATATCCCTGTGAACTTCGACTCTCTCGGCGTCGACTTCGCGGTCTTCTCGAGCCACAAGGCGCTCGGCCCCAACGGCATCGGCGTGCTCTACGGCCGCCCAGAGGTGCTCGATGCGCTGCCCCCTGCGCGCACGGGCGGCAGCGCCATCACCAAGGTGACCATGGAGGAGGCGCAGTTCATGCCTGCGCCTCTTCGCTTTGAAGCAGGCACGCAGCCGGTGTCGCAGGCGGTCGGCCTCGGAGAGGCGATCGCATTTCTGAACGAGATTGGCATGGCGCGCGCGGCAACCCGCGAGCACGACCTCGTCACCCGGTTGGTCGAGGGCGTGCTCGACACTCCAGGGCTGCGCCTGCTCGGCCCCCAGGGCGTCGACCAGCGCGTCGCCCTCGCCGCGGTGTCGGTTGATGGGCTGCATGCGCACGACGTGGGCCAATACCTTGATGAGCAGGGGGTGCTCGTGCGTGTCGGGCACCACTGCGCCCAACCACTGCACCGGGCACTCGGCATGGCTTCGAGCACTCGAGCGAGCGTGCACGTGACGACCACAGAAGACGAGATCGATCGCTTTCTCGACGCGCTGCGCAGCGCCCAGCGCTACTTCAAGGTGGAGGTTGCTCGATGAGCGCTCTTGACGGCCTGTATCAAGAGGTCATTCTCGATCATTCGAAGCGGCCGGTTGGCAAGGGCGAATTTTCGGCCCCCGAGGGCACGCTCTCGGCTTCGCATCACGAGTTCAATCCAAGCTGCGGCGATGAGATCACCCTGAGCGTGGCGGTGTCGCCCGAGAGCGGCAAGATCGAATCGCTGGCTTGGGAAGGGCAGGGCTGCTCGATCTCGATGGCTTCGGCGTCGGTGCTCTCGCAGCTCGTGCGCGACGATTCGCTGACCATGGCCGAGGCGCGCACCAGGATCGACGCATTTCGTGAGATGATCCAGTCACGTGGCACCATCGAGCCCGACGAAGACCTGCTCGGTGACGCAGTCGCGCTGCAGGGCGTCTCGAAATTCGTCATGCGAGTGAAGTGCGCAATGCTCGCGTGGGTAGCGCTCGAGGCCGACTTCGCTCAGATCGAGGGCGCGAGCAAGTAAGAGTCTCGACTTGTCGCTCACAGGCCTCGATTTCTCTGAGGTTTTATGAGTTTTGTGAGTAACTCAATTTCGAGTGTCCCTGTGGCTCATGCTTAGGGCATGAACCCTCTCACACCTGTTTCAGATTCCATAGTTCCGCCACACTCAGGCACCTCGGCTAAGCGCTCGGGCGCTCGGAAGCAACCTACGCCACCGCCCGAAGTGCTTCGCTGCACGACCACCGCAGACTTTCTCGCCGCTTTGCCCATGCTCGCCGGTTTCACCGCAGAGAACAGCCTCTTCATCGTGTGTTTTGAACACAATCGCGGTGGCAACGTGATGCGCATCAACCTTCCCGAATCAGACGAGCCCCACGCCACCAAAGACTTTCTCGACCTCGTCGTCTCGCTGCTTCGCCAGACGGGCGCGGGCGCGGGGCGGCCCGCGGCCGTCATCACTACGAACCTCAGTTTTTCCGAGACTGATGGGGTGCCCCGAGGTCGGCTCGCGCATCAGTTGAAACGGTGTTTTCGCCGCGAGGGTTGGCGCTTGCGAGAGCTCGCCGTCATCGCGAGCGACGGCTGGTGCGGCCTGCTGCACGGTGGCGCTGCGGCCGCCCGACCCCTGAGCGAGATTCAACAGAGCCATATTTCGACGAGAATGCGCGAGCAGGCTCGCTCGGTCACAGACCTCGCTTCGATGGGCACGTTGCCTGAGCCGGACATCGGCCGCGCCGCCTCGATCGAGTTTCATCTGAAAGAGTTGCAGCAGCGTCGACTCGCTCACAGCACTCACCCCGCGTCAAGCATGGCCCGCGAAGACCGGGCTCTTCTGAAAATACGCCAGGCATCTCGCGTGGCTGAAGCATGCTTCGCAGCACCGGCGCCGTCTCCGCCACCCCCTCCGGCACCGTCTCGCACAGCGGGTGCGGCGGCGGACGGGGGTGCAACCTTCGAGGGCTCGGCACCTCAGCCGCCGAGCCCTCAGGTACCCGACCGTCTACTCGCGAAGCTCATCGACACCGTGCAGACGCAGACCGGCTGGCTCGTCTGCGTGCTCACCGCACTCACGAGGTCAGAGTTCGTCGTCGACGTGGCCCATGAGACAGGAGCAGACCGCATCACCGACATTCATGTCGACAGTTTGCCAGGGACGAAGCCTGGCACCAAGGAGGGCTGGAACATTCGCTACCTCCTCACCTCGCTTGCGCATGAAATGCCGCCGAAAGAGAAGCTGCGCCGGGTGATCGCGGTCATGACGGACGCACTCGCGCACGCGCCCGAAGCTCTGCGCCCGTCGCTGTTCGCCGTGCTTGCGTGGGCGTGGTGGTCGATCGGCATGCAATCGGTTGCGGCAAGAATATCGGCTGAGGGTCTCTCATTGGCTCCGGCCCATGAGGTACTCCTGATGGTGAGCCAGCTCTGCGAGGCTCCCCCGTCTGCTCACCTGCTTGGCCTCCGAGATGAGCTCGCCCATGCGGCCTAGATCGGGCCCGAACGCTTTCCCAGAGCCGAGCCCACCTCTGCCGCAACGGTCTCGACGATCGCCGCAACCAGCTCGGAGGTGATTGGCTCGGGCAGGGTGAACCGAATCGCCGTCTGAGCGAGCTCAGGCGTCAGACCGAGCGCGAGCAGTGCCGCAGGCGGCTCATCTTTGCCTGCTGCGCACGCAGATCCCGACGAGACGGCGAAACCAGCCGTGTCGAGGGCGACCAGCAGCGACTCGCCGCTGACCCCGCGCACCACGAACGAGGCGTGGCCGGGCAGACGCTCGCTCGGATGCCCAGTGAGCTGGCATTCAGGCACTGCCTCGAGCAGCCCATCGATCAGCTCATCACGCGCCGCTGCGAGCGCAAGCGCGCGCGTGCCTGGTTGTCTCGCGCTCGCTGCGACTGCCGCAGCGAAACCGGCGATTGCGGCCACGTTCTCGGTGCCAGACCTGCGTCCGAACTCTTGGCCGCCGCCATGCAGCAGAGGCTCGATCGCCATGCCACTCCTGAGCAGCAGAGCTCCCGCCCCCTGCGGGCCACCGAATTTGTGGCTCGCGATCGTCATCGCGTCGACGGCCCCCGGCCAGGCGCCAACCCCGAAAGAGACCGGCAGCGTGGCTGCTGCCTGCACCGCATCGCTATGCATCAGCGCTCCGGCGCGGTGGGCGATCTCCGTGATCTCGCCGACCTCTTGAACCGTGCCGATCTCGCCGTTGGCTAGCCCGATCGACACCAGTGTGGTGTCGGGGCGCAATGCCGCCGCGACGGCGCTCGGGGCTACCCAACCTTGGGCGTCGGCCGGCACTAGCGTCACCTCGAAGCCGAAGACACGCTCGAGATAACGACAGCTCTCGAGCACCGATGGGTGCTCGAGCGGCGAAGTCACTAGGTGCCGACCTCTGGGGTGTGCAATGGCGAGGCCGATCACCGCAAGGTTGTTGGCCTCGGTGCCACCGGAGGTGAAGATCACTTCGCTCTGGCGTGCCTGCAGCACGCGCGCAATCGCCTTACGCGCCTCCTGCAGCACGGTCTGAGCCCGGTGCCCCGCAGAGTGCACGCTCGACGCGTTTGCCTGGCTTCCGTCGAGCACCGCGAGCATCGCCGTCCGCGCTTCGGGCCGCAGCGGTGCGGTCGCGGCCGCGTCAAGGTAGGCGGCGTCTAGGTCCGTCGCATCAAGGCGAGCCGCATGAAAATTCATCGCGCATCGAGGCCCAAATCGAGTGCCGTCGCACCGTGCGTGAGCCGCCCGACCGAGATCACGTCTACTCCGGTCGCGGCGATCGCGGCGACCGTCTCGAGACTCACCCCTCCACTCGCCTCGCAGATCGCGCGCCCCGCTACCACCCGAACGCCCTGTTCGAGATCGGCGAGCGAGAAGTTGTCGAGCAGCACGCCGGTGACCCCGGCTTCGAGCACGGGCTCCAGCTGAGAGAGGCGGTCGACCTCGACGATGATCGAGGTCGTATGCCCGGCTCGCGCCCGCAGCGAGCGCAGCGCGTCGGTGAGCGCCGGCCCCTCGGTCGCGCCGAGCGCCACCAGGTGGTTGTCTTTCACCATGATCGCGTCACTCAGCCCGAAGCGGTGGTTGCTGCCGCCCCCTGCCCGCACCGCGTGCTTCTCAAGGGCTCGCAACCCAGGCGTGGTCTTTCTTGTGTCGGCGATGGCGGCTTTCGTGCCGCGCACCGCGTCAACGTACTGAGCGGTCAGGCTTGCGATGCCACTCATGCGCTGCGCGAAGTTCAGCGCGACCCTCTCTGCCGTCAGCACGCCACGCGCGGGGCCTGCGATCACGGCAAGCGTGTCTCCTGCATCGAACCATCGCCCCTCGTCAGCCAGGTCTGTCACGCAGATGTTCGAGTCGACCTGACGAAACGCCTCGGCGATGAGCGGCCCACCGGCAAACACGCCCGGCTCTCGCGCGGAGACCACCGTCTCGAGCTGAGCATCTTTGTCAATCGTGAGCTCCGCCGTGAGATCGCCCCACGGCGCGTCCTCGCCCAGCGCCACGCTCACCGCATCGGCGACAATCTTCGGGGTCAGCATGAGAGCGAGCCTCCTACTGCGGCGGCATCGCTTGCCACCGCGTTCGTGCGTTGTGGGCGTTTCGGGGTGAGCGGGATCGCGCCTACCGGTGCAGGGTGCGCGACCACCCATGCGCGACGCCGAGCCTGGCTTGGGTCGGCCTTGGCAAACTCAGCCCGCTGATGCGCGCCGCGCGATTCGGTGCGTGCAAGTGCGGCCTCGGCGATCATTCCCGCGAGTTCGGCGCCAGCCCCGGAGTGAGCATCTGCGAAGGCAGTCACACCGCGCAGCCCGGCAGCATCACGCTCGATGCCGAGCCCGTTCGCCACCACCGCCCCTAGCCGCCCCACAGCTGCCTCCTGAAACTGTTGCTCCGTCACCCGCCGCGTGGAAAGATGTTCCGCCTCCGCAATCAGCGAGGCGGCACCCTTCCCGCGCAGCTGCCACCGCCCAAGTCGTTTATCGCCCGCCGCAAAGTGAGCTGCGGCGAGTGCGGCCCGAGGCCCGAACACCAAGCCCTCAAGCAGAGAATTCGAGGCGAGGCGATTTGCGCCGTGCACGCCGGTACATGCGACCTCGCCCACGGCGAAGAGACCCGGCAGGCTCGTGCGCCCGTCGAGATCAGTCACGATGCCGCCCATCGTGTAGTGGGCGGCGGGCGCCACCGGCACCGGCTCGCGCGCCCAGTCGATGCCGCGCGATCGAACCGCTTCGGTGATGGTCGGAAACCGGCGTGCGAGCGTGCCCGGCCCGTGCTCACGCTCAATGCCAGTGGCGTCGAGCCATACCTGTGTCGCCCCGCTCGCTCGCATGGCGCGATGTACTTCTCGTGAGACGACATCGCGTGGCGCAAGCTCAGCCGCTTCGTGCGCCACAGTCATGAAACGCGCGCCCGATTCGTCGCGCAGCACTGCGCCGGCGCCGCGCAGCGCTTCAGAGATCAGCATGCCGGTGCCTGCCAGCACAGTTGGGTGAAACTGAACAAACTCGAGATCTGCAACCGCGGCGCCGACGCGCGCCGCAAGCACAACGCCCTCGCCGCGGGCACCCACGTGGTTCGAAGTGTTCGGGTAGAGCGCCGCATAGCCGCCGGTCGCGAGCACGACCGAGCCGGCCCTCACGGCGCTCAACTCGCCGGCGGCGTCACGCAGCACCGCACCGCTCACGGCACCCGCGTCGGTGAGCAGCGAGACAGCGTTGGTCTGCTCGGCGAGCAACACCTTCCCATCAACCACCAGCGGGGCCAGCCGACACCGAAGAAACTCGTGCAGTGCGGCACCGGTGCGATCCTCGCCAGCGTGCACGATCCTCGGCCTGCTATGTGCGGCCTCGAGACCAAACGCGACCTCTCCACGCGCATCGCGGTCGACCCCGAACCCGAGCTCCATGAGCGCCCGCACCGCCCCCGCCCCGTCGGCGCAGAGCTGCAGAGCTGCCGCGGAGTCGACGATCCCTGCCCCTGCCGCGACGGTGTCGGCAGCGTGGCTCGCGAACGAATCGCTGCTGCCGATCGCCGCAGCAATGCCACCCTGCGCGAGCGCGGTGTTGCCGCCGGCGAGCGCCAGGCCCGCGCCGTCACCGTCACCGCCACTCGAGCATTCGCCGCTCAGTCGCAGGGTTCCGGGTGTCACGAGCATCACTTCGCTCCCAAGCGCGGCGGCCTCGAGCGCGCATGAGATGCCGGCGACCCCGGCACCGATCACGAGAATCATGGCTTTGCCGCCAGCATGCGTTCGAGCGCAACCCGAGACTCGGCGGCAACCGAACCATCGACCGTGATGCGGTTCGGCACCGACCCCGCGACGAGCGATTCGAGGGTCCACGCGAGATAGGCGGGGTGAATACGGTACATCGTGCTGCACGGGCAGACGACGGGATCGAGGCAGAAGATGGTGAGGTCAGGGCGCTGCTGCTGCAGGCGGTTCACGAGGTTGATCTCGGTGCCGATCGCGAGCACCTGCCCGGGCTCCGCGGCCTCAACCTCTTTGCGAATGTACTCGGTCGAGCCCGCACCATCGGCTGCTTCGACCACCGCTGCTGGGCACTCGGGGTGCACGATCACTCGAACCCGGGGATGCTCGGCCCGCGCACGCTGAATCTGCTCGACCGTGAACCGCTTGTGCACCGAGCAGAAGCCATTCCAGAGAATCACGCGAGCGTCACGCAGCTGCTCCACCGTGTTGCCTCCGAGCGGCAGATGCGGGCGCCAGAGCGGCATCTGGTCTTCGCCGATACCCATCTCTTTCGCCGTGTTGCGCCCGAGGTGTTGGTCGGGAAAGAACACGACCCGCTGGCCGCGCTCGAACGCCCACTCCAGCACGGTGCGCGCGTTCGACGAGGTGCACACGATGCCGCCGTTGCGGCCGCAGAACGCCTTGATCGCAGCCGAGGAGTTCATGTAGGTCACGGGGATGACCGGC
This sequence comes from uncultured Leucobacter sp., assembly GCA_937967375.1. GTDB lineage: Bacteria > Actinomycetota > Actinomycetes > Actinomycetales > Microbacteriaceae > Leucobacter. The sequence goes on from CALCJF010000008.1 coordinate 78,303, forward strand.
TGGAGCCCGACGGATACCACGCCGCCATCGCCCACCGCGAGCGCCTCTGTGAGCTCGCGCCAGCACTGTTCGACCTGGTCGATGGTCGCCATGTCTGCCATAGAGCAGCCTGCGGCGAGGTTCGGCAGCACGACCGCCTGTTCTGCGCCAGACAGAATGTCTGCCGTCTCGGCCATGAAGTGCACGCCGCAGAAGACGAAGGTCTCGGCCTCGGGGTGCTGCTTCGCGGCCTGCGCGAGCATGAACGAATCACCCACGAAGTCGGCGTACTTCACGATCTCGTCGCGCTGATAAAAGTGACCAAGAATTCGCACGCGGTCGCCGAGCGTCGATTTTGCATCGAGGATCCACCGGTCGAGCTGCTCGTCACTCGCTCGGGTGTAGCGCTCGGGGAGCGGCCCCTGCCTCGGGGCGGCGCCAGGTATCTGGTCAGCGGCCGAGGCGCCGGGGCCATACCCGGGATCACGGTCAATCGCCCAGGGGTCGTCTCCAAGGCCGGAGTCGCAGCTGGACGCACCGGTCGATTGCAGCACAATGGGGCGGCTATGCCCCGGTAGCGGTAACCGAGCCACAGCGACCCCGGCACTCGCCTCGGCTTCTGCCTCTGCCTCTGCCGTGCGGCGAATGAGTTCTGCGACGCTGGTCATGTGGTGCTCCTTCTTGCGTTGCCTTGATCGTCGTTGAAGCGGTAGAGCCGGGCTGGCCGGTGTCGATCACCGCTCGTCAGGTAGCCGGTGTCTACGAGGTGCCCCTGCCCGAGGGTCTGCCTACGAAAGTTTGCGGGGTCGATAGTTTCGCCGAGGATCGCCTCCCGCACTTCACGCAGCTGCGCGAGCGTGAAGCGCTCTCCAAGAAAGCGGTAGGCGACGGTCGAGTAACCGGTCTTGCTGCGCAGTCGATCGAGCGCATGGGCGACGATTTCAGCGTGATCAAAGGCCAGCTCTGGCAGTGCGTCCGCCGAGAACCACGCGACGTTCGGGTCGGGGTCTGCGGAGCCAGCGCCCGCGTCACCGGATGACTCCGACGTGGGCTTCGCGAGATCCTCTTCTCCGTAGAGCGCCCAGTACGCAATCGTGACCAGGCGCTGCGCCTCTGCGGAGCGCTCGACGGCACCGAAACTGTAGAGCTGCTCGAGATACCCGGGATCACGCCGCGCCGCGGCTCGCAACGTGCGAAGCGCGGTGTCGACAAGCGTTTCGTCCCAAGGGATCGGCCCACCCGGCAGCGCCCACTCGCCCGCGAAGGGAGGGCGCGTGCGTCGCACAAGCGGCAGCCAGAGCGTCGCCGTCGCGCTCGCGCTCACCGCGGTCGCGGGGCCGAGCTGGGCGTCTTCTGGCGGGCGCAGTGCGAACGCGACCGTCGACACGGCGACAGCCGGGGGCAGCAGGCGGCGCTCGCTCACGCTCATGCTCTCGTAGCTCATGCCGATCCTCTTTTGCGATCAAAACTAGTTATAGTCAAAGTGACCTTAACTCAATGAATGCAAGAATACACCCTCGCGCGTGCCGGGCGCTAGATGAGCGAGCCGAGCGCTAACCCAACACCCGCGGCGGCAGCGGCGAGCAGCAACTGGCCGAGACCATTTGCCAGCGCCGAGAGCGGGCGGCCGCGCTGCAGCAACCGCACGGTATCGAAGCTCGCGGTGCTGAAGGTGGTATAGCCCCCAAGCGCACCCACGCCGAGCACCGTGCTCAACGGGCCGAGTGATCCCACTGCACCCACCAACAGGCCGATCAGCAACGAACCGCTCAGGTTGACTGCGAGAATGCCGTAGGGGTAGGCAGGCCCCTGTGTACGCTGCGCCAGCCGCCGAGTCACCGCGCCATCGAGAATGAAGCGCAGCACCGCGCCGACACCGCCCGCGAGCGCCGCCAACATCATGACCCCTAGGTGTTCAGGCATTGCCGCCTCGCTCCCGGCGTCGCACGAGGGCAACCGCCAGGAGCACACCACACCAGCTCGCCACTGCACCGCCCACGATCGTCGCAAGCCCATATCCGGCCGCGACCCAGATCGCCCCCTCGGCGCTCAGCGCAGCAAGCGCCAGGGCAAGCGCACTGTAGGTGGTGAAGCCACCGAGCAAGCCCGTGCCCAGCAATAGGCGCATGGCGCTACGAGACTCGGTTTCTGGGCCGAGGCGTGAAATCGACTCGAGCAGCAACGCAAGCAAGAACGCGCCAAGCAGATTCGCAACGAAGACGGCGAGGGGGAAGCCCCCGGCATCTGGCAGGGCGAGCATCAGCGCCTCGCGGGCGAGCACGCCGATGGCACCGCCGACGAACACCAGCCCCACATTGCGCGGGCGCAGATACGCCGGCACGGTCGGACTTGTTTGATGCGTCACTCCCCCATTCTTGCGCAGGACGGGCCTATGGATGCGTCGCCACTCCCGCATGCTTCCCCTCGCACTTATAGAAGTCATACAAAGCTTCCGCCTGTTTTACTGTTGCTTTTGATCAGTCTCGAAGTTTGTTTACAGATTCTCGGCAAGCTCCAAGATGATCTCAGCTACGACCTGTGTCCACATGTGTCGCAGGCCACGGTGGCGTGCGACCGGGCACTCGAACCCGGAGTACTCAATGACGAGCACCAAGACCCACGAGCACGGCCTCGGTTTCAAGATCGCCCTTGTCGTAGTTGCACTATTGCTGCTGGCTATGACCGCACTCTTCTACATCACGCACACGGCGGTTTCGGCAGGCGCAGGCCAGCTGGCAGCAGGCACCGGTCAAGCGAGCGACGGCGCCTCGACGCTCGCGAGCGGAGCCGACAAGCTCGAAACCGGCACCGCAGATCTCGCCGCAGGCACGAAGAAGCTCGCCACGGGAGCGACCACCGCCGATGCGGGTGCGACCCGCTTGTCGGCTGGTGCAACAAACCTGAACACTGGCGCGGCAACGCTCGCCGAGGGCGCCAACACGCTCGCCTCGGGTAGCTACGAGCTGGCAGAGGGATCTGCGAAGCTCGCGGGCGGCACGAGCGATGCTGCCAACGGTGCGGGGCGGCTCGTCGCGGGCGTGAACACGCTCGACGGCAAGCTTGCAACTGCGCTCAGCGGAAATAACAAGATCGCAAACGGTCTGAAGACCGAGGGCACAGCTCCCCTCGCAGCTGGTGCGACCGGCCTCAGCGCGGGTCTCAACCAGGCAGCGGCCGGTGCAGCTGGCCTCAGCGCAGGAATCAATACCGCAGCTGCCGGCGCCGCAGATCTGAGCGCGAATCTGGCGGGGCTAAACGCGATCAACAACACCGGAGCGCTGCAAGCTGCAATCGGCCAGGTGCTCGCACAAGGAGCAGGGCCGGGCTACGATGCTCTCCTCTCCCCTTCACCTGGCGCTACCAATGCCTCGTGTAACCTGACTCAGGCCCCAACCCCTGGTCCAGATCTGCGTGGCACCACCGCCTGCGCCCTGCTCATGGTTTCGGGTGGCATTGCTCCACTCAATAGCGGCGCTGCAGCGTTGTCGACGGGGCTCAATACCGGCGACGGCACCCCCACAAACCCCGGCGCAAAGAACGCAGCCGCAGCACTCTCGGCAGGGCTCAACACCGGCGACGGCACCCCCACAAACCCCGGCGCAAAGAACGCAGCCGCAGCAATCGCTGCGGGGGCAAGCAGCCTCGACGCACAACTCGGTTCGTACATCAATGGTGGCACCTTTAGCGGCCAGACATGGCCGGGCACCGCGAATCTGCCCTCGCAGGTTGGAGCAGGCGTTGGTGAGCTGCGAGCGGGCGCCACGTCGCTGTCTGAAGGCAACGCGAAGCTCGCCGAAGGCGCAGGCAGCCTGAATGCCGGCGTGCAGAAGCTCAGCGGTGGCGCAGGCAACTTGAGCGCAGGTGCTCAGACCCTCGCGGCTGGCACCGTGACGCTGCAAGACGGGGCAACCTCGCTCGCCACCGGCATCGACACGCTCGAACAGGGCGCGGGCACGCTGCAGTCCGGAGCCTCGAAGCTCGCTGCAGGCGCAACCGAACTCTCGGACGGAGCAGACAAGCTCGCCTCGGGCAGCACTCAGATCAACGAGGGCGCGGGCACCCTCGCTTCCAAGAGCTCCGGGATCGCCCCGATGACCCTGCCCTGGGTCGCGGGCGTGGTGCTCCTCGGGCTCATCGGTCTGGCCGTGTGGATCATTCACCGCGTGCGTCACGCACGCGCACTGGAAACCGAGTCACTCTAGACCGAGCCTCGAAGCGGAGGGGTGGGGTGCGCGCTGCGCGGCCCACCCCTCCGCTTTTCTGCGCCTAGACGCCCCTGAGGCTAGAGCACCGAGACATCCGCAGGAGAGTACACCGAGAGTCATGGAGATCGCCCGAAACAACGGACGCAAAGCGCCAGTTCGATCCTTGATCTCGGGTGATCTGCGTGATTTGCGACTCCCCGACCTTCGCTGCACGCACCGCTAAAACCACAAAAGCACCAAACAGCAGTAAAAGCACACGGAAATCGAGTATGCGTGTGCCTTTACTGCTGTTTTGTGCGGCTTCTGCTGTTGGTGAGGCGGTTAGTGCGGCGCGGCATTGGCCCGGTGCGGCAGCTCAGCCATCCGGCACCTAAGACACCACACTCATCTCCCCCACGCCCGACGAAAAACCCGCCCACCGCAGTCAGAGACTGGGTGGGCGGGTTTTAGGCCGCGATACGCGAATTACATCGCAAGCTCGATGCTGCGGCCGGGAATGGCCTCGAGCAGGTTGCGGGTGTACTGCTGCTGCGGGTTGTCGAACACCTCGTCGGTAGTCGCCTGCTCAACGATCTTGCCCTGCTGCATCACACACACACGGTCAGCGATCAGGCGCACGACTGCGAGGTCGTGCGTGATGAAGAGATAGGTCAGACCGAGGTCACGCTGCAGTTCGGCAAGCAGATCAAGAATCTGCGCCTGCACGAGCACGTCGAGCGCCGAAACTGCCTCATCGAGCACGAGGATCTCGGGCTTCAGTGCAAGACCACGCGCGACGGCCACACGCTGACGCTGACCACCCGAGAGCTCATTCGGGTAGCGGGTCGCAAGCGACCTAGGCAGCGCTACCTGATCGAGCAGCTCGAGCACGCGCTCACGACGGCTCGCACGATCACCCACGTTGTGGATATTCAGCGGCTCCATGATCGTGTTGCCGATATTATGCAAAGGATCGAGCGAGCCGTACGGATCCTGGAACACCGGCTGCAGCTGGCTGCGCAGCGCGAACAGCTCGCCGCGACTGAGCTTCGAGGTGTCTTTGCCATCGATACGAATCGTGCCCGCCGTTGGCCTCTCGAGCTGCAGCACCATCTTCGCGATCGTCGACTTGCCAGAACCCGACTCACCCACGAGCGCCATGGTTTCGCCACGGTTGATGGTGAACGAAGCACCTTCGACCGCGACAAAATCTTCGTGCCCAAAGTTACCCTTGCGCAGCTGATAGACCTTGCGCAGCCCCTCAACCTCGATCAGAGGCTTGCCGATCACGCGAGCGTTGTCCTCGGCGATTGCCGCGACGTCAAACGACTCGGTCGGCGCCGGGGGTAGATCAGCCGTACGGCCGATGCGGCGCGAGGCGAGGCTCGGTGCCGCGGACACCAGGCGCTTGGTGTAGGGGTGCTTCGGATCCTGCAGAATCTGACGGCTCGGCCCCGACTCTACGATGTTTCCGCGGTACATCACGATGAGTTTCTCGGCGCGTTCTGCCGCGAGACCCAAGTCGTGGGTGATGAACACCACAGCGGTGCCCAACTCGCCGGTGAGCTTTGCCAGGTGGTCAAGCACCACCCGCTGCACGGTCACGTCGAGCGCAGAGGTCGGCTCGTCGGCGATGAGCAATTGCGGGTTGGCAGACAGTCCGATGCCGATGAGGGCGCGCTGCTTCATGCCACCCGAGAACTGGTGCGGGTACTGGCGCATGCGCCTCTCGGCGTCTTGCAGACCAGCCTGCTCGAGCACCTCAATTGCGCGCTTCTTGACATCCTTCTTCGATGAGGCAAGCCCGTTTGCACGGATCGCCTCTTCGACCTGGAAGCCAATCGACCACACCGGGTTCAAGTTCGACATCGGGTCTTGCGGAACGAGACCGATCTCACGGCCACGGATGGCCTCCATGTCGTGACGCTTAATGCCGACGAGTTCGCGGCCATTCCAGTTGACCGAGCCCTCGGTGATGCGACCGGTGCCCGGAAGCAGGTTGATCACCGCGTGCATCATGGTCGATTTGCCCGAGCCGGATTCACCCACGATTGCAACGGTCTCGCCGGGGTAGACATCGAGGTTGACCCCGTGCAGCACCTCGTTGAGTACTTTGTCGGTCTTGAACGCGACCTTCAGGTCGCGCACGCTGAGCAGTGGCTTGCGTTCGCTCATCGCTGTGCCCTCGCCTTCGGGTCGAGCGCATCTCGCACGACCTCGCCCAGCATGATGAATGCGAGCACGGTCACGCTGAGCGCGATTGACGGATAGATCAGGTTCTGCGGTGCAGTGCGCAACTCACTCTGGGCGACACTGATGTCGTTGCCCCAGCTCATGAATTGCGATGGTGGCAGACCCACGCCAAGGAACGAGAGCACAGCCTCTGCGACGATCGCTGCCGAGAGCGACAGAGTCGTGACCACGATCACCGGAGCGATCGAGTTCGGGATCACGTGACGCACCATGGTCTTCAGGCCCGAGAGCCCCAAGGCCTCGGAGGCCATCACGAAGTCACTGTTCTTCACACGGAAAATCTCGGCTCGCAGAATACGCGCGGTCGAGGGCCAAGCAAAGCCACCGATCGCGAGAGAGATCACCCAAATGTTGCGGTGCGACGAAAGCACGCTCATGACCACGACAGCAGCAAGGATGTAGGGAATCGAGAAGAAGACGTCACCGACACGCGAGAGGATCGTATCGACGATCCCACCGAAGTAACCGGCAAAGGCACCCATGATCGATCCAATGACGAAGGTCATCAGAATCACGATGAGGCCCACGGAAACTGAGGTGGAGGTGCCGTGGATCACGCGCGAGTAAATATCGCAGCCCTGCTTGTTGAAACCGAGCGGATGCCCTGCGGTTGGTCCCTGGTTGGACAGCGAAAGCTGGCATGCTCGGGGGTCGACCTGAGTGAACAGAGTCGGGAACAGCGAGACGACAATCACGAGCAGAATGATGGCTGCCGAGATCCAGAACATCGGGCGGCGGCGCATGTCTTGCCACGCGTCGGTCCAGAGGTTCTGCTTCTTCTCGCTGACCTTGACCGCGTCGACCGCGGCAACGGGGGTCTCTTCGAAGGGGGCTACGAAGTGTTCGATTTTGGGGTTCTGTGACTCAGACATATCGGATCCTCGGATCGAGCACGGCGTACAGCAGGTCAACGACCAGGTTCACGCCAAGATAGACAAGCACCATCACGGTAACGAACGAGACAACAGTTGAGTTCTCGCCTCGCAGAATGGCCTGATACAGCGTGTTACCGACACCGGGCACGTTGAAGATACCCTCTGTGACGGTCGCGCCGACGAGCAGCACGCCGAAGTTCGCAGCGCTGTTTGTCACGGTCGGAATGAGCGAGTTTCGAAGCACGTGCACCGGAATAACGCGGCCCCGCGACAGTCCCTTCGAGTACGCGGTGCGTACGAAGTCCTGATTCAAGGTGTCAATCACCGAGGATCGCGTGAGTCGCATGCTCGTCGCGTACAGGCTGATGCCGAGCACGATCGCTGGGAGCATCAGCGCCGAAATCGAGGTGTCGGAGCCAACGGTGGTGCGGAACCACGAAAGCTTGATCGTGAAGAAGTACTGCGCAATGAACGCGATCACAAAGATGGGCACGCTCATCATGAGCAGGCCGATAATGAGGTTGACGTTGTCGAACAGTTTGCCCTTGCGAAGGCCCGAGAACAGGCCGATAACGATCGCGAGGATGAACTCGATCGCGATCGCCATAATGGCAAGCGTCGCCGTCACCGGGAAGGTACGGGCGAGGATCGTGCTCACCGGCTGCCCCGAGAAGCTCGTGCCGAAGTCTCCCACGAACATACCCTTGAGGTAAAGCAGGTACTGCACGATGAAGGGCTTGTCGAGGTTGTACTGTGCGCGCAGCTTCTCGAGCACAATGGGGTTCGGCGTCTTATCGCCGAACATGGCGATGATGGGGTCGCCAGGCATGGCAAACACCATGAAGTAGATCAAAAAGGTGGTGCCAAGCAGAACCGGGACCACCTGCAGGATGCGGAAGAGGATGTATCTCAGCATGAGCCGCCCCTTCGATAGGAAATATGTTGCATATTGGTATTTCTCTCGCAGTTGTAGTGCGATACAGTTTACGGCTACATTGCCGCCGACGCGGATCGCGCGTCGTATCGGTCGGCGCGGGTCGCACGCCGCTCACGGGAAGAGGCCCCGAATGCGGTGGCATCCGGGGCCTCTGAGGCTAGATGTACCTAGCCCTTGGTGATCTCGTTGTACAGCGGCACCGAGTTCCAGCCGAACTGGACGTTCGATACCTTGTCGCCGTAACCGCCGGTCACGTTCGAGTACCACAGCGGGGTAGCGGGCAGATCCTGCAGCAGAATCTCCTGTGCCTCCTGGAAGTACTTGTTCGCAGCAGCGGGGTCGGTGTCAACGATGCCCTTTGCGAGCAGCGCATCGAACTCGGGGCTCGAGTAGTCGCCGTCGTTCGAACCAGCGTTGGTTGCATACAACGGGCCGAGGAAGTTGTACAGACCCGGGTAGTCAGCCTGCCAGCCAGTGCGGAATGCCGTCTGGATGGTGCGGTTGGTGATCTCGGTACGAGCCTCAGCGAAGGTCGGGTACGGGTGACCTGCTGCGTCGATGCCGAGCGTGTTCTTGATGCTGTTGGTCACAGCATCAACCCAGCCCTGGTGGCCGCCATCAGCGTTGTACGCGATCTCGAAGGTGCCGTCCCAGGGGCTGATGGCGTCTGCCTGAGCCCAGAGTTCCTTAGCCTTCTCGGGGTTGAACTCGAGCACCTCAGCGCCCTTGAGCGAGTCGCTCCAGCCGTCGATAACGGGCGAAGTGAAGTCGCTTGCGGGGGTACGGGTACCCTCGAAGATCACGTCGGTGATCTCTGCGCGGTCGATTGCCATCGAGATAGCTGCGCGACGCAGCTTGCCCTCTTCGCCACCGAAGTGTGCGAGGCGGCCCGGGATGGTGAACGACTGGAAGATAGCTGCCGGCTGGTTCACAGCGCGGTCACCGAGGTCGCTCTCGAAGGTGCTGAGTGCCGAGTCGGGCACAGCGTCGAGCACGTCGAGGTTGCCGCCCTGCAGGTCGGCGTATGCAGCGTCCTGTGAGGCGTAGAAGACGATGGTCAGACCGTCGTTCTTGACCTCGCGGGGGCCGTTGTAGTCATCGTTCTTGACGAGGTCAATCTGCACGTCGTGCTGCCATGCGTCGTCACCGGCGAGCTTGTAGGGGCCGTTACCGATCGGGTTCTGACCGAATGCGTCGATGTCATCAAAAGCGACGTCGGGCAGCGGGTAGAACGCCGAGTAACCCAGGCGCAGCGGGAAGTCCGATGCAGCCTGCTTCAGCGTGATGTTGAAGCTGTAGTCACCGGTCACCTCGAGGCCCGACATGTCGCCCACGGCACCGTAGACGTCGTCATCGGTACCAGCGGTGCCGTCAGCGCCGTCGCTGATCTCGAAGCCTTCAATGTCTTCGAAGAAGTAGTTGCTGAGGTGCTGCAGCTCGTTGCTTGCGCCCTGGTTCCAGGCCTTGACGAAGTTCTCTGCCTTCACCGGGGTACCGTCAGTGAACTTCGCGTCCTCGCGCAGCTTCACGGTGTAGTGAATAGCGTCATCGCTCTCGATCGACTCTGCGATGTCGTTGTGCGCTGAACCGTCGGCCGCGTAGTAGACCAGGCCTGCGAAGATTGCGTCGAGAATCTTGCCGCCGCCAACCTCGTTGGTGTTGGTTGGGATGAGCGGGTTCTGCGGCTCCGAGCCGTTTGCGGTGATGATACCGCCACCCGAGCCACCCGAGCCTGCGTCGCTGCCGCCTGAGGCGCAGCCCGCAAGAGCCAGGGAACCCGCGGCGGCGAGGGCGATAATGCCCAGACCGATCCGTGATCGCTTCACTGATCTTCCTCCTTGTTGTTCCGTACCGGGCAACTCAGGATGAGCGTTCCGGCAACGGAGATGGAATCTAACTTGTTTAGCCTAACGATGTGCATGGTGACACGCCGCCTCGGCTGTGCAGACGCAACAGAATCGTGACCCTTGAGGGTCACAATCTGTAAGGTTCAGCTAGCCGTCAACGTGCTGCGCCATGCGTCGCGTCGTGTTGCCTGCTCCACAGGATCAGGCACTGGCAGTGATGCCAGCAGTCTCTGGGTGTACGGATGTTCGGGCGACCCGAGCACCTGCTCCCCTGTTCCTACCTCGACGAGCTCGCCGTGCAGCAGCACACCGACGCGGTCTGCCAGCGCATCCACCACGGCGAGGTCGTGCGTAATAAAGAGCGAGGCGAAGCCAAGCTCGCGCTGCAGCTCTGCAAAGAGCTCGAGCACCTTTGCTTGCACCGAGACGTCGAGCGCACTCGTCGGCTCATCGGCAATCAAGAGCTTCGGATCGAGCGCGAGGCCGCGAGCGAGCGAGGCACGCTGACGCTGTCCACCCGAAAGCTCGTGCGGGTAACGGTCGCCGTAGGCCGCGGGGAGCTGCACTGCTTCGAGCAGCTCGTTGACGCGCGCCCTTGCACGATCAGCGTCACGGGCAAGCCCATGCACGATCATCGGTTCGGCGACGCACTCGGCGATCGTGAATCTCGGATTGAAACTCGTCGCCGGATCCTGGAAGACAAACCCGATGTCACGACGCACCGACCGAAACTCGCGCTCCTTGAAGCCGAGCATCTCGACCCCGAGCACGCGCAACGAGCCGCCGCTGACCGGGGTAAGGCCCGCGAGCGCGCGCCCGATCGTAGATTTGCCCGAGCCCGATTCGCCCACGAGTCCGAGCACCTCGCCCGCAGCGATCTCGAAATCAACGCCCTTCACGGCTTTGAAGCCGGGCTTGCCGAGACGCCCCGGGTACTCGATTTCGAGGCCACTCGCGCGCACCAGCGGCTCGCGCTCTGGCTGCAGTGCACGCTCCATGGCACGCTCAGCCGCTCGCGCGCGGCCTTCGCCGCCGAGCCTCGGCACGGCCGCAAGCAGGTCGCGCGTGTACTTCTCCCGAGGCGCGGCGAAGAGCTCGGCCACCGGAGCCCGCTCAACAACCTCGCCCTGATACATCACGGCGACTTCATCGGCGAGGTCTGCGACGACGCCCATGTTGTGCGTGATGAGCATGATCGATGCCCCGAACTCGTCGCGGCACTGACGCAGCAGGTCGAGAATCTCGGCCTGCACCGTCACGTCGAGCGCCGTCGTGGGCTCGTCAGCAACGATCAGTCCGGGGTTCAGCGCGAGCGCCATGGCGATCACGACGCGCTGCTTCTGACCCCCCGAGAGCTGGTGCGGGTATGAATCGATCCGGCGTTCGGGTTCGGGAATGCCAACCTTGCGCAGCATCTCGATCGCCTTGGCCCTGGCAGCCTTTTTTGAAACCTTGCCGTGTGCGCGAAGCCCCTCGATGATCTGCCAGCCCACCGGGTATACCGGGTTCAATGCGGTCGATGCCTCTTGAAAGACCATCGCCACATCGCGGCCGCGCACTGCGCGCAGCTGTTCAGGGCTCAGCCGGAGCACATCGTTCGGCTCACCACCCGTGGTGTTCGAGAGCAGCACGACGCCCTGTGAGACGGCGGTCTCGGGCAGCAACCCGAGCACGGTCTTCGCAGTGACGGTCTTACCCGAACCAGATTCGCCGACAACTGCGAGCACACTGCGCGGCGCGACTTCGAGCGACACGTGGTCGACCGCTTTCACTGGCCCCCTGTCGGTGGCAAATGTCACTTCGAGGCCGCGAATATCGAGTACTTTACTCATGCTCCCGCTCCCGCGTTCTTCTCATCGGTTGTTGAGGCGGCGGCATCGCTCGCCGCCTGCTGCACGGCGATAACCGAGGTCGAGGTCACCGCGCCGCTGCCGGCTTTCGCGCGCCGACGAAGGCGCAGGCGAGGATCGGACAGGTCGTTCAGGCTCTCACCGGTCAGGGTGAGGCCGGTCACGATGAGCACGATCGCGAGGCCAGGCCAGAGGCTCGTCCACCAGATGCCGCTCGTCACATCCGCGACCGCCTTGTTGAGGTCGTAGCCCCATTCAGCTGCCGAGTTCGGTTCGATGCCGAAGCCCAAGAAACCAAGGCCGGCCAGCGTGAGAATCGCCTCCGACGCGTTCAGGGTGAACACGAGCGGCAGCGACCTGGTGGAGTTGCGAAACACGTGCTGAAACATGATCCGCCAGTGCGATGCGCCGATCACGCGAGCAGACTCGACGAACGCCTCGGCCTTCACCCTGATCACCTCGCTGCGCACGACACGCAGATACTGCGGAATGAACACCACGGTAATCGAAAGCGCCGCAGACCAGATGCCGCCCCAGAGGCTCGATTGCCCGCCCGAAATCATGATTGACATCACGATGGCGAGCAGCAGCGACGGGAAAGCGTAGATCGCATCGGCGATCATGACGAAGACACGATCAACCCACCCGCCGAGGTACCCCGAAATGAGACCAAGTAGCGAGCCAAGAAAGATCGAGCTCACCACTGCGATGACGATTACGAGCAGCGCGGTACGGGAGCCCCAAATGACGCGCGAGAGCACATCGTAACCTGCGACCGTGGTGCCAAAGGGGTGTGCGGCCGAGGGAGGAGTGCGAGATCCGAAATCGCCGTCTGGCCCCGCCAGTTGGTTGAAGTCGTAAGGAGCAATGAGCGGCGCGAAAACGGCGAGCAGTACGAAGATGCCGATCAGCACCAGGCCCGCAACGAGCATGCCTCGCTGCAATCCGACTGATTGACGCAGTGGGGCGATGACGGGCCAAGAACGCCAGCCTCGCTCACGGGTTGAAGTCGAGACCGTGGAGACCACGTCGGTGGTAGGGGTCATGTTCGACACGTCAGTACCTCACTCGAGGGTCGATCAGCGCGGCGAGAATGTCGACCACGAAGTTGCTCAACGCCACGATCACGGCGAGCAGGGCCACGATTCCCTGTACAGCAATGAAGTCGCGCGCGCTCAGGTAGTGGGCGAGCTGAAATCCGAGGCCCTTCCATTCGAAAGTTGTCTCGGTAAGCACTGCGCCCGCGAGTAGCAGAGCGATCTGCATTCCGATCACTGTGATGATCGGAATGAGCGCTGGGCGGTATGCGTGCTTCGTGACGAGGCGGTACTCGCTCACGCCTCGCGAGCGCCCCGAATCGACGTATTCCTGCCCCAGAGTGCCAATCATGTTGGTACGCACGAGCCGCAAGAACACACCCGCGGTCATGAGCCCGAGCGTCAGTGCCGGCAGGATCGCGTGCATCAGCACGTCGCCGACGGCTTCGAGACTGCCCAACCTGATCGCGTCGACAAGGTAGAAACCAGAAGGATTCGGCATCAACTGAATCTTCAACTCGGTAGCGATCGAGGCGCGGCCGGTCGTGGGCAGCCAGCCGAGCCAAACTCCGAAGATGAGTTTCATCAGCAGGCCAGAGAAGAAGACGGGAGTCGCGTAGGTGAAGATCGCAAAAATACGCAGCACTGCGTCGGGGCCCCGGTCGCGGTAGTACGCAGCGAGCATGCCGAGGGGAATGCCGACTACGAAGGCGACGATGAGCGTGTAGAACGCGAGTTCGAGCGTCGCCGAGCCGAAGGTGAGCAGCACCTCTGTGACCGGTCGGTGATCGCTGATGGTCGTGCCAAAGTTGCCAGTGAAGATCTGGCCGATGTACTCGAAGTACTGCAGCAGGATCGGGCGGTCATATCCGGCCTCGGCGATGCGTTTCGCGATCTCGTCTGGCGGCAGCTTACCGCCGATCGAGGCGGTGATCGGGTCGCCGATCGTGCGCATCAGGATGAACACCATCGTGACCAGAATGAACACGGTCGGGATGATGAGCAGCGCGCGCCAAAGAACATAGCGCCCGAACCCGCCGCCTGAGCGGCGCTTCGCCGCGACCGTTTTGGGCGCGGCAGACATGGTGTCGACAGTCATAGTGAACACAGCGTACAGGGAGGGAACCTATTGGATCCCTCCCTGTACGCGAGTGAGTTACTTCTTGGTGATAGTACCGAGACGGAACTTGAAGGAGCCGTCGAGCACCACGCCGTCGATCGCGTCGGTGGTGACCGCAACCTGCGTGCCCTGCAGCAGCGGGATCATCGGAACATCAGTCGCGATGACATCCTGTGCCTGCTCAATCAGCGCGGTGCGCTGGGCCGGGTCGGTCGTGATGCGCTGCTGGTTGATGAGGTCATTCGCCTCGGGGCTGTTGTAGTGGTTGTTGAAGAAACCGCCGTTGATGAAGAACGGGGTCAGGAAGTTGTCGGCGTCCGAGAAATCGGGGAACCAACCGAGCTGGTAAGCGGGGTACGCGTCAGCCGGGAAGTCAGCGCTGTACTGGCCCCACTCGGTCGACTGCAGGTCGACGGCAAACACGCCATCGGCCTCAAGCTGCGCCTTCACCTGCGCGTACTCTTCTGCCGAAGCATCGCCGTAGTGATCCGGGTTGTACTGCAGCTGCAGGTTTACCGGCATCGGAACGCCAGCAGCCTCAAGGCGCGCCTTTGCGGCTGCCGAATCGGGGCCGCCCTTGGTGTCGCCGTAGAGGCCCTTGAATGCATCGGTAGCGCCGGTGAAGCCCTGCGCGACCGGGCTGAAGAGCGGCGTGAAGGTGTCCTTGTAGACCTGCGAAGCGATCTTCGAGCGATCGATCAGATCGGCTGCTGCCTGGCGCACTGCCTGAGCCTTGGCGGGATCTGCTTCTGCGGTCTTTGCGCCGAACGGCTGGGTATCGAAGTTGAACACGATGTAGCGAATTGCGCCACCCGGGCCGTCGACAACCTTCAGACCGTCTGTCGAACGGAACTTCTCGGTATCGGTTGCAGAAATGCTGCGGAAAGCGACGTCAACGGCCTTGGTCTCAATTGCCTGGCTCAGGTTCGACTCGTCAGCGAAATACTTCACGTTGACTTCGTCAGTCTTGGCGGCACCCCAGAGCCCCTGGTAGTCGGCGTATGCCTTGTACGAAGCGAGGTTGCCCTTGTCGAATGCCTCGAGCGTGTACTGACCAGCAAATGCCTTGCCTTTGACGATCTCTTCGTCGGTGGCAAGCTTGTCTGCGGGGAACACATCTTCGTCAACGATCGGCGCGACCGGAGTCGAGAGCACCTGCGGGAAAGTCTGATCGTTGCCGACCTTGAGGTGGAAAACGACGGTGGTGTCGTCGACGGCCTCGACGCTGTCGAGGTTCGCGAGCAGGCTTGAGGGCCCGCTCGGGTCGGCGATCGCGACCTGGCGATCGAAGGTGAACTTCACGTCAGAGCTCGTGAGGTCGTTGCCGTTTGCGAATTTCAGGCCCGGCTTCAGCTTGACCGTGTATTCCTCGGGGGTCGTGAACTCTGCCGATTCGGCAACGTCAGGTGCGACATCGCTCGAACCAACAACGTGGTTCATGAGGAACGGGTAGACGTTCGTCATGACAGCAAACGAGCCGTTATCGTACGAGCCTGCTGGGTCGAGCGCGGTCACGACGTCGGTGGTGCCAACGGTGATGGATCCGCCGGTGCTGCCACCGCCGCTGTTGCTACCGCCCGATGCGCAGCCCGAGAGCAGCAGTGCGCTCGAGGTGGCAAGTGCGAGCACGCCATAGCCAGTGCGTGAGAGTTTCACTTGGTCTCCTTGTGTTGCGTGAGCAACGGAGCAGTTCGAGCACCGTTGCTTTTTGGGAACTCGACCAGCCTAGCCAACCTTGGCGACTGTGTCGTGCCTGGCACCATCGAAGACAGAGATCGTAAGCGGATCGAGACATTGCTCACATGAGCAGGGGTTTCTGCTCTTTTCGTCGACGTTATGGCCGCGCGAATTCTGGCCACGCGCTACGCTTGGCGCGTGATCGCTACGCCCTCAAAGAGTCAATTGCGCTGGGAACTCGCCATCGTGCTGGCGTTGTCGTTTGGAGCAGCCGGGGTGCGCGCGATCGTCGTGCTCGCGGAGCGACTCACGAGCGAGATCTCCCTCTCATCGCAGACGGCGACGATCAATCGCCCGCTCGCCGATCGCGCGACCTTCGACCTCATCTACCAGCTGTTGAGCTTCGCCTTCGGCCTCGCACCGGTGGCCCTCGTCGCCTATCTGCTCTGGCGCAGGCGTGCCCCGCACCTCGGCGACCTCGGGCTTGGCAGGCTGCCCCGCATGCGGCGCAACTGGTGGGGTCGCGAGAGCGCGTTCGGGTTGCTGCTCGCGGCCGCGATCGGCATCCCCGGTCTCGTGTTCTATGTGTTCGCGCGCGGGATCGGCATCAACACGACAGTCATACCTGCGGCGCTCGATACCTATTGGTGGACGGTTCCGGTGCTCGTGCTCATGGCGCTCAAAGCAGCGCTGGGCGAGGAGCTCATCGTCGTGGCGTACTTCTTCGACCGCATGAGGCGGCTCGGTGTCGGCCCGATCGCGACGATCGTATCGAGCGCGCTGCTGCGAGGCAGCTACCACCTCTACCAAGGCTTCGGCGGTTTCGTCGGCAACGTAGTGATGGGCCTCGTGTTCGGGTGGGCGTATCAGCGCTGGGGCCGGTCTTTGCCCCTTATCGTCGCGCACTGGGTGCTCGATATCGTGAGCTTCGTCGGTTACCCGCTCGCGGTCGCGCTCTGGCCCGCGTTCTTCGCTCTCCCGGCCCCCGCGTGAGCTATGAGGGCTTCGCGCTCTTCGCCATGTAGTCGAGCGTGCCCCAGATCGTGTCGTAGAGCGCGGCGTCTGCTTGGCTCGTACAGCGAGGCTCGGGCCTCACCACCTCAAGCTTGCCATCATCCGTCTTCAGCAGGCCCCACACATTGGGCTCGCGAGCCGCAGCGCAGGCATCTGAAAAACCGGCGGCAACCGGGATCGAGTCGAACGTCGCACGGGTGTTGCCATCAAACAGCGTATAGGGAGTGCTTCCACCGAGCTTCTCGGAGACCTGCACGGTCAGACCCCACTGCTCGATCGGCAGAGGCCAGGTGCTACCCGGATCGACCACGGGCACAGCGTCGGGCTCGGGTGCCGGCTCTTCGCTCGGCGCCGGGGTTTCGGTCTCAGCGGGGGCTTCTGTCGTCGGCTGCGAGGTAGCCGGCGGGTTCTCGGTCGTTGCAGGTGTGTCACTGCCGCGCACCCCGTTCACCACAAAGATCGAAGCGATGATCGCCACCACGACCCCGCCACCGACGATCAGCCAAGGCAGCGCCTTACGCCCGCGGTTCTCACTCCCAGTAACCGAGATGCGTTCGTAGTCAGACTCGGGCTCCACCTCAGCATCACTTGCGAGCTCGGGGGCAAGAAGGGCAAAAGGATCAGTATCGGCATCAGACTGACTCGGGCGCGTAGCCGCGGCAGGCGGGAATGCAGCCGCTACCGGAGTGGTCGCGGCCGTCGCTGGGGATGTTGTTCCTGCTGTCGCGGCCGCTGCAGCAACAGCCGAGGCGGCCGCTGCGCTTGCCACGGGGGCTTTCACCTGACCGGTTTCTGCCGATGACAGCACATCGAAAGGCTGCGTCGGGGCCGGCTCGTCGTACTGGCTAGAGGTCTGCTCCGGCTGCGAGACCGGCTGGGCCGGTTCTGCCTGAAACACCGGGGGCAGGTCGCGCCGCTCGCGAGGCTCAGGCGAAAAGCCTGGCAGGATCAGGGGCACGAGCTGCTCGTTGTCTGTGGCAAAAGCCTGTGACCACGGTTGTTCGTCGGGCTTTGCCTGCTGGGTCGATGACGAGGCGGCGCTCTCGGTCGACGCACTGCGCGCGGGTTCCGAGCTGGCCGAGGGCACAGCTGCCCCAGCAGCAGCGGAATCCGAGGCTGGCTCACCCATGCTCATCAGCTCATCGAAGCTGGGCACCCCGCGGCGCTGAGGCGCAGGTGCGGTCGGGGACGCTGCGGTCGGCGCGGCCGATTCGGCGTCTGAACCTTCTGGTTCTTGGCCCTGATCCGCTTCGCCACCTACGGTCGCGGAGTCGAGAAATGCGCGCAATTCATCGTCATTCACCCTGACAGACTACAGAATTTCAGCCCCAACTCCCGCCTCGAACTAGCGAATTGCCCGAATCGTCACGCTTCGAGGTGCTGCTTCAGCCACAGATTTCGCTGCACGATGAGCCGCTTCATGTAGCGCTCAAGCACCACTCGCTCAGCGATTTTGCCAAGAAAACCACAGGGGGCTTCGAACTCGATGCGATCGGTCATGCGGGTCTGCCGACCTGAAACCTCGAAACGGTGCTCGTGCCACCATCGCGCGAATGGCCCCCGCGTTTGTTCATCGACGAACCGGATCGGGCTCTCGTATTCGCTGATCACCGAAGTCATGCGCAGTGGCACCCCGAAATGGCGAGCCTGCCAGGTAACCGACTCGCCTGGCCCGATCTCACCGCTTGTCACCCCGGCGACCGCCCGCTCAGCAGAAGGCCCCATCGACTTGGTGTGAGCGTCGATCGAAAGGCTCAGCGAGAAACACCGTTCAATCGGCGCATCGATCAGCGTTTCAACCAGCAACTTCGGCATGCCTCAACCGATGTTCGTGATCAGGTTGATGACCGTCGCAATGATGCCCGCCCCGAACAGATAGGCGAGCAGAGTTTGTGCGATCACGATGCGCCTGATCACATTGCTCGTCACGTTCGTGTCGGCGACCTGGTAGGTCATGCCGAGCCCGAGCGAGAAGTAGGCGAAATCCGTGTACTCCGGCGGCTCCTGCTGGTTGAAATCGATACCGACTGCGCCGGCCTCGTAGTACGCCTTCGCGTAATGCAACAGATAGTTCACCTGGATCAACAGCCAGGACGACGCGACGCTGAGCACCGCGATGCCCGCGAGCAGATATGACTCGGGCCCGCTCGTGCGCTGTGCCTGTACGGCCACCACGAGCACAGCGGCGAGACTCGCGACGCTACCAATCGTGGCAACGATCCTAGCCACTCGACGACCGGGATCCTCAACCGTTGCGTGCGCTCGTGTTGCCTCGGCATCCATGCCCCACACCTCGAGAAGCACCCATGTCGACGTAATCAACGCCAGCACCGCCCATCCGGCGAGCAGCCCTGCCGCAAGCCCGAGCACAGGCCCCGTCGCGCCTGCTGCGAGGGCACCACCGAGCACGGCGATGATCCAACGAAGCCGAACACGACCCCGTGCCGCGCGGTCGCTACGCCCCCTGGCATCACTCACACGGCTGCCCTCGCCCTCGGATCGTTCGCCACCGCTCATCGCGCCGAGGCCCCACGCTCGTTGCCGCGCTTGTAATTTCCCGTTGCCCTCGCGAGGAGTTGCTGATCCCTCGCAGCATCGCTGCCCAGCTGGGCCGTCAGCTTTCGCGCTGCCGCACCCCTGATCGTCACGATAGAGCGACCGTCTCGAACGACGCGCACTTCACCAGCGCTCGTGATTCGATACGAAAAAGGGTGCTCGCGAAGGCCCGCTGGAAGCTCCATTTCAGGCCCCCGCCTCGTCGTTCGGCCGCTCGCTCACGCGCCGTCGTGCTCCGCCCGAAACACATGCACGAGCGCGTTCGCGTGCCCGTGACCCATGCCTTGATCCTTTAAAAACTGCACCTGATCCATGTGTTTCTGCCCGGCCACCGAGCGCAGCTCGAGGATCCACTCGTCGATCGATTTGCCGTACTTCGCCTCAATCGATGGAAAGTACGATTTCGGGCCCTTCACTTGCTCTGCCACGGTTGCCTCCTTTGGCGACGGTGCACTCAGCTTATTGCTGCTGGGCGATCGACCACCAGGCCGTACACGTTCGTGTCGAAGCGCTTCTCGCCCAACGGTGTTGCACTTCGCAGCACGCCCTCGTGAGCGAAACCAAGCCGTTTCGCGACCGCACCGCTGCGATCATTGTGCGCCGCTGTGTACAGCTCAAAACGCCGAACCCCGAGGCTGGTCTTGCCGTGATCGATGAGCGCCTGGCACGCGCGCGTCACCACTCCCCTGCCCTCGAAATCCTCGTCGAGCCAGTAGCCGAGTTCGGCCGAGCTGTTGTAGACGTTGATGCGCATCTCGATGTTGCCGATCAGCCGGTCACCAGCATAGATATTGCAGGGCACCGCGGTGCCCTGGACGAACATCTGCAACCGTTCACCAATGTGCGCCCGCAAGGTCTCAGCGTTCTGATCCGCAAGGGCCCACTGTTCCCACCGCCGCAGACGCGCGAGATTCTTGTTGATCAGAGCTAGCAGTTGGTCGGCCGAGTCGAGCGTGCGCAGCCCGAGCGAGAAGCCGTCGCCGAGGTCGTGGGTGAAAAACATGCTCGGCTGCTACACCTTCTTGACGACGCTGGATTTTAGCTGCATCTTGCCGAAACCTGGCACCTTCGCGTCGATGTCGTGATCGCCGGCACCCTCGATGAGGCGAATTCCAGCGACCTTCGTGCCGATCTTGATGGTGCCGCCACCGCCACCAGACACCTTGACTGTCTTCACGAGCGTGACGGTATCGCCGTCGGTAAGCGGGTTTCCGACTGCATCGCGAACGACCTGGGCTCCATCTCCCGGCTGCTCGTCAGTCTGGCCATTCGCCGCCCACTCATGCCCGCACATCGGGCACACAAGCAGCGCACCCATCTCGTAGGCATATTCGCTCGCGCACTCGGGGCACGGGGGCAGCTGCGTCTCGTCTGGCAGCGAAGATTCGGTCACGAGGATCCTCTCGCAGTAATTCTTGCCTCACAATTTCCGAGGCTTGCACGCCCAGACTATCTCAGCGGCTCAGCCGCCCGGTCGAGAGCCGGGGCCACCCGCTACCCCAGCAGAAACGCGCGCAGGGCAGAGATAACTTCTTCGGGTTTCTCCGAGTGCACCCAGTGCCCGGCGTCGCGAACCGTCATTCGTCGCGTCTTCGGAAACAGCGCCCGCATCACCGGGGCGTCCTCGTCGGTGACATAGTTCGAACGGTCACCGCGAATCCACAGCACCGGCCCGCCGAATGCGGCACCTGGCGCATCAGGAAAGCCCATGATGGTTTCAAGCTCTCCGTAAAGCAGATCGAGGTTCGGCTCCCAAGTGAAGCCACCGTCTCGGTGCTTCAGGTTCTGCAACAGAAAACTTCGCACCGTGTCGTTTGGCACGGCTGTGGCGAGCGCCTCGTCGATATCAGAACGCCGCTCAAGCTCTGGGAGATCCAACGCCGCAAGCGACCCGAGCAGGTGCTGAAACTCACCCCTCGAACCGCCAGAAGATACCGGCGAGATGTCTACGACCACGAGGCGGCGCACCAGCTCGGGGTGGCGCAGCGCAAGCACCATCGCGACCTTGCCCCCCATCGAATGCCCAACCACGTCAACAGGCCCCGACCCCGCGAAGCCCTCGCGCAGGTGCGCCGCGACGAGATCAGCCATCTGGGCATAATCGAAGTGCTCGGTCCATGCCGATCGTCCGTGGTTCGGCAGGTCGACCATCAGGCTCTGCGCCTCGGGTTCGAGGCCAGCCGCGATCCTCGTGAAGTTGCGCCCGCGCCCGAACAGGCCGTGCAAGAAGACGACACGGGTCGCGGCGGACTCATCACCGACGAGCGTGGAGTGCAGCTGAAAAGAGGTCACCCTGACACGCTATCGCGTCTTATGAGACACACGCATTGCCCGGCCATCTTCGGTGTGGTATTCAGGAACCACCAGCGCATGCTGGCGGCTTTGCACCAGGGGGAATTCATGAACCGAACAGCAGGCGTTTTGCCGATTCAGGCCGCCCGGCCACGCACACGATTCGCCCGGCTCGGGCTGGCGCTGGCTGCGAGCGCCGCACTCTTGCTCACGGCTTGCGCAAGCCCGTCTACGACACCCGCGGCCTCGCACGCGGGAATCTGGGGAGATGCGACCGGCGCCGGTACCCCATATCTCGAGCTTGACGACGACGGCAAGCTCTCGGGCACCGACGGCTGCAATCGTCTGATGGGCACTTGGAAGGCCACCGGCAACGACATTACGTTCAGTGGGCTCGCGTCAACACGCATGGCCTGTGAGGGGGTCGATACCTGGCTCTCTGGGGCAGTTTCAGCGAAGGTCACCGATACGACCATGACGGTGATCGGTGCTGACGGCTCTGAAATCGGTGCGCTTGACCGTGCGGCGACAGACGACGCACCCGAGAGCGAAGAGTTTCTCGGCACCTGGGGGCCAGATGACGCCTCACAGCCTCATCTCGTAATCAGCGCAGACGGTCGTTTCACGGGCAGCGACGGGTGCAACACGCTCGCGGGCAGCTGGACCCTTGACGGTGAGACGCTGCAGTTCGGCCAGGCGGTGAGCACGCTCAAGGCCTGCCCTGGCGTAACGACAACGCTTGGCACCCTTGCCGCCGCAACGGTCGACGACGACTCGCTCACCGTGCTCGACGCCGCGGGAGCCACCATCGCAACGCTGAATCGAACCGACTGACCGGGCGCCCGAGTCGTCTACGCCGCGTCCCAGAGCGCGCGGTAGTAGGCGATTCGGCGGGCATCCGGGGCTACTCCGTAGGCATCCCAGAAGTCGGCCTCGTCGTAGTCGACAAAGTTCCATTCGAGAGAGAGCGTCATCACGGCGAGGTCGGCCCAGCAGTCGGCGGTGCCGAGTCGGGCGAGATCGACATGGGCCAGAAAGCTGCCGTCGTCAGCGATCAGAGTGTTCGGGGCGCAAGGATCTCCCTGACAGACGACGAGTCTGTCAACGGATGGCTGCTCGCCAATCGCAGCAAACGCCTGCGGCGTGATGCGGTCGGCGCGCACGCGATGTTCGACTCCCCAGTCATATGGGCAGTCGTCGACCGGCAGCTCGTGCAGTTTGCGCAAGCCATCGCCGAGGGCTCGAAGCGCGATGCGCGGCTCTTTCTTCCATTGCTCGTCGACCGCCGACCTTCCCGGCAACGCTTTGGTCATCAACGCTTCCTGCCCACCGCCGGCCTCGAGCGCGACGACTTCGGGTGCCGGGTGTTTGCCCGCGATCCAACGTAGCCGCCCGGCCTCGTCTGCAAGCGATTCACCCGAGCCCGCCGGGTTGTGCTTCAGAAAGAACGAGGGCTCGCGGTCGCTGCCGACAACCGAGAAAGTGAGCCCACCGGCCCCGTTCAGCCAGACGGGCCGAAGCACCGCGTCGCGCATCCCCTGCGATTCGAGCAGGTCGAGCACGATGCGCGGCACGACGATCGGCCCTGTTGGTGGGCCGGCGAGATCAGACATGCCTGCAGCGTATCGCGAGGGCTAAGCGAAATACACGGAGCCATGCGCTTCAAGCCGAGTAGGCTGACAGCATGACCGTGCGAATGGACAACATCGGCATTGTGGTCGAGGATCTCGCCCCTGCGATCGCCTTCTTCGAGGAGCTCGGTCTCGAACTCGAAGGCAGGGCCGAGGTTGCGGGCGACTGGGCCGGGCGCGTCACCGGGCTCGGATCTCAGCGCGTCGAGATCGCGATGCTGCGGACTCCCGACGGGCACAGCCGCATTGAGCTCTCGCGTTTCATCGAGCCCGCGATCGCCGAGGATCATCGGACCGCGCCGGTAAACGCGCTCGGATACCTGCGCGTCATGTTCGAGGTAGACGACCTCGATGCCACCCTTGAGCGGCTTGCACGGCATGGCGCCGAGCTCGTCAGCACCGAGGTGGTCGACTACGAACAGGTCTATCGGCTCTGCTACGTTCGAGGCCCCGAGGGAATCCTCGTCGGTCTGGCACAGTCGCTCGACGCGAGCGAGACCACCGGCTCGCAGTCTTGAGCAGCTTGATATCTCGAGCAGACTGGCGCCGCGAGTGCTCGTTCTAGCGAGCCATCGGCGCGCTACGCATCTTCTTCGGTGTCGTCTTCACCATCACCGTCGTCGAGGCGTGCTTCGAGCGCGGCAATTTCGCCTCGCACCGCCTCGATCATCTCGGGGTCGTCTTCGCAGAGTTCGCGAAAATCTGAATCCTCTTCGAGCATTTCAGAGAGCAGCTCGATGCCGCGCTCCAGGTGATCGTCGAGGCGCTCAAGATCTCCAGGCCAGATGTAACCGCGCCCGAGCACCGCAAGCAGATAGCACGCCGCCCTGATCTTGTCGTAATCGTCGTCATACTCAAATGCGGCATCAACCCGGGCGTCTACGTTGATCCCCGCGAAGAATTCGCCGAACCAGTCAGCCGCACCGTCGCTGTCCCACGGATTGCTTCCCCATGCTCCCATTGTGTCGCCCCTCATTCCCGGTTTCACCCGAGTTCGCCGTTCCAGCTCTCAGCATATTGCGAGTCACTTCGAAAGCCGAGCGTCACAGAAACGTGCGAACGCAACCGTGACGAGGCGTGACACTCGCGCCCTTCTATGACGCTCAGCAAAGGATCACCATGGCCGGGCGGTAGAGCGCACTGCGAGGTGCGCAAGTATCGTAGGCGTGCCCCTCACCACCCCGACTCTCGCAACCGAGCGGCTGCGGCCCTTCCGAGACGACGACGGTGATGGCGAGGTGTCGGATTCCTGGGTCTACGGACTCCTGCGCCGAGAGTGGGAGACCGACACGAAGCTCGTCTCAACCTCAGCTTGAATCAGGACATGGCGCTCAGCGCCCTGACCGGTGAGCCAACGCTCAGACGTTGAACCGCCATTCGCACACGTCGCCGTCTTGCATGACGTACTCTTTGCCCTCCATGCGGGCCTTGCCCTTGGCCCGGGCTTCGGCCACGGAACCACAAGCAACAAGATCTTCGAACGAGATGATCTCGCCCTTGATGAAGCCCTTCTCGAAATCGCCGTGAATCACGCCGGCAGCCTGCGGCGCGGTAGCGCCCTTGCGAATAGTCCAGGCGCGAGCCTCCTTCGGCCCAGCGGTCAGGTAGGTCTGCAACCCAAGTGTGTCGAAGCCCACGCGTGCGAGTTGATCGAGCCCACTCTCTTCCTGGCCGATCGACTCAAGCAGCTCCTTCGCGTCAGCCGCATCGAGCTCGATGAGCTCGCTCTCGATCTTCGCGTCGAGAAAGATCGCCTTCGCGGGCGCGACCAGCGCCGAGAGCTCATCGAGCTTCGCGCGGTCTTGCAGCACGGTCTCGTCAACGTTGAACACGTACAAGAACGGCTTTGCGGTGAGCAGGCCAAGCTCCTTGATCGGTTCGAGGTCGATGCCTGTCTGCGACAGCACCTTCCCCTCGTTCAACACCGCCTGCGCTGCCTTCGCCGTCTCTACGACCGAGGCGTCGATCTTCTTGTTCTTCAGCTCTTTCTCGTAGCGCACGAGCGCCTTCTCAAGGGTTTGCAGGTCGGCGATGATCAGCTCGGTGTTGATCGTCTCCATATCGCTGGCAGGGTTCACCGCTCCGTCAACGTGAATCACATCGGGGTCGCTGAAGCCGCGCACGACCTGCGCGATCGCGTCGGCCTCGCGAATGTTCGCGAGAAACTGGTTGCCGAGCCCTTCGCCCTCGCTCGCGCCACGCACGATGCCTGCGATATCGACAAAGCTCACTGGAGCCGGCAGGATCCTCTCGCTACCAAAAATCTCGGCCAGCTTGTCAAGCCTGGGGTCGGGCAGGTTGACCACGCCGATGTTCGGTTCGATGGTCGCGAACGGGTAGTTCGCCGCGAGCGCGTCGTTCTGGGTGAGCGCGTTGAAGAGGGTCGACTTGCCGACGTTCGGCAGTCCTACGATTCCGATAGTAAGAGCCACGGGCGTCAAGTCTACCGGGCGAAGCGGATGCAGGATGGCGATGTGTGCGAATAGCGTTCTGACCTCGAGATCGATCCCGGCGTGCACCGCATCTGCAAGCCGCTCCCATGCTTAGGATTGACGACATGAGCGATCACCGCGACCAGTTCTTCGATCTCGCGGCAAGCGAAGAGAACGCGATGCATCGCGCTGCCGAGGTGCGTACATGGTTGCGCACGAACGGCTGGAGCGTCGCAAAACCCGAGCTGTTCGACTGGCTCACATTTGAAGACCTGCGCGGCGAGCAAGTGCCAGCAGACGCAATCGGTCCCCGCGTGACCGCGGAGTTCGATCGCACCAATCCAGGCTGGCGCTACGACCCGCTGACAACCGTCACGGTGGTGCCCGGCTGGAACTCCTATTACGCTGCTGATGGTTTCGAGGGCATCCGCTGCCCGGGGTGCGGTGTGGTCAGTGAAGCCGCCATGAATCTGATCGGCGAATGGGAGAAGACTCACCGGGTGCCCGAATCGACGTGCGAGCGATGCGGTCTGCGCGCCCCGCTCACAGACTGGAATCTGCGCGATGCGGTCGCATTCGCGTGGGTCGGCATTGTTGCCGATCTTCCCGGCTGCGAAGTTACGCTGCTGCGAGATCTCCAGGCTGCGCTCGGCGGCAAATGGGCACACATTCACCTGCACCTTTGATGCACCGCTCGGCATTGTGCGCGAGTTTCCGGGCGCAGGAGCAACGCTGTCAGTGGCGTGTGAAATGCTTGATGCCGTGCCAGTTGATTTCGTAGCCCTAGATTTTGAGACCGCCAATAGTCACGCTTCGTCGGCATGTTCAGTCGGTCTTGTTCGGGTTCGCGACGGCAGGGTCGAGGATCGCGCGCGCTGGTTGATCAACCCGCCTGTGGGCCACGCCGAGTTCTTGCCCTTCAATATCAAGATCCACGGCATCACGCCCGAGATGGTGTTGCATGCGCCTGGCTGGGCAGAGCAGTTGCCAGATCTTCGGGAGTTCATCGGCGACGACATCGCGGTCGCGCACAACGCCGGCTTCGACATGGGGGTCATTCGCGCCGCCTGCGCGGAGACCGTCACCCCGACACCGAAGCTGCGGTACCTCTGCAGCGTGCAGGTTTCGCGCAAGACCTACGAAATTGCGTCACACCGGTTGCCGCTTGCGGCCGCAGCCGCAGGCTTTGGAGAATTCGCGCACCATGAGGCACTCGCCGACGCAGAGGCGTGCGCCGCGATCATCATCGATGCGGCGAAGCGTCACGGTGCTGGAGATCTGCTGTCGCTCGCGAGAACCACCGGGCTGCGCGTGCAGCAGCTGAAAGCCATTCCGCTCAAGCTGTGAGCTGAGGCGACATGCGTCTAGGCTCGAGATAACACCGATCACAAGGATTCGACCGTGGCACGCACCCCCCTCGCACGCGCACTTCGCGCCGTCGGGGTGCTCGTGACGCTCACGTTTGCGGTGCCCCTTGTGGCCTGTGGCCAGTCAGGTGATGAGCAGCGCGGATGGGTGAAGCGAATGCAAGCTTCGCCGGGGGTCGAATCGGTCGAATGGCAGTATCAGGACAACTGGCCGACAGCTCGGTCGTACCATGCGGCCCGGGTTGTGGTTTCACCGCAGTTCACCGTCGCAGATGCCGAGGAGTTTGCGCGATTGAGCTGCGAGGGCGGTGAGCGCATCGACCAGATCTCGGTGCAAGCGCAGGGCTCAGGCCAACTTCTTGAGGTGACAATGCCCGATCTGATCGGCAGCTGTTTCGACGCCGAGCAGCTGGTGCGCTACGCGACGGTGCTCGAGTCGATCCAGCTGATGACCACCCCCGAAAGCGCTCCGGTCAAGGCTTTCGTTCGGTCTTTCAGCCCCGAAGCGGTCGAGCGAGAAACCCCCGCGGGCGAGATTCCGCTGGAAGTGCACATCGATTCGGGCGCCGAAGAGATGTTCGCCCTGCTGCAAGAGATTCAGGTCCGAAACGCAGACGGCCCCTTGTTCTTCATGGGCACCGGCGAGCTCGGCAACGATCAACCGCTTACGGTCGAGGTACCAGAGGGCTACGACCTAGCGCCGGCGTTAACCCTGCTGAAGCGCGCCTTCGACGTGCCTCATCGCGGGGTCACGCTCAGCGACACCGAAATCCAGATCAAACTGCGTTCAGAGCGCACCGACGACCCGACGCTGCTCGCGCTCGAACAAGATGCGGCGGCGGCCGGCATCTCACTGAGCGTCATTGCCAGTGGCAGCGCGGGCACTGGCAATGAGAATGCGGCATTCGATGCGCTGCTGGCCGATCTACAGTCGATCTCAGGCGTGCAGAGCGCCGAAGCTCCGTACCGAAGCGAAGACGGCTTTGGCCGTCTCACTGTGCAAGTAAACAGCGAAGACGCCGCGCAGCAAGCTCTTGAGCTCATCGTTTCGAGCGAACCACTGGCAAAGAATATTGAGATTGAGGCGACGCACGAACCCTGGTCGGTGACCCTTGTAGAGGGCGGCCTGAACAACCCCGACGCCTCTATTGCGTTCACGAAGCTGATGCAGGCACGATCGAGGATCCCCGCGGCAGAAGAAACTGAACTGGTAGTCGCAGCCGATGAACTGTTGGCAAAGCTGTCGCTGAAAGACTCGGCTTCGAAAAATGAGGTCAGTGATGCCCGAACCAAACTACAAGCGCTCATCGATGAATCACTGATCGACTCGATCACGTTGAGCAGCCACCGCAACACCGAAGATCTCAAGTAACTTGTTCGACAGAAGGAGCCAGCCATGACCCGCGTTGCCCTGGTGCAAGTCGCCAGCCCCGAGACCGAGAGCCAGACCGACCGTATTGCTCGCGTCGAAGCCATGCTGCGATCACACGAAGATGTCGACTTCTTCGTACTGCCCGAGTTGTGGAGCGCCGGCTACTTCTCGTTCGAGGGCTACGAGAGCCTCGCCGAGCCGCTCGATGGCCCGACTGTGCAGATGGGTCGGCGAGTGGCCCGCGATCTCGGCGCATATGTGCACATCGGCAGCATTGTCGAGCGCGACGCCGAGGGCAAGCTGCACAACACGGCAGTGCTGATCGACCGCGAGGGGCGGATCGCGCAGATCTATCGCAAGATTCACGTCTTCGGCTACAAGTCGCTCGAGGCGAAGATGCTCACCCCCGGAATGACACTGAGCGTGGTCGACACGCCGCTCGGTCAGACGGCGAGCACGACCTGCTACGATCTGCGTTTTCCCGGCCTGTGGCAGCAGCTCAGCGACCGTGGCGCCACCGCGGTGGTCGTGCCTGCAGCCTGGCCTGCGGCCCGACGCGAGCACTGGCGCCTCCTCTCGCAGGCACGCGCCGTCGAGCATCAGGTATGGATCCTCGCCGTGAACTCATGCGGTGAACAGCACGGGGTCTCACTCGGTGGCTACAGCCGACTGGTCGATCCCTCTGGCCGCATCCTCGTCGAATGCGGTGAAGAAGAACAGGTCGCTATCGTCGACATCGATGCCGATCTCGTGACAGAGATCAGAGAGCACTTTCCGGTGCTGCATGACAGGCTCGAAGACTACTCGGGCATTTCGGGCGAGAGTGGCGCAGAGGCCTGAATTGCAATGGCCCCGACTCAGCAAACCTCAGCCAATGTGAGGCGCCTGCTCGCTGCACTGGTCGGAGCGGCCACCGCCGGCGCGCTCGCCGCGTGCACGCCAATCAGTTTTGCGCAGCAGGCGTGGGAGGGCAGGCTCGACTCGGCAGATGGCATTGTCGACGCCTCGTGGAGGTTCTACAACGGCTGGCCCACCAGCAGTTCGAAGTACATGGCTGAGATCGAGACTACCCCTGATCTCACCGAGGAGCAGGCCCGCGAGATCGCCCATCTGAGCTGCGAGGGCGAGCCACGGATCGACGAGTTCGACGCTCGCACAACCGCACGAGACGGACATTGGAATGCCACGAAGTATGGCCTGCTGGGCAGCTGCTTCAACCCTGACGAGCTCGTGCGATACGCAAGAGTGCTCGCCGCGCTCGAGGCAACCGGCCCGGCGCTGACTGGCGAGGCCATCGTGTTCACGTTCGATCCGGACGAACCGCGTCGCGAAGGAGTCGATGCCGACACCCTCGATCTGCGAGCTGAGACCACTACTGCCGAGACGCTCTTCGCTCTGTTGCACGAAATCCGCTCGCGCAACGGCGACGTCGCCCTCAGCTTTTCCGGCTCAGTCGACGATGATGGCAGCACGATCACAGATGATGGTGCGCCGATTGAGGTGCTGGTGCCGGCCGGATTCGATCTTGATACCGTGATTCCGGTGCTCAAAAGCGCCTACGCCCTCGAACATCACGGCATCACGTTCAACGCCGATGGCATCACGGTCTCACCTGCAACGGTCGCAATGATCTCTGACACCGCGACGCTCGCCGTACAGGCCGAAGCCGAGCAGGCTGGCATCCGGTTCACAGTGCTCCCGCCGGGTGGTGGCGGCGATGCAGACGATCAGACAGGCGCGGCCTACAGCACGCTCACGACAGCTCTCGCAGCGCTTCCCGGAATCTCGAGCGTTGAACTGGGCGGGTCGGAGACCAGCGTTCGGGCAGGCGACGAACAGGCAATCGCCGCCGCACTCGAGCTGATCGCAGGCAGCGAAGATGCGAACACGGAGTTCTACATCGAAGGCCCCGCTGACACGATGTTCGTGCGGGTGTTGCGCGGCGCGCAACGCAAGGACGGAACCCTCGAGGCGTTTCAGCAGATGATCGAGGCGAGGCAGACGATCTTGCACGCCGACTACGTTGCACTCATCGTCGGCTCAGACAGCATCAGAATGCGTTTTGATCTCGACGATACGGCCGCGAAGACCGACATCAGCAACGCGCGAACCGCGCTGCTGAAAATGATCGAGCAGTCGCCGATCGATGAGGTCTCGTTGCATCCGCCCTACCCTGCTCCTTGGGAAGAGCTTGAGGCAACTTCGTAAGCACGAAGCCGCCCCGAGCGCTCAAAACCAGGGTCAGTCCCAGCGGTCAGGGCGCTGATCGGTGATCACTCGACGAATCGTGCCCGAATACGAGCGCATGACCACGCTCTCAGAGCGCAGGAACGGCCCGCGGCGCTGCACTCCATCGAGAAAGTCTGCAGAGGTGATGCCCGTTGCCACGAAGTAGCAGTTGTCGCTTGCGACGAGATCATTCGCGTGCAGCACGCGGTCGAGATCGTGCCCTGCGGCGAGCGCCTGCTCGCGCTCCGCGTCGTCTTTCGGCCACAGCTTGCCCTGAATCACACCGCCGAGCGCCTTCACTGCGCAGGCGGTAATGATGCCCTCGGGGGTACCGCCAATGCCGACGGCCAGGTCAATGCGCGAGTTCCACTGCGCGGCGTTCACCCCTGCGGCCACATCGCCATCCATGATGAGCCGAGTGCCCGCCCCCGCCGCACGAATGTCAGCGATGAGCTGCTCGTGACGTGGGCGATCAAGCACTGCGACGCGAATATCGCTGACGTCGACGTTCTTCGCACGTGCGAGCGCACGGATGTTCTCGCCGATGGGGCGCTCGATGTCGACGATGCCGACGCCCTCGGGCCCGCACACGAGCTTGTCCATGTAGAAGACTGCCGAGGGGTCGTACATGCTGCCACGGTCGGCTACCGCGATCACCGAGAGTGCGCCCGGGCGCCCCTCGGCGGTGAGCCTGGTGCCGTCGATGGGATCCACCGCGACATCGCACTCGGCTCCCTCGCCGTTGCCAACCTGCTCACCGTTGTATAGCCACGGAGCGTCATCTTTCTCACCCTCGCCGATCACGACGGTGCCGTTCATGTTTACCGTCGAAAGGAAACGCCGCATCGCGTCGACGGCGGCCCCGTCGGCTGCGTTCTTATCGCCTCTGCCGACCCAGGGAGTCGCACGGATCGCGGCAGCCTCGGTGGCGCGCACCAGCTCCATCGCGAGGTTGCGGTCGGGTTGCCAGGTGCCGAGCGAGTCGTTGTCAGTCATGCCTTCAAGCGTACCTTGGGTCGTGGCGGCCATAATCCCGCCTCTTTGTAAAGCTTGCTTGACATCAATGTAAAGGTCGCTGTACATTTTGAGCATGACCTACTCGACACCCCCCGATGCACACGCCGCAACTTTGCCCACTGAACCCGCCATCCCCGCAGCCAAAACCCCCATACTGCGCATCATCGGCGTGCTCGCCATAAGACCGGTGCTGATCCTCGCGATGGGGCTCACGCTCCTCACCGTGAACCTCTCGCTGATCTACACCAACGCGCTCGTCGTCATTGTCGACATTGTTGCGCTCGCCGTGGTCGCCCTCGCAATGCGCGCCGAAGGCAGCAGCCTGCTCGCCTTCTTCAAGCCTTGGAAGTGGGTCGATCTCGCCTGGGGTGCGCTAATGCTCGTCATTCTGGTTGTCGGTTTTCTCGTCTCGAACTTCGCCGCGAACCTGATCGTCTACCACGGAGCACCGCCAATCTCGGGCGATATGCCGAGCGTTCCACTCTGGGTCGGCATCGTGGCTCTCGTCGTCGCCCCACTCACGATCGCGGTCTCAGAGGAGGTTGTCTACCGCGGCTACGCGCAGGCTCGCCTCGCGGGTCACATTGGAACCGCAGTGTCGCTGATCCTCGTCGCCGTCGTCTTCGGAATTCAGCACATCGGCTTCTCGCTCGGTTCGCCCGAAGCCATCGCATCGAAGGTGCTCACCACCCTCTTTGCCGGCATTATTCTCGGCGCCCTGATGCTCTGGATGCGGCGTATCGCCCCGCTGGTGCTTGCGCACTGGGGGCTTGACCTCGTCTTTCTCGGCCTGCCGACCTTCTTTCTTGCGCTCTCATAAGAACCAGCACCTCGCCACTGACCACGCACCTTAAGCTCATAGACGCCAAGGAACCACCATGAATACCGAGCAAGCACAGAAAAAACGGAAGACTCCCCATGCCCGCTACCTCGTCAGGTTTAGCCTCGGCATGGCGCTATACCTTGTTACCCTCTTTATCGCGATCGCAATGCGCAACGCGGGCATTGGCACCTGGCAATCAGGGCTGCTCACACTGCCGAGCGTGGCAATTATTGCCTGGGCGGTCATCGCGTTCTACCGCGAGTCTGACGAGTTCGCGCAGAGGCAGCTCGGCGAATCGTTCATCATCGGCTTTGCGATTGGGGTGCCGCTGTTACTGGTGGTCGGCCTGCTCGAGATGTTCGGCGGCCCCCACCTCAACTGGATGTTTGCCTTCGGCATCATGATGACCGGCTGGCTCATTGGCTCCATCGTCTCGGCAGTTCGCTATCGCTAAGTCTGAACACCGAAACACTATGCAGAACACCATCAAAACGCGCCGCACCGAGCAACGCTGGTCGCAGGCCGAGCTCGGCGAGCGACTTGGCGTCTCGCGACAGACAGTGATCGCGATCGAGAACGGCAAATATGACCCTTCGCTGCCGCTCGCGTTCAAGCTCGCGGCCGTCTTCGAAGCAAGCATCGAGGATCTCTTCACGCCCGCCGCCGAAGAGTAGCGCACCCCGGGCAGCATACTTGCGGGCTTTTGGCAGGAGCGCCCCGCGCTTCGCTTCGAGCAATCGCCTAGACTTGTGCGGAGGATCAGCAAGCCCACGAAAGGCCGTTTCATGCCCGTCGCAACTCCGCAACAGTACGCCGCAATGCTCGACGCCGCGAAGAACGGCGGCTTCGCCTTTCCGGCGATCAACGTCTCGAGCTCGCAGACGCTGAACGCAGCGCTGCAGGGCTTTGCCGAGGCGGGCAGCGACGGCATTCTGCAGGTGAGCTTCGGCGGCGCCGACTACTTCGCCGGCCACACGGTGAAGAACCGCGCGGGCGGCGCGATCGCGTTCGCAAAGTACGCAGAAGAGGTCGCGAAGGCCTACGACGTGACGGTTGCGCTGCACACCGATCACTGCCCCAAGGATCACCTCGACAGCTTTGTGCTTCCGCTGCTTGAGGCGAGCGAGGCCCGTGTCGCAGAGGGCGGCCTGCCCTACTTTCAGTCGCACATGTGGGACGGCTCGGCAGTGCCGCTCACAGAGAATCTCGAGATCGCGAAGCAGCTGCTGCCTCGCATGGCAGCGATCGGGGTCATTCTCGAGGTCGAGATCGGTGTGGTCGGCGGCGAAGAAGACGGCATCACTCACGAGATCAACGACCAGCTGTACACGACCCTCGATGACGCGGTTGCAACCGTCGAAGCGCTCGGCCTCGGCGAACAGGGCCGCTACCTGACCGCGCTCACCTTCGGCAACGTGCACGGCGTCTACAAGCCGGGCGGCGTGAAGCTGCGCCCCGAACTGCTCGACGAGATTCAGCAGGGCCTCTCGGCAAAGTATGGCACCTCGGCAAAGCCCCTCGACCTCGTGTTCCACGGTGGATCGGGATCTTCTGCCGCAGAGATCGCCGAGGCGGTCTCGAACGGCGTCATCAAGATGAACATCGACACCGACACTCAGTACGCGTTCACGCGCCCCATCGCCGACTACATGTTCAAGAACTACGACGGCGTGCTGAAGATCGACGGTGAGGTCGGCAACAAGAAGCAGTACGACCCTCGCGCCTACGGCCGCGCAGCTGAGACCGCAATGGCCGCGCGAATTGTCGAGGCAGCACAGCAGCTCGGCAGCGCCGGAAAGTCGGTGAGCGCCGCGTGACGTCAGCGCACGACGAGCGGCCAAGGCCGCAATACGGGGAGTACGCCGAACCCGAGGCAGGCACTCCCGGATCGACCGCTGAGCCGGACGGCAACTCCACCGATTCTGCGGCCACGACCGTACCGCCTGCTGCCAACGCATCGCCGGTGAGCACTCCCGCCACTGCGCCGGCACCACAACCGCCGTCGACTCCAAACCGCCTGCCAGGCGTGCCCCACAATCTCGGAGTTCCCGGCGGTGGCGCAGCAGTGCCCGCTCGCTCCCCGCAGATTGGCGAGCCATACCGGTCCGCCGATCCCACGCCCCAAGCGGGCCCGGCGAACCTGGCCAACACCGCGCCTTCTTCTGCACCGACTACGCCCGCGGCCACCCAAACAGAGCCCGCGGCGAACTCACCCGCACGCCCGCGCGGTGCGGATCGCATCATCACGGTCGCCTTACTCGTGCTCGGCGGCTACTTCGCGCTGAGCATGGCCTTCTCGCTCTCGCAATTTCCTTCCGAGTTTGCAAAGATCGCGGGCGACCTCGGCCTCACCGACTTCACCGCGCCACCGCAGGTTCGGGTGATCGGCACGGTGGGGGCGATTCTCGTGCTCTCGATCTACGCGCTCGTGCTGATCTTTTCGATTCGCCGACTTCGCGCCCGAAAGCTGACGTTCTGGGCGCCACTCGCCGCTGGCGTGCTCGCATGGGTAATTTTTTTCGTCTTGTTCGCAATTGGTCTCGGCCAGTCGACCGAACTTTGGCAAGAGCTCATGCGAATCGCGAGCGACCCCGAGAAGGCACAGCAGCTGCTCGATCAGCTGAGCAAACGCCCCTAGCCAAACTGTTCGCCGCGTGAGCAGCATGGCGACTCGTCTGGTCTTGGAACCTGCGCGAATTGGCCCACACGGAATGTCGCCGACTCCCACTACGCTGAAGCTATGATCGATCAGGCGACGCAGGCGAACGAGGCAAAACTCTCTCGCGGCACGGTTTCTCGCTATGCGATGGGCTCGCTCGGCACCGGCGGCTTTGCCACGCTGCCAGGGCTTGTGCTGGTCTACTTTCTTACCGACACGCTCGGGGTTGCCGCCATCGTCGCCGGCCTCATCGTTACGGGTGCCAAAATTTGGGACGTGCTGATCGACCCTGTCATCGGGGGGTTGAGCGATCGCGCTTTCGAACGAAAAGGATCACGCCGCGGGCCGATGCTGCTCGGCGCTGTTGGGCTGCCGATCGCGTTCGTGCTGACCTTCGCCGTTCCGAGCGGAATGGCTCCGACTGCGAGCGCGCTCTGGGTGCTTATCGCATTCATCGCAGCGGCCACCTTTTTCAGCCTGTTTCAGGTGCCATACATCGCGCTTCCTGCCGAGCTCACCGACAGCTATCACGAGCGCACCCGTCTGCTCACTTGGCGCGTGGTGATGCTGACCGTCGCGATTCTGCTCTTCGGCGCAGGCGGCCCCGAGATTCGCGGGCTCTTTCCAGGCAACGAAATGCTCGGCTATCTAGTCATGGCCATTGTCGCCGCGATCTTGTTGGGGGTCGGACTCTGGGTGGCTTCAACGGTTGCCCCCGTTTCAGCACCGCGGCAGGCACCGGCAACCACACCGCTCATCTCGTTGTCGCACTATCGCGAGGGCCTCGCCGTGTTGCGCGAGAGCCAGCCGTTCCGGGCACTGCTCGGCACTTTTATGCTTCAGGCGCTTGCGACTGGGCTCATGCTTGCTGGTGCACAGTTCGTTGCCACCTGGGTGCTGCACGACGAGGGCGCAGTCACGGTGCTTTTCGCGTCGCTCATCGCGCCGGCACTGCTCGTTGCCCCGGTCTGGCAGAAGGTCGCCGATCGCATCGGCAAGGAGCGCTCGTTTCGCATCGCAAGCGTCATCTTTCTTGCTGCGACGCTGACGCTCGTCGGCATGGTCTGGGCCCCCGGGTGGTGGATCATGGCACCGGTCGGCATCGCGGGCGCGGCCTACGCCGGCATGCAGACGCTGCCGATGGCGATGCTGCCCGATGTCATTGCCTACGACCGCAGGGTACGTGACCTGGCTGGAACCGAGTCCTCCTCCCCCACCATCGCGGACGGCGAAGCTCCCGCCCGGGCTGGCGTGTTCGGCGGGGTCTGGACAGCTGGAGAGACTGCCGGTATGGCCTTCGGCTCGACCGTGCTCACCGTGGTGCTCACGCTCACCGGCTACGTCGCCTCAACAGCCGGGGTCAGCGTCGAACAACCCGGTGCCGCGATTTCAGGCATCGCCTTTTCGTTCAGCCTGCTTCCGGCGCTGCTCATGTTTGCGAGCCTGTTCACGCTGCGCCGCTATCGATTGCGTGAGAGCGACCTGACCGCCACCCCACCTGCTTCAGACGCAAAGACCGAGGGCGCATGATCGAGCACTCGCTGACCCACGGATCCGAGCCCAGTGAGGTGCTCGCGCGTCTACGCGAACTTCGCGAGCTCGACGCCCCAACGCACGGCGGTCGCGTGCTGGCATACGTGTACGACTCAGGCATGGGCGAACTCGATCATCTCGCAAGCGAGGCAGCAGAGGCCGCGCGCCCGCTGAACGGCCTCGACCCGACGACCTTCCCCTCGGTTGCCGCTATGGAGCGAGACCTCGTGAGTTTCGTGCGACGAGCGCTCGGCGGCGACGACCGCCGCGTCGGCGGCAGGGTGGTTGGCAGCGTGACGAGCGGCGGCACCGAAAGCTGCCTGCTCGCGGTGAAGACCGCCCGAGACCTGTGGCGTGCGGCAAATCCAGAGCTTCGCACCACCCTCGCCCGTGCGGGTCGTCTGCCTCGACTCGTAGTGACTTCGACCGCGCATGCCGCCTTTCACAAAGCGGCGCAGCTGTTTGACCTCGAAATCGATGTCGTGCCATGCGAACTCGACGGCTCGGTTCGTGCGAGTTCGATCGTGGGCAGACTCGGCGACGACGTCGCGCTCGTCGTAGTGTCAGCACCCGCCTACCCGAGCGGCGCGATCGACCCGGTGGGCGAAGTATCGCAGGCGGCGCTTGCGCTCGGCATCTCGTGCCACGTTGATGCGTGTTTCGGCGGTCTTTCGCTGCCGTGGTGGCCAGACACGCAGGCGTGGGATCTACGCAACCCGGGCGTCACCAGCATCTCGGCAGACCTGCACAAGTTCGGCTACGCTCCGAAGGGCACCTCGGTGCTGCTGCATCGTGGCAGAACTCGTCACCGCAAACAGTTCTTCGCGACCACTGCATGGGCTGGCTACCCCGTCGTCAACCCAACCCTGCTCGGGTCGCGATCAGTCTCGCCCACGGCTGCCGCATGGGCGATCGTGCACCGGCTCGGGGCGGCCGGCTATCAACGACTGACCGCCTCGTGCGCGCGATCGGCACAGGCAATCGCGCAGGCGGTGCACGAGATTCCGGGCCTCACCGTGTGGGGCAGCCCGACGGGGCCCGCCATCGCCCTCATCGCCGACGCGTCAGTGCCCGAAAGCGAACGCGTAGACCCGCACCACCTTGCTGACGAGATCGCGCAGCGCGGATTTCAGATTCAGCACCAGCCAGGGCTTACCCAGTCGAACGGGGTGCGGCTGCCCCACAGCGCGCACTTGACGATTACCCCGGTCACCGAACGCCTCTTACCCGAGTTCGTCGCCGCACTGCGCGATTCGGCTGCGGCGGTTCGAGGCACCCCGCAGGCCTCGTCGAACCTAGCCCTCGCCGCGATGCGAGCGCTCGGCTACAGCGAAGAACGCGCACCCAGCCCTGCTGCCGCTTGGCGTATTCTGCGCTTGGTCGGCGCGGCACCGAAGCTTCCCAAGCACCCCGGCGAGGGCGGTGCGCTCCCAACGAAGATGGCACCGCTCATGGCACTCACCGAGCATCTCCCCGCACCCGTGGCACAGGCGTTGCTCACTGAGCTTCTCGCTCGTGTGAGCGAACCCTGATCGACGGCGTGGTCTGATGCGACGTTAGGCCTGGCAGAAGCAGAACGGGTGGCCGACCGGGTCTACATAGACCACAAAGCTTCCGTTCTCGCTCGGCTGCACCTCGTGCCGCCTCGCCCCGGCCGCAACCGCCGCAGCGCCTGCCTCTTCGAGCGAATCGACGTAGAGATCAAAGTGCAGTTGTTGGGGCACGTCGCCCTCTGGCCACTCAGGCGCGCGATAGTGCTCGATCTGCTGGCATGAGATCGAGAAATACTGCGGCTCGTGTTCAGGGGGCAAGACGTCGACCCACCCCGGATCTTCGCCGTCGTAGTCGAGTCGCCACCCGAGCAGTTGCGCATAGAACTTCGCTAGCCCGAGCGCATCTGGGCAGTCAAGCGCCACCATGAATGTCTTCACCTGAATCGAGGTACCCATGCTTCGCAGTGTACGTCGGCGTACACGGCTTGCATACCCCCTGCCCCAGACCCGCGCGGTCTGCGACCTCTATCTCGCAGAGAGGTACGGGTCCAGGTATCGCTCAATCATAAGCATGAGCTCGCGCTGCACCCTGGGCGCTTGATCGGGTGCGTCGTTCGTCAGATCGAGCAGGCTCGTGACAGTGCTCACCACGACGAGGGCGATATCGCGCGACTGCTGTTCGCCGAGTTCGGGGTTCACTTCTCGCAGAAACGGCCCGATCGCTTCGGCAGTGCGCACGACGACTTCGTGATCGAGATCCCAGAGCGCGGGCGAGGACTGCAGTGCCCGTCTGATTGCGCGAGCGCCCGGGCGATCGACTCGCAGCTGCGCAACGGCCTCGATGGCCGCGCGCACAGGCGACCTCCAGCCCTGACCGCTCGCAAGCGCGCTCAGCGCCCGCACCGAGGCACCCGAACGCTCGTCTTCAAGCCCCTCAGCGAGTTCGCGCACGATCGCAAACTTGTTCGGGTAGTAGCGATAGAGCGTTGCGATGTTCACACCGGCGCGCTCAGCAATGGCGATGGTCGTGAGGCTGTCGAAGCCTGCCTCTTCGAGCAGCTCGCTCGTGGCCGAGAGAATCGCCGAGACTGCCGCACGCCCGCGCTCCTGCTGCGGCTCACGCCTGGGGGCGTCTTGCTTCTTCGCCGAGGTGTTCACTCTTGCACTCTACGACATCGGCGCACGCCGCCGAGCTGTCACCAGCTACTTGACACCGCTGATCCTCGTTCTCATAATGAAAGCAAGTATTTATTTAGTTTTTGGAGATGCAATGTCGCAAAGCCGCGCCATCAACCTTCCCGAGCTCACCGATCACGTCGGAGAGCTCTTCTTCGAGTCGCCTTGGATGGCGATCGATCACGAGCACCTCGGCCAATTCGCGTTCTCGACCTACCTCGACCCCGCATACACCGACCTCACCGCCAGCAAGAACAACCCGCTTGGCGCCGAACTCGTCGACGGGTTTCTGTTGCTCAGCATGCTGACGGCGTTCCACTTCAACAACAGTCCGATCGAGGGCGAGGGCATCTACGGCTTCAACTACGGCATGGATCGCGTGCGATTCACGCACCCCGTGTTCGTGGGGCAGCGCATTCGCTGCATGGCGACCGTCGCGGCCGTAGACCCACGCGAAGACGGCACCTACCTCGTCACGACCGACAACACGATCGAGATCGAGGGGGTCGAGAAGCCCGCGATGGTCGCCCGCTGGGTTTCGCTCTTCGCCACTCGCGAGCCGGGCGAGGCGCGTAGCGAAGCCACACTCGAAACCAAGGCCTGAGCCGTGGCTCTCGCACTCCCCCGCTTCACTACCCTCGCGGATTACCTCGACCACTACGCCGCCGAGACGCCCGGCGCCGATGCCGTGTGGCACGAGGGCACGTTGCTCTCTTACGCCGGGCTCGCGGGGCGCGTCGAGCGCATGGCGGGCTCGCTCGCGGCGGCGGGCCTCACCTCGGGCGACCGAGTCGCGGTGCTCAGCACTCCGCGTCCCGAGTTTCTCATCACCCTGCTCGCTGCGTTCAAACTCGGCGCCGTCTGGGTCGGCCTCAACCCCCGCTACACCTACCGAGAGCTCGCCCACGTCATATCTGAGTCACGACCGAGGCTGATCCTCTCTCTGACCAACGTCGATGGCCGTGAGCTCGAACCCGACATCGCGCGACTCACCAAGGAATTCGCAATCGAGCGAGCGTTTCGCCTCGATGCAGGCGAGCCCAGTGGCGCGCTCGGCCCCCTACCCGATCCGCAGCCGTTCGCCCCGCACTTGGTCGACCCCCTCGACCCGGCGACCATCGTGTTCACCTCGGGCAGCAGCGGCTCACCGAAAGGCGCCGTGCTCAGCCATCGCGGCCTCGTCTACGCCTCGTGTGTAGAATCCGAGGCAATCGGTATTGAGGCGCCCCGAGTGCCCTGCAATCTCCCGGTCAATCACGTCGCCTGCCTCGCCGACCTCACGGGCACCACGCTCGTCGCGGGCGGCATGCTCGCGCTGCTCGAGCGATTCGACCCCGCCGAGATCGTCGACCGCATCGAGCAGCTTCACCTCACAAACCTGATGAATGTGCCAACCGTGCTGCAGGCAATCGCGATGAGCCCCGACTTCAGCGAGCGCGACCTGTCGAGCCTGCAGGTGGTGAGCTGGGGCGGAGCACCGCTGCCACTCGAGGCGATTCACGCGTACCGCGCCCGCGGCATCAGGCTACTCACGGTGTATGGCATGACCGAAACGATCGCGTCGATCACGTTCACCGACGAGAACGCCGACGACGAGGTGCTCTCACAGACCGTCGGCAAGTTCGACCCCGGCATGCGAGTACGACTGGCCGACGAAGAGGATCGCCCGGTCGCCGTCGGTGAGCAGGGCGAGGTGCAGGTGCAACACGAGGGGCTCTTTCTCGAATACTTCGGCAGGCCCGACGCCACCGCGGCCGCCTACACGGTAGACGGCTGGTTCAAGACGGGTGACGTCGGCGTGCTGCGAGAAGACGGCAATCTGCGGCTCGTCGGGCGGCGCAGCGAAATGATCAAATCGGGTGGCTACAACGTCTATCCCCGCGAGATCGAGCTCTGCATCGAGCAAATCGAAGGGGTCGCGCTCGCAGCGGTCATCGGCAGGCCCGACGACGTGTTCGGCGAGGTCGGCGTCGCCTATGTGCTTCCCGAGGCCGGGGCAGCACCCGATCCGGCACTGCTGCGAGCCAACTGCCGCGAATACCTCGCGAACTACAAGGTGCCGAAAGAGTTCGTGATCGTCGACACCCTCCCACTTCTGCCCGTCGGCAAGGTGGACAAGCAACAGCTCAAGCGGCGCGCGGTGGGCGCGGCGTGACCACAGGTTCGAAGATGAACCGCAATCATGGAGAAAGTTCAATGAGTACCGTTTCACACGCCGTATCGGCGACCATCACCGATGGGATGCGGCGCGCCCGCGTCGCCCTCTTCATCGTCTTTTTCGCGCAGGGGCTCGGCTTCGGCTCGCTCTTCGCGCGCCTACCGACGATCAAGGCTCGGTTCGACTTCAGCGACTCGACGCTCGCGATCATGACACTCGCGCTGCCACTCATGGCGGGAGCCGCGACTCTCATTACCGGCAGCATCGTGCAGCGCATGCACAGCGACAAGGTGCTGCGGATGGCGATCATTGCGAACTTTGCGGCGCTGCTCGTCATCGGCTTCGCCAACACGCTGCCGCTCTTGATCCTCGCGTGGATCGTGATGGGCGTCGCATTCGGCATGGTCGACGCGACCATGAACATGAAGGCAGTGTCGCTGCAAGAGAAATACAAGCGCAGCATCGTCGTCGCGTTCTATGCCGTCTATAGTGTGGCCGGCATTGTCGCCTCCGCGGCAGCGGCGGCGACCGCTGCCGCCGGCTGGCCGCTCTGGATCTTCTTCGGCATCGAATTCGTCGTGCTCGTGCCTGCACTACTGCTGACAGGCCCCTCACTCGTGCACGCCCGAGTCGGCGCCGCGCAGCAGCAGAAGCCCGAAAAGGGCGCCCTCAAGGTGAAGGTGCCGTGGGTGCCCGTGCTCGGCATCGGCCTCGTGCTCACCTCGGCTTACTTCATCGAGTCGTCGGCGTCGAGCTGGGGATCGGTGTACGTGCACGACACACTCGCCGCCCCCGAAAGCGTCGCGGCGCTTGCCTACGGCGGCTACAGCGCAGCAATGCTGATCGGCCGATTGAGTGCCGACCGGCTGATTCGCAGTTTCGGCGCGAAGCGCGTGATTCAGGTGTGCGCGCTTGTCGCCCTCGTCGGCATGCTCGCCGTGGTGTTCGCCCCGGTCGCATGGGTGGCGCTCGTGGGCTTCGCGCTCGCCGGCGGTGGCCTGTGCGTCATCGCGCCGCTCGCCTTCGCGGCGGCCGGCACGCTCGATCAGAGCGGCGTCGCCGTCGCTCGTGCGAACACCTTCACCTATGTCGGATTCTTGCTCGGCGCTGCGCTGATCGGGCCAATCGCTGATCTCAGCTCGATGCGCATCGCCTACGTGATCTCGGTCGCGCTGGCTCTCGTGATCGTAATGATGGCGGGTAGCCTGTCGAAGCGTCTCGAGCAGTCGAACGCAGAGCAGGTAGCTCCCGAGCAGGCGGCCACCGCAAACTAAGCGATGCGGCGAACGACCGGGTTCCGATCCTTTTCTTCAGAGAGTGGGATCGGCTCGGTCGCTAGCGGGCTTGCCGCGTGCTTGCCCTGCTGTTGCGCATCAGTGCCTGCGGGCGTGTGCGCGTCGGTCGCCGCGTGCTGGCCTGTTCGCTCTGGGACCGCCACCACAGCTCTGCCGGAGTTCTGCCCACCGCGGATCGCGATGTGCAGCCCTTCCATGGTTGCGTCGAGCTGACCCGCCTGCTCTGCGGCGTCGCTGAGACCCTGCAGCAGGTGGGCCGGCACCTCGGTGTCGTATTTGTAGTAGATCTTGTGTTCGAGGCTCGCCCAGAAGTCCATCGCTATCGTGCGAATCTGCACCTCGACAATGGTCTGCACAGGCCCGCTCGACAGAAAGACAGGCACCTCGAGCAGCAAATGCAGGCTGCGGTACCCGTTCGGTTTAGGGTGCTCGATGTAGTCCTTGACCTGATAGATCGTGACGTCGTTGTGCGCAGTCAGCAGCTCGAAAACCCGGTAGACGTCAGAGATGAAGGCGCAGACGACGCGCACCCCCGCGATGTCGGTGATGGTCTCGCGTACCTGGTCAGTCTGCAGCGGCACCCCTCGACGGCGCATCTTCTCGATAATGCTGTCTGGGTCTTTCAGGCGCGACGACACGTGCTCGATCGGGTTGTATTCGCCGGTCTGCGAGAACTCTTCTTGCAGAATGTTGAGCTTCGTCATCACCTCATCAATGGCGAACTTATACGGCATCAGAAAGCGCGTGAGGCCCTCTCGCACCTCTCGCAGCCCCTCGTTCATCTCGAGGTCGATCTGCGAGAGATCTATCGGCCCGGTCAGCGGTCGCAGCAGCGGTGCGGCACCCTCGTTCGTCGTCGAACGGGCACCCTGTGTCTCGATCTCGGTCACGCTTCGACGCTACCCGATACCGGTGACAGTCACATGAGAATCTCATTTTCTTACGCGCGCGGCGAACGGCACCTCGCGACTACGATGCAGCTATGCAGAGAAGCGAGGATCAGCGCCCGCCAGTGGCGCAGACGCCCTCTGGTGCGGTGCGCGGCATCTGGCGCGACGGCACCGCAGTCTTTCGCGGCATCCCCTACGCCGAACCGCCTATCGGCCCGCTGCGCTTCGCCGCCCCGGTGCCGAGAACGCCGTGGCAGTGCATGCGCGACGCGAGCGCATTCGGCCCGACACCGCAACGCGGCGAGACTGGAATCACTCTGATCCCCGAGCACACCGTGCCGGGCGATGACACCCTCAGCGTGAACGTCTGGACCCCGACGCTCGACACCTCAGCGAAACTGCCAGTGTTGGTTTGGATTCACGGCGGCGGCTTCGTTTCTGGCTCGCCCGCAAGCCCCTGGTACGACGGACGAGCATTCGCGCGCGATGGCGTGGTGCTGGTGACCATCTCATATCGGCTCGGCTTCACCGGCTTCGGCTGGATCGACGATGCCGCCCCGAACCGGGGCGTGCTCGATTGGATCTGTGCCCTGCGCTGGGTGCGCAGCCATATCGCCGCATTCGGCGGCGATCCGCACAAGGTGACGATCGCCGGCCAGTCGGCAGGGGGCGGAGCAGTGCTCACACTGCTCGGCACCCCCGGTGCGGCTGGGCTCTTTCGCGCCGCCTACGCGATGTCGGCAGCGGTCGCCGACCCGTCTCTCGAGTCGGCAAGAGCTCGCTCGCGCCGCCTCGCCCGGCTCGCCGACGTGCCCGAAAGCGCCGAGGGGTTCGGGCGCCTGACAGAAGCCAGAATTCTCGAGCTCCAACCGAGGATCTCCCGCCCAGAGGGCCCGCATCTGTTGCACGACATTCATGAGCTGCTGCGCGATGGTCTCATGATCGGCCCCGTTGCCGACGGCCGTATCGTGCCAGGCGGCACGCTCGACTCGCTTTCCCAAGGCGTGAACGCCGGGGTGCCTCTCGTGCTCGGCACGACCGACGGCGAGCTTGACGGACTCTTCGCCCCACGCGGCATCCTCGATCACGCCCCGAGAAGAATGCTTCTTCGCGCGCTCGGGGCGACCGCCGAGGCGGCTGCAGCCTGGCTCGCGACGCCCCTCGCACTCGACACCGAGAACACTTTCAAATTGCTTGGGCATTACGCCACCGACACAGTGTTTCACAGC
Source organism: uncultured Leucobacter sp. (assembly GCA_937967375.1). Classification (GTDB taxonomy): domain Bacteria; phylum Actinomycetota; class Actinomycetes; order Actinomycetales; family Microbacteriaceae; genus Leucobacter. The sequence goes on from CALCJF010000008.1 coordinate 123,228, forward strand.
TGGGTGCCGCGTGCGGTGTCGGCGCGCACTTCAGCAGGCGCGGGGCCAACCTGGAGTTACCGCTTTCGCTGGCATGCCGACGCCCCACCCCAGGCAGGGCACTGCATCGACATTCCGTTCGCATTCGACCGCCTCGACGCACCTGGAGTCGAGCCAGTTGCCGGGTCGCGGCCACCGCAGAAGCTCGCGAACGCGGTGCACGGTGCACTGGTCGACTTCGTCAAGAACCTCGATCCAGGCTGGCCGGTAGACATCAATGGCACAGGCCCCAGTCGCATCTTCGATCTGCCGGAACCAACACCGAATGACGCCTACGCCTCGGCTCGGGCATTGCTCGGCTGACCGTAGAATCGCTTCATGAGCCCCTCAGCCGCATCTGCTTCGAACGGTTCGCCCGCGACTCGCGAAACGCCCTGGCCGGTTGGCCTCATGAGCCAAAAGATCAAGGAGTGGATCGACCGTCTCGGCCAGGTTTGGGTTGAGGGCGAGATCACGCAGTGGCAGCTGCGCGGCGGCCACGTCTACGGCAAGCTCAAAGACCTCGACCAAGACGCGACGGTGAGTTTCACGGTCTGGCGCTCGGTCGCACAGAAACTCACCGCAGACTTCTCCCAGGGCGACCGCGTGATCGCGCTCGTGAAACCAGATTTCTGGGTGAAGGGCGGCTCGCTCTCGGTGCAGGTTTTCGACCTCTCGCACGTCGGCCTCGGCGAGCTGCTGCAGAGGCTCGAGCAGCTTCGCCAGCAGTTGGCGGCAGAGGGGCTCTTCGACACGGCCCGCAAGCGCCCGCTGCCGTTTCTGCCGCAAAAGATCGGCCTCGTCACGGGGCGCGACAGCGACGCAGAGAAAGATGTGATTCGCAATGCCACCCTGCGCTGGCCAGGCGTGCAATTCCGTGTGCATTACGCGGCGGTGCAGGGTGAGCGAGCAGCCTCCGAAGTCGCGGCCGGCATTGTCGCGCTCGACGAGGATCCCGAGATCGACGTGATCATCGTTGCACGAGGGGGCGGCGACTTTCAGCACCTGCTCCCGTTCAGCGATGAGCGCGTGCTCCGAACCGCGGCGGCCGCGACCACTCCCCTGGTCAGTGCGATCGGGCACGAGGCCGACCGGCCACTGCTCGATGAGGTGGCAGACCTTCGTGCGAGCACACCGACCGATGCCGCAAAGCGGGTCGTGCCCGACGTCGGCGAGCAGCTCGCCGGCATCGATCAGGCGCGCAGTCGCATGAGCGCCCGGCTTGGGCAGCTCCTCTCGCACGAGACCGATCGCATTGCGCAGTTGCGTGCCCGCCCGGTGCTCGCCCGCCCAGATCGCCTCGTCGACGAGCGCGCAGAAGAGCTCGTGCGCTGGATCGCCCGCGGCGCAGAGCTCGCGGATCGCGCTGTCGAGGATCGCGCGGTCATGCTTGAACACACCCGCGCTCGCCTCGGCGCGCTCTCTCCGAAGGCCACCCTTGAGCGGGGCTACGCCATCGCCCAACTCATCGCGCCCGACGGGGGTGCTGCAGACGTGCTGCGCGATCCTCGCGACGCACCCGAGGGGCAGTCTCTGCGCATCTCGCTCGCCGGGGGGCGTCTCGGTGCGGTATCTTCCGGCGCCATCTGATTCGGGAGAGCGTCGGATACATGCAAAACGGTGGCCCGAGGAGTGATCCTCAGGGCCACCGTTTCTTGGCAGTCGGGGTTACTTCGCTGCGGCCGCGCGGCGGCGAGCAATCACGAAGCCGGTTCCACCGAGCACGAGCAGCGCAAGCGCCGCACCTGCAAGGGCGAACTGGCCCTGACCACCGGTGTTCACGAGCGGCACGATCGTGACAATCGCGGCGCTGGACTTCTCGCTTACCACGGGGTTGCCAAGCGGGGTCTTGCCAGCGGCGGTCGCCGTGTTGGTGAGATCCTTGCCCGTCAAGTCTGCAGCGACAACAGTGTAGACACTGGTGCAGGTCATCGATGCTGCAGGCTGCAGGGTGTCGGTCGGGCAACTCGGTGCGGGGAGCACGCCCTTGCCGCTGAACTCGCCGTCAGTGACCACGATCTCCTTCAGCGTAATGTTGCCGGTGTTCTTGACCACGAAGGAGTAGGTCACCTTCTGGCCTACCGTTGTAGCGCGCTGCGTGTCGGCAGACTTCACGAGACTGAGCGACGGCGCGGCCGGATCGACCACAGCATCTGCATCGTGTTCTCCATTGCGGTCAGCGACCGTGACTGTGTTCGTAACAGGCTCGTCGCCCTCGACCACCACGTCATAGACGACAGTGACGCTCTGACCCACCGCAAGGCCGCGTTCGGCGGTCACCTCGGGTGCGGTTTCGTTGCCCTCGTCGTCAGTCTCGGCGGGAGTCACGACAACGGTATCGAAGAGCTCGATCTCGCCCGAACCCGGGATCTCATCGCCGGCAGCGGGAACCGAGGTGTCGAGACCCTCCACCGACACAATGGTGCCGCCAGCAGCGAGGTCGTCGATTAGGGTGACGGTGTCACCGATGACCATGGGGTCTGCGCCGTCGTTGGTGACGGTCACGCTGTAGCGAACGATGCCGCCGTCTTCGTAGACGGGCTCGCCGACAACGTTCTTGACGATCGAGAGGCTGTAGTCGCACATGACCCACTCGAACTCCGCGCCAGCGGGTTCTGCGGCACCGGCATGCCCCTCATCGTCCACCAGACGGTTGTTTTCGATCTCGACGTTGCTCATGATGTCTGAGGCGAAGATCTGGCTCGAGCCGCCGCCGCCGCCCGAACCGGTCACGAAGCTGCTCAGGGTGCTGGCGCCGCCGCCACCGCCGAAGTAGCCCGCGCCGCCGCCGCCTGCGCCGTCGATCTGCGGGTCGATGCCACCGTTGCCACCGGCCAGCGATACGCCGGGGAAGCCGTCCATGTTGGGGAGGGTGCCGAGAGGCGCACTCGTGTCGCTGTGGGTGTTCGTTCCACCTGCACCGCCTGCAATGGCGGTGCCTGCGAGACCACCACTCGGGTTGCGGGGAGCCGGATCATTGGGGTCGCTCGAAGGCGAACCCTGATCGTATCCGCCACCGCCATCGCTAGCGGGGTAGACGGTGCTTCCGTCGTCGAGCAACACCGCATCAGCCTGGGTCGACGCGCCGAAGCCTGCATCACCGCCCGAGCCGAAGCCCGGCTGATGGCCGCCGCCAGAGCCGCCGCCACCACCGGCAAGAAGGAGGAGGTTACCGTCGTAGCTCAACGTGGTGAATCCACCACCGCCACCACCGCTGTGCCCGGTGACGCTGCCGTTGCCGCCGCCGTTGAGGCCGCCGATGCCACCGTTTGACCCGTCGCCACCGACATTGATGTCGATGACGTCGCCGGCCTGCAGGTTCAGCGTCGCGGAGATGCGTGCACCTGAGCCCTGCGCGCCGGTCTCTTCACCCGGAAGTTCATTCTCTGGGTCGTCGGGATCGGGCGCTGCCTCACCGATTGCGATGCCGCCGCGGCCGCCCGCGATGGTCACGTTTACCGCGCACACACCGTTGGGCACGACAACCTGCTGCTCACCCACTCCTTGCCCGAAGGCCGTTGATTGTGCATCGGGCGCTGGGTCGGCGTTCGCCGCGCTCAGGCCTGTGAACAGCGAGGCCCCCACGAGCGCAGACGAGAGCACAATGGCTCCAACTCTGCGCTTCGCGGCACCGGTCGAGTCAAAAGACATTATTCCTCCAAAATTTCCGTATATACAGACCCGCCCACCGCGCAAAGCGATGAGGGCTCCGTTTTCCCCTTTTCCTGCAGCGCGCATCCGAGGCTGCGAACCGCATTACTTAAATGAGTGTCGAGATTAAGAGAGAAGGTGTCGCGGGGTGGCAACTTTTCTTCAGCGCGTCTCACCTGCGTGAGCTGTCGGAGCCACGGCAGATCTGGCCACATCCCTTTCAGGGCGCACCGGGTAGACTGGAGCCCATGACTGCCCAGACCGAAGCAGATGTCGCGTCGCTCAGCTACGAACAGGCACGCGATGAGCTCGTGCAGGTGGTGAACCGCCTCGAACAGGGCGGCGCCACCCTCGAAGAATCGCTGCAGCTCTGGGAGCGCGGCGAGGCGCTCGCAGCGCGTTGTGAAGAGTGGCTGCTCGGCGCCCGCAAGCGCCTCGAAGCAGCCAGAGCGGGCGATCCTGGTGATGCCTCGAACTCCGTAGCACCCGAGCAGGCTGCCAGGGGCGACAACTAGGCATGGCGCAGAAACAGAAGCCACCGGTCGTCGTCGCAGAACTCGGCAGGCCCGAAACCGCCGCTGAGACCGCGTATCGCAAGGCCGAGCAGAGCCGCCTCTACAAGCAGCGCAAGACGGTGAACAACCTGGTCTTCTCGCTGATCGTGAGCGTCGCCGTAATGATCGTGATCGTGCTGATCGTGCCCCGCGGCACCGATCAGTGGAGCGACTATAGCGTCAACGTGGCCGATGCGGCGGCTCAGAACGAGGCGGGTGCGGGCAGGCCGCTCGTAGCGCCGAACGTTGCCGAAAGCTGGAAGGCGAAGCAGGCGGTCGTGCGCGCCGAAAAGGGCAGCGACATTCTCTACTGGTACATCGGCTACACAACCGAGAACAACGCCTACGCTGCGGTCGAGCAGGCTTTCACCAAAACCGGTGAGCCCGTGAACGAGACCTGGATCTCGCAGCAGCTCGAAGCGCAGCAGCCGACCGGCAGCGAACGCATTGGCGATCTTGAGTGGACGGTGTACGACCACCCGAAGCGCAACGCCGAAGAGACCAATGTGGTCTTCGCGCTGCAGGCACAGGCAGGCGACAACACGCTGCTGGTGTACGGCACCGACCGGCCAGAGGTGTTGCGCACGCTTGCCGCGGAGGCCGCGTCGCAGGCGAAGGCGCTCGGGCTCACCCAGAACAACACTGTCGAGGAGGCAGCATGACCGGAACGCAGAGAGTCACACCGCAACAGGCATGGGAAACGTTCATCGCGGGCAACGAGCGCTTCATCTCGGGGGTCTCGCAGCACCCCAACCAAGATGTCGAACGACGCACCGAGCTGGTGAACTCGCAATCACCCGATGTCGCGCTGTTCGGCTGCGCAGATTCGCGCCTCGCGGCTGAGATCATCTTCGACTGCGGCCTCGGCGATCTGTTCATCGCCCGCAATATGGGTCATGTCGTGGCTGAGTCGATCACCGCTTCGATGGAGTACGCAGTACAGTACCTTGGGTCAGCGCTGATCGTGGTGCTCGCGCACGACTCGTGCGGCGCTGTCGCAGCGGCGATCGAGCAGTCAAGCCGCACCCCTTCGGCTGTGACAAGTTCTGTTGCCAACACCCTCGCACCGATTCTGCCAGCCGTGCAACGTCAATGGTTGCGCGAACACCGTGAGACTCCCTACGTCGAACCGGCCGCTGTTGAGGCAAACGCGGTTGGCCGGATTCACATGCAGACCACCGTGAATCAGCTGCTCAGCGCCTCGCAGACCATTCGGGACGCGGTTGATTGCGGCGACGTTGCGATTGTCGGCTGCCAGTACAGCCTGGTCGAGGGTCGCGCGATTCCCTATATCTCAGTCGGCAAGCTCGATATTGAGGTTGCCGAAGCGTTCTAGCCCCAATCGGCTCCGCAGCCTTGCGCGGTGCCGATCCAACGTTCTTCCCTGTGACCGGCTCAGAGGGATTCGCTACAAGTAAGGAATACAGTGACCGAAATCGAGTACCGCATCGAGCACGACACCATGGGCGAAGTTCGCGTGCCTAAGAACGCGCTGTACGCAGCGCAGACGCAGCGCGCAGTCGAGAACTTTCCGATCTCGGGCAAGGGCCTCGAGCCCGCCCAGATCGTTGCCCTCGCGCGCATCAAGCGCGCCGCGGCGATTGCGAACAAGGATCTCGGCATCCTCGATGCCGCAATTGCCGATGCGATTGTTGCCGCTGCAGACGAGATCATCGCTGGAGCGCACCACGATCAGTTTCCGGTAGACACCTACCAGACCGGATCGGGCACCTCATCGAACATGAACATGAACGAGGTGCTCGCGACGCTCGCAACCAAGCACCTCGGCGCGCCTGTGCACCCGAACGACCACGTGAACGCCTCGCAGTCGTCGAACGACGTCTTCCCCACCTCGGTGCACATCGCTGTGACCGGCGCGCTCATCGAGCAGCTGAAGCCCGCGCTCGCGCACCTCGCCGAGGCTCTCGAAGAGAAGGCTGAGCTCTGGAAGACCGCGGTGAAGTCGGGCCGCACTCACCTCATGGATGCCACTCCCGTGACCCTCGGCCAGGAGTTCGGTGGCTTTGCCGCGCAGATTCGCTACGGCATCGAGCGCATCGATGCCGCGCTTCCTCGCGTCGCAGAGGTGCCTCAGGGCGGCACCGCGGTCGGCACCGGGATCAATACTCCGCTCGGCTTCCCCGAAAAGGTCATCGCCGAGATCGCCAATTCGAGCGGCCTGCCCATCACTGAGGCGCGCAACCACTTCGAAGCACAGGCGAACCGCGACGGCCTCGTCGAGGCATCGGGCGCACTGCGCACTATCGCGGTGTCGCTGACCAAGATCAACAATGACATTCGCTGGATGGGCTCGGGCCCGAACACGGGTCTCGCAGAGCTGCACATTCCTGACCTGCAGCCCGGCTCGTCGATCATGCCGGGCAAGGTGAATCCCGTGGTTCCCGAGGCCGTGCTGATGGTGTGCGCTCGCGTGATCGGTAACGATGCGACCATCGCCTGGGCCGGCGCTTCGGGCTCGTTCGAGCTCAACGTGCAGATTCCCGTCATGGGCACCGCACTGCTCGAATCGATCCGCCTGCTCGCCAATGCGTCGATCGTGCTCGCAGACAAGACCGTCGCCGGTCTTGAGGCGAATCTCGAACGTGCTGCCGCCCTTGCAGGCATGAGCCCCTCGACGGTCACCCCGCTGAACCGCCTCATTGGCTACGAGGCAGCGGCCAAGGTTGCCAAGCACTCGGTTGCTAAGGGCATTACCGTGCGCGAGGCAGTGGTCGAAATGGGCTTTGTCGAGCGCGGCGAGCTCACTGAGGCAGATCTTGACAAGGCGCTTGACCTGCTGTCGATGACTCACCCGGGTGTCGCGAAGTAACCCACATTTCTCGCGTCTCGACGGGGCGCTCGTTCACAGCAACAATCTGCGAACGAGCGCCCCGTTCTGTACCGTGAAGAAAGATTTTTAAAAAATTCCGAGATCTGCGTCACTTTTCTTCGATAATTGACACACATTAGGTATCTATATCTTTAGGTGCCGTTCGTATGCGCGGGGAACGCTGCGAACAATCGGCGCTCGTTGGGGAGAGCACGCGTGAGTAAAGAAGAACCTGCAGGGATCACTGCGACTGACGCGCACCCGCGCGACGAATTGCAGCAGCTATTCGTCGATTACGATGTGAACCAGTTCGACGAAGCCGAGCAGATCAGCGCAGACGCGACAGCCAGCGATGAAGCACTCATCACCCGGCTGCGCGGCGGTGACAATACCGCGTATACGGCGCTCTGGGTGAAGCACGTAGACGCCGCTCTGCGAGTCGCGCGACGAGTGACTCCGGGGCACGCCGAAGACCTCGTTTCAGAGGGCTTTATTGCGCTCTACCAGCAGATCGCGATCAAGAAGAATGGGCCCGACTCGGCCTTTCGCGCGTACCTCTTCACTGTGATGCGCAATATCTCAGCACGCTGGTACCGTGAAGGCCGGCTCGTCGATCCCGTGGCTGAGGTCGAGACCGTTGCTGAAGACGACGCCCTGAGCAGGCTGGAAGAAAAGACGGATGCCGAGGGCATGCTCATCGCATTTCGCGCGCTGCCCGAGCGTTGGCAGCGTGTGCTCTGGCTCGTCGAGGTCGACGAGGTACCCCGGCCTAGTATCGCGCAAGAACTCGGTATCAAGCCAAACGCGGTTTCTGTGCTCTACCGAAGGGCGCGAACAGGGCTGCGGCTGAGCTGGCTCGAGCATCAGGTTCCGGCCTGGCTGCGCGAGAGTCCCGAGCACGTCGCGCATCGCCTCCCGAAACTTCTCATGTCGCGCAGGCCAGACTCAGTACCCCGCGAGATCGCGATACATCTCAAGAGTTGCGACACTTGCAACACGCTCTACGCTGAACTGCAGGCTACGCACAGGCATATGACCAAGGGCACCCTCGCCGTTGCCGGCTTCGCCGCGCTCGGCGTTGCGCTGCCTGCCTCTTCAGCCTCGATGACCGCCCTCGGCGTGGGCGGCGGCGCGCTGCTCGTCGGAGGTATCGGCGTGGGTGCTACGCTCATCGCAGCAAGCGTTGGCCTGCTGATCGTGACCGGGGCACTCACGACCGATCGTCCCGCCTTTGGGGACCACCAAGAGACGACGAGCAATCCCACCTCTCAGGGCGATGCCGAAAGCCCCGACCGGGCAGACGGCGACGACGATGCCGACGGATCGAATGCCCCGGCCAAAGCACCGCAGCTTGGCCGCGGCAATCTCGACCCGGCAATCACCTCGATCGATTTCGCGCGCAATTCTGAGCCCAATGATCTCTACATTCCGCCGCCACGCCCAGCCAACGCCGGAGCCCCCTTGCCGAAGCCTGGCTCTGACCCCTCGATCACCCTCAGAAGCGGCGTCACCAACCCGCCTTCATCACAGGGATACTTCGCGCCGGTGCTTTCGGGCAAAACAAGCCCCGGCGCGAGTATTGCGCTCGAACTGCGCATCCCAGCGTCGAGCAATGGCTCACCGGCACGCACCGAACAGTTCACGGTGCCCACCGATGCCAACGGCGCCTGGAGCTTTGATCTGCGCACGGTGGCTTCAGACACCGCAGGAACATACGACTACCTTGTTTGGGCGGTGTTGGAGAACACCGTCTCCCCTGCAGATTCGGGACACTTCGAAATGAGCCCGCTCGGAGTACTGGGATTTGAGAGCATCCCGCCCTTTGAGATGCTCCCGATTGAAGAAGCAAGCACGAGCGGAATCGTCATTCAGCTGAACGGGCCTGCGAACGGCGCGGTTTGCCTCAGTTCGGTGTACAGCGGCCAGACCGCCACCGTGCAGCTCGACGGGAGCGGTGTCTCGGTGAAGCGGCTGAAGCTCTTGACTGGTGGAACCTATTTGTTTAGCCTTCGAGCTTGCTCCGAGGAGTATCGGGGGCCGGCGTTCGAACAGTTCGTAGATGTCGAGGATCCCAACATCTTCGGCCCCTTCGGCCCTGATCCCGCGGGCACAGTCTTCGAACTCACCGACCTTTAGATGTATTGAGCCGCAAGCCGAGCCCGCTCGATGACAAGCGCGAGGAATAAAGAAAAGGGCACCGGAGAACCGGTGCCCTTTCCTGATTCGATTTGTTAGGCCTTGCCTGCCGAGCGACGACGCGCTACCAGCAGGGCACCGCCGACAAGCAGGAGCAGTGCTGCACCGCCGAGCGCGATGCTGGTGATATTGTCACTGCCCGTGTTCGGAAGCTGCGTACCGTTGCCCGCTGCGGTGCCACTTCCGTTGGCGTTCGCAGTGCCGCCGTTCGCGTTCGCGTTGCCGGTGTTGCACGCAAGCGTCTTGAACTCGGTCGGATCGCTCTCGACGCCACCGACGGTCTGCGTGACCGTGTACTCGGTGTTGCAGACGAGCTTGGTCGACGACCAAGTACCATCCTCACCGATCACACCGGTATCGATCACTTCACCGTCTGCGTCGTGGATGGTGAAAGTTCCACCAGCGACACCGGTGCCACTCACACTCTTATCGCTAATGTTCTTCACAACTGGGGCTGCGGGAACGGTGCTCTCGGCATCGGGATCAATGCTTGAGTACTGCGAGGTGTAGCCGTTTGCGTCGACCGTCTGCACGCGAATGAATCCGTCGACCATTCCCTGCGCGCCGATAGATACCGGGGTGCCGGCAACGTAGTTATCGATCTGCCCCAGGTAGCGCTCAGCGTGATTGCTGCTCGTCCAGTAGACGTGCAGGGTGACAGGCGAGGTCGCATCGTTGTTACCGATGAGCTTTGCGGGTTGTTCGGCAGTGAAGTTGACCAAATCGCCAACGGTGTCAAATGAGAACTCAGAGACGCGGTAGGTCTGCACGGTGTTGTTGCTTGCGGTGTCGTGCAGGTTCAAGAAGAACCAGTTGTTCCAGTGCTCAACGTCAGTCGAAACGCTGCCGCGGGTGTGCTCGCCGAAGGTGTTGCCCGTCACCGGCAGCTTGCCTACGCCGGCGTGCACGATGGGGGCCTGTGAACCGCCCTCGGCGTTCGCCAGGTAGTTCCAGCCGAAGCCGTCGATGGCGTTATCGGTGATCGACCATCCGACATACGCGTCGCGCGATGCGGCGTTCGCCGAGTTGTAGACGGCCCAGTGGTTGAACGAATCCGCACGAGCACCGGCAGCGCTGTTGTTCTGCGTCATCGTGTTGCCATCGACCACGTTATCTGCGCCCGGGGCCTGAATGCGCACTGCGGAGCGCGATACGCTTGCGTTCAGGTTGTGCAACTGGTTGTTTACGATCGCGACATTGTTCGCGGCCGTGCCCTCTACGCGAATGTGGTCGAGGGTCCAGTTCAAATCGAATACGTTGCCCGCAACGGTGACATCAGTCGCGTCGCGAAGCTGCAGTGCCGCTGCTCCGCCATCGAAGATGTTCGTAAACGAGTTGTTCGTGATGTTTGCGTCACTCAGGGTGCCGCCGATCACAGTACCACCCGCGAAGTCAGCCTCGCTATCAGCGAAGACGAGCCCGCTGAAGTCTGCCGAGTTGTCGCCGATCACACGGCCGAGCTTCTTTGCTTCGGTGCCCTTGAACTGCGACGCGCCAATCACGGTGTCGGTGAGGGTCTGACCGCCGCCGAAGAAGTGGAAGCCCTCCTTACCGGGCGATTGGAAGAGCGAGTTCACGAAACCGAGCTCAGTCGTCTCGACGTTCGGGTTGATGAAGAAGCCGTGCGTCGGCGAGACCTCATCGAGCGCCCCGAGCGTCGCACCGTCAACCCAGAAATCGCTGACGACCGAATTGTCTTCGAACACGAAGTGGCCCCAGTTCTCAACGCCGCGGCTCACGAGGTTCGTGATCTCGGTGCCTGTGACGGTGGCATCAGTATCGACCACGATGCTGCCCCAATAGGCGCTGTGCACGGTCACGTCGTCGATGTAGGTTTCGGTCGCGCCGTCCATCAGCAGCACACCGGTCTCTTGGTAGTTCGTGTTCGAATCTTTGAGCTCGACATTCTCGATCGTCGTGCCAGTGCCTGCAACGGCGATGCCTGCCTCGCCGACGCGCAGGTTCGAGAGGTTCGAGAGCGTCACGCCGTCAGAGTTCACGTAGATGCCCGCATATGGCTGGTCGCCCGCCTCGATACCGTCGAGGTTCGTGAAGTCGATTGACACGGGAACCGTCGAGTTCACCTCGAACCAGGCGCCACCCTGAGTCTGCTCGCCGTGGTTCAACGTCGTGGTGTTCATCACGTTCACGTTGCCCGCACCCGGCGTCAGCTGAATCTGCCCCGTGCCCGCGAGCGCAGGGTCGAAGGTGATCTCGACACCATCCGGATTGACCGATGCGTTTGCGTCAATGATGGCCTGCTGCAGCGAGCCCGGGCCCGACAGGCCCAGATTGCTCACTACGAAGCTGTCAGTAACCGCGTTCGCTGCGGGAATTACGCCGAATAGCGATGCCCCCACCACCGCCGTCGTGGTCAGCGCGGCGGCAGTGAGCCGTCTCTGACGCGATCGATTCGAACCGCTTGTCATGTTCTCTCCTTGTGATCTGTTGAAGTTCCAACACCGAGGCAGAACTGCCCGGGGTGCCTTCCCCATCTGAGGCCGACGTCGTGCCTCGCGCACTCGCGCGAAAAACGCCATCACTCAGATGAGAGTGCAAGAGGGCGAAAAGATGACGCGGCCGTAACTTTTCTTTCAACGTGCGCCAGGGAGGCGTCATCACCCAAATTCGAGCAACACGCCGGTTTACCAGTTGGCCACCCCGGGGAAGTCAGCGCGCAACCGCAGCGTGATGAGCCGGTCATCCTGTTCGACTGAGATAGAGAAAGCCGACTGCCTGGCAGCGGCCCTACGGATATTAAGTACATACAGATGCTGAAGGATCGATACAGATGAACTCTGCCCGCACACAGCGGGTGAGGCGAGGCACTCTTGCACTCGCTCTTGCCGCCCTCGTCGGAGGCGGCCTCGCCGCTCCCCTCTCCACTCCGGCCTCAGCCGCAGAAGCCGAGGTTCCTACGACCTCGCTGATCGGCACTGGCACCACCTGGAAGTACCTGGACGACAACACTGACCCCGCAGCAGGTGCCGAGAATCGGAACGCCTGGACTGCCGAGAATTTCGACGACTCGGAGTGGAAGAGCGCCCCGAGCGGCTTCGGCGTGAAGAACAATCAGCTCGCTGCAGTTGGCCCGTTCACGCCCGCGACGAAGCTCGAGCACTACATTGATGGAATCGCCAAACCGACGCTCCCCACTTACTTCTTCCGCACAACCTTCGAGCTCGCCGACGGCGTCACAGCGCAGCTCGCATCTGCGGGCGGTACCGTGATCTACGACGACGCGGTGCGCATCTACGTCAACGGCCAGCGCGTCGCAGGTTTGAATGACGCCCGGGTCGACGATGCGCTGCCCACGAATCTGCAGTACGCGGGCAACTCAGGAGGCGACCCCGTCGCCGGCAACTTCAGCGTTGATGCGGCCCTGCTGCACGACGGCACAAACACGATCTCGGTCGCCCTGCACCAGGATCGCGACAGCTCTTCAGACGCATACTTCGACATGCCTCAGTTCGCGCTGACCGCGAAGAACCAGCCGGGCACGCCCAGTGAGGTCGTGGTCGCCGCACCGACTCGGGTGATCCTCACTCCCACCGAGACCCCTGAGACCTCGCAGTCGTTCTCTTGGCTTGCCGGCGACGTCTCGCATCAGAACGGCCAGGTCGAGATCGGCCTTGCCTCGGGCGGCGAGACTAGGGCGATAGACGCGTACCAAGCCGGTCAGGTGAACGGCAACCAGAGCCACCACTTCTCGGCGACGGCCGAGGGCCTCACCCCCGGCACCGAGTACCGCTATCGAGTCGGCCTGCCCGGCAGCTGGAGCGAGTGGTTCACGTTCAAGACTGCAGACCCGAACGTCAGCGATTTTCAGTTCGTCTATTACGGTGACGCACAGATCGGCCTCGATACCACCTGGCCGATGGTGGTGAAGCAGGCCGAGGCGCGCGCCACGAACTCGATCGGTTCGGTGCACGCGGGAGACCTCATCAACACCGGCGGCGACGATACGCAGTGGAGCAACTGGTTCAAGGGCATGCAGAACTCGGCAACCAGCACGAACGTGATGGCTGCCCCGGGCAACCACGAGTACTCGGGCGACAGCCTGCTGAAGTCATGGAAGGCGCACTTTGAGTACCCGCTGAACCAGCCGGACACCGAGAGCATTGGCGAGCTCGCGAAGCTTGCGCAGGGCGACACCCCCGAGGCACAGCAGTATGCGGCCTACTTCGAGCACTGGGGGCAATTCGCGGCCGAGACCGTCTACTACACCGACTACCAGAACGTACGTTTCATCACACTGAACGCGACCCGCGACACCACCTTTCTCAAGCCAGGCAATCTGCCGGGATGCACGGGCACAGCCTGCCCGAGCACTCGCGTTGCCGACCTCTGGACCGAGTACCAGGCCGCCTGGCTCGACTACGTGCTGAAGAACAGCCCCTCGAAGTGGAACGTCGTGACGTTCCACCAGCCGGTCTACTCAACTTCGTCGGGGCGCAACGAACCCGTGCTGCGCAAGTACTGGGTGCCCGTGTTCGAAGAGAACAACATCGACCTGGTGCTCATGGGCCACGATCACACCTACGCGCGCGGCTACAACAATGCCGACGTCACCGACACCGCAGGCATCACCACCGGCCCGGTCTACGCGGTGTCGAACTCGGGTGCCAAGCACTACGACCTCGAGACCGAGGCGAAGAATGTCTGGACCAACAACGGTGCCACCCAGGTCGTGCGCGGCGAGAACGTCACCACCTACCAGGTGATCGACGTGAGCCAGGATCGGCTTGTATATCGCTCATACGTCGCCGAGGCACCGAGCGGTGCGAAGAGCTTCGCGCTCGACCGCGCCGCGAGCAGCGCGCGGCCGGTCTACGTTCCGCGTGAGGCGCCTGCGGTGGGCGAGCTCTTCGACGAGTTCACGGTGACGAAGTATGCGACTCACGAGAAGTGGGTCACCGAGGCCGGGGCCGAGGTTCCTGCCGGCCCAGCCGTCGAACTGAGCGCCACCGAAGTGAAGCAGGGTGGGTCGCTGACCGTCTCGGGCACCGGTTTCACACCGGGTAGCGAGGTAAAGATCGAGCTGCATTCCGAGCCGGTCGTGCTTGGCAGCGCTATCATCGGCGAGGATCGCACGTTCTCACAGCAGGTCACCATTCCTGCGAACACGCCCGCAAACGAACCGCACTCGCTCGTGGTCGTACTGCCCAGCGGGGCAAAGGTGTCGACCCCGATCACGGTGCTTGCATCAGACACCGGCGGCGGCACAGCAGGCGGTAGCAGCACCGCAAATGGCGCTGCGGGCGGCACCGGAACTGGCAATGGCAGCGCGCTGTCGAACACCGGTGCACCCGAAATTTTGCCCTTTGCGGCACTCGGCGCCACACTGCTGCTGGCCGGCGCGATCGCCCTGGTAGCTCGCCGCCGAGTCATCACTGAGCGCAAGAGTGAAGGCATCTCGGAATAGTCGAAGGCGCCTTCAGGCAGGGGTTCGGTTCGCATGAGCCGAACCCCTGCCTCGTGCCAGTCGAGTTCGGCTCGCGGTTAGGCTTGGTTCATGCACGAAACGAATGGGTCTGACTGGCAGCGTCAGGTCGACGCGACCTGGAAGAACGACACACTTTCAGATGATGCGAGGATCGCGGCCATCGCCGAGCTCGCGTCTCAGTTGCCCACCACTGACCCGAGGGGGCCGTTCGAGCTCGGTGGAGCCTACGACTCGGCCGGGTTCGAAAACGAAGCTGCGGCGCACTACGAACGCGCCATTGGACTCGGGCTCGCGGGCAACTCCCGCGAACAGCTCGATATCCAGTACGCGTCGACGCTGCGCAATCTCGGTCGCACCGACGAGGCAATCCTCCTGCTGCAGCACACTCCCGCGGATGCCGAACTCGCCGACGAGCGCCGGGCCTTTCTCGCACTCGCGCTGCACTCGGCTGGCCGCGCCGACGAGGCCGTCGCGACCGCGGTCGAGGCGCTGATCCCACACCTCAGCAAATATCAACGCTCGCTCACAAACTACGCTGCGACGCTTCGACCACAGCACGAACCCGAGCAACCAGCCAAGTAGCGCTATCGCAACGACGCCCGCACCGTGCTCGCAAGCGCCCTCGAAGACGACGGGTGAAACATGCCGGCGAGCACGTCTCGATAGAGTCTCGCGAGCTCGCTATCGGCTTGAAAGCCACGTGCACCGACGAGGCGCATCGCGGAGTCTACGGATGCTCGAGCCTCATCGGTGACCTTGTTGCGGGCGGCGGCGAGCGCCAGAAACCAGTCTGCTCGCGGGCGCTGCTCGTCGATGTCACGGGCCAGCAGGGTGAGCGCATCCAGGCTTTCACGATGCGCCAGCACTGCTGAGGTGAGCTTGGAGGCTACATCGGGATCGTCGAGGCGCGTCGCCCCCTCAGCACTACCTGGCACCATCCTCGCGGCAGCCTCGGCCGCCAACTCGAGCGCACGATCGGCGATGCCCGCATAGACCGCGGCGGTCAGGATCGAGAATGACGAGAAGATCGCGAGCACGAGAGGATCGCTGCCATCGAAGGGTTCGATGCGTGCGGCTACGTCGTTTGCCTCGATGAGCACACCGTCGAGCGTCGTGGTGTAGCTCTGGGTTGCACGCATGCCGAGCGGGTTCCAAACGCCGGGATGAGCGATGCTGCCCTGCGCGAGGTTGACATTCTCGGCCCCATCGCGTCGCACGAAACCGAACACCAGCTGCCCGCTCGGAGTCTTTGCGTGCACGCCAAGCCGCGTCCACGCAGGCGAGAGTGTGGTGAAGATCTTGGTGCCGCTCACCGCGTAGCCGCCGTCTTCAAGAGGCTCGGCGAGTGACGCGGAGTCCATCAGCACCGCTTCGTTTCCTGCCTCGCTGATGCCGAACGCAAATACCTCACCCTGGGCCGCGTCGCGCAACACCCAATCGAGCCGCGAGACAGCCGCGCCGCTGTTGGCCACGCCAGCCTGCGCGCTGGTGCGCTCACGCAGAAAGCGCGCCACCTGCACCCACACCAGGTGCATGTTGACTCCGAGCGCCGTCGCCGGAGCGTGAGCGGCAAGTCGTCGCTGGGCAAGCACGAGTTGCTCGAGGCTCAGCTCCGCCCCACCTAACTCTTCAGGCACAGGCGCCGCGAGATACCCGACCTCGCGCAGTTCGGTGAAGTCGTCATCAAAGAACGCATTCTCGGCATCGTAGTAGGCCGCTCTGCTTCGAAAACGCTCGAGCATCGCTTGCGGCAGCAGGGATTCGATCCACTCTTCAGGCATACCTCCAGCATAGGCATCGGCGGCATCTGACCGATCTGCGACACTTTTCTGGCGTTTCCCACTCTCCTCTTACTAGGGGAGTTCTGTCCGAACTCCCCTACCGGATCCCAATGATCTGGGTTGCATGAATTGATAGGGGAAGATTCACTTGAAGCACTTATCGGCGAAGCGCAGCGTTGCGCTGGGAGCCACCATAGCCATCGCAGCGGTAGGGTTCGCCGCACCGACAATGGCGGTCGCCGCACCACCAGTCGGCACCCCGGCACCGGCCGATCCTGTCGTCGTCTTTTCAGAGGATTTCGAGCACGCAGGCTCAGCACAGGCCATCAGCCTGAGCGACTACCAAGGCGCAGCAGGAGAGACCTACAGCAGCGACGCGTACTGGTTGCACACTGGGTTCTGCAACGGAGTCGTACTGCAATCCGACTCGACGGTGTTCCCCGCAGGATGGTGCGAGACGAATCCCCTGACGCAGGGGAAGGTACGGGATCTCGCCGATGCTCTTGGCACCGTCGGCGGGGCCGTAGATCCGGAGTTGAACCACGCTGTCACCGCGTACACCGACGGAGCCAACCCCGCTGGTGAGAATCGGATGCTGCAGGGCCCGGATGCTGCGTCGGCGTTCGAGGTAGTCGAGGGCCGCTTCTACGTCACGGGTGTCGATGTTGCCGAGGTGAACTGCCTCATCTCGCCGAACCACTCTCGCCTGTTTCCCGGATTCGTGACCGACGAAGACGAGTACGCAGCTTCGCAGCCCATCGTTGCCTGCAGCCAGGGAACAAGCGACGGCCAGGCCGATCCCATCTTCTCGGGAAGCTTCCGTTCCGCTGGCTTCATGAGCAACGAGACAGGCCCTGCGCAGTTCTTGCTGAGAAACGGCGAAACCGGCGGCAGCGGCAATGACTTCGCCTACGACAACATCGTGCTGCTCGATGCGACGCCGAGCCTCTACAAGTCGTTCGAACAGGAGGCCGTCGAGGTGGGCGTGCCCACGACCCTTCATCTCACCGTGGTCAACACCAGCGAGCTCAGTGAGAAGACCGGATGGTCTTTCACGGACAACCTGCCGACAGGGATGACGGTTGCCGACAACGCAAACATCGACACCGATTGCACCGTCGATGTCGATGCTGAGGGCTCGACTATCGATGTCGCCAATGGTTCACTCGCTCAGGGGGCCGCCACCTGCACCATCTCAGTCGACGTCGTGCTCGGCGCCGGCGGTGACTTCACGAACGTCATCGAGGGGGCGACCGGCCTTGTCGGCGAACCGTCGGCGAGCATCCGCGCACTCGTGCCTTCGATGAAGCTGACGAAATCAGTAAGCCCGGCCTCGGCGACCACAGCAGGGCAGGCCATTACCTACACCTTCACCGTGCTCAACGACGGCGAGCTGCCGCTGCACGACGTCGCCGTGAGCGACCCCGGGCCCATCGGCGGCACCGGCAAGATGGGAGCCATCGACTGCAAGGGAGTCACCGAATTGGCAGTCGAAGCAAGCATGACCTGCACGGCCGTCTACACCGCCGGAGCAGGGGACCTCACCGGGGCACCGCTCAAGAACATCGCGTCAGCGAGCGCAGTCTCACCCGGCGGCGCCCCACTCGGCGCCAAGGCAGAGGCAAGCCTCACCACCGTCAAGCCGACACCGCTTGCGAACACCGGCGGTGAGTCGCCCGTAGCATTCGGCTACGCGGCTCTCGCGTTGCTCGTTCTCGGCGCCGGCGCCCTGCTTGCAAGTCGCCGCACTCAGGCACCAGTCGAATAAGCTAGCTCTTCGAACGAACGAGGCTCCGGGTGATTTCTCACTCGGAGCCTCGTTCATGTCGCCGCCGCCGATCTTCAACCTGTGCTTCATCCTGAGAAGCCCGCCGCGTCACTTTCGAGCGAAGTTCACCTCTCACTATGTGGAAAGTATTTCTTTCCCTCTCCAGAGAGCCAGCGGTGCTTCCCCAACAATCAGCCCGCTGGCTCTCGCCCGCGCTCGCGCGCTACGACATGGCGAGGTCCACCCGCCGGTCCAGGGTCGCAGCCTCGGCTAGGCGATCAGTTCTCGAGCAGGCTCGTCACGAGGTCGGCGATCTCGCTACGCTCGCTCCGCTGCAGAGTCACGTGGCCGAAGAGCGGGTGGCCCTTCAGCTTCTCGATCACTGCAGCAATGCCGTCGTGCCGCCCGACGCGCAGGTTGTCACGCTGCGCCACATCGTGCGTGAGCACCACCTTCGAGTGCTGCCCGATGCGGCTGAGCATGGTGAGCAGCACGTTCCGCTCGAGCGACTGCGCCTCGTCTACGATCACGAAGGCGTCGTGCAGCGAGCGCCCGCGAATGTGCGTGAGCGGCAACACCTCAACGAGCCCCCGAGCCTCGACCTCATCGAGCACGTTCGCCGACACGATCGAGCCAAGCGTGTCGAACACCGCCTGCCCCCAGGGATTCATCTTCTCTTGCTGGTCTCCCGGCAGATAGCCGAGCTCCTGCCCGCCCACCGCATACAGGGGTCGGAACACCATCACTTTGCGATGCTGCTGGCGCTCGAGCACTGCTTCGAGTCCCGCGGCGAGCGCGAGCGCCGACTTGCCCGTACCGGCACGCCCGCCGAGCGAGACAATGCCCACCTGCGGGTCGAGAAGCAGGTCGATAGCGAGCCGTTGCTCGGCGCTGCGGCCATGCACCCCGAAGACCTCACGGTCGCCCCTCACGAGGCGCAACGATGAGTCGCCGTCAACCCGTCCAAGCGCCGATCCTCTCGCCGAATTCAAGATCAACCCGGTGCCGAGCGGCAGACCGGCAACGCTCTCGACACCGTCAAGTCGCTCGTCATCCCAGAGCACACTCATCGCGTCTTCTTCGATCTCTATCTCGGCAACACCGGTGTAGCTGTCGTCGCCCGCGAGCTCGGCGCGGTACTCCTCGGCACCGAGGCCGAGCGCCGCGGCTTTCACGCGCATCGGTAGATCCTTTGAGACCACAGAAACATCAAGCCCCTCGGCCGCCAGGTTCTGCGCCACCGCGAGAATGCGCGTGTCGTTATCACCCAGCCGCATGCCGCTCGGCAAGAGGTCTGGGCTCGTGTGGTTCAGCTCGACACGCAGCGTGCCGCCCTGATCGCCGACAGGCACCGGGAAATCGAGACGCAGGTGCTTCTCACGCAATTCGTCGAGCAGTCGCAGTGCTCGCCTCGCGAAGTAGCCGATCTCTGGATCGTGCCGCTTCTTCTCGAGCTCGGTGATCACCACGACGGGCAGCACCACGGAGTGCTCGGCGAAACGAAAGAGCGCGCGAGGATCGCTCAACAGCACCGAAGTGTCAAGCACGTAGGTGCGCTCCTGCTGAGGCAGCGCCTCATGCTCGCGGGGATCCTGCGCGTTCGCGCGATCCTCGCCTCTCGTCGGATCACCGTTCGAAGCGATATTGCTATCGATTTCGCTGTGACGTTCGAACGACGAGTGCTGGGTGGTGGCCACGGTGACTCCTTCTGCCCGGGTGTTCCGGTTCAGCGGGGTGACCGTTTCGCTTTCGAAGAAGTGGACCGCCACCCCGACCAGGCGCGCTGCCTGATACCGGTAACGCTACGCCCGTCAGCCGAGAATGCGCGGTGACGACACGCGCACAATCGATGAACGATGGGCAAAGGATCAGTGCTCGCAGTGGCACTCTCCCCCGGCGCAGCACGAACCCTTTGCGGGTGAGCGCGGCGCATCCATCGATGGGTTGCGATCGAAGAAGCCGAACGGCTTCAACGTGAACGAGACCTTATCGACAGGCATGATCGGCCAGTCTTCGACGCGGGTGATGTGGTGAATACCGAACACGTACCAGAGCACGACGTCGTCGTTCACGAGGTTCTCGTCGTCGGCGATCCAGGCGCTCATGCCGTTGCCGAGATCGTTCTTCGACTGCGTCGGGTAGTCGCCCGCGGGCCACATCTCGGTGTCGTGATGCCTGGTCACCCAGAGCGTGTTGCCGATCACCGGGTTGCGCTTCAGAATGGGCGAGGACTCGTCGAACATCGCCGGAAAGTGCCCAGTGGGTGCCAGCTTGTACGCCGTCGGGTTGCCCCAAGCGTTCAGCCGGTTCGGGTTCTGCACCTTCCAGCCTCGCTGCGCCTGCCAGTCGTAGCTGCGGCCCGCCTCACTCTCGGACTTGATGACGGTGCCGCGGGTGTGCAGGTCGAGCCCATACGGGTTGGTGTCGCTGATGGGCGCCGCAAACGACTCGGTCTCGACGACCGTGTTCTCTTCGCCGTCGACGTCGAGATCGAGGCGCGCGACAAGAAAGTGCTGGTGGTGCGGGGCGTAGGTGCGACGGTCGATGACCGTGCCGGTGGCGAACCCGGGCGTCTCATCTTCCATTGGAGTCGACACCATGATGCCAGTCGCGCGAATCTCGCACTCGATGTTGCCGTCCGGGTAGAAACGCCAGTACACGAGGTACTCGTAGTTCGCGACGGTCGCGTGCACCGACACGACGAAGCGGCGCATGCGACGCACCTCGGCGCCCTGATCGGGGTCGACGTGCTTCCAGAGCACCGCATCGTCCTCCTCGTGCAGGCAGATCGCGTTCTTGGTCACTGTCGGCTCGCCCGCAGAGTTCGGCAGCACTCCGTCGAGGTAGGTAATCTCGCCGAGGCAGTCACAGCCCAGCTCAAGCGAGGTGCACATGTAGCCAAAGCCCCACTCGCCGATATCGAATGCAGTGCGGCGGTAGTGGTCGAAGCTCGAGTCGCGGTAGGGCACGATCATCTCGGCAAGCGACATGCGGTAGGCGATGTCGCGGTATTCGTCGCCGTCCTTGAACCTTACTTGGTAGAGCACCGGACCTTCGCGGTAGTTGAAGCCGAGCCTGAACTCCCAGTCCTGCCAGCGCAGCAGCGAGCCGTCGAGACCGAATGAGACCCCCTCGGGCTGCACGATGTCGAGCGGCTTCAGGTCGGTGCGCTCTTCCAGGCCGCGCACCTCGGGCACGTACTCGGCGTCGACCTCGGGCATGCCGCGATCATGCCCCTCATCGAGTTCGAGCACCTCCATGCTGTTCACGTCGACAATCACCTTGAGACCGCTCACCGGGTGCGCGTAGGGATTGCCCTTCGCGCTGGCTCGCGCCCAGATGTCAACCCAGCCGAGGCGCCTGTCGCGCCACTCCTCGGGCATCACCTCGTTGCCGTAAGTCCAGAGGTCGAAGAGCACGAGACCGGGGTCGATGCCGCGCTTTTCGAGTGCGGCGCGCACCTCGTCGTTCTTTCGCAGTGCCGCATCGCATTCGTGATACTCATCAACGGTGAAGTTCGGGGTCACACCCGGTTTGTGTTCCCAGCTCTCGAGCTTGCTTTCGCTGAGATTCACAACCGCTTCGTACACTTCGTTGCTCTGCTTGTTCCAGAGCACCGAGAGCGAACGGCGCACGATCGGATCGCCGCTTTGCCAGGTTTTCACCTCGGTTTTGGGCGGCTCTCGCAGAATGATCGAGGCGTATCGCCACGCCCCATCGATCTGTTTCTCGGCTGCAAGCAAGCGCGAGGTCGCAGAAATTTCTTCGGCGGTCAGTGAGTCGAGCGGATGCGAAGCCATGGTTCCTCCAGACGCGGGCCGCGACGTTGCGGCCCGTATGCCTCCAACCTTGCCACGATCGGGGGCGTTTTGTGAACTCGCAGCCCGGATCGTACCCGTCGTACCTCGATTTCT
This sequence comes from uncultured Leucobacter sp., assembly GCA_937967375.1. Taxonomy (GTDB): domain Bacteria; phylum Actinomycetota; class Actinomycetes; order Actinomycetales; family Microbacteriaceae; genus Leucobacter. The sequence continues at coordinate 145,386 of CALCJF010000008.1, forward strand.
TCGGTTATTGGAAATTCAAATAACCAGGGTGGCGGCATGGTGCGCATTGGGCGAACATCATCGACGCTCGCCCAGCTTCCGGCCGGCGGTGCTCAGCCCCGAAGCCTGGCCGCGGCCGCACCCGCTCGCGCCAAAATATCTTCCGCATCGAGCGTGAGGTGCTCCCC
>CALCJF010000009.1 GCA_937967375.1 uncultured Leucobacter sp.
GCTCGACCTCGAGGTAGCCCGGAACCGGGGGCAGCACCTCGGCGTGACCGCCGGCAGCTGCGACCTGGAAGGGCTCGGTGCCCTCTGAGCGCTCCTTGACGTGCACGAGCTGGCCCGGCTTCACGCGGAACGAGGGGCGGTCGACGATCTTGCCGTCGACGAGAATGTGGCGGTGCACAACCATCTGGCGAGCCTGTGCAGTGGTGCGGGCGAAGCCTGCACGCAGCACGAGGGCGTCGAGACGCATCTCGAGCAGCTCGACCAGGTTCTCACCGGTCAGGCCGTCCTGGCGCTTTGCCTCTTTGAAGGCGATGACGAGCTGCTTCTCGCGGATGCCGTACTGGGCGCGAAGACGCTGCTTCTCGCGCAGACGAACTGCGTAGTCGCTGTCGCTCTTACGCTTGGTGCGGCCGTGCTGGCCGGGGCCGTAGGGGCGCTTCTCCATGAAGCGTGCGGCCTTGGGGGTCAGGGCAATGCCCAGGGCGCGCGACTGACGCACCTTGGCGCGGGTACGGGTGGTCTTCGACAACTCGTATTCCTTTCGGGTTTCTGTGTGTTCATGGGCGAGGATCGCAGCGCGTTCGCGCTGCCCGCCCGATGTTCTCTCGGTCATACCAAGTCCGCACTGATTGCAGCTGATACTGCACAGCGCACGCGACTCGGCGCACCGAAACTCGGCGAGGAACCGGTTCCGGTAAGGGAACGACCATTGCAGAAACCCGGCTACAGGGCGCCTGCCATGTGCTTTCCGCTCGCAGCCAGCTGCGGAATGCCATGTTGGCCAAAGAAGATCTTAGCAGATCTCGTCACCCTCGGGTAATTCGCCGGATCTTCTCGAGACGCTCTGCAATGGCGCGCTCATTGCCGTGTTCGCTCGGGTGATAGTAGATCTTGTCAACGAGCTCGTCTGGAAGATGCTGTTGTCGCACAACGCCGAGCGGATCGTTGTGCGGGTACTTATAGCCTTTGCCGTGGCCGAGCCGCTTCGCCCCCGGATAGTGCGCGTCACGCAACGGCGGCGGCACCCGGCCGAACTTGCCGGCCCGCACATCTGAAATGGCAGCGTCGATCGCTGTGATCACCGCGTTCGACTTCGGAGCCGTAGCAAGATAGATCGTCGCCTCAGCGAGCGGAATGCGCGCCTCTGGAAGCCCGATCAACTGCGTTGCCTCGGCTGCTGCAACCGCAATCGGCAGCGCCTGCGGGTCGGCCATGCCGATATCTTCAGCAGCATGCACCATGAGCCGCCTCGCGATGAATCGGGGGTCTTCGCCAGCCTCGATCATGCGAGCGAGGTAGTGGATCGCGGCGTCGGGGTCGCTCCCCCGTATCGACTTGATAAAGGCGCTGATGACGTCGTAGTGCTCGTCGCCGTTGCGGTCGTAGCGCAGCAGCGCGCGGTCTATCGACTGCGCGACGATCTCGGCGGTGACGACGGGTCGGGTCGCCTCGCTCGGCTCTTCTGTCGCAGGCAGCGACGAGAGCGCCGAAGCTGCGGCGGCTTCGAGCCCGGTGAGCGCGCGCCTTGCGTCTCCGGATGCAAGCTGCACGAGGGCTTCGAGTGCTTCTTCACTCAGATCGACGGTGCCGCCGAGACCGCGGGTATCTTCGACCGCACGTTTCAATAACGTCGTGAGGTCTTCGTCTTCGAGCGGCTGCAGCGTGAGCAGCAACGAACGCGAGAGAAGCGGGCTGATCACCGAGAACGAAGGATTCTCTGTCGTGGCGGCGACCAGAGTGACCCAGCCGTTCTCAACACCGGGCAGAAGCGCGTCTTGTTGAGCCTTCGTAAAGCGATGAATCTCGTCGAGAAAGAGCACCGTTGCGACGCCGTACAAGTCGCGATCGTTGAGTGCCCGCTCCATCACGGTACGCACGTCTTTAATTCCAGCCGTCACCGCCGATAGTTCGACGAAGCGCCGCCCACTCGACGATGCTATGGCCTGAGCGAGCGTCGTCTTACCCGTACCGGGAGGCCCCCAGAGTATGAGCGACACCGCGCCGGCCTGACCTTCGCCCGTCTCAGCGAGCACCCGCAACGGCGACCCGCTGCGCAACAGGTGCTGCTGGCCCACCACCTCGTCGAGGCTGCGCGGCCGCATGCGCACCGCGAGCGGAGCGGTTGTTGCTGCGGCGAATGTGTTCATAAATCCGATGTTACCGGCGACGTCCGACATTACATCTCAGTAGGCCAGCGAAGAGGTTGACGGAAGGCTAGAGTAGAGAACGCACTGCACGGTCGACGAAGCGTCGGCATCTCTACAACGAACAGGTGAGCACGGTGAGCGAAACCACGAATGAACAGCCTTGGGGCAGGGTCGACGAGAACCGCACGGTATTCGTGCGCGAGGGCGACACTGAACGAGAGGTTGGTCAGTTTCCCGACGGCACCGCCGAGGAGGCACTCGCTTACTATGAGCGCAAGTTCGCCGACCTCGCCGGTGTGGTAACGCTGCTCGAGGCTCGAGTTGCACGGGGCACAGCCTCGGGAGACGTCGCTGAGCTCGTCGCGAAGATGCAAGAGCAGCTCGTCGCACCCGCAGCGGTGGGTGACCTCGCATCGCTGCGCGCTCGCGTGGAGAAGCTCGGAGGCAAGGCGAACGAGCTCACCGAGAAGCAGCAAGCTGAACGTGAAGCAGCGAAGCAGCAGGCGATCGAACAGCGTGAGACGATTGTGGCCGAGGCCGAGCGTCTCGCGGCGCAGCCCGAGACATCGATTCGCTGGAAAGAGACCGGCCAGGCGTTTGAGCAGCTTTTCACTGATTGGCAGGCCGCACAACGCGGTGGTCCGCAGCTACCGAAGTCGGTTGCCGACGCGCTCTGGAAGCGCTTCCGCTCAGCGCGACAGGTGTTCGACACAGCGCGCCGCGCACACTTTGCGCAGCTCGATGCGACCAACAAAGACGTGAAGCACCGCAAGGAGCGCCTCATCGCCCAGGCAGAGGCACTCGCACCCCGAGGCATCGACGGCATCCCCACATACCGCAGCCTGCTCGACGAGTGGAAGGGCGCTGGTCGCGCCAGCCGCAAGCTCGATGATCAGCTCTGGACTCGCTTCAAGGCAGCCGGCGACGTGCTCTACCAGGCAAAGGCCGCTGAGGTCGCGCAGACTAACGAGGAGTACACAGCTAACCTTGCATCGAAGCAGGCACTCCTCGACGAGTACGCAGACACTCTGCTCTCGCTGACCGACCGCCTTGCGGCGCGCAAACGCCTCACCGAGCTGCAACTCAAGTGGGACGAGATCGGACGCGTTCCCCGCGAATCAGTGCGCGACATTGAGGGCCGCATTCGCAAGATCGAAGATCATGTGAAGTCGCTTGAAGACGAGCATTGGCGCAAGACGAACCCAGAGACCAAGGCGCGTAGCGAGGGTCTCCGTGGGCAGCTCGAAGCATCGATTGCCGAACTGAAGGCAGAGATCGAGAGCGCGAAAGACGCGAAGGCGAAAGCTGAGGCCGAGCAGAAGCTCGCCACCCAGGAGTCCTGGCTCGCCGCGATCGGCGACTAGCACCGCCGAGGCGCAAGCAGATTATCGCGTAGAAGAGCTCAGACGTTGTCTGGGCTCTTCTAAGTTATCCACAGTTTTCAGTTTTGCCCCACGGGCTCCGAACTTTTCGGGGATCATGATGACATGGCCCCCTCTCCACCCCGATACGACCGCTGGCCCGTTGCGATGCAATACGCCATGCGGTTACGCGGCGCTCTTCTACCGTGCGGCCCTGGCGTTCGCGGTGTAGGTTGGCCAGACACACCGCGGGTACGCCTCGCCGCGATTGCCGGGGCTCTCGCGGGCGGGCACGTTGCGGCGCTCCTCACGGCTGCATGGGTCTGGGGTGCCGCAGCCGACCCTGGGAGCCCGCTGAGCATCGCGAAGTCCGCGGGTCGCTCTCGCGCCCACCGCGCAAGCGATGCGCAACGCTACGAGCTGCGACTCAGCCCCGCAGACGTGGCAGAGCTGGGAGAGTTCGGCGTGACCACTCCACTTCGCACGATCCTCGACCTGTTACATCTGAGCCCGTCGTTTGGGCCCGACGAACGCACCGCATGTAGAGAGCTCATGACGCTCGCCGCTGTTGAAGAAGAAGAGCTGCGTCAACAGCTTCTCTCGATGCGCCGACCGCATGTGAGGCTCGCCCGCGAGCGCTTCCGCGAAGTGACCGACATACGAGGGCCGGCACTCCCCTAGACTCGAGACGAGAGTCTCCAAAGGAGTAGACACAATGACACCACACGCCACACCCGAATCGCAAGAGCAGGCCGACATCATCATCGTCGGCGCCGGCCTCTCTGGCCTCGTTGCAGCGGCAGAGGCGCTCGACGCGGGTCGCTCCGTGCTGCTGCTCGACCAAGAGAACGAGGCGAACCTCGGGGCGCAGGCATGGTGGTCGTTCGGTGGGCTGTTCTTGATCGACTCGCCCGAGCAACGTCGGCTCGGCATTCGCGACAGCGTCGAGCTCGCTAGATCAGACTGGTTCGCGAGCGCCGGTTTCGACCGAGATACCGATTTCTGGGGTCGCCAATGGGCCGAGGCCTATCTCGACTTCGCCGGTGGCGAGAAACGCGCATGGCTGCGCGAGCGCGGCGTTGGTTTCTTTCCGGTTGTCGGGTGGGCAGAGCGCGGTGGATCGACCGCGTCAGGTCACGGCAATAGCGTACCGAGGTTTCACATCACTTGGGGCACTGGCCCCGGCCTCGTGCACCCTTTTGCGAGCCGACTTCGCCAAGGCATCGCGGAGGGGCGCGCGAAGTATCGCCCGCGGCATCGGGTGACCGAGCTGGTCACCCACGATGGTCGCGTGGGCGGGGTACGGGGCGAGCTGCTCGCGCCCGACATATCACCTCGCGGTGTGACTTCGAACCGTG
>CALCJF010000010.1 GCA_937967375.1 uncultured Leucobacter sp.
AGAACTCCCTCGGTCACCGAGCCACAAATCTCGCGTTCAGCGACTGCTACGCCATGCAGGGAGTCGCCCGCAATGCGCACCCCAATCCGCATAGCTTTCTCCGTTCGCCGTTGATGCACCTACTCTGCCACGCGTTCCCCGCGATCGCGTGAGAAGTTCCCGGGCTGGGGCAGGCGTGCCCCCAGCCCGGCGACTACTTTCGACGCAATCGTTGCACCAGCAAACTGTCCGCTGCCACGGCGACCAGGATCAACGCACCCGTCACGACCTGCTGATACGTGGTATCCCAACCGAGCAGGTTGAACCCGTTTGCGATCACGGTCAAGATCAGCACGCCCACCGCGGTGCGCCACACGGCGCCAGCGCCACCCATAATGCTGGTGCCGCCAATAACGACCGCGGCGATAGCGGTCAGCTCGATGCCCGTCGCCATGGCAGGCTGTGCCGAGCCTGCCCGAGAGGCGAGCACCATACCCGCGGCGGCGCTGCACAGGCCACTAATCGCGAACACTGAGATATGCACGAGTTCGGTGCGTACACCACTCAGCCTCGCGGCTTCCGCGTTCCCACCAACTGCATAGATGCGCCGACCATAAGTCGTGCCCCAGAGCACAAGCCCGAACACGACAAGGCCGATTACCAGCAGCAAGGTCGCGGCTGACACCCCACCGAATACGGGCTGCATCCAGACGCGAAACCCTTCAAGCTGATCACTCAGCGGGGATACGATCATGCCGGCGGTCAGCACGACCGCCACGCCGCGGTAGATGATACTCATCGCGAGTGAACCGATGAACGAGTGCACCCTGGTCGCGACGATGAGCGCGCCGGTAATCGCCCCGAGCACCGTGCCGACGGCGAGCGCAAGCACAAACCCGAGCCCGACACCGAACATCTGCGTGAAGTAGACACCGGCGATCGCCGAGATGGCGAGGTTCGCGGTAGCAGAGAGGTCGAAGACGCCGCTAATGATGCAGAGCGTGGCCCCGATAGCGATCAGCCCGACAACGACGGCCTGATCGAGCAGATTGACAAGGTTCTGCTGCGTGAGGAAGGTATCGGTTGAGATCGAAAGGAAGACGATCAGCACGATCAGTCCGATCAGCACTCCGTAGTCCTTGAAGTCCACTCGGAAGCGACGGCGCTCGGATTTCTCGGCCCCGACTGCGAGGGTCTCAGTTTTCATAATGTTCTTCTTTCCTACAGAAAGGCTGCTGCCATGATTTCGTCGGGCGAAGCCGAACGGTCGAACTCGGCGACGATGCTCCCCTGTCGCATCACTGCGAGTCGGTGAGAGAGTGAGAGCACTTCTTCGAGTTCAGAGCTCGCGACCACGACCGCTGCCCCGCGCTCGGCAAGCTCGAGAATCAGTTTGTGAATGTTGGCCTTCGCCGCGATATCAACCCCCCGCGTCGGCTCGTCGATCAGAAACACGGTAGGTGGTTCAACCAGCCACTTGGCAAAGAGCGCCTTCTGCTGGTTGCCGCCCGAGAGCGCTCCCACCTCCACCTGCCGAACGCGCCCGCGAATGTCCACACGTTCGGCAGCTTCGTCGACTACGGCACGTTCGGCTCCCATGCGTATGAAGCCTGCGAGCTGCCTGGCGTGCAGCGAAGGCAAAGCGATATTGTCGGCTGCCGATCGGCCGAGCACGAGACCCTGATCCTTGCGGGACTCCGGCACGAGGGCGATGCCGCTGCGGATCGCCGCGCGTACGGAGTTGCGCCGCACTTTCTGGCCGCCGACGCTCACCTCACCCACCGAGATCCGGTCCCCTCCGAAGATGGCGTTCAATGTCTCGCTGCGGCCGCTGCCCATCAGCCCGACGAGCCCCAGCACCTCTCCCCTTCGGACTTCGAGCGAAATGTTCGAGATCTTGGAATTGCCCAGGCCCTGCACGCTGAGCAGCACCGGTGCACCTGATTCGACCGGTTTGGGGGTACGAGCGAGAGCTTCGACCTGCCTGCCGACCATGAGGCCGACAAGCTTTTCGGTGTCGTAGCCCGCTGCATCGTCAGTAATGATCTGGTTGCCGTCGCGCAGCACGGTGATCCGGTCGGCGATGCCGAGAATCTCGTCGAGAAAGTGGGAGACAATGATGATCGTGGTCCCGCCGGCCGCAAGAGTGCGGATCAGAGCAAGAAGGTTCTCGGTGTCAGCTTCGCCGAGGGCGGCGGTCGGCTCATCGAAGCAGATCACCTTCGACCCTCGAGCGAGGGCTTTCAGTATCTCAACCTGCTGTGCCTGCCCGAGCGAGAGCGATGAGACGGGCGCGTCGAGGTCGAGATCAAAGCCACTCTCTTCGATCAGCGCCGCGAGCTGGGCACGATCCTTTCGGCTGCGCACGAAGCCTGCTGTGTTTGACCAACGTCCGAGGAACACGTTCTCGAGCACCGAGCGCGCGGGCACGAGCGCCAGCTCCTGCGCGATGAGTGAGACGCCCAGATCGATGGCGTCTCGCGGGGCACCGATACGGGCAGGCGTCCCGTTGAAGCTGACGGTACCTGCATCGGAGGCGATCGCTCCGCCGAGAATCTTGAGCAGGGTCGACTTCCCTGCGCCGTTCTCGCCGAGCAGACCGTGAATTTCGCCCGGCTCGACCGTGAGCGAGACATCTCGCAGCACGGAGGTTCCTCCGTAGCTCTTGCCGACGGAATCAAGTCTGATCTGCGGTGCGCGCACTGCAGAAGCCTGCGTGCTGGAATCGAGTTGGTTCTGCATCTCTGCCCTCGCACTCCCTTTCGTGTGGTGAAACAGGTGGGTGGTCCGGGCAAGATTTCTCACCCGGACCACCACGTGCGACTACTCGTCGTACCCCGAGACGAAGTCTGCCTCGTCGAGAGCTTCCTTGGTGCCGAGACCGTTGTTCGGCGAGAGCGATGTTTGGAGCGAGCCCATCTCGACCTTCTCGCCATTCGCATGGGCGATGCCAAGTTCCGCGGCCTTGCGACCGTTCGCAACGACGTCGAGCGCGTAGACGGCGAACCATTCGCCGTTGCGCACACGCTGTACCGCGGACTCTGGGGTTCCGTTACCGATGAACTTGATTGCCGAATCTGCGCCGGCCGCGAGCGATGCGCCTGCGACGGCCTGCGTCGATCCGATGACGACATCTACATCGGGGTTAGCCTGAATGATGTCCTGGAATGCAGAACGGCCCTCATCCGAGGAGTACCCGCCGACAACGGTTGGCAGCACGTCGATTGCCGAGTTCGCCTTTAGTCCGCTCAGCACCGCGTCCGTGCGCGCCTTGTCGAGGGGAAGCGCAGGGCTGCCCTCCATGTATGCGACCTTGCACCCCTGGCCGACCTCTTCGCACGCGAGACCCGCGAGCTCGGCCAGCGCCTCGCCATTGCCGACTGGAGGATCAACGAAGCTGATCGCTCCCTCGACCTGCGGATCTGCGGTGTCGAGTTCTGGGCCGACCGGGGCGAACTCGACGACCACCGTGATCCCGGCGTCGACGGCCTTCTTGAGCGGCTCCTGTACTGCGAGGTTGTCATTCGCCTGAATGATGATCACGTCGTAGCGCTTCGAGGTGATGGCATCGTTAATCTGCTGCACCTGAAGCTGCCCGTCGAACTGGCCATCGACAAAGGTCGACTTTGCGCCAGCCTCGGTCGATGCCTCTTCTACGCCCTTGTAGACGGCCTGAGCGAACGAATTGGCTGCCGAAAAACCGAAGAATCCGACCTCGACGGTATCGTTTGCCGAGTCGCCGCCGTCAGCGCCGGAGCCGCCATTCGATGCGCAACCGGACAGCGCAAGGCCACCGGCAAGCATGGCCGCTAGGCCTAGGATGAGTTTTTTCTTCATGAGTGTTTCCTCTCGTAAGGTGGGGTTGGTCTGGGTAAGTAGTTGGATCTTTTTGGCGCGGCCATAGCTCTTGCATCACGCGGTGGTGGAGCCTCGGTAGCCGTACTGCTCACGAGCGAATGCCTCCGAGACGTAGCCGTTCTCGACGTCGTAACGCAGCGCATCAGGATCTCGCTCGCTCGCGGGGCCGAAGCCGCCGCCACCGCTTGCGCTGAGCCTGATCACGTCACCGCGTTTCATCGGCATGGCGTTCGCCTTGAGCAGCCGCACTTCGCGATCGGTGCCCGGGTTGATGACGACTTCTGGGCCCGTCGCATCGGCACCGCCGAAGAGCCCCCACGGCGGCGTCTTTGAACGCTCGAACCAGAGCCCGACCGCGCAGTCGGCAAGGAACTCGTACTCTCTCGTCGCCCCGTTTCCGCCGCGCCACTTTCCGGGCGCTCCGGAGTCCTGCCGGATCTGATATTTGTTGATCCGGAAGGGGTACTTCGTCTCGACCATCTCGATCGGCAGGTCCTGCAGCGATCCATTCACGCTGTTGATCAGCGCCGATTCTCCATCGGAGCCCTGCCACGCGCCCCACCCGCCAAGTGTCGCCTCCATTGTCACCCAGTTGCGTGAGGTGCGAGGATCGAAACCCGCGGTCGTGATGATCATCGAATCTCCGTGCGACGCGGCAACCACACGCTCCGGGATCGCGGGCGCGAGTGCCTTCGCAACGAGATCGATGAGCAGGCCGAGATGCGAGAAGTACCACTGGCACGCAGCTGGTGCTACAGCGCCGAGCACCGATCCCTCTCGAACCCTCGTCGTCAACGCGCGAAACGAACCGCCGTTGGAGTTGGTATCGGGGCTCACCAGCAGCTTGTAGCCAACGCGAAGCGCCGACACCGCCTGCGCGACGCCACAGTTCACCGGGCCACGCGTCTGGTCAGCGGACTCGGTGACGTCGAACTCGATCGTGCCTCCCGCGACCGTCACCCTGAGCTTGATGGGAATCGTGCGATCAAGTTCGATCCCGTCGTTGTCGAGCACACCCTCGGCCTCGTATATGCCGTCTGGGATGTCCCTGACGACCGCACGCTCAAGTTCTTCGGTTTGGCGGAAGATCTCGTCGCGAGCCTGCTCAAGCAGCTCGATTCCGTAGCGTGAGACGAGTTCTTGCATGCGTGTGGTGCCCATGCGCAGCGCGGCGATCATCGCATTCATGTCGCCGATGGTCTGGTACGGGAACCGAACGTTGGTCTTGATCAGATCGACCACATGGGTTTCCTGCCCAGCCTCGTGCAATCGCACGGGGCCCATACGGAACCCTTCTTGGAAGATATCGACGGAGTCCATCGAGCCGCCGACATCTTTCGACCCCATGTCCATCCAGTGCGCTCGTGTTGCGGCGAACCCCGACAGCTGACCGGAGACGAAGACTGGAGCAAAGATTGTGACATCGTTCAGATGCGTTCCACCCAGGTAGGAGTCGTTGAGGATCCACACATCACCCTCGCTCCAGACGTCTCGGCCGTGCAGTTCTTCAACCGCTTTCGAACAGGTCTCGAGGTTGCCGAGGAAGAGCGGTAACCCGGCAGATTGCCCGAGCACCTGGTGCTCGCTGTCGAGCAGCGCGACAACGCAATCGCCACCCTCATAAAGGATCGGGGAGTAGGCGGAGCGAATGAGGGTCGCATTCATGTCGTTGGCTGCGCTAGTGAGGGCATTACGAATGATCTCGACGGTGACCGGATCGACCGTGCTGCTGGCGGAATGAGTCATCAGCGTGCTCCTTCTTCGATTTCGAGGTTTCTGATCGTCAGGGCACCGTGAGATTCGACGGCGACTGAGAAGTTCGGGGGCACCACTGTCGTGGCGGTCGTCTCGACGATGATCGCCGGGCCCTCAAATCTGTGGCCGGCTTTGAGATCGGCCCGATCGACAACGATGGTGTCTTGAGCCTCCCGGTCGAAGATCACCCGACGCACCTCGTGCGGAAACTCGCTCGAATCCGCTTCTTCGAGGTGCAGCGCGTCAGTCGTGTCGAGTTCTCCCGTAACTCTTGTGCGCAGCGTCACGACCTCGATGGGAGCCCCGAGGTTCGCATGACCGTAGCGCTCTTCATACTGCGCGGCGAAGCGTTCCGCGAGGTTTTGCATGAACCTCGGCTCCAGGGGCTCGTCTGCCGACTGCAGCGGCACGGTGAGAAAGAACTCCTGCATCTGGTAACGCACGTCGACGGAGTGCTCGGCAAACCTGCGCTCCGACGGGATCCCCTCTTCTTCGAGCGCGGCGATCGCTTCGTCTTCAACACGATGCAGAGTGCGGCTCATATCGGCGGTGTCGAGATCCTCATCGAGGAAGAAGTACGGTTCGGTAAAGTCCTTGCGAATGTCGCCCTGCAGCATGCCCCAGGCCGAGAATGCCCCGGGGAAGCGAGGAATGATCGTCTCAGCGATCCCGAGCTCCTTGGCGAGAAACACCGCATGCATCGGACCCGCCCCACCGAATGCGACGAGCGCGAAGTCTCGCGGTTCGATGCCGCGCGAAATTGTGATGGTGCGAATAGCCTGCGCCATCTGCGAATTCGCGACATCGCAGACACCTTCGGCAATCTCGGTGACGCTGAGGCCCAGCTGTTCGCCGACCGAAGCAAGCGCTGCGCGCGCCGCTTCAATGTCGAGCCGCATCTGCCCGCCCGCGAACCCTTCAGCCTCGACACGGCCGAGCACTAGGTTGGCATCGGTCACTGTCGGCTCGACGCCGCCGCGGCCGTAACAAGCGGGGCCCGGGGTGGCGCCTGCCGAGCGCGGGCCGACCCTGAGCCCACCCGCCTCAATCCACGCGACAGATCCGCCACCGGCGCCGATCGTGTGAATGTTCACGACACTCATCAGCAGCGGCAGCCCCTCGAGGCTCGCCTCGGTAGATACGTCGGGAACCCCATCGATGACGAGCGACACATCGAATGAGGTGCCGCCCATATCGACGCCAATGAGGTTCTTGTTGCTCAGGCTCTCCGTCAACTTGCCCCCGCCGATGGCACCGCCGACAGGGCCCGAGAGCAGCGTCTGAAGTGGCCTCTGCCGCGCCGAGCGAGCCGTGAGAATGCCACCCGACGATTGCATGATGTGAAGGGGCACCTCGACGCCGCGATCCGCAAGCTTCGATTCGAGGTCGAGCAGGTAGTTGCGAACGACTGGGCCGGTGTAGGCCTCGACCACTGCCGATGAAGTGCGCTCGTACTCGCGCCACTCCTTGGCCGACTCGTGTGAAAGCGACACGGTAAAGTCATCGCCGAGTTCTTCCAGCAAGATCTCGCGAGTGCGCAGCTCGTGTGCCGGGTTCTTGTAGCTGAACAGATACGCCACTGCGACCGCACCGTACCCTTCGTCACGCACCCGGTGCGCTGCCATCCGGATCGCCTGCTCGTCGAGCGGTAGCAACACGCTGCCGTCGTACTGCAAACGCTCTGGCACGCCGATCACATCTTTGCGCTCAATGAGCGGCTCAGGTTTGCGGTACTGCGCGTTGTAGAGCTCGTGGCGTGGGCCGCGAGCGATGTGGTAGCTGTCTTCGACCCCGCCCGTCGCGAGAAGCAGCACGCGAACACCTCGCCGTTCGAGAAACGCGTTGAGCCCTTGCGTTGTGCCGTGCACCAGAAAATCGACCGCAGAAAGGTCGTCGATCAGCGACTCGAGCCCACCCAGCACGCCACGGCTGAGCTCGCCCGGAGTCGTCGAGGCTTTTGTGGCCTCGAACTGCCTGGTCGATTCGTCGTATGTGACGATGTCGGTGAACGTGCCACCGATGTCCATCGATACGCGGTACTTATTCAAGACGCCTCCTTTGGCTTCTCTCCGAGCGGTACAGGTAATCTACGGAGGCCGCCTACTCGGCGTGAGTGCATTTCGCACATGAAACTCCAACGCACATATGCACAACGCATTTCTGCGGCCAGAGTGCAGACATACCGTGGAGAAATGACCAATGAACAGCACCTCGGCACATTCAGCTCCGCACGCATCGCGAACGGCATCGTCTTCACCTCGGGCAAAGTCGGCCTGACGCAGGCCGGCGAGCGCCCCGAACGCTTCGACGACGAGGTTCGCGCAGCGATCGCCGACCTCGAATCCACCCTGATCGAGTGTGGATCAGGCCTCGATCTGCTCACTCAGGTGCACTGCATTCTGAGCGACATGGCAAACTTTGACGAGTTCGACCGCATCTACAAAGAGCTGATCCCGGCACCAGCTCCCCCGCGCTTCACTCATGGCGGCGCACTCGTGCAGAACTTCAGATTCGAGATCGTCGGCATCGCCTCGGTTCGCGCGGCAGAATAGGGGCGCACGCGCCTCGGGTCGGGGCGCGCACTGTTCTCTCGAGAATCCGTCTTCCCTTTCTCCGCAAAGCCATGCTAGGCTGTGCAATGTCACACATTATCGATGACGATCCTGTCTTCCGACAGACCGAACACCTCGCTGCCGTGAAGACAGCACAGACCGAAAGGACCACCACATGACTGAGAAGAAGCCCTGGCACGGCGTCATCGTCGCCACCGCGCTCCCCTTCAACGACGACCTCTCGGTCGACTACGACTCGTTCGCCGAGCACGTCGCCTGGCTTGCCGAGAACGGCTGCGACGGCGTTGCCCCCAACGGCTCGCTCGGCGAGTACCAGAACCTCAGCGATGTGGAGCGCGCCAAGGTCATCGAGACCGCAGTGCAGGCGGCCCCCGAGGGATTCACCGTCATGGCCGGCACCGGCGCCTACGGCGCACTGCAGTCGGCACACTGGGCTGAGCAGGCCGCCAACGCCGGCGCGCACTGTGTCATGCAGCTGCCCCCGAATGTGTACCGCGCGAACCACGAGCAGGTGAAGCACCACTACGCCACCGTCGCTTCGGTCGGCCTGCCTGTCGTCGCCTACAACAACCCGATCGACACCAAGGTCGACCTCGTGCCCGAGCTCGTCGCCGACATCTTCAACGCCGGCAACATGGTCGGCATCAAGGAGTTCTCCGGAGATCCTCGCCGCATCTACGAGATCAAGGAGCTCGTGCCCGACATCGACATCCTGATCGGCACTGACGACACGGTACTCGAGGTCGGCCTCGCGGGCGCAGTGGGCTGGGTCTCGGGCTACCCGAACGCGATTCCCCAGAGCTGCATCGAGCTGTTCAACCTCTGCACTTCAGGCGACGTGCAGGATCTCGTTCGTGGTCAGGAGATCTACCGCGACCTGCACTCGCTGCTGCGCTGGGATTCGAAGACCGAGTTCGTCGAGGCCATCAAGCTCTCGATGGACGTGCTCGGCCGCAAGGGTGGCGCGTGCCGCCCACCCCGCCTGCCGCTGTCGCAGGCAGTCGCCGATAAGATCATCGCAGACACCAAGGCTGCTGCAGCCAAGGGCTACAACAAGTAAGTAGCGATTCGAAGAGGATCGGGGATCGGGCTCGCGCCCGATCCCTCTTCCCGTTTCATCAGTTTCGGCAGCACCGAGCGGCTGCGGGTTTCACGGCCCGTCTTTGCTCACACAGTTTCAGCAGTTCAGGGTTTCAGAAAGGCCGCACATGCGCACCAATCGCGTCTTTCACGCAGTCGACTCGCACACCGAGGGCATGCCAACCAGGGTAATCACCGGTGGCGTCGGCGTGCTTCCAGGCAACACGATGGCCGAGCGCCGCACCTGGTTCATGGAGAACTCAGATGAGCTGCGCGAGCTGCTCATGTTCGAGCCCCGCGGTCACGCGTCGATGAGCGGCGCTATTCTGCAACCGCCCACCCGCCCCGACTGCGACTGGGGTGTGCTCTACATTGAGGTCTCGGGCTGCCTGCCCATGTGCGGGCACGGCACCATCGGCGTCGCAACCGTGCTCGTCGAAACCGGCATGGTCGAAGTCACCGAGCCCGTCACCACCATTCGCCTCGACACCCCAGCTGGCCTCGTGATCGCCGAGGTCGCGGTCACCGACGGCCACGCCGACAGCGTTACCATCACCAACGTGCCGAGCTTCTCAGTACGCCTCGACGTTGAAGTCGAGGTGCCCGGCTTCGGCCCAGTCGCGTACGACCTCGCGTTCGGCGGCAATTTTTACGCGGTCGTCGATCTCGAGAGCCTCGGCATCGAGTGGCGCGAGGATCGCTCGAACAAAGACGAGCTCATCCGTGCGGGCCTCGCCATCATGGACGCGATCAACGAGGCAGACGAGCCGGTACACCCCGAGCGCGACGACATCCGCGCTTGCCATCACGTCTACCTGAAGGCCCCCGGTTCGACCGCACAGGAGTCTCAGCACGCCATGGCGATCTACCCGGGCTGGTTCGACCGCAGCCCGTGCGGCACCGGCACAAGCGCGCGCATGGCGCAGCTGCACGCGCGCGGCGAACTGCCGCTGCACACCGACTTCGTGAATAAGTCTTACATTGGCTCGCGCTTTGTCGGCCGTCTCATCGAAGAGACCGAGGTCGCCGGCATTCCCGCCGTGATCCCAACGATCACCGGCCGCGCCTGGGTCACCGGCACCGCGCAGTACATGCTCGACCCGAGCGATCCCTTCCCGAAGGGATTCCTGCTATGAGCCTGCCCTACTACGACGCAAACGCTGTCGCCGCAGCATTGCCGTTCGATCGCACCATGCGGGCGATCGAAGAGGCGCTACGCGCCGACATCGACCCTGAGGCCGACGGCCCGCGCCTGTTCGCTGACGCACCCGAAGGCGAGTTTCTGCTGATGCCCGCGCAGAGCGCGCGGTTCAGCGGGCTGAAGGCGCTCACCATGGCGCCGAACAACCCTGCGCGCGGGCTCGAGAAAATCCAGGGCGTCTACGTGCTCTACTCCTCAGACACGCTTGCGCCCGTCGCGATCATGGAGGGCTCGAGCCTCACCGCGATTCGCACGCCAGCCGTCGCGATCAGCGCGGTGCGCCAGCTGGCTGCCCTCGCAGCCCCCGGCGATGAGCTGCCCGAGTCGCCTCGGGTGCTCGTGTTCGGCGTGGGCACGCAGGGTCGCAGCAGCATTCTCGCGACTCGCGCCGCGTTTCCGAGCGCCACCTTCGAGGTCATCGGCCGCAGGCCCGAGCGCGTCGAAGCGCTGCGCCGCGACCTCGCAGAGCAGGGCATCGAGATTGCGCACCGCGAAGATGTCGATGCGGCGGTCTCCGAGGCAGACATTCTGGTGCTTGCCACCACGGCTTCGACGCCGCTCTTCGACGGCTCGCTCGTGAAGTCGAACGCGATCGTCGCCGCGATCGGCACGCACGGCTACGACGCCCGCGAGGTCGACGACACCCTCGTCGCGCGCGCCGATATCGTGGTCGAGGGCCGGGCATCGGCGCAGCGCGAGAACGGCAATCTGCATACCTACCTCACCGAGGCAGACTGGCAAGAGCGACCCCCGGCGAGCGTGCGTGACCTCGCTCTCGGCGAGGTCAGCCGCCGCGCCGGGCACCCGGCGCTCTACACCGGCGTGGGCATGTCGTGGGAAGATCTGGTATGTGCCACTGTCGTTTTCGAAGAGGGCACTCCTTCTCACTGATCTCAGGAGCCTCCCTTGTCTCAGACACCAGCCTCAGCCAGCCCGCTCGCACCCGTGAAGCGCCCGCTGAACCTGCGCGAAACCGTGCTCGAGCAATTGCGCACCGCCATTGTCACGGGCGAACTCGCCGAGGGCGAGCTCGTTTCAGCGCCCACGCTCGGCCAGGCACTCGGTGTTTCGGCGACGCCGGTGCGCGAGGCAATGATGGATCTGGTGCGCGAGGGCCTTGTCGAAACCGTGAAGAACAAGGGCTTTCGCATCACCGCGATGAGCGACAAAGACCTCGACGACCTCGCGCAGATTCGCATGCTCCTTGAACCACCAGCGATTCGCATGGTGGCACAGAATATTCCCGATGAAGCATTTACTGAGCTCACCAAGCTCGCAGACGCTTGCCTGCGTGCAGCCGAGCGCGAAGACCTGGGCGAATACCTGCGCGACGACCGGGAGTTTCACGCGCTCCTGCTCGCCTACACGGGCAACCCGCAGCTGGTCGACCTCGCCACTTCGCTGCGCCGTCGCACGCGCCTCTACGGCATCGCGGCGCTCGCGCGCGATGGACGCCTCGCCGCGTCTGCCCACGAGCACCACGAGCTGCTGCGCCTGCTGCGCGAGGGCGAGGGCGAGGCTGCTGAGTCGCTGATGTGCACGCACATCGGCCACGCCCGCACCCTTTGGGCGACTGGCGCAGACGAAGCCGGGTCAGACAACGCGGCAGCCAACGGCAACACCGCACACACGACACCAGAAGAAGGAGCACCCGGGGGCGCATGACACACACCAGCGATGTCTTGATCATCGGCGCGGGCATTATCGGCTGCGCCACCGCCTACTACGCGGCCCGCTCGGGCCTCAGCGTCACGGTGATCGAACGCGATCTTCCGGCAAGCGGCACGACATCGCACTGCGAGGGCAACATTCTCGTCAGCGACAAAGAGCTCGGGCACGAACTCGAGCTCACCCGGTACTCGCTCGGCCTCTGGCAGGGCGAACTCGCCGAGTACGGTCACCTCTGGGAGTTCGAACGCAAGGGCGGCATCATCGTCGCCTCGCGCGAAACGAGCCTCGCCTCGCTCGAACGTTTCTCGGCGTCTCAGCGCGAGTATGGCATCCATTCGCAGCGCCTTGACGAGGCAGAGCTTCGCGAACTCGAACCGCACATCACGGGCAATGCTCTCGGCGCGGCCCTCTACCCCGAAGACAGCCAGGTGCAGCCGATTCTCGCTGCCTCGCACCTGTTGCGGCTCGCGCGCAAGCATGGAGCCCAACTTGTAACGCACGCGCCGGTGACCGAGCTTCTGCGCGACGGCGACCGGGTCATCGGAGCCCGCACACCCAAGGGGGACTTTCACGCGGCCCACACCGTCAACGCAACCGGCCCCTGGGCTGGCACCATCGGAGAGCTCGCGGGCGTGAACGTGCCAGTGATGCCACGCCGCGGCTTCGTGTTAGTCACCGAACAGCTGCCACCCATGGTGCACCACAAGGTCTACGCGGCAGAATACGTCGACAACGTCGGCAGCAGCGACGCAGGCCTACAGGCATCACCTGTAGTCGAGGGCACCCCCGCAGGCACGATTCTGATCGGCTCGAGCCGCGAGCGTGTCGGCTTCGATTCGACGATCAGCACCGAGGCACTCGGCCGCATCGCCCGCAACGCCGTCGAGCTCTTTCCGTTTCTCTCGCGCGTGCGCATGCTGCGGCACTATCACGGCTTTCGGCCGTTCTGCCCTGATCATCTGCCAGTCATCGGGCACGACCCCCGCGCACCCGGCCTGTGGCACGCCGCCGGCCACGAGGGCGCCGGTATCGGTCTCGGTCCTGGCACCGGCAAGCTGCTCGCCCAGGCCCTCGCAGGTGAGACTCCCGACATGTCGCTCGACCCGTTCAGGCCCGAACGCTTCGACGACCCCGCTTACCTGAAGGCACACCAATGAGCGCCAATCCGAACCGCGTACACGCCACTTTCGAGGGCGAGGCAATCGAGGCAGCAGCCGGCGCGAGCGTCGCCGCTGCGCTCCTCGCATCTGACAGGATCGCCTGGCGCACCACGCGAGACGGTGCACAGCGCGGGCTCTTCTGCGGCATCGGCGTCTGTTTCGACTGCCTCGTCGAAATCGACGGCGAGAGCGGTCAGCGCGCCTGCATGATTCCTCTGCAAGAAGGCATGCGCGTGTGCGACAACGGCACGCGCGATACGACCGCCGACACCGGAGCCGACGCCGAGGAGGCCGCACAGTGACCGCCCTGCGTTCCACCAACCAAGCACCGGCGTTCGATGTCGCAGTCGTCGGCGCGGGCCCGGCAGGCCTTGCCGCCGCTGGCGAGGCCGCGGCGGCAGGTGCCCGAGTTGTCGTGATCGACTCATCGGAGCAGCCGGGCGGCCAGTTCTGGAGGCATCGCAGCGAGGCCGCGGGCGTCGTCGACGGCGGCGAGCTGCATCACGGCTGGCGCGACTATCTTGAACTGCGCCGCGCGTTCGACGCTGGCATTGCGGCAGGCACGATCCTCTACCTGCCCGCAACCAGCGTGTGGATGGCGAGTCGCCGTGCCGAGCTCAACGCCGCGACGAATGCCGCAGGTGAGACGGCACCGGCGTTCACCCTGCGCCTCGCCCCCGCTCATGGCGGCGGCCGCAGCGAGACTCCGACGGTACACGCGTCGGCGCTTGTGCTCGCAACCGGTGGCTACGACCGCCAGCTGCCCGTGCCGGGGTGGCAACTGCCCGGCGTGATGGCTGCGGGCGGCATTCAGGCGTTCGGCAAACAGAACGGCATGCTGCCGGGCAAGCGCTTCGTCGTCGCGGGCACCGGCCCCTTCCTGCTGTCGGTGGCGGCTGGCATCGCGCACCAGGGCGGCAAGGTCGCCGCAGTGCTCGAATCATCGAACCTCATAGGCTGGCTGCCGCGCGCGCACCGTGCGGCAGGCGTGCCCGCGAAGGCACTCGAGGGCGTCGAGTACACGGCTGCGATGTTGAAGCACCGCATCGCGTACCGACCACGAACCATCATCACCGAGATCCTGGGACAAGACCGCGTTACCGGCGTGCGCACCGCACGCGTGCGCAGCGACGGCACGGTCATTGCGGGCAGCGAGCGCGAGATCGACGGCATCGACACGGTAGGTCTCGGCTGGGGCTTCACCCCGCAGATGGAGCTTCCTGTGCAGCTTGGCGCCGGTACGCGGCAAGACGTCGACGGTTCGCTTGTTGCCATTATCGACGAGGATCAGCGCTCAACCGTCTCGGGCCTCTTCATTGCGGGCGAGCTCACCGGCGTCGGCGGGGCCGCGCTCGCAGTGCTCGAGGGTCGAGTCGCGGGTCGCACTGCCGCGTTCGAGGCGATCGGGCGGGGCGCCGCGGCTCCCGCAGCCTCTGGCCCTACCCCGGCCGAATCGCGCGCGATCGCACGCCAGCGCTCATTCGCGAACGCGATGCACCTCGCGCACCCGGTGCCTGCGGGGTGGCAGCAGTTGCTGCACGACGACACCATTGTGTGCCGCTGCGAAGAGGTGCCGGCGAGCGCGCTACGCGAGTCTCGTGAGTCGATGGCGGGCAATGATCTGCGCACGCAGAAGGGTCAGAACCGCGCAGGCATGGGCTGGTGCCAGGGCCGCGTCTGCGGTTTCGCGGTGTCGTGCATGTCGGGCGGGGCCGATCCTTTGAGCAACGCTGTCGAAACCTCGCTCGCACAGTCGGCGAAGCGCCCCGTCGCGCAGCCGCTGCCGCTGGGCGCCCTCGCCGACCTCGACTGACAGACCCACCCGCTGCATCGGCTGCCCCTCCCCCCGAAAACCCTTCGGCATGTTGGCAGATGTGCCTTCCGCGCTCGAAATCGGCACATTCGCCGACACACGCGATGGGTCGGCTGGTGAGACCTGGGGCGGCGGTTCGAGCGAGTTGCTTGGGGCCTGCCCAGTCCGTGCAGGCCGGGCCCGGCGACACCGCACGCACAGAGAAGGGGCGCGGGATCAGCCGATCCCACGCCCCTTCAGCCGCGAACGCTACGCGCCCAGGTAGGCCTCGATCACTCGGGAGTCCTCGGCGAGCTCCGCGGCAGGCCCCTGCAGCGTCACCCGGCCGGACTCGAGCACATAGGCCCGGTCGGCGATCTTCAGCGCGGCCTTCGCGTTCTGCTCCACGAGCAGAATGGTCGTGCCCTGCTTGTTGACCTCGGCGATGATCTCCATCACCTGCTTCACGATCAGCGGCGCGAGACCCATCGAGGGCTCGTCGAGCAGCAGCAACTTCGGCCCGCCAACAAGCGCGCGCCCGAGCGCGAGCATTTGCTGCTCGCCGCCAGAGAGTGTGCCACCCTGCTGGGTGCGGCGCTCGAGTAGACGTGGCATCAGCTCGTAGGCGTAGTCCGCGCGCTCTTGCACGAGCTTCTGGTCTTTCACCAGGTAGCCGCCGAGCAGCAAGTTCTCATGCACGGTCATGGTCGAGAAGATCTTGCGACCTTCTGGAATATGCAAGAGGCCTGCCTCGACGATGTCCCACGGCTGCATCTTCGTGAGGTCACGATCGCCCCACTTGACGCTGCCGCTCTTCGATCGCACAAGGCCCGAGATCATCGACAGTGTCGACGTCTTGCCCGCACCGTTGTTGCCGAGCAGGGCGACGATCTCACCCTCCTTGACCTCGAACGAGAGCGAACGCAGCGCGTGCACGCGGTTGTAGTAGAGCTCGACGTTTTCGAGCACGAGGTTACTCATCGTCGTCCTCCCCAAGGTAAGCCGCGATCACCGCGGGGTCGTTCTTGATCTGCTCGGGCGTGCCGTCTGCAATCTCTTTGCCGTAGTTCAGCACCACGATGCGCTCGGAAATCTCCATGACGAGACCCATGTCGTGCTCGATGAGCACGATGCCTACACCGAGGTCGCGAATCTTGCGAATCAGCGCCATCAGCTCTTGCTTCTCGTTGTGGTTCAGACCCGCCGCGGGCTCGTCGAGCAGCAGCAGTTTCGGCTGCGTTGCGAGCGCACGGGCGATCTCGACGCGACGCTGCTCCCCGTAGGGCAGCTGCGTCACGAGCAGCTCATCGTCAGCTCTAAACCCAACGAAGTCGAGCCAGCCGCGCGCGTCTTCGGTGCACTGGGCCTCACTACGACGGTACCTCGGCGTGTGCAGCATCGCGTCGAAGACGTTTTGCTTCAGCCTCGTGTGCATGCCGGTCTTCACGTTCTCGAGCACGGTCATCTCTTTGAAGAGACGCACGTTCTGAAACGTGCGCGCCATGCCGAGCTGCGTGATGCGCGACGGCTTGTTACGCGTGATGGGGTTACCGTCGAAGACCACCGAACCCTGGTTCGGGCGGTAGAACCCCGAAATGCAGTTGAACGCGCTTGTCTTGCCGGCACCGTTCGGGCCGATCACCGAGACGATCTCGCCCTCGTGCACCGAGAAGGTCAGGCCGTTGACGGCTTTGATGCCGCCGAACGAGACCGCCAGGTCTTTGACTTCGAGGATCGGCTCGCCGCCAGCCGAAGCCGCCCCTGCGGGCTGCGCCACAGCCTTGCTCGTGGCTGATCCATCGCTCGTGTCAATGCCAGCGCTTACGCTTGACTCGCTCATCGCTTGCCCGCCTTTCCGGAGCCATCGATATCGAATTCATCGTCGAACTCGCCGACCACCGTAACCACCTCGGTCGGGGGTACCTCTTGAATCACGCGTTTCTTGAGGAACGGCAGCACGGCTGTGGCCGGCCAAATGCCCTTCGGTCTGAAGATCATGACGACAACAAGCAGCACGCCGAAGAGCAGGTAACGCCATTCGCTGAACTCGCGCAAGAACTCGGGTGCGAGAGACACGAATAGTGCACCGATGATCACGCCAGGGGTTGACCCCATGCCGCCGAGCACGACCGCCATGAGCACGAGTGCCGAATACAAGAACTCGAAGCTGTTCGGCGAGATCGCCGAGAGGTGTGCCGCCATGAGCGTGCCAGCAAAACCGCCCCAGACCGCGCCAATGATGTAGGCCATCAGCTTGGTCTTGTAGCCGTTGATGCCCATTGCTTCGCTGACGTCTTCGTCGTCGCGCACCGACTTCCACGCGCGGCCGAGTTTGCCCTTGCCGAGGCGCGAAACCGCGACCACCGCGAGGCCGATGCCGACGAACAGCACGAAGTAGTAGAAGAGGATCTTCGAGTTGAAGGTAATGCCGCCGAGTTCGAGCCCGTCTTTGAACGACCAGCCGAAGAACGACCAGGTAGGAATTCCGTGGATGCCCGTGGCACCGCCCGTGATCTGCAGGTTTTTCGCGGTGATTCGAATGATCTCACCAAAGCCGAGCGTCACGATCGCGAGGTAGTCGCTGCGCAAGCGCAGCGTCGGACCGCCGATGATCAGACCGGCCGCGATGCAGGCGAGCACAACCACCGGGATCGACTCAAACATGCTCCAACCGAACTGCGTGGTCAGAATCCCACTCGTATATGCGCCGACCGCCATGAAGGCGATAAAGCCGAGGTCGAGCAGACCCGCATAGCCGACCACCACGTTCAGACCCATCGCGAGCACAATGTAGATCATCGCCGAGGTCAGAATCGAGATGAGGTAGGGGCTTGCCGAGATGAACGGCAGCACCGCTGCGCCGATGAACAGCACGAGCGCCACGAGTCGCATGAATCGCGTGGGTGCGAGCAGGCCCGACACGGCCGGCGGCCGCGTGATGGTCGGGGCAGGTGCCGGCAAATTGTAGGTTGACTTAGCCATGACTACACCCTCTCTACAACGCGCTCACCGAGCAGGCCGGTGGGCTTAAATACGAGGAACAGGATCAGGAAGCCGAACGCAAACACGTCGCGCCACTCGCCACCGAACCAGTTCGTGCCGAACGACTCGAGCAGGCCGAGCACGATGCCGCCGACCATCGCGCCGTACAGGTTGCCGATGCCACCGATCACTGCTGCGGTGAAGGCTTTCAGGCCAATCACGAAACCCATCAAAAAGTCGATGCTGCCGTAATAGGCGGCTGCCATCACGCCTGCCGCACCGGCGAGCGCCGAACCGATGAAGAAGGTTCTCGAGATCACCTTGTTCACGTTGACGCCCATGAGCAGTGCCGCGTTCTGGTCGAGCGCGATCGCGCGCATTGCGCGTCCCTCGCGCGAGTGCATGACGTAACGCTGCAGCAGCACCATCAGCACGGCGGCGACCGCCATGAGAATGAGCTGAGGCATTGTGATGCGCGCGCCGAGCACCTGCATCGGCTGACCCGAGAGCTGCAGCGGGAACACCTTCGGATCTGCACCCCAGATCTGTCGCACCGCGTACTCGATGGTGAACGAGACGCCGACCGCGGTGATGAGCGCAGAGAGCCTTGGGCTGTTTCGAAGCGGCCTATAGGCGACGCGTTCAATCAGCACGCCGATGCCGCCTGTTGCGAGCATCGAGATGAGCAGCACGAGCAAGAGGATCGGGATCGATCCGATGCCCATGAGGCCCGTGAGGCCGCCGATCACCACGAAGGCGATGAACGAGCCGAGCATATAGAGGTCGCCGTGGGCAAAGTTCAGCAGCTTGATGATGCCGTATACCATGCTGTAGCCGAGGGCGACGAGTGCGTAGAACGAGCCAACGAAGAGCCCGTCCCAGATGAGTTGGAACATGCGGTGCCTTTCTCAGACGTCGAAGACGTGGGGCAGAGCAAACGGGGTTTCCAGAGCGGCAAGAAGGCGCGATCTAGAAACCCCGTTCACAGTTGCTTAACCCTTGAGCTCGTCCTTCAGAACGAACGCACCGCCGTCGCCGGTGGGCTCCACGATGACGAAGCCACCACCCTGGCGCGAGCCGTCGTCAGCGAAGGTCAGGTTGCCGGTCAACAGCGGGAAGTCCTTCAGGCCCTTGAGCGCCGAGACGACCTTGTCGTAGTCGGTGCCCTCTGCGACGTTCATTGCCTCGGCGAGGGTCTTCACTGCCTCGTAGGTCTGGATCGAGTAGGGGCCAGGATCCTTGCCGCCCGAAACCTTCTTGTAGTCCTCAATCCACTGCGCGCCGTTCTCAAGCATGTCGGGGGTGCGAGTGAAAGTGCCGACCACGCCGGTCATTGCGTCTGCGCCGGCGATTGCCGAAAGCTGAGCATCGACCGAACCGTCACCGACGAGGATCGGGCCAGCGTAGCCCGCAGCACGCAGCTGCTTGATGAGCAGGCCGCCAGCCTGGTAGTAGCCGGTCCAGACGACGAAGTCGGGGCTCTTTCCGAGCACGCTGTTGACTGCTGCCGAGAAGTCCTTCTCATCAGGGTTCACGTGTTCACGTGCCACGGTGAGGCCGGTGGCCTGCTTCTCGATCGAATCGGCGAGATCCTTGGGGTATGCCTCGTTGTCATCGATGACGACGACGTTCTTTGCGCCCTCCTTGTTGATCCAGGTCACGGCGGCCTCAGCCTGCTGGGTGCCGGTACCGTTGATCATGAATGCGCCCTGACCGACGAGCTCGTTCGAGTTCGCAGCGGGGATCACCATGGGAATGCCTGCGTCAGCGAAGATCGGCAGGGTAGGCAGCGTAGCGCCCGAGCAGTAGCCGCCGACCGAACCCTTGACACCTGCAGTGACGAGCTTCTGCGCCGCGGCGACCGATGCGGTCGCGTCGCACGCATCGTCTTCGGTGACGAGCTCGAGGTCACGCCCAGCGACGCCGCCGTCTGCATTGATCTCGTCGATCGCGAGCTGTGCGCCGAACTTCATGTAGTCGCCGAACGCAGCCTCAGAGCCCGAGAACGGTGCGAGCATGCCGAACTTGATGGGCCCGTCGCCCGAGTCGGTTTCTCCACCGCTCGCGAGGCCGCCTGAGCAGGCCGAAAGCGCGAGCGCTGCCGTTGCGGCGAGCGCACCGAGCGCGAGGGTGCGCTTCATGCGCGTGGTACGTGAGAACATCTGGGGTCCTTCCGATGATGCTTCGTTGGATCATTCGATGCGCGGGGCCGAGGCGGCCACCCCGCATTCAGTGCAATAGTACATTGCACCAAGGTGTTTTTTGCATTCTCTTCATCACGATTCGGTCGCGATTTGCACACGAGCCGCAATATGCCTTCGCATTCGGGCCACACGTGAGGCCTACAGCCACGCATACGTCCGACGCACAGGCGTTGCGGCCGCAACATCGAGGCCGCAACCCCACATTCCCCCTCACTCCCTGCGGTTGTCAAGTTCTCAGCGGCACCGACTCGGTAACGCTTTTGTTGAAGCTCGAGCAACGCACCTCCCAGCGCACAGCCCGCAGATCGGGCGTAGAATAGACAGGATGTCTGCCCAGCAAAAGAACTCGGTCCTTGAGAAGGTGCTCGCGTACACGTCGGTGACGATCATCGCCGTCGCCGTCGCCTCCTACCTCACCACCCTGGTCGTCGCAATGGCTGCGGGCCGCGAAGCGCTCGCTGGCGGGCTCTGGCAGTTCGTCACTGTGATCGCCTACATCGGCCTGCCCGTCGGCTTTCTGCTGCTGATTGCGCTGCTCGTCATCAACTTCAGTCGCAGGGGCAGAGAGAAGTAGTCGCGTGGCCGGCACCCTTGCGCTCGCGACGTCAATCGCGACGATGGATCAGCAAGCCCTCACCGGGCTCGTTGCCGCTCGGCGCGTGATCTCACCTGCGAGCGTGCACGAACCGCTCGGCCTCGCGGTCGAGTTGCTGCGCACCGATTCGATCTCGCGTGCCCTGCAGTCGGCGCATCGCGAAGATCTTGAGGCGCTGCGTTCCCTCGCGGACGGCGTGCCCGCGGACTCGGCGATCCTCGCATCTCTCACCTCGCTCGGGCTCGTCGGAACCGACGCCGAAGGCCGGCCCACCGCACTGCCAGAGGTGACCGAGGCGCTGCCCGGCGAAGCGTTCGGGGCGCTTCCCGACGACACCCCACGCACCGACACGGCACCCGAAGACCTCACGGGCTGGTTTGCCGCAGCGCTGACCTCGGTGCGCCGAACCGCCAAGCTGCTGCACACGATCGCCGCCCACCCAGTGCGCCTCGGCCGCAAGGGCAAGCCCGCCGTGCTCGCAGTGCGCGAGCTCGGCGAGGCCGCCCACTGCTCAACCGAACAGGCCTCGCGGCTGCTCGACGTGATGCGCGGAGCCGGCTTGCTGCGCGCACACTTCGACCACGCGGGCGCAGAGCAGCTTGGCATCGCCGAGCCCGCCACGCAGCGCTGGCTGATGCAGCACAGCTATGCAGAGCGTTGGATCGAGCTCGCACGCGCAGCTGGCGCACGCTTCGACGCACGCCTCCTGCGGGGGCTAGACGAGACCGGCGGCAACCTGCGCGCGGTCGCCGCCGCGCTGCCTCGCGAGTACCCGCTGCTGCCCGAGGCAGAACTCGAGACGCTCATAGCGGTGACTGAGGCCGCCGAAGACCTCGGCCTCACGCTGCACGGCCACCTGACCCCGGTCGCGGGAGCCCTGTTGCGCAGCGACGACGACGCCCTCGCCGCCATCGCCGAACGCGATATTCCGGGCAACGTGCCCGGGGTCTACCTGCAACCCGATTTGAGCATCATTGTGCCCGGCCCGCTCCCACCAGAAGACGAGGCCGTGCTGAACGCGATCTCTGAAACGGAGCAGCTCGGCCCAGCGGCTTCACTGCGGGTGAGCACCGAGAAGCTCACCCGAGCGGTACAGCGCGCGGGATCGGGCACCCACGAGGTGCGGGCAGCGCTCGAGAGGCTCTCGCTCACAGGCATTCCGCAGCCACTCGATTACTTGCTGCGCGATCTTGATCGCAAAGCGAGCGGCTATGCTGCCGGGTTCGAGGGCACGGCGAGTGCGATCGAGTTGCACGGATGGGATGCGGAGGCTTACGAGGCCCGACTGAAGCAACGAGGCGAGGCGGCACTGCGGGCAGCGCCGATCACGCTGAAGCAGGCCCCCTCCCACGAAGACGAACTGCGCGCAATGATCGAACGCGTGGTGTCGGCTATCAGCGGCGAGGGCAACGAGGGCGACCTTACACGCAGGCTCGAGTTGGCGATTCGCGACCGCAGCCCGGTGCGAGTCACTGCCGTTGCGGGCAAGGACGAGCGAGAGTTCACGTTGCTGCCGGTGTCGCTGAAGGGCGGGCGCCTGCGCGCGACCGACCAGCAGGCCGGCGTCGAACGCACACTGCCCGTGAGCGCCATCACCGCGGTTGCGAGTATCGCTGCGTAGGCTTGCCGGCATGAAGCGGCTTGGCCGCGCGGCGACGTGACCGAGCCCTGACGTGCTCGCACCCGCACTCGCATCTTCAGCCAGCGCGGTAGAATGGTTCGTTATGACTCTTGGCCCACTTATCGTGCAGAGCGACCACACCGTGCTGCTCGAGGTCGCACACCCCGACGCTGAAGACGCGCGCCACGCGCTCGCGGTATTCGCCGAACTCGAGCGCGCGCCCGAGCACATTCACACCTATCGAGTGACTCGCCTCGGTCTGTGGAACGCCCGCGCCGCCGGGCACACCGCCGAAGAGATCGTGGCGACGCTCGATCGCTACGCAAAGTTTCCGGTGCCGTCGCAGGTGTCGAGCGAGATCGGTGAGACCATGCGCCGGTACGGGCGTCTCACGATCGAGCGGGTCGGCGTGGCTGACGCCCCCGGCATACCTAACGCTGCAGAAACACTTCGGGAAAGGGATTTTGCCGCAAGCTCCGCCGCAGAAGCTGCAAAACCCCTTTCTCGTGAGGGTAACCACCAACCCGAGCGTCTCGACGAGTGGCAGCTCGTGCTCAAGAGCGATGACGCTGCGATTCTGCGCGAAGTCTCGAGCGCGAAGAAGATCGCCCCGCTGCTCGGCAACAAGATCGACGAGTTCACGTTTCCTGTCGAACCGTGGGCCCGAGGCGAGCTGAAGCAGCAGCTCGTCGCCCGCGGCTGGCCCGCCGACGATCTCGCAGGCTATACCCCGGGCGAGCCCTATGACATCGAGCTTGCACAGGGCGACTGGCACATGCGCGATTATCAGCAGAAAGCCGTCGACGCGTTCGCGGCCGGCGGCTCTGGCGTGGTCGTGCTGCCGTGTGGCGCAGGCAAGACCATCGTGGGTGCCGGTGCGATGGCGGCGGTCGGGGCGAAGACCCTGATCCTCGTCACCAATGCCGTCTCGGCACGCCAGTGGCGCGACGAATTACTGAAACGCACCACCCTGACTCCCGAAGATATCGGCGAGTACTCGGGCCAGGTGAAAGAGGTGAAGCCGGTCACGATCGCGACCTATCAGATCTTGACCAGCAAGCGCCGGGGCGAGTACGCGCATCTCTCACTGCTCAACGTCGAAGACTGGGGCCTCATCGTGTATGACGAGGTGCACCTGCTGCCCGCCCCCGTGTTCAAGCTGACCGCCGAGTTGCAGGCGCGCCGTCGCATCGGCTTGACCGCGACGCTCGTGCGCGAAGACGGCCGCGAGGGCGACGTGTTCAGCCTGATCGGGCCAAAGCGCTACGACGCCCCGTGGAAGGACATCGAGGCGCAGGGCTTCATCGCGCCGGCCGCGTGCTTCGAGATTCGCGTCGATTTGCCCGAGAGCGAGCGCTTCGACTACTCGGTGGCAGAGGATCAAGACCGCTACCGGCTCGCCGCAAGCGCGTCAACAAAACAGCAGGTAGCTCGGCGCATCATCGAGAAGCACCCTGGTGAGAGTGTGCTCGTGATCGGGCAGTACATCGACCAGCTCGAAGACTTCGCCGAGGCGCTGCAGGCCGACCTCATCACCGGGCAGACACCGGTCGACGAGCGGGAACGGCTCTTCGCGGCGTTTCGCAGCGGCGAGATCAAGCTGCTCGTCGTATCGAAAGTGGCGAACTTCTCAGTCGATCTGCCAGACGCATCGGTCGCGATTCAGATCTCGGGTTCATTCGGGTCACGGCAAGAGGAGGCCCAGCGGCTCGGACGCCTGCTACGGCCGAAGGGCGACGGGCTCACCGCCTCGTTCTACACGCTCGTCACTCGCGACACGGTAGACCAAGACTTCGCCCAGAACCGCCAGCGCTTCTTGGCCGAGCAGGGCTACGCTTACACGATTCTCGACGCCGGGGAGCTGTAGCTGGCTCGGCAGACCTGGATTCTCTAGGGACTTGCGCGCTGCAAGTTCGGGGGAGGATCCGCCAATGGCCCGATCACTCTATTCATCGCACTATCTGAGACGAAGCAACCAAGTCAGGCAAAGTGGCAGGCCACTTGCTGATTGCCTGCTTGAGCAAGCTCAAGAATGGGTGTTTTCTCTGCGCAGACCGCCTGGGCAATCGGACACCTGGTCGGAATAGTGAGAAAGATAAAGATTCGTCGTTTTCTTTTAACGATGATCCGAATATCGGATTATTTACGTGCGTTGAGCATTCGCCACGTCAATTCATTCCTCAGCACACAGAAGAGGCGTGCCCCACTTCGCAAAGCGAGGCACGCCTCTTCTGTGTGCTCCGCGCGCAGGAGGGCTGCACGAAGCTGGCAGACTCACACCACCCCGAGGTACCGGTTCTGCAGTTCGACATCACCGGCAAGTTGCGAGGCAGGCAGGTCGGCAGCGATCGAGCCGTTCACCATTACGAGGATCCGCTCGCACAGCCTGGTCGCAAAGTGCAGGTTCTGCTCAATCAACAGCACCGCCTGACCCTCGTCAACAAGCTGACGAAACACGGTTGCTAAGTGATCAACGACGGCGGGTGCAAGCCCCTCGCTGGGCTCGTCCATCACGATGAGCCTTGGGTTCGTGAGCATCGCCCTCGCGATAGCGAGCATCTGCTGCTCCCCGCCCGAGAGTTCGGCGCCACCATTCTTACGCCGCTCGGCGAGCCGTGGAAACAGATCGTAGACCCCCGGCACATCCCAGCGGGCGCCCTTTGCGCTACCAACCATCGTGAGGTGCTCGTGCACGGTGAGCGACGGAAAGATGCGTCTCCCCTGCGGCACATAGGCGATACCGGCACGGTTAACGATGTTGGGTTTCTTTCCGACGAGGTCGCGCCCCTCGAAGACGATCTTGCCGCTTCGCACCGGCAAGAACCCGGCGATTGCGTTGGTGAGGGTCGATTTGCCCATCCCGTTTCGCCCGACCATCCCAAGGGGTTCGTTGCCCATTGAGAACGATACATCTTGCAGCACGTGCACATGACCGTAGGCAACGTTGAGATTCTTGACCTCGAATACTGCCTCGCTCCCTTCGTTATGCGGCATCTTTCGCCTTCCCTCCGAGATAGATCTCACGAACCAGTTCTGAGGCCCGAATCTCTTCGGGAGTACCTTCTAGTAGCTTTTCGCCGTCGTGCATCACAATCACCCGACTGGCAGCCGCGAGAGCGATATCCATGTCGTGCTCGATCAGCAGCAGGCTCACTGTCTCGGGCAGGTTCTGCAGCAGCGCGACGAGGTGCGATCGTTCGCTCGGTGAAAACCCCGCTGCAGGCTCGTCAAGCATCAAAACCTCGGGGTTCAGTGCGAGCGCCATTCCAATCTCGAGCTGGCGCTGCTCACCATGGGAGAGGTCGGCCACAAGCTGCGAGCCGCGACCATCGAGGCCTACCTGATCGAGCAGTTGTGCGGCGGCATGCCAACGCTCGGTGCGAGACCTGCTGGGCAGAAGATATGCGCCTTTCATACGCACGCCGCCGAGCGCAATAAACAGATTCTCGGCAGCCGTCAGCTGCTCGAAGAGCTGGGAGGTCTGAAAGGTACGAGCGAGACCACGCTGCGCTCGACGGGCCGCGCGCATCGTCGTAATGTCCTCACCAAACAGTGTGATCTTGCCTGAGGTCACGGGGAGCGCTCCCGCGATGCAGTTGAACAGGGTCGACTTGCCTGCTCCGTTCGTGCCGATAACACTCACCCGCTCCCCAACGCCGAGCGTCACACTCACATGACGCATTGCTTTCAACCCGCCGAAATGTTTCGACACGTTGTCGACGACGAGTGCTGCTTCTTGCACGGTCATTGTGGGCTCCTACTCTGCAGAGTTCAGGCGATGGGCGCGCGAGGGGTTGTGAGCTCGCGGGCGGCACGAACCCACAACCCCGTATGCACTGTTACAGTTCGCCGCAGGTGCTGAACCGGTCGTAAACGGTGGTTCCCTGACGCACATCGCTAGCTGCGCTGAGGGTGTTGAGCACGAGCGCTCCATCAGATTCGACCACCTCGTTCATGAAGTTGTCGACGATTGCCTGGCGGTTCTCGTCGAGTTTCAGCGGGCCGGTTGGACTCTCCCATTCGAGGGTCGAGAGCGCCTCACGCAGCGCGGCCTGGTCGTCACTCAGGTCCCCCTTGGCCGCTTCGATGCCGAGCAGCAGTGATTCGAACGCGTTGTATCCGAGGATCGCAAAGATCGATGGAGACGGGAACGCGTTCGGCTGGGTGGCGTATGCGGCAGCAAATTCATCCCAAGCCGGGTTGTCGTAGCCTGCGTCCGGCACCGGACCGCCCGAGATCATACCGACAGCTGCCGACGCGATGTTGGCATCACCCGACAGCGCCGTGGTGTCGATTGCAATGGTGCCACCGACAAGAGGTTTGTCAACGCCTCCCGATACCGCTTGCGAGAGGAAGCTCGCTGCGTCTGCGCCGCCGAGTCCCACGTAAATGGCATCGGCGTCCGCCGGAATCTGCGAAATGATCGTCGCGTAGTCGGTGTTGCCAACAGGGACCCACGAAGCACCCACAATCTCCCCGCCCGCAGCGCAGAACTCACTGAAGAAGCCGCCGGCGTTGTCATACGGGAACGAGTAGTCCTCGGCAAGCAGGTACATCTTCTTGTACCCCTTATCGTTGTAGGCGTAGTCGCCCACCCCCGCCATCCATTGCACCGAGTCACCCATGAAGCGATAGAAGTTCTCCACCCCCTCGAGCGTCATGCCGACCGGGCTCGCTGCGCCGTTGACAAAGGTCACCTCGGGCACTCCCTTGGCATACTGCACGACGGTCTCGCCTTCGTCACCCGAGCTCGGCCCGTAGACAATGTCGACTCCGTCGTTCTCGACGAGCTTCTTTACTTGAGTCTGCGCAGAAGCAGTCGTGCCGTCGGTGCCCGCATACACGAACTCGATCTTCTTGCCTGCTACTTCACCGCCTTCGGCTGTTCCGCCACGCTTTTCCATTGCGACACCGATTGCGGCCTTGGCCTCGTCCATGCCGAATGCAAGGTTGCCGGTGTCAGTTGCGAGCACGCCGATCTTGATCGTGTCACCGCCGCCATCACCGCCTTCTGCTGCACCGCCACCGGAGCAGCTGGCAAGCATGAGCACTGCAGCTCCTGCGGCAATGCCGGAGAGGAGCCCTTTCTTATTCAGCTTCATTGCTGATTCCCTTCTGTGTGTGCCTCAGGTTTCTCAACCGGAGGGCGCGAAAGTGACTCTTGCTCCGGCAGCGCTCTGCGCAGTCGTTGCATCAGTCGACGTACCTGCTGAGACAGGCCAGCCAATCCGGTTGGCGCAAATAGCAGGACGAGGATGAACACCAATCCGGTAAGCGTCATGTACCGGTCGGTGAAGTTCTGTGAAAAGTTCGAGAGCAGCGTGAGCACAACCGCGCCTGCAAAGACCCCTCCGAGCGAGCCGATCCCACCGATGACCGCGACAACCAGCACGTCGAGCGTGGAGTTCAAACTCACCACGTTTGGGTCGACCTGGTTGCGGTCAAGCACGAGCAACACCCCACCTACCGAGGCGATGAACCCGGCAAATGCCATGGCAGCGATTCGGTACGCGAAGACGTTGTACCCGAGCGCCCTCATGCGATCGGGCGCGTCCCGAATGCCTTGCAGGGTGAGCCCAAAGGTTGAAGATGCCATATACCTGCAGAGCAGGTAGCACACGATGGCGAGGATCAATGCGAAGTAGTAAAAATTCTGAATGTTTGTGAGGTCAATAAACCCAAACTCCGGGCGGTCGATCGGGGCCAGACCGCGTCGGGCATTAGTGACCTCGATCGACTGAGAGGCCCAAGAGTAGAAGACCTGGCCGATGGCGAGTGTAATCATCAAGAAGTAGATCGCCTTGGTGCGCGCAGCGATGAGTCCGACCATCACCGCGACAAGCGTGCCTACGATGATGCCCACTAACGCTCCAGCGAGAAAGGGAAGCTCCATCTTGACGACTATGAACCCCACGCCGTAGGCCGAGACGCCCGCAATTGCCACCTGCGCGAGAGAGAGCAAGCCAACGTATCGGTTCAAGAAGACAAGGCTCATCGCGATGATTCCAAGCCAAAGCGAGCGAATGCCGATGTTGGGCAGCCAGAACCTGGGGCGATCCACGATGAACGGAAAGCTGAGAGCGACGATCAGCACGATCGTGCCGAACACAATGGGCCCCCACTTCGCAAAGCCGGTACGTGGCTGACGAAACATTGATCCGGTGAACTGAGGTTCGGTCATGATTTGCGCCCCATGATTCCTTGCGGCCTGATCGCGAGCACAACGACCATCAGCGCGAACGTGCAGACGAGTGAGTAGGTGGGGGCGTACACGAGGGTGAACTGAGAAACTAGTCCTACAAGCGCGGATCCAATTGCGGCTCCCGGGATCGACCCCATCCCGCCGACAATGACTACGACGAGAGAGAACAGCAAATAGGTGCCATCTTGGCCCGGCATCAGCGGGAAGAGCGTGCCGCCAACTACTCCGGCAAGGCCTGCGAGCGCCGATCCGAGTGCAAAGATCACGGCAAACACCACCGGCACGTTGACGCCGGTTGCGGCTGTCATCTGCGCGTCGTCCACGCCCGCTCGCACGACCGCACCGAAGCGGGTGCGCGAGATGCCGAGCGCCAACAGCACTCCGATCGCAATTGCCACGCCGAGCACCAGCAGACGCAGCAGCGGGTAGGGGCCGACAAACGGAAGCTGCACGGTGGCCACCTGGAGATCGGCATCGACGGGCACCTGAGTCGCTGTTCCACCGAAAGCGGCAAGCATCAGGTCAGTGCCGATGAGCGAAACACCGAGTGTCACCAGCGCGACCCGCATGTCGTCGTCTTGGAAGCGACGGATCAGTAACTGGTGAATCAGCAGCCCGAGCACTCCGACTCCGACGGCAGCCACGGCCGCACCCAGAAACCAGTTGCCGCTCTCACGAGCAACGACGTATCCGATGTACCCGCCAAGCAGGAAGCTCGTCCCGTGCGCCATAGTGATCACGCGCATTAATCCGAAGATCAATGTGAGCCCGCTGGCCACAAGAAAGTACACCGCAGCGAGTGTTAACCCGTTCAGGGCGATCACAAGCACCTGCGCCATATTGCTCCACCACCTCGTGTGCATTCTTGACTACAAATTGGACACTATCATGTATCCGAACTTGTATACAACTATTCATACAATAAGTTCAGCGCCAAATACTTGCAACGCTGATAGATAACGATTCGGGCTCACTGATCGCGGCCCCAAGACCAGGAATCAGCTCAAACATGCTCGCTGGGCAGCATGCATCCGCGACCTACACGCCCCTCAGCCGAGGGCGCAGGGGCTCAACCGAAGAGCACGCTCGTCACACGTAGCAGTTCAACCACTCGCTCGCGCATATGCAAGACATGCACCTCGACGGCTCTCCCGATCGCCTCGTCGTCTCGGTCGATCATCGCCTGCGCCATATCGAGGTGCTCGTGCGAGCAGGCCAGCAGGCGCCCCTCCATCGAGGGAGCTTGCAGCCAGAATCGCTGCACCCGCCGCCGCGTCTCTTTCACGGTCGCAGACACCAACGCGTTGTCGGCGATGCTGTTCAAAAGCCGATGGAACAAGATATCCGACTGAGCCCAGGCATCCCGGTCGCCCGCCTCAGCAGCCTCGGTCATCGTCTGAACAAGACCAAGCAGTTCGGTCTTCTGCGCATCGGTCATGCGTTCAGAGGCGCGCCTCGCAAGGTAGGTATCGAGCAGCACCAGCAGATCGCAGGCCTCCTCGGCTTCTTGAATGGTGGGCTGGGCCACGGTGAAGCGCGCATTGCTGCCGCGCCGCACGAGGCCTTCCTGCTCGAGGCGTTGCAGTGCCTCACGTACCGGGGTGCGCGAGATACCGAGATCCGAGGCGATGCGGTTCTCAGAGAGCCGGGCACCCGTGCGAATTCGCGACGAGGTGATCTCGTCAACCAGGTAGTCGTACGCACCCTGCACGAGCAGCAGACTGTCGGCCGTGGCATTCATGCGCTACACCTCCGAATCGATTGACACCGCATTGTATCCCGCGGGGTGCGCCGCCGACGAAACGGCGCACCCCAATGGGCTACATCGTGCGACCGACGAACTCACGATCGTGCACCTCAACCGGCACCTGCATGATCTCCAGAATGCCTCTTGCGCAGTGCTCGGAATATCTGGTGAAGGCTTCGAGCCCCTTCTCTTTTGTGGCACGCATCGGGTTACCGATGATGCCGTTCTCTACGAACTCATGGTGATCCATCGGAAAGGTGAAGTACTGGTACCCCTCGAACTCCGTGTCAGGCATGCCGTCATTCTTCTTGAAGGCGTCGGGCAGAAACTCGGGGGTGTGCGCCCGAGTATCGACCGCGCGCTCCATTCGCACGAGCTCTTCTCGCCAGGCCATGTCTTGCGAAGTCTCTAGCTCGCTCGAGTGCCAGCCCGGGGTCTCCTCAGGCGGATTCTCCATGAGGCCCTTCAAAATACCCTCGTACCGCTCCATGAACGGCTTCACAAACGAGATGATTGCACCGGTCTCGTACCGCAGTCGACGCAGCACCGGGTCAACCACCTTCACGTTCGAACCGTGGCCATTAATGAAGATAATGCGGTTGAAGCCGTGATGAATCAGCGAGCGCGCGACGTCGTACATGAGATCGAGCAGCGTCTGCGCGCGAAGCGTGATCGTGCCGCGCCCCTGGCCGACGCCATACATGTGCTGCGGCGAATAGCCAGCCCAGATCGGCGGCGTGTGCAGCACACCGATTGCTTCAGAGATACGCTCTGAAATCTCGACGGCGGTGATCGTGTCGGTGTAGAGGGGCAGGTGTGGCCCGTGCTGCTCGGTCGAGGCCATCGGCACGATGATGGTGTCTTTGGTCTTCAGATACTCGTTGATGTCGACGTACGAGAGGTACGCCATGTTCCACGAGACGAACTTTGAGCGAAACTCTTCGTCTCCAGTGGTCAGATGGCGCACCTCGCGCTCCTGCCCCGAAGATTCAGATCGAACGATTGGCATAGTGACTCCTTGAGTACTGGTTTGTTGAATGAGAAGAAGAGGATCCTTGGTTAGTCGGCGGTCTCAATCAGTGAGAGCAGCCGCTCAGCGGCCAGCTCGCCGAGTCTGGGATCGTTGATGTGTAGATCGACGGTTTCGATGCTGATTTGCGAATGGAGATTCTTACGTAGCTCCTTGAGAAAGCGTGCGTCACCCTCAGGGTCCCAAAAGACACCGCCCGGCACCGCGGGCAACGAAAGGCCCTGCGTGGGCACGATGATGTGCGCTGGCCCCTGCGGCACGCCCAGGCGTTCGGCAAAGAGCCGGCCGAGCGCCGCCTTCTCTTCATGCGTAGCTCGAATCAAGGTGTACTCGGGGTTGTGCTCGTACCTCGGCCGGTCATGCATGTGGTCCGGAATGCTCGTCGGCGCCCAGACTGAGAAGTCGATGCAGCCAGGCACAAGCACCTGCGGCACACCGAGCTTGCTCGCCACGGTTAGCCGATCTGGTCCACCGTCATGAATACCGCCCACCATCGGGTCGTAGATCTCGTTCGTCGTATAGTCGAGCACCCCAACGAACTGTCCCTGTTCAATCAGCTCTTCCATCGCCGGGCCGCCGACACCGTTCGAATGGAACACTACCGTCTCGTAGCCGCCAAGCCGCAGGTGGTCTTTCGCAGCGCCAACGGCGGCGGTGGTGTTGCCGAGCATGGTCGCCGCGATGCTGCGTGGTCCGGGCTCTGGCTGGGTCAAACGGCTGCCCCGATCGAGCATGCCACGCATCGCCGCCGCGACGTTGTCGAGCACTGTCGTGAGCACCGAGTTCAACCCGAGAATGTCGACGACCGAGTGCACCACAAACACGTCTTTGAGCCCGACATACGGGCCGAACTCATGGTGTCCACTGGCGGTAGGGGCCACGACGATCTTCGGCACCCCGATGGGGAGCTCCTGTATCGCCGCGGCGCCCATCACCGAGCCGACACCGCCGACCGCGATACCTCCCACGATCTCGCCTGCTTCGTACCGCTCACGAACATAGCCCGAAACGAACGCACGCATCAGCTCGACAGCCTGACCTCGACTGCCGGCTCCTTGCAATTCGGCGAGGGTCATGCCTCCGCGCTCAGCGAGCGCAGCGTGCGAGACGTCGGGCACGATACCCATTGGATCGCCGAGAATACCGACATCGACCACCAACGTTTCAAGCCCAAGCTCGATGAGCCGATCGCGCAAGTATGCGACCTCTGGGCCCTTCGTATCCAGGGTTGCGACAATGACGATCTTCGGCATAGCGAGGAGGCTCCTTTGAGAAAAACGTCGCTGTTAGAACACGTCGTTGATCAGCGGTAGCAGGGTTTTGGCATTTTCACCGACCAGCCAGTCGTAGTACTCCTCGGTGAGGATCGACGAGCCGTGGTCGATGATGAACTTCAGCTGCTCTTCGTCAATCTCGAGATTGTCGAGATTGGTTTCGAGCGCGTTCGGGTATTTGTTGGCCGGGGTTCGGTCAACCGGAGCTACGAACTCAGCCGTGAGCGCGCCGTCGTAGCCGACCTCCTGCAGAACTCCGACGAACTTCGCCCAGTCGTACGAGCCGTAGCCGCACGGCATGCGGTTGTTGTCGGCAACATGCACGTCGACGAGCTTGCCCGCGTTACCGACCTTGCGAATCGCCTCATATAGGTCTTGCTCTTCAATATTGATGTGAAACGCATCAAGCACGACACCGAGGTTCGGTCCGACTTCTTCGCAGAGCGCAAGCGCCTGATCGGCTCGAGTGATCAGGTACGACTCGAATCGGTTGAGCGGCTCAATACCGACGCGCACGCCTTTCGCTTCGGCGACCTCGTAGATCTCCTGCACACCCTCGACAAGCCATTTCCATTCGTTTTCGGGGGTCGAGTCTGGCACGATCTTGCCGACGGTGCCGGGCACGAGGGTGAGAATCTGTCCGTCGAGGTCGTGGACGAGCTGAATACAGTCCTTCACGTACTGCACGCTTGACGCGCGAACAGCCTCATCCGACGACTGCATGTTTCGCTTATCGAGCATCAGCGTCACAGAGCCCCAGCAGTTGAGGCCGTAGTGATCGAGCAGGCCGCGCACGTGCTTCGCATCGTACTTCTCAGGCTCGCCCGAAATCTCGATCGACTTGTAGCCATACTTGGCAAGGCGCGCGATCGTCGTCTCGATCGGCTCCTGTCGCATCCAGTTGTGCATAGAAAGATGCATCGCACTCTCCTTTGAGTAGTTGGTGTTCTTCGGTTGTATTGAGGTCTGGCGTTTGCGCAGGGATCCTCTCACCGCGAAGCATGCCGCCGCGCGTCAGAATCCCCCCGGCATGGGTTACAGTCGCGGCGTTTTCGGTGGGCCAAAACCCAGTTTGCCCGGATTCATGATTCCTTCGGGATCCCACGCGCTCTTCAGCGATTTCAGGTAATCGAATGCCACGCCGAGCTGCGGGCGCATGAATCGGCCAAGTTTGATGCCGACACCGTGATGATCGTTGAGTACCGCGCCGTGCCGCATTCCGGCAAGTATGCCAGCGTCCCAGAGTCGGTCGTGCAGCTCCATCGCCTCCGTGGGATCCTCCGGAGGGTTGTCGATGTAGAACCGGTCGTAGAGCATCGAACCCCAGTCGTACCAGTGCGAGAGATGCGCGGTGTACCTGGCACCGTACTCGGCAAACTCCTGCTCGACTACTTCCTTCTTCGCACGATAGATAGCTGGGAGATCTTTGAACCTGGCGACCTGGTCAAAAGTGCCGTACATCAATGGGGGCTGCGGCAACTTGCCCTTGGCATAGGGTTCATACTTGCCCTCCCACCAGATTCGACCGACCTCCGATCCCTGACTCGTGCCACCGGCCGCAATTGCGAGTTCGGCAATGGCGGCGGTCTCGTAGTCGACGAGTTCGGGGGCACCGTCGCACATGATGACCATCAGGGTGCCTTGGAAGGGCGTGCCGACCCACTCCTGTAGTTTCACAGAGTCCGCCTCGTCATAGAGGCGAATGGTCGCAGGGCGCAGGCGGTTCGTCATGATTCGTCGACCCGCCTCGATTCCGGCAAAGATATCGTCGAAGCTGAAAGAAAGAAACTCGCGGCGTTCAGGAAGAGGATCGATGCGCAGCGTCGCTCGGGTAATCACACCGAGGGTGCCCTCAGAGCCGACGAGCACCTGCAGCAGATCGGGTCCTGCTGCGTGACTTGGTACACGCAGCGTCTCAAGTACTTTGCCCGGCGGCAGCACGGCCTCGACCTGCAACACTTGGTTCTCGGCCTTGCCGTACTTCGTCGAAACGACGCCGGATCCTCGCGCCGCAATGAAGCCGCCGATTGACGCACCCATGTTGTACGAACCTGGATAGTGCGCGAGTGTGAAGCTTCGCTCGTTCAGTGCGGCCTCGAGCGTGGGGCCGTCGATGCCGGCCTCGCAGGTGACCACGAGGCTCTCGTCATCGATCTCGATGATCTGGTCCATCCGGCTGAGATCGAGCGCGATACCTCCGTAGGGGGCGAGCGTGCCTCCTTGCGTGCCGGTACCGCCACCGCGAGGAATCACCGCGATGCCGAAGTCTGAGGCGATCTCGATGACGCGCGCCACCTCAGCTGTGTTCGCGGGGTGCACGACGAAGTCGGGAGCCGGTTGTTCGAGTCCCTTGAAGGCCATGAACTTCGACTGCCAAGACCAGTCGGCCGCTGCAGCCTGGCGATCCTTGTCAAACTCCGAGACGTGCTCACGGCCAAGAGCCGCCGTCAATTCGCGCGAAACAACCCCGCGCAGATAATTCGCACCGGTGACGGGGCTGGAACTCGTTTCAGTACTCACGTGACTCCTTCGTCCGCTGCGATCGGTAGGGAAGTTACCGACGCTCGCCTTGTATCCGAACTTGTATACAAGACAGTACACTAACTTGTTCTGCGTCGAAATGTCAACTATTCGAAGTAACGGCCGACCGGGCATAGCCGATCCAGGTTGATAGGGTAAAAGTCGCCAACTCAGCGCGTACGAGACGGGTAGCCGCTCCACCATACGTACCCGGTCGCAATGATGATCACCCCGCCGAGAATCACTGCCCACCAGGGAAACCCTGGCAGATCTGAGGGAGCGCCGACCTCTGCGACCGCGGTAGCAGGCGTGGGGGTCACTCGCTCCCCTGTCACGAGGATGCGCTGAGTATTGACCCCAAGCGGGGTGCAGGTCACGAGCGTGACCAGATCGCGGTCGGGGTCGGGAAGAAGCGCTTCGGTGTCCTCGGGCTCGATGATCTGAATGTCTACGACCCGATAGACGAGCGCCTCCCCCAAGACTTCCAGGGTGAACTGGTCACCAACCTCGGCCCGATCGAGATGGGTGAACATCGTGGCATCGGCAAGACCGCGGTGACCGGTGAGCACAGATCGAGTGCCTATGCCCCCGATGGGCAACGAAGTGCCTTGCAGGTGCCCGATGCCACGCAACAGGGTGGAGTCGCCTGTGCCGTGGTAGACCGGAAGGTCGATCTCTGCGCGCTCGTACCTGATCCGCGCCATGACGCCGTCTGGAGAGGCGAGCAACGATTCATAGTCGAACTGACCGGCTCCCGCACCGTCACCGGTCGGCA
Organism: uncultured Leucobacter sp.; assembly: GCA_937967375.1. GTDB lineage: Bacteria > Actinomycetota > Actinomycetes > Actinomycetales > Microbacteriaceae > Leucobacter. The sequence goes on from CALCJF010000010.1 coordinate 36,020, forward strand.
CATTCGAGTTCGCCTTCAGCAGCGCACCGCTTGCGAGCGCATCGTTGTACGCTTGCGCTGCCTCGAGCTGCACCGCGCGCTCGTGCTGGCCACCGCCCTCGTGAATCTTCGAGGTGGCCGCGAGCGCCGCGGCCTGGTTCTTTTGATTCGTCCAGGCAGCCGCCTGAGGATAGAGGAAGACTATGGCGCCGACCACCAACAGCAGCATTGCCGCGAGCGGAAGACCTTGCAGCCGCCACCCATGAGCGCGGGGCGCGGGGCGGCGTCTCGGCGTCTCGATCAGGGTCATCGCCCTCTCCTCTTGGTCCGGGAATGGTTCTGGCGGCGTCACGCCGTGTGCCGCCGCCAGAACCACGTGTCAGCCGCTCAGCCGTTCACCGGCGACCGGTTATCGCGATGCCCGGGTCTTGCGCGCCGCAGCCGTGGCGATCACCCCGCCGAGCACGACGAGCGCACCACCACCGAGCATCATGGCCGTCATGCCTGTCGAACCAGTAATGGGCAGACCCGGAACCTCCTGCTTGGCGTTCTCGACCTCAACTTCGGTCGTCGAGTCTTCCTCGCCCGCCACCACGTTCACGGTCTCCGTGAACGTGGGATCGACATACCCGGCCGGAGCCTTCGTCTCTACGAGGCAGTAAGCCCCCTCCTTGAGGGCACTGCTCGTCGCCACGCCACTATCGGTGGTGATCGTCTCGAGGGCGGTGGCGTCATCTGCCACCGGGCAGGCGCCCGCGTAGATCGCGAACTCGGCGCCATCAAGCATCGCCCCGTTGTCGGCATCTGTTTTTGTCACCTCAATGTCGCCCCAGCGGGTGTCGACCACGTTGGTGTCGGTGCCGCCGACTGTTGCCATGTTCTCGATGATCCCGGTCGCAAGCACTTTCGTGTCAAAAGCGAAGGTCAGCATGTACCCCGCGGGCAGTTCGTTGAGCGCGGCAAGACCCGCAGGATCGTTGGCAGACGCGGTCAGCGTGTTGGTGCCCGGGTCGAGAGCGGTCGTGAACAGACCGGTTACGTCCTGGGTGGTGCTGTCAGGCATGGTCGCGGTTACTGCCATCGATCCAGCCACATACTCCAGGCGTGAATCGAGCACATCCGTCATCACGAACGATGCCACTGGCGCGTTCTGAAACTTCGAAGAGACCGTCCATGAGACCTTGTCGCCCTCGATAACAGCGGTCGAGTCGTCGACAGCTTTCTCAGCCTCCCCCTCTTCGAGCAGATTCTTCGGGTAGGCGTGCACATCGTAACGCCAGCCGGCTTCACCGTTGTTCATGGGAACCGTGACGATGAACGGAGCCGAACGCTGTGTAACGTTCGCCGGCGCATCTGTTTCGCATACAAGGTAGGCGCCGACCGCGAGGTTGGAGCTGGCGGTGCCGCTCGGATTCGTCGGTCCAATATCGGTGCCGGTACCGATGGTTTCTCCTGCGACGCCGGGATTCGGATCGCAGACCGGCACCAGATCGGTCAGACCGGCCCAGTCAGCCTGGTCATTGAGATCCCTGCTCGTGATCGGGTAGGCCGTAAACGTCACCCCTGCAAGTGGCGACTTCCCTCCGATAGTTACGGGCGAACCGTCGCCGGTGAAGTCGTCATCGACTCCCACGTATTTGTGGATCGTGAGCGATCCTGTGCTCTGCCCGTCCGGCTGCCCCGGCGCGCCAGCGGCACTCGCCGCACTCGCGATCCCGAGCGTCCCGAACGCGACGACCGCGAGGCCGACGAGCACTTGGCTCGCCATCTTGCTACGGTTTCTCATTTGACTACTGCCTCTCATCTTTTGGCCGATGCCTACATCAGCCATCATTCTTCGAAAGACCCGACGCCCCTTCGCGACGGGCACTGGGTTAGAGTGCGGATCGCCGACGACGAGCCATGCCGAGCAGCGCGAGCGCTACGAGCAGGGCCCCGCCCCCTGCGATCGTGAATAAGTCGGAGCCCATCCCGCCCGTAATCGGTACGCCAGGAACCTGCATCTTCTGGTTCTCGATGGGGTTGTCGGGAGCAAACACTAGATGAGCTGCGTCAATCGTGAAGGTGAATGATGGAGGCGAATCGCTCAGGTAGTACCCCGCCGGGGCTTTCGTCTCCGTCAACGTGTAGCTGCCCCAACCGAGATTCGCGATCTCGAACTCACCGGCAACCGGATCGGTATCCAGGCCAACGTATCCGAGCTGACCGGTGTTGTCAGTGACCGTTACGGAGTCCGATGTCGGACCGGCAGGTCCGACCAACGACCACTCCGACCCGGCAAGTTGCTCGCCGTTGTCTGCGTCGACCTTCTGCCAGGATGCCTTACCGAGGATCCGAGAGTTCACGATGGGAGTTTCGTGCGCGTAGCTCAGATGGGTCGAGTCAATCGTGAAGGAGAAGGAGGGAGGTTGGTCGCTCAGCTCATAGCCCTCAGGCGCTTCCGTCTCGGTCAGGGTGTAGTCGCCCCATTGCAGACTCTGCAGCAGAAACGCTCCAGCAGCAGGATTCTTGTCGGGGCCGAGACATTCCGCGACAGAACCTGCCACGCAATCGGTAACCTCTTCGCCGTCGAGCGGAAGCCCGGGAGCAGATACGGTCCAGACACTACCCGCGAGTGGGTGCGTGGGGAGCTGATCATCGGTCTTGCTCCATGCCGCCTCGCCGAGGACTCTGGGGTTTACCACTGGAGTGGATCGGACATAGCTCAGTACTCCGACACCCGCGCTCACGGTGAAACTGATGGTGGGTGCCAGCGGCGTGAGGGAGTATCCGGTCGGCGCGCTCGTTTCAGTGAGGGTGTAGTCGCCCCATTTCAGATTTCCGAGCTCGAACTCACCCGCAGCGGGGTTGAGGTCGAGACCCGTATAGCCTGCTTGACCAGTGTTGTCTGTGACCGACACCGTCGATGAGTTCGCGCCCGCCGGGCCGAGCAGACTCCATACGCTGCCCCCGATCTTGTGAGCTGGAGTCTGGTCGTCAACCTTGTTCCATTTCGCGGTGCCCGGCAGATCGGCGTTGACGATCGTGCAGCTCACACGATTCTTCTCGTGGATCGTCAGTTTCGAGGTGGCCGGGTCGAATGTCCAGGGTGTGCCCTGATCTCCGCTCGCCGATACGCAGGCCCAATTGGTTTTGAGCACGTAGCCCATCGGGTTCGCCGATTCGCTCAGCAAGTAGGTGCCGGGCTTCAGCGAGGTGCTGGCGATAGTACCGTTACCAGAGATCGCGCTCTGGCCGGGGATGGCCGGCTGTGGCGTAGCGGTCAAGACCCAGTCCGCGGGAACCTTTTTGCCGACGCCGAGGTCGAACTGCTGGTCGAGCTGCTTCGTCAGGGTGAGTCCGGGGCAGGTGGAGACACCGGAATTATCCTGTTCAACCGGGGCGACCCAGTTCTTCAGGTTGCGTGCCGTGCCGGTCCAGGATCGAACGTATCCCGTTTCTCCAATCAGGGGTGGGCAACCATCACTGCCGAACGCCCCGTCTGAGAGCGGCACACTAATGGACACCATCTGGTTTCCGCCAGAATTGGTGAACGTCACGGTCTGCGCATAGTTGAGTGGAGTGCAACCCGGTGAATTCCATGCCGAGGGGTAGGCGTACCCCGACGCACCTCCATAGACGCAAGCGGCTGCCGTTGTGGTCCCACTGTCGATGAAGATGACTTGCCCGCCGAGGCTGCGATCCGGCCTCGGAACCAGCGGTGATCCGCCCCACCGCTCTGGCGCGTTCGTGTATTCAACCGACCAGCCGAAAGTGCCCGTGGTTGAAGGTCGAACCCATGAGGCTTTCAGCACGGCGCTGTTTCCTGTGCCGACCACCATCGAAGAGAACGAAAGCAGTTGCGATTGCTGCGGGGTCACCTGGCTGTGCGAGCCCGACCAAGCAGAAGGGTTCGTATCGTCGCCCGTGGTGTTGTAACTGCCCGTGTTGGCACCGCCCGGTGGAACTGCGAACACGCTGACCGTCTTGGCCGCGACAGCGGGCGCGGTCCGAGCGGCAGGGATTCGTGTGTCGTCGGGGAGAAGCACCAACGTCGCCGCTGGCGCATCCGCGCTGGTGCTGCTCTCCAACACCACCCAATTCGCGTCACTACCAGACAAGAAACCCTCGGCCTCCACCGGACGCAAACGATAGCTCTCATCCGCCGCCACGTCGTGCACTGATCCGGGATCAGCGTCGTCAACGAGTCGAGTGACTCTGAAGTACCCTGCCCGCGCATCGAGGTCAGAGCCGACGTAGTCGCTCTGGCCGGTGTTGTCATGCACTGTGGAGACCGGCGCATCGGCCCAGAGCACATCATCCGAAGCATCTGCGGCATTACTCGGACCCTGCACTGAGAACACGACGTCACCCAGTTCCATCACCGCTCCGCTGCTGCTGGCCGCGACCCAGCTCAACGAGGGGGGTATCGATGAGTCGCTCTCGGCGGCCGGCTGAGCGGCTTCTGGAGCGGTCGCAACCGTAGCCGCTCCAGCAGCGCCCTCATCGGTTTGCGCCGAATCCGCACCGACGCCCTCCGCATCTGGTGCCGTGGTCACCGGCGGCTCCTCGCTCGTAGGTGGCACCGGGGCAGGCGTCTCGGTCGGAGGTATAGGGGGTTCCTCTACAACCGGTGCGGGCGACGAGCTCTCCACAGGAGCCTCACTCACCACCTCAGCACTGCCTGCCGCCGGTGTCACAGTCTCGGCACTCGTTGCAGCCGGATCCTCGCCGAGTGCAAGCGCAGGGCTCGCTCCAAGCAACAACAACGAGACAACGGAAAAGGCCGCCACCCACACACGTGAGTAACGGCCCCTCCGAGCTCCCGGCATTCCATGCCGCGCAGCGGGTAACGTCGCCCAACGCTCCCCAACTCTCGCTGAGCTCCCCCAGGCCCCAGTCCCAGTGTGTGACCGCTTCATGACGTCCTCAATTCCGCTCGCGCCAGAACCGATCGGACCAATCCCCCCGATACCGAAAATCCCCGGTAGCGAAGCAGCAACTCTGCTTCGGCAACGGCGCCCCTTTGTGCCTGCCGCCAGGCTAAGAGCCGAACACCACCCCGAGCATCGGGGAAAATTACGTAACTTTGACCGTCAATTTGCCCCCATTGAAGCTGTGAATCGCGATTCTTTTTCTTGTGCAATCGCCCGAGAGGAGGGAGGATCGCAAGCGGGAGCTAGAAATTGGGGGGTTCAATGGACCTCAAAAAACGCATCGCTACTGGCGTGCAAGAAAGCGCTGTGTCCGAGCCGGGTGGCGCCTTTCTTGCTGTCTCTGACGTGCGCGTTCGTCGGCTCTCAGATGCACTCAGCCCCGACGGTGCGAGCCTCGTACTGACAGGCGAACCCGGGTGTGGCAAGTCCCATCTCGCGCAGAGGGCGGCCAACGCGTTCGCTGCCCAATCACCGCGGCCCGTGCAGCAGGTGCTCGTGCAGCAACTCGCTGAACTGCTGCAACTCTGTCAGGTTGCCGCAACCGCCACACCGCGCGAAGCGAGCGAGCTCGTAGTGAGCGCCATGCGCACCAGATTTCCCGAGCAAGAGATCGTGCTCGTCGCGCTCGGGCTCGACAGCTACCATGGCGACGAGGCCGCGTTCTTCGAGCACCTCGTTCGAGCGCGACAGCTGCGATTCATCGGCACGGCACACCAGGTGGTCGGAGCCGCCGATCGCCTCGCCCGCGACCCGGGTGTCACCTTGCACGCTGTCGAACCGTTCACGATCGACGAAAGCGACGCCTTTCTCTCACGTTTATTCGGAGTCGACCATTTCGCCCGGCAAGCGCTCGAGGACTGGTACGCCGCCACTCTTGGCAACCCGCACGCCCTGGCAACTCTCGCGCTCGCCGCTGATCGCCGCGGCGCAATCCATCGCGCAAGGCGCATGGCCTGGATCACCCCGAGAGAGGATCAGCCCCCAGCCGATTTCGTGGCCCAACTCGACGGGCTCAGCGCGCTCGAGCGAGACACCATTGAGCTGGTGACGTTCGCAGAGCCGCTGCACGAGGCGGCGCTGCTTCAGCTGCTCGACACCGATACGGTCACCGCCCTGCTCAACAAGCAGCTGCTGGTGGTGCGAACCGATGCCTCAGGCATCACCGCGGTCGTCACTCGGTTGCCGATTGTCGGCGCGGCGATCCGCGAACACCTGTCACCGACGAAGCGCAATAGCCTGGCGACCCTCTGCTTCAACGCGCTCCTCTCAGACGACGCGACACTCACCATCGCGAGCCGAAGGCGATTGGTGCACTTCGGCATGGCTGCCGGCCGCGAGCTGCCGGCAGACTGGTTATGGCAAGCCATGCGCGCCGCAGGTCATTCGGGAGAGCTGCACTACACGCTACGCCTCGCACTCGCCGCGATGGCTCACGAAGACCCACAGCGCTCGGCGGAGGCGATACTCAGGGCCTGCGATCTCGCCCATTTCCTGAATGCGCCCGAGGCTCTCGACGAGGCCATGCTCGCACTGACCGCACTGCTCGCAGACCAAGACACCCTCAACGCGCTCTCATTCGAAACACAGTTCGCGCTCGCCGCCACCTCCGTTTGCTTTGCACCCAAATATGCGGGCAACCCCGACCTCGCGATGAAGGCTTTCGACATCTGGGAGCAGCGTTGGGCCGCGCAGGGCTTCGACGCCCAGCCCCTCACGCAGGCCTGCCGTATGCGATTGCTCACCCTCAACGGGCGGCTGCGCGACGGGCTCATCGCGAGCACGCGCGCAGAGGGTGAACGCGATCTCAATGCCGAGTGGCTCTCTGCTCCGGCTCGCACCTTCGAGGCGCTCATACGAGTGCAGATGGGGCAGTTTCGCGAGGCTATCACGCTCGCAGAGACCACGCGCAAACTTATTTTGCTGCACGAGATCTCACCCACCATTTCGGGAGACCTCGAGGGTTTTGCCCTCTTCATCGCTCACTGGGCACGCGGCACCACGATCTCAGCCAGGCAGACGCTCGAGCAGGTCGCCGCACCCACCCGCGCTGACTTGCACGCTGTGCAGAGCCAGACCGGCCTCATCGAGCTCGGCATCATTCTGTTCAGCCTGCAAGAGGCGCGCTGGAACGACGCGGCCGAGCTCGCAGAGCAGCTCCTCGCCGTCATCAGACTCAACGATCCTTTCGGCATCACGCCATTCGTGCACGCATCGGCCGCACTCGCGCTTGCGGCCCTCGGAGAAGACGACCGCGCCCGCGCCGCACTTCACCTCAGCGAGATGCTCGAGCATCCGGGTCTTTCAACCACGTTGCACGGGTTCGTCGGTGATCTCACCCTGCGAGCCAGTCAATGGCTTCGCGACCCCGACCTCCTCACCCACGCGCGCACCCATGCCGAGTGGGCTCGAAACGAGAATCTGCCCTTGGCCGAACTCAAAGTGCTCGATCTCATCGCGCACGAAACCGCCCGCCACGACCCGACTCTGCTTGCCAGGGCAGAGATGCTTGCCCCGCTGGTCGACCAACCGGTGGGCTCGGCGATCCTCGCCCATATTCGATCGATCATGCGGGCAGATGGCAGCGACGCAGACTCAGACGAACGTCTGCTCTCTGAACTCGGCATCTGGATGCCGCTGCCTCCCGTCTCGCAGCTCACCGGCCGCGAGCGCGAGATTGCGCTGTTCACGGCGCTTGGTTATTCGTCGCGGTACATCGCCGAGCGTCTGCAGCTTTCGGTGAGAACGGTCGAGACGCACCTCACGCACGTCTATTCGAAACTCGGCATCGAAGGGCGAGAAGAGCTGCGGCGCTGGTTCTCTCGTGGGCGCGAGCACGTGTAGCGAGGCGCCAACACAACTTCTGCGACGTTCAGCCAGCTCATAGCAAACTTTCAGAGACTGAGAACATGAACACTCAGCACAAGGGACCTCGCATTCTCATCGTCGACGACGAACCGAGCATTCGCGAGCTGCTCAGCACCAGCCTGCGCTTCGCCGGCTTCGGAGTGCGCGCGGTCGGCAACGGCGCGCAAACCATCTCGGCTGTTCTCGAAGAGGAGCCAGATCTCATCATTCTCGACGTCATGCTGCCCGACATGAACGGCTTCAGCGTGACGAAGCGTCTGCGCTCGCATGGCTTCACCGCCCCCATTCTCTTTCTGACCGCGAAAGACGACACCGAAGACAAGGTGATGGGGCTTACGGTTGGCGGCGATGATTACGTCACGAAGCCGTTCAGCCTCGACGAGATCATTGCGAGGATCAAGGCCATTCTTCGTCGCACCATTCAAGAAGACGAAGAGGCCGTTCTTGAGACCGGTCCAATCGTGCTCGACCAGGACACGCACGAGGTTCGGGTTGCAGGAAGCCCCATCGAGCTCAGCCCGACGGAATTCAAACTGCTGCGCTACCTGATGCAGAACGCGAACCGCGTGCTGTCGAAGGCGCAGATTCTCGACCACGTGTGGGAGTACGATTTCAACGGCGACGCCGGTATCGTCGAGTCGTACATCTCGTACCTGCGCCGCAAGCTCGACCCGCTCACCGGCGAGTCGCTGATTCAGACGAAGCGCGGCTTCGGCTACATGCTCAAGACCGACGCGAAGTAAGTCGTTGGCTGCATATCAGGCCACCCAGAACGGCCCCGAGGGCGATCCGCCCCGGGGCCGCTTCGGTGCCCGCTGGAACGACATCACCCTGAGGGCGAAGATCACCGGGGTCACCGTCTTCATCCTGTCGCTCGGCCTGATCGTCGCGGGAATCGGCACCCAATCGTTTCTGCGCCCGCAGCTCATCGCGACACAAGACAAAGAGCTGCAGCAGGTGCTGAGCAACCCGAAGTTCGTGCTGAGCGCCGGTGCCGACACGCGCGATCTTCGGTGTGAAGACGTGCAATCGGCAAGCCCAAAGTTCTACGTCGCCGTGCTCGACGGCAGTGGTGAGATTCTCTGCGATAACACGCAGGCGCGAGACGGCGAGCTCTCGCCGACACTGCCGAAGATCCTGCCGGAGTATGCGGCGCAACACCCCAACCAGGTGTTCACGATTCAGGGCAAGGAGGGGCTCGACTGGCACACCGTCGTCGGGCCGATCAACTCGGCACAGGAGGGCACCCCGGCCTTCACCCTGCTCATCTCGCTCTCGACCGCTGAGGCGAACCGCACCATGGCGGCCTTCGCGTTGGTGTTCTCGGGGTTTGGCATCGCCGTACTGCTGTTGGGCGCAGCGCTCACGCGGATCCTCGTCACGAACACCTTCGCACCCCTTGCCGAGGTCGAACAGACCGCGCTCGAAATCTCACGCGGCGACTACTCGAAACGCATTCTCGTCGCGAGCCCGCACACCGAGGTCGGCCACCTGGGGCAATCGCTCAACGTGATGCTCGACCGAATAGACACGTCGTTCGAAGAGCGACAGCACACCATTGAGCAGATGCGACGCTTCATCAGTGACGCTGGTCACGAGCTGCGCACGCCGCTCGTGTCGGTGCGCGGCTACGCCGAGATGTACCGCCACGGCTGGCTGACCGAAGGTGAACAGCTCGATCAGGCGATGGAACGCATCGAGAAAGAGGCCATTCGCATGGGCTCGCTCGTCGATGACCTGCTCGCGCTCGCCCGACTCGACGAGAAGCGACCGCTCGATGCGACACCGCTCGAGCTCAACAAGATCGCCTCTGACGCGGCACTCGACACCCACGCGCAGGCACCCGACCGAGAAGTGACCGCTTTCGAGGATGCGGCGTCTCCCGTCGTGATCGGCGATGAGCACAAAGTGCGGCAGGTCATCACGAACTTGATCGGCAACGCGCTTCGCTACAGCCCTGAGGGCAGCCCGATCGAGATACGGGTGAGCTCTGATGCTTCGGTCGGCGCTGCAACGTTTGAGATCGTCGACCACGGCGAGGGCATTCCCGAGCAGTTTCGCGCGAAGATCTTCGACCGCTTCTGGCGCGCCGACACGTCGCGCAACCGCGAAACGGGCGGCTCGGGGCTTGGGCTCTCGATCGTGAAGTCGATCATCGCGGCGCACGGCGGCACAGTGAGCGTGCACGAGACGCCCGGCGGCGGGGCGACATTTAGGGTCTCTTTGCCGCTCGCCCCGGTGGATCCGCCGGGCGACGACACGGTGCCGATGCGGCGCCTCAAGTAGGGGCTCCGCGCGTCTGCTCTTCGAGCAGACGCGCCCTGCACCCGCACAACCTCCACCCCACCCACACCGCTCGCCCAATCTGAAGCAGGTGGGCAGTAGGTGTTGCCCCGCGTATCGGCAGGCAACACCTACTGCCCAGATGTTTGGCCGGGGGCACACGTACCAGGCTCGAGCCGCGAGCGCGGCGCTCCGCACATCTGGGCCGTAGCGCGGGGCGAGCGAGCGAGACTCGGGTCGATCGCTAGATAGCAGACGGCAAGCGCGCAGGCGGGCAGGCGGGCAGGCTGCAATGACAGCAGGCACCGGCAGCAGCGTCCTTCTGGGCCACTCAGCCCAACCCACACGCAAAAAGCGGGGCCGCACCCGAAGGTGCGACCCCGCCTGAAGGTAAGCCGAGGCTTAGAAGTCCATGCCACCGGTCGGGTCACCCATCGGAGCCGCAGCGGGCTCCGGCTTGTCGGCAACAACAGCCTCAGTGGTGAGGAACAGGCCAGCGATCGACGCAGCGTTCTGCAGAGCCGAACGGGTCACCTTTGCCGGGTCGAGGATGCCCTGTGCGACCAGGTCACCGTACTCGCCGGTTGCAGCGTTCAGGCCGTGACCGTTGGGCAGGCCAGCAACGCGGTCTGCAACGACGCCGGGCTCGAGGCCTGCGTTCAGAGCGATCTGGCGCAGCGGTGCCTCGATGGCAGCCTGCACGATCTTCGCACCGACAGCCTCGTCGCCCGAGAGCTCGAGCGAAGCGAATGCGGTCTTGCCTGCCTGGATCAGCGCGACGCCACCGCCGGGCAGCACGCCCTCTTCGACGGCCGCCTTCGCGTTGCGAACGGCATCCTCGATGCGGTGCTTGCGCTCCTTGAGCTCAACCTCGGTTGCAGCGCCAGCCTTGATGACTGCAACGCCGCCTGCGAGCTTCGCGAGGCGCTCCTGCAGCTTCTCGCGATCGTAATCACTGTCGGTGTTCTCGATCTCGCGACGAATCTGGGTCACGCGACCCGCGATTGCCTCTTCTTCACCTGCACCCTGCACGATAGTGGTCTCGTCCTTGGTGATGATGACCTTGCGTGCGGTGCCGAGCATGTCGAGGGTTGCGTTCTCGAGCTTGAGGCCGACCTCTTCGCTGATGACAGTGCCACCGGTGAGGATAGCGATGTCCTGCAGCATTGCCTTGCGGCGGTCGCCGAAGCCGGGAGCCTTGACGGCTGCCGACTTGAAGATGCCGCGGATCTTGTTGAGCACGAGGGTAGCGAGCGCTTCGCCCTCGACGTCTTCAGCAATGATGAGCAGCTGCTTGCCCGACTGGATCACGGGGTCAACGACGGGCAGCAGATCCTTGATGTTCGAGACCTTGCTGTTGACGATGAGGATGTAGGGATCCTCGAAGACTGCCTCCTGGCGGTCTGCGTCGGTGACGAAGTATGCCGACAGGTAGCCCTTGTCGAAGCGCATGCCCTCGGTCAGCTCGAGCTCGGTGCCGAAGGTGTTCGACTCCTCGACGGTGACGACGCCTTCCTTGCCGACCTTGTCGATTGCCTCGGCGATGAGCTGGCCGATCTGCTCGTCAGCTGCCGAGATCGAAGCGGTAGCGGCGATCTCGTCGGTGGTCTCGATCTCCTTGGCATTCTCGAGCAGCTGCGCGCTGACGGCTGCAACAGCCTTCTCGATGCCCTTCTTGATGGCGATCGGATCAGCACCGGCAGTTACGTTGCGCAGACCCTCGCGCACGAGTGCCTGAGCGAGCACGGTTGCGGTGGTGGTGCCGTCACCTGCGACGTCGTCGGTCTTCTTTGCGACCTCCTTGACGAGCTCAGCACCGATCTTCTCGTACGGATCCTCGAGCTCGATCTCCTTGGCGATCGACACGCCGTCGTTAGTGATCGTGGGGGCGCCCCACTTCTTCTCGAGTACGACGTTGCGACCGCGCGGGCCGAGCGTCACCTTGACGGTGTCAGCGAGAATGTTCAGGCCGCGCTCAAGTCCGCGACGTGCTTCCTCGTCAAACGCAATGATCTTTGCCATGTGTGCGTCCTCCCGGGACATAGTTGGTATGGCGGTGCTGCAGTGGCGCAGCACCTCGCATGAGTTGTTAGCACTCAGGTTTCCAGACTGCTAATTCAATCTTGGCACTCGCACCCTGAGAGTGCAAGAAATGACGCTCGCTCGCGGCGAACACGGCAGAGTATTTTCAGCGGCGAGAATCGCCAGAAGCACCCGAGCGTAAGGACGCTATTGGGCAGCTGACTCAGGCACCACGAGCTGATCGCTCCCGGGGCCGGCATAATCTGCACCGAGCAGCACGATCAGCCGCGCGCCGTACTCGTCGTAGTCGGAGCTCTGGAAGGTAGAGACCCCGCCGAGCTCTTTCGCGAGCCCTAACGCTGCAGCTTCGTCTTCGGGCGCCGAGTAGAACACGGCCGAGATCTGAACGTCGCTCGAGGCAGCGGGGGCCGAGAAGAGAATCTGGCCCCAGCCGTTTTGGGTGATAGCGCCGTCGACAATCGATTCGAAACCATCCATGCCGGTGCCGTTGAGCACGACGACCGGAGCAGTGGGATCGAGCGCCGGCTTGACGGTGACCGGCTTCTTCGTGGGCTCCGTCTGGGTGTCGGAGCCGCCCATGCTCTGCAGGTTCGCACCCGTCACCTGCAGCGCGATCACGCCGGCGCCAGTGAGAAGCGCGGTCGCGACCAGCGCGCTGACCAGGTAGATCCAGAAGCGGCGGGGCTTGCCGATGACGCGGTGCGCGCCGACACGGCCACTCTTCGCGGCATCGTCAAAACGGTCAGAAGGGAGCGCAGTTCGCTGCGGCTGAGCCATCGCGCGCGCCCGGCGCGCCGCAGCCCGTGTCTCGTGCCCCTCGGCCACGCGCCCTCCTCGCAATAAATGATGAATGATTCGCGACGCATACCGCGCCTACATTTTGTGTGCACCTAAGAGTACACGCGCAAAGCTGAGCGCAGCCCCCGCCTCGCTAGTCAAGAAGCGGGGAAGAAGAGGGATCTCGCCGCGATGCTGCGCGTCGCTTATAGCGAGCCCCCTCCGCGGTACCCGCGTCGGCTGGCTTGAAAGCCAGCACCCGATCGCTGCGACGCTTCGCGTCGCCTACAGCGAATCAGGTGCATACACCGCACGGGCAAGACCGTCGAGCACGTCGGGAATGCGGGTTCCCCCCGCAAAGATCAGTGTGTCTTCGACGTCGATGATGCGGCGGTGCTTGCCAGCGTTCGTCAGGGCGATGCTGGGCTGCGCCTCGATCAACCCGTCGACGCCGCCCGTACTCTCGAGCCCCTTCGTCATCACGAGAATGATGTCGGGATTGAGCGACACGAGCGCCTCGTCGGTTAGCGGCTTCTCACCGACCCACCCGATATCTTCAGCCACGTCGATCGCGCCGAGCGACTTGATGATTGAGTCGATCCCGCTGCCTTCGCCGAACAAGTAGTACACGCCAGCGCTACCGCGAACGTAGAGAAACGCGACCCGCGGCCTGAGCGAAGCGTCGGTCGGCACAAGCTTTGCGATCTCGGCCTCCTTCGCCGCGATCGCCTGCCTCAGCTGCTCGTTGAGCGTGTCTGCGAGCGGGGCCACCCCGAGGGCCGTGGCGACCTCGCGGGTGAGCTCGTATGTGCTCTCGGGGTCGATCGCACGCGACACTGTGACCACCTGAATGCCGGCGTCGCGCAGCTGCAGCACCACGTCGGTCGGGCCAATCGAGCCGTCGGTGATGATCAGGGTCGGGCTCAGGGCGAGCACGCCTTCAGCATCGATAGAGTGGCCTTCTTTGGTCACGACCGGGAGATCCTCGTAGCCGGGAATCTGAGTTGAAATATCGCGACCGACCAGGTTATCTGCGAGGCCGAAGGAGTCGACGAGCTCGGCGATGGTGCCCGTGATCGACAGCGCGAGCAAGCGTGACGTATCGGTGACCTGCACCTCACGGTCGCCCGTCACGTCGTGGGAGGTGACGGTGACGGGGAGTTGCTGCGCGGGCTTATCTGCCACCGCGTCAATGCTCGGACCTCCGATCACCGCAGTGCTCGGCCCCTCCCACGACGTCGGGTCGGCGATAGGGGTCAGCGTCGAAAGCGGGGGCAGCTCAGCCTTGGTGGTAACGTTCGCGCTCGCGTCCGGTCCGGCGGTCTGGCACCCGGTGAGCAACATGGCTGCAAGGGTCACCACCGAGGCAACAAGCGCAATTCGGCGGCGCGGCGCATGGGTTCGCAACATGAACACCTTTCATCAGATGTTACTAAGCGTAGCCGAAGCGATAAGATAGATGCTCGGAACAACATGAAAAACTCAGCCTCGACACCGTCATCGCTGCGCACGACAAAGGGTGTGCTCTTCATCGCCCTCTCGCTCGCGCTCGCGTTTGCACTTCTGGCGTCGGCCGGCACCGGTCAGCTCGCGATTGCCCCGCAGGAGGTACTGGGTTCACTGCTCCACAAGATCGGCATCGAATGGCTGCCGCTGCCCTCGCACGCGGCCGGCGATCAGACGCTCTGGGCGATCCGGTTTCCGCGCGTAGCGATGGCCGCGCTCGTGGGTGCCGGCCTCGCAATCTCCGGCCTGCTCATGCAGGCGATCTTCGGCAACCCGCTCGCTGAGCCGGGCGTCATCGGTATCTCGTCGGGTGCCGCGGTCGGTGCCGGGCTCTCGATCGTGTTTGGTCTCACCCTTTTCGGGCAGTGGACCACCGCCGTACTCGCCTTCGCTGCGGGCCTCGTCGCGACGCTGCTCGTCTATTTCATGAGCCGCGCCGACGGCCGCACCGAGGTGGTCACGCTCGTGCTCACCGGCATTGCAATCAACGCGATCGCTGGCGCGGCAATAGCGCTGCTCACGTTCTTGGGAGACACTCAGTCGCGCGAGCAGATCGTGTTCTGGCAGCTCGGCAGCCTCGCGGGTTCGCGGTGGAGCCAGGTCGCCATCGTGGCGCCCATTCTCGCAATCGGCATGATCATCGCCTACCTGGTCGCCCGCAAGCTCGACCTGCTGGCGCTCGGTGAACGCAACGCCCGCCACCTCGGCGTGAATGTCGAGGCGCTGCGCATCGGCGTCATTGTGCTCGTCGCCCTGCTGGTCGGCGCGTCGGTCGCCTTCGCGGGCATCATCGCGTTCGTGGGTCTCGTGATCCCGCACCTCATGCGCATGATCCTCGGCCCAGCGCACCTACCGCTCGTCACCGCGAGCGCCCTCGGCGGCGCGCTCCTGCTGACGCTCGCAGACCTCGGGGCTCGCACCCTTGTGCCCATGGCCGACCTGCCGATCGGCATGCTGACGTCGCTCGTCGGCGGCCCGTTCTTCTTCTGGTTGCTGCGCCGCACCCGCAAGCGCGCCGGGGGGTGGGGTTAAGTTGGCTGCTCAAAAATTTGTGGCGGTGGATCGCGCCTCGGCCGGCACCGTCGTCGCCTCTGCGCGCGGCGTCACTCTGTCGCGGGGTGGCCGCAAGCTGCTCGACGACGTCTCGCTCGAGCTGCACGCAGGCGAGGTGCTCGCCCTGCTCGGACCGAACGGCGCGGGCAAGTCGACCCTGCTCGGGGTGCTCTCTGGCGACACCGCCCCCGACGGCGGAGTCGTCCAGTTTCGCGGTCGCCCCATCGGCGAGTGGACGCTGCACGAGCTGGCCCGACGCCGCAGCGTGCTGCTGCAAGACAACCAGATCATGTTTCCGTTCACGGTGCACCAGGTGGTCGAGATGGGGCGCGCGCCCTGGCGCCGCACCCCGCTCGAAGAAGACGATAACGAGGCGATCGCCGAGGCCATCGCTGCCGCAGATATCGCGCACCTCGGCAACCGGCGTGTGCCCTCGCTGTCTGGCGGCGAACGCGCTCGCGTCGGGTTCGCCCGCGTCGTCGCGGGTCGCACGGGCGTGCTGATGCTCGACGAGCCGACCGCCGCGCTCGATCTGGGCCACCAAGAGACCCTGTTGCAGCTCACCCGGGCGCGGGCGGCAGCGGGCGATGCGGTGCTCGTCGTGCTGCACGACCTCAACCTCGCTGCGGCCTATGCTGACCGCATCGCGCTGCTGCGCGACGGTCAGATCTTCGCATGCGGCACCCCTGCGGAGGTGCTGACCGCCGAGACGGTGAGCGAAGTGTACCGCACCCCCGTCGAGGTGATCGAGCACCCCGGCTCGGCCGCGGGCATCGTCATGCCCATGCGGGGCTAGCTGCGGTCCTCGCCGCGCAAAGTAACGCGAGCTAAGCGGTCAACTGAACTTACGAATCGCTCGGCGCAGCCTCTTCTTCGGGCGCGACACCTGGCGCGGCACCCTTCTTGCGGCCAGCGATCAGCATGCCCGCGGTGACTGCGATGACAACCAGGGCGACCGCGCCGATCGCGATGGGAAGCCACGGCACTGAGTTCGCGGGTTCGTCGGCGGTGAGCGTCACGGTTTCTGAGTTTGAATCTGCCGACTGCACCGGAGCCGCGGGCGTACCCTCGCACGGCCCCAGCTGCAGCGTGAGCGACACCGGGTCGAGCTCGTCGCCGCTCGCGTAGAATCCGCCGAACGCGTCTGCACCATCAGCAGTGAGCACCGCGGGCGCCTTATCGAAAGCGATCGCGCCGCTCGCCGGGTCAAGCTGTCCGAGCGCCTCGATCTTGCCGAGGTAGGCCTGCTGTTCGTCAACGACGAGCTCGCCCTGGGCATTGTTGCTCTTCGTGTCCATCAACAGTTTCGCGGTGCCGTCGCCGTTCAGCACGACGGTCGGGTTCGCGATCTGCAGGTTCAGCACCCCGTCGTGTCCGGTGAAGTGAATCGAGCCGGCGAACGAGACAGTGCCCTCGCCCGTCACCGCGTCGATCTCACCGATCGGGTTCGTCCACCCGAACAGCGGGGTCTCGTAGCTCGCCCCGTCAGCGACCTCCCACGAACCGTTCGCGATGGTGCCAGAGATATACGAACGGAAACCTTCTTTCACGCCCCAGTTCAGTTCGCCTCCGGTGACAACGCAGTCGCTGCTCGCAGCGGTTGTGGCGAGGATCGGCGCGGCCTGAGCGGCGGTAGGAACCAGTAGGGCGGTCGCCGCGAATGCTGCTGCAGTGGCCGCGGTGGCAAATCGATTCATGGGTTTCATCGTAACGTTCTCTTGTGTGCGTATGCAGACGATGTCTGGGCCTGCCAAAGGGATAGCGGCAGGCCCGGGCATCGGGTCTAGAGGTGGGTCGGGGCGTCGACCTTGCGGCGCTGTGCGACGACCAGCGCGGTGCCGGCTCCGGCGATCACGAGCAGCGCGAGCGCGCCGGTCCACCACGCCCAGGCAGGTACCCCGCTGGTTTCGCCAGCTGCGGCCGCCTGCACCATCGGGGCCGAGGTTTCTGCGGCGACCGTCGTGGTCTTCTCTTTCACCTCACCGGCCTTCGCGATCGTGATCTCCTGGCCGACATTGACACTGCCCTGCAGAGTGATGGTGTGCTTTCCGGCAAGATCCTTCGGCAGAGTGCCGATCCAACGCACCACGCCGTTGGCATCAGCCTTGGCGTTCGTGTCGAGCACCGTCGGGTCCGAGTAGATCACGACGAGGATGCCCTGCTCGTTCGGCTGGAAGCCTCCTGCGGTGATCTCGATCTCGCCACCCGCAACGAGCTTTGCGGCCGGGGTGACCACGGTGAGCCCGGTGGTGGCAGGCGCGGTTGCCGCGGCCTCGCGCTTCTTCGCGAACTGCGACACGGTCGAGGTCGAGCCGAAGTTCAGTGCGCTCGCCGAGCCGACGGTGAAGCTCAGCGAGTCCATGCCCAGGCTGCCGCCCGCGCCCGCGCCGTCGCCGCCGCTAATCGCGCCGCCGACCGAGACGCCGGTCCAGGTTGCCGAGCCGTCGGCGTTCGCTACGAAGCCGGCACCGGCCAGGTTCAAGGGGAAGCTCTGGCCACCCGCCGAGATCGATCCCGAGGTGGGGCTCGACACGGTGATGACCGGATTCGAGAAGGTTTCGCTCAGCAGACCACCGTGACCGGTGAAGGTCACCGTGCCCGAGTAGCGCACGGTTCCAGTACGGGTATCGGCGTTCCAGCTGCTGCCGGTTGCCTGCGGGAAGACGTAGCCGCCGCGGCCGCCGCCGACGCCGTTGGTCGAGATCGACCCCTTTGCAATGGTGCCGGTGACGTAGTTCGCGAACGAAGACGAGATACCCCAGGTGAGCGAGCCTGCGCCGGGCTGGGTGGGCTGCGGCTTCACGGGAGGCGTGACGACCGGGGGCTTGATGCCCTCGAGTCCATTCCACTGCGCTTCGGTGACAGTCACGTTGGCCAGGCCGTAGACGTTTTCAGTCGTTGGCATAGAGTGGATCTTCCACACGAGCACCTCGTACTGCTTCTTGCGGTCGAGCTTCGACATCGGGGCAGTCAGCGAGAACGTGGCATTTCCGTCGGTAACCGTCGGGAACGGCGTTGCAAAAGCTGCGTAGCTGTCTGGCTTGCTCATGTCGAGGTCTGCGGCGGTGCCGCGCTCGATGAGTGCCGCGTAGATCTTGCCTGGCAGGCCGGTCGCGGCTACGTCAACCTTGAGTCCCTCGGTGACCACCGAAGTGCTCGCGCTGACCTTGGCTACCGAGGCATCTTTGAACGTGACCGGGGTGAACGTCTCAAACGGCGCATACTTCGCTCCACCACCCGGGTAGGTCACAATGCCCCACGAACCGCCAGCGATCTGCTTCGACTCATCGGGAGTCAACGTCAACGTGGTCTCGAACGTGCCATCAGCCTTCACCTCGATCGCACCGGCAGCAGCACCGCCCACGGTCGCCATATCAGCAGCAAGCAGCGCCCACTTCGTCTCGACACCCGAACGAGTCGCCGCAGCAGCACCCGTCGAGGGCTGCCACACCGAAGCATACGAACCGAACGCAACATACGCGCCCGTGAACTTCCCGGCCAACGGCGGGCGAGTGCCCGAAGTCGCGGGAGCGTTCGGCACAAAGCCCGATCCCTTCACGGTCACCGTGTTCGTCGCCTTCGGGTCGAGATCGGTCACCGAACCAACCACCTCAACAGCAGGAGCCGCGACTGGCGCCTTGAACGTGACCGGGGTGAACGTCTCAAACGGCGCATACTTCGCTCCACCACCCGGGTAGGTCACAATGCCCCACGAACCGCCAGCGATCTGCTTCGACTCATCGGGAGTCAACGTCAACGTGGTCTCGAACGTGCCATCAGCCTTCACCTCGATCGCACCGGCAGCAGCACCGCCCACGGTCGCCATATCAGCAGCAAGCAGCGCCCACTTCGTCTCGACACCCGAACGAGTCGCCGCAGCAGCACCCGTCGAGGGCTGCCACACCGAAGCATACGAACCGAACGCAACATACGCGCCCGTGAACTTCCCGGCCAACGGCGGGCGAGTGCCCGAAGTCGCGGGAGCGTTCGGCACAAAGCCCGATCCCTTCACGGTCACCGTGTTCGTCGCCTTCGGGTCGAGATCGGTCACCGAACCAACCACCTCAACAGCAGGAGCCGCGACGACAGGTGCCGCGTAAGTCACCGCAGAAATAACGTTCTGTGAAGTATCTGACATGCCCTGACCGTGCGCCTTCGAAACGTAGAGCGCGTACGAAGCGCCCTCGGCAAATGCGGGCACGCTGAACTTCGTGGTGAAAGTTCCGTCAGCATTGAGCTTCGCGGTGCGGCCAGCCTCAGAGCTGCCGTCCACGTTCGTCGGCCCAACGTGCACTACTTCGAGCAGGCTCGATGCTCCCATGTAGAAGCCAGGCAACCCGGCGGGGCCGATGCCGATGTAGACGCCCGGGTATACCGGGTTGAAGCCCGATCCCGTCACAGTGATCTCGCCACCGGCACGCAGGGCTTCGGTCGAAACCACTGCGGGGGCAGCGGCTGTTGCGAGCTGCGCGATGTTTAGGGGGACCGGTTCGGCCGGAGCCTCGGCTGCAGGAGCCTCTTCGGCCGGAGTCTCGGCCGGGGCCTCCTCAGTGGCGGGCTGATCCCCTTCCACCGGCGCCTCAGGAGTCGGCGCCTCGGGGGCTGGCGCGTCCGCACTCGGAGCCTCTACTGCGGGTGCCTCAGCGACCGGGGTCTGCGCAACCGGCTCTTCGGCGCTCGCTGCTGGGGCAGCAAGCAGCGCTCCACTCAAAATCAGGGCAGCAGAAAGCAGCGTGGCAAGTCCCCCACGCATCCGCGTACCAAATGCCTCCACGGCAACACCTCTCGGTCGATACATACACACAAAAAGAGGAGCCAAAACTCCCCCATCGGATCTAACTGAGGTTCACCTAACCTCAATCACATGTAATAGTCTGACGAATATCATCAGATGTTGCAAGTCCCGTGTTATCACAACACCGAAGAGGTACCCTGAGTTTGCACATCCAACTGCCTGAGCGCGACCTGATCGCCCAGATGTAACGCCGCTCTCACCTCACACGAAGCGAGAAAATTGCCGACCATCAAACCACCACACGAGGATCACGTGACCGAGCAGCAGCTCCCCCATGCCGCCGAACGCCCCGTGCTCGCAGCGATGCGCACTCGCAGATCGCATTCGAAGGTCACTGACGAGGCGCCTTCGAGCGCTGAGGTCTCTGAACTCCTCTCGGCGATGACGAGCGTCGCCGATCACTCTTCGCTGCGGCCGTGGCGAGTCATCGAGCTTCGCGGTGACGCGCGCCACACGCTAGGTCGCGCGCTTGCAAAAGCGAACAGCACGACAAAGCCCAAGGGCATCGCCAAGGCCACCAGGGCGCCACTGATTCTCACCGTGGTGGCCTCGCCGAAGAAGAGCAAGAAGGTGCCCTACTGGGAGCAAGAGGCGGTGGCTACCGGTGTCGCGCATGCCCTCGGCCTCCTGTTGCACGAGGCAGGCTGGGGCACGATGTGGCGTACCGGGCACGCCGCCAGAAATCGTTCGGTGCGCAAAGCAATGCATCTTAAGAAGCACGAGCAGATCGTCGCCTGGATCTACGTCGGCGGCATTGCCGATCGCGATCAGAAGCCAAAACCCCGCAAAGCCCTCGACATGAAGCTGCACTTCAGCGCGCGCTAATCCTCCGCTGCATTCACAACCAACAGGCGTAACCTAGAACCATGAGCAGCACCGAGATCAAGGCAGACGGCGACTACGAGTTCACGCTGAGCGACGCTGAGTGGCGCGAGCGGCTCAGCGATGAGGAGTATGCGATTCTGCGCCAAGCGGGTACTGAGCGCGCAGGAACCGGCGAACTGCTTGAGGAGTGGTCTGACGGTTTCTACAGCTGTCGCGCCTGCGGCAACGAGCTGTTCAAGAGCGGCACCAAGTTCGAATCGCACTGCGGCTGGCCGAGCTTCTACGAGAGCGTCAACCCCGACGCGGTTGAGTTGCTCGAAGACAACAGCCTTGGCATGAGCCGCACCGAGGTGCGCTGCGCGCGCTGCGGGTCGCACCTTGGCCACGTCTTCCCCGACGGCTTCGGCACCCCTACGGGCGACCGCTACTGCATGAACAGCCTGTCGCTCACCTTCGAACGGGCCGACGAGTCAGCCTGAGCAGGCGAAGTCTCGATCCCGCGCTAAACAGGTATCTTTCGTACCGGGATCGCGGCAATCACCACCGCAACAAGCGCAACGGCCGTGCCCGCGAGCAGGCCAGCACTTACCCCACCGGCCAGTGGCAGCCCGGCCTCGAGCGCGACTGAGGCGAGCAGCTGACCGGCGACGTTCGACATGCTGAGCAGCAGCACGCCCGCGGTGCGCACGAGCATCGCCGCGAGCGCGATGAACACGATGCCGAGCGCGCCGCCCGCGTAGTAGAGCGGTTCGCTGGGCCAAGCCGTCGGCCAGCCCTGCACGGCAACTGAGATTGCGGCGACGATAACGAGGATCGCAGTTCCGACCAAGAAACTGACGAACGTTGCGGTGAGCGCACTCTGCGCGGCAGACCGCAGCAGGCCGTTCACCGCAGCCTGCAGCGAAACACCAAAGCCCACGATCACCGGAAACACGATCAGCCAGATCTGCGTCGTCTCGCTCGCGGGGTTCACGATGTCGGCGATCACAGAGAACACCACTGCGACCATCGCGAGCACCATGCCGATCACACGTGTGAGCGTCGGATCGACACGCCCCGAAGGCCCGAGCCCACTACGGTCGATCACGAGCCCGCCGAGCACCTGCCCCGCGACCACTCCGACAGTGAACAGCGCGAGGCCGATCACGGTCGCGACGAGGCCCTGAGCGAGCACGAAGAACGCCCCGAAGGTGCCACCCGACAGCGCCCAGAACGGCAGGTGGCGGCTCGCGAGTTCTTTCTTCACGAGCGCGAACCCGCGTCTTGCGCGCCGGCTCAGCACAACGACGAGGCAGAGGATCACCAGGCCGCTGCCGAACGATACGGCTGCGGTCACGTAGCCGTTGCCGAGGTGCTGACTGAGGCCGCCGTTGATGCGCGATTGCACTGCGGTGAGCGCGCCCGCGATGCCGCTGCCGAGCAGCGCGACCCATACGGGCAGGCTCGGCTTTGCTGAAGTCACCTCACTACCCTACTCGCCATTGGGCCGGGTGATCCTCTGCCGCCTTAGCCTGGCCCGTGGGCTCATACGCAACCCGGCCTCGCGCAGAGACCCTCACTCGGCCACCCCACACCCAAAACTCCTGGCGTGTGTTGCGAGATGTGCCAAAAACCCAAGAACTCGGCACATCTGACAACACACGAGGGAACTCGGGAATGCAAAAGACCGAGAAAGCGAGTCCTCGCGGCGAGCCAGTGGGCTCGCGGGCTCAAAACACGCAGAGCGATGCTCTGCGTACCCAGTTTTGAGCCCCCTGTCGGACTCGAACCGACCACCTGCGGTTTACAAGGCCGCTGCTCTACCAGATGAGCTAAGGAGGCGTGATGACCAATCGAAATCGATCACCCAGAAGAGACTACCCGGTTTTTGGCCGCTTCGCTCACCCCACCGGGCCGAGGCGGGGCGAGATGAGCGAAGCGATGCCAAAACTGCGCGCGCAATGGCAGCCCAGAGGCGCGAGCTTAGCCCGCTGCCTCCGCGGTGTCTTCCTTCTGCTTGTCAGCCGAGCCGTCAAGCTCGCCCTTGATCTTCAGGATGTACTCTTCGAGCGAACCGTCGCGGCCGTCGACCCACTGCACACCGTTCACGATGACGGTAGGGGTGCTGCGCAGGCGCTGCGGCTGGTCTGCGGGCTGCAGGTCACCGACGCGCGGGTCATTGATCAGCTGGGTACCCTCTGCGAGTCCCTGCAGGCCGGTCTCGCTGGCCGACTTCCAGTTTGCGTTGATGAATGGCGCGAAGCGCTGGTCCTTGATGCACTGCTTCAGCTCGGTCGTGTCCTTTGCACCCGCGGCTACGGCGTTCTCGACGAGCTGGTCATCGGTGAGGCCTGTGGTCTGCTCGGCTGGCTGCACCTCTTTGCTCAGCAGACGGTTGTGGTAGGCAAATGCGTTCTTTGGTTGCTCTTCGACCACGCAGCTGAATGCGTTCGCGGCGCGGGTCGAATATTTGGTGCCGAGTGACTGCCCATCGAGGAAGTTGAGCGGGAACACGGTGAGGTTCACGTCGCCGCTGCCGACGTACTGCTCGAGCATGTCACCGTTCTGCTGCTCGAAGTTGCCACAGGCGGGGCACATGTAGTCGACGTAGATCGTGATGTCGACCGGGCTCTTCGTCCAGTCCTGCTCGGGAGCCTTGCGCGTCTGACCGTCTTGCAGCGCCTTGGTCTTGACGACCTCGAGATCTTTGCTGAAGGTCACACCACCCGAGATCATGTTGAGCGGGCCCGGGCCTGCGGGCTTCATGCTCTGCGAGAGCACGAGTGCAACCACGCCGAGCACGGCAATCACGACAAGCGCGATGCCGCCCTGCAGAAACAGGCGGTTGCGCTTCTCGCGCTTCTTCTCGACCTCACGAGCAAGGCGTGCCTGCTCGCGCGCCTGCTCGCGGCGCTGGTTCTTGGTTAGTTTCTCGTTCATTAGATCTCCGTGTACGCCCGAGGGCACGACTCAATTCGCATAGCTATGGCGAGGATCTGCCCCACCACAACCAACTACTTCTTCTTGCGGCGCTCTGCGCGGTTCGTGGTGTCAGCTTGCCCACCCTCGACCTGCTGGCCGAATGCGCCGCGCGAGGCCTGAGCGGCCTGCTGCTGCGCAGGCGCAGCCTGCTGGGCGGCGGCTGCGGCGGCAGACGACTTTGACTTCTTGCCGCTCTTCGCAGGGTTACCGCTCTTGGCGCTCTTTGCACCTGAACCGGCATTCTTCACGGTCGTGCCGCCGTCTTCGCTCGGAGCGGTGTAGCTGAAGTTCGAGTCGTCGACGCTCTTCTCTTCTTCGAGCCCGCCACCCTCGAGGTGCACATGGTCCTCAGGGCCGGCTGCTGGGCGCACCTGCACCTCAAGGTTGTAGAGCAGCCCAAGCGACTCTTCCTTGATCTGGCCCATAGTGCTCTGGAACAGCGTGAAGCCCTCGCGCTGGTACTCGACGAGCGGGTCGCGCTGCGCCATCGCGCGCAGGCCGATGCCCTCCTTGAGGTATTCCATCTCGTAGAGGTGGTCTCGCCAGCGGCGGTCGATCGCAGTGAGCACAACGCGGCGCTCAAGCTCGCGCATCGCCTCGGCGCCGAGGGTCTCTTCGCGCTTCTGATAGGCGAGCTCGGCATCAGACATGATCTCGCGGCTCAAGAAATCGCGAGTCACGCCCTTTCCGCCGGTCTCGTTGACGATCTCGTCGGGAGTGATGCTGATCGGGTAGATCTGCTTCAGGTCGTTCCAGAGCGAGTCGAGATCCCAGTCTCCATTGTCATGCGAGTCGAGGATCGCGGAGATGACCTGCTCACGGAACACGTCGACTCGCGCCTCGATGTCTTCACCGTCGAGGATCTGCGCGCGATCCGCGTAGATCGCCTTGCGCTGACGATCGAGCACGTCGTCGTACTTGAGCACGTTCTTGCGAATCTCGCTGTTACGCTGCTCGACCTGGCTCTGCGCGCTCTGGATCGCGCGCGTGACGACCTTCGACTCGATCGCGAGGTCGTCGGGGAAGCTCGACCGGTTCATGAGTGCTGCGGCAGCACCCGAGTTGAACAGACGCATCAGGTCGTCAGTGAGCGACAGGTAGAAACGGCTCTCACCGGGATCGCCCTGACGGCCCGAACGACCGCGAAGCTGATTATCGATGCGACGCGACTCGTGACGCTCGGTGCCGAGCACGTAGAGACCGCCTGCGGCGATGACCTTCTCGGCCTCGGTGGCGACTGCCTCTTTCACGGCCGCGAACACTGCGGGCCACTCGGCCTCGTAGGTTTCGGGGTCGTCTTCGGTTGAGAAGCCCCGGCTCGTCATCTCTTGCACGGCGAGAAACTCTGCGTTACCGCCGAGCATGATGTCGGTACCACGGCCGGCCATGTTCGTGGCGACCGTGACGCCGCCGAGGCGACCCGCCTGCGCGATGATCGAGGCTTCACGGGCGTGGTTCTTCGCGTTCAGCACCTCGTGGCGCACGCCGGCCTTTGCCAGCAGGCGCGAGATGTACTCGCTCTTCTCGACGCTCGTGGTGCCGACGAGAACGGGCTGGCCTTTTTCGTGGCGCTCGGCGATGTCAGCGACGGCCTGGACGAACTTCGCCTCTTCGTTCTTGTAAACGAGGTCAGGCTGATCCTTGCGCTGCATCGGGCGGTTGGTCGGAATGGGCACGACGCCGAGCTTGTAGGTCGACATGAACTCGCCGGCCTCGGTCTCTGCGGTGCCCGTCATGCCCGAGAGCTTCTCGTAGAGGCGGAAGTAGTTCTGCAGGGTGACGGTCGCGAGCATCTGGTTCTCGGCCTTGACCTGCACACCCTCTTTGGCCTCGATGGCCTGGTGCATGCCCTCGTTGTAGCGGCGCCCGGCGAGAATACGACCGGTGTGCTCGTCGACGATGAGCACCTCGCCGTTGAGCACGACATAGTCTTTGTCGCGCGTAAACAGCGCGCGCGCCTTGATGCTGTTATTCAGGAACGAGATGAGCGGGGTGTTCACCGACTCGTAGAGGTTGGTGATGCCAAGGTAGTCTTCGACCTTCTCGATGCCGGGCTCGAGCACGCCGATGGTGCGCTTCTTCTCGTCGACCTCATAGTCGACGCCGGGCTGCAGAGTCTTCGCGATGCGCGCGAACTCGGCGAACCAGCGGTTCGCATCGCCCGAGGCCGGGCCCGAGATGATGAGCGGCGTGCGCGCCTCGTCGATGAGGATCGAGTCGACCTCGTCGATGATGGCAAAGAAATGCCCGCGCTGCACACGATCGGCGGCGGTGCCGGCCATGTTGTCGCGGAGGTAGTCGAAGCCGAACTCGTTGTTCGTGCCGTACGTGATGTCTGCGTCGTACTGCTTGCGGCGCTCGGCCGGGGTCTGGCCCGCGACGATGCAGCCAGTGGTCATGCCGAGGGCGCGGAACACGCGCCCCATGAGCTCGCTCTGGTATGTGGCGAGGTAGTCGTTGACCGTGACGATGTGCACGCCCTTGCCTGCGAGGGCGTTCAGGTAGGCCGGCATGGTCGCGACGAGGGTCTTGCCCTCACCGGTCTTCATCTCGCTGATGTTGCCGAGGTGCAGGTTTGCCCCGCCCATCACCTGCACGTCGAACGGGCGAAGGCCGATGGTGCGTTTCGCAGCTTCGCGAACCGCGGCGAACGCCTCTGGCAGCAGGTCATCGAGTGTTTCGCCGTTCGCGAGGCGCTCGCGAAACTCTTCGGTCTCGCCGCGCAGCTCTTCGTCGCTCAACTGCTCGAAGGTCGGCTCGATCGCCTCGACGGTCTTTGCGAGCCGCTCAAGCTTCTTCAGAGTGCGACCCTCGCCTACGCGAAGGACTCGTTCGAGGACTGTCGCCACGTCGTGTCTCCTGTGGTTGTACGGGTTGCTTCGTCGCGACTAAGCCGCGAGCACGCCGTGCTTTCTGTTGCCAAATTGTAACAACGCCCCAGCTTAGCAAGCCTGACCGGAGCGAATCCTCCGAATTCAGCGGTACACCCTAGGGTGGTTCTGTGAGCAGAGAGCGGTCGGTGCCTGAGCCAATTTGGGGCGAGGATCACCGAGCGCTCGGCAACGACTCTGTGCTGGTGATCCTTCCGACGTACAACGAGCGCGAATCGCTCGGCGAGATTATCGCCCGCCTGCACGCGGTCACCCCGCACGCCGACGTGCTCGTGATCGACGACGCGAGCCCCGACGGCACTGGCGAGCTCGCCGATCGGCTCGCGGCCGCCGACGGTCGCCTCTCGGTGCTGCACCGCCCGGGCAAGCTCGGCCTCGGCACCGCCTACCTCGAGGGCTTCGAGTGGGCTACTGCGCGCGATTATCGCTGGGTGGTCGAGATGGATGCCGACGGCTCTCACCTGCCTGAACAGCTGCCAGAGTTGCTCACTGCGGCGAGAGCCGGGGCTGGGCTCGTGATCGGGGTTCGATGGGTCAGCGGTGGGAGCGTCGTAGGCTGGCCGCGGCATCGACGCTGGATCTCGCGCACGGGCACCCGGGTGGCTCGCGCGGCGCTGCACTCACGTTTGCACGACATCACCAGCGGATACCGGGTGTTCGACAGTACATGGCTCGCCCGGCTCTCACGCGACGAGGTCTCGGCCGAGGGCTACGGCTTTCAGGTCGAGGTGGCGTGGGGGCTCGAACGGCTCGGCTGCCCGATCGCTGAGGTTCCGATCACCTTCGTCGAGCGTGCTCATGGCCACTCGAAAATGACCGCGGGAATCGTCGCAGAGGCACTCTGGCTCGTGGTGCGACACGGGCTGACGCTGCGCTTTGGCAGGCGAACGCGCCGATAGCCGGCGGGCCTCGCCTGGCAAGTGGCGCTGCGACAGGGCATCCGAGACACTGGACGGCGGTTCATCACGACCGCAGACATGAATGTGGGTGAGCGCCCCTGCCCGGGCACTCACCCACACTTCACACGCTACGCCGACGCTCAGTCGTCAGAGAGCGAGATGATGCCGTAGTTCCAACCCTTGCGGCGGTAGACCACGCTCGGTTTGCCCGACTCCGTCTCGATGAAGAGGAAGAAGTCGTGGCCGACGAGCTCCATCTGGTCAACCGCTTCTTCGGTCGACAGACGCTCGGCCGGAAACTCCTTCTGGCGAATCACGACCGGGGTGTACTTCTCTTCGCCACCCTCCTCGGCGATAACCGGAACAGAACCGGTCGACACGGCCTCGATCGTCTCGAGCGGGGCCGGCGCGATGTCGACCACACTAAAGTCTTCTGCGGCAGCCTCAGCGAGCGAGGTGCGGCCCTTGCCGCGACGGTCGTGGCGACGATCCTTGAGCCTGCGAATGCGCTCGAGCACTCGCCCATAAGCGATGTCGAAAGCGGTGTATTTGTCGTTGCCGGTGCTCTCAGCACGAATCACCGGGCCCGGCCCGATCAGGGTAATCTCGACGCGGTCGCCGTTATTCGGGCTGCGGTCGCTGAGACGGGAAACCTTTACCTCGAACGCCTGCGCCTTGGGCAGCAGGTGCTCTACCTTTTCAGTCTTCGAACCCACATAGTTCTCGAAACGATCGGTAACTCCGACGCCCCTGCCGCGAATGCTTACATCCATGGTGACCTCCTTTGGGTATAGGCGGGTGGCCACATTGGCGGGCGCACCTTTACGCCTTTCACGAACCCTATCGCTGTTCGTGGGTTCACTGCCACCTGGATCGCCAATCTGCCCGACACATTTCAGCGCACGCTCGGTTCACGCCCAGCGCACGCTCGATTTCTTGCCTGCCATGCGCTCGGCTCGCGCCTGGTCCACACCTAACGCACGATCGATTGATGCTCGATTTCGCGCCTGCCACACACCCGCACGCCCCTCGTCGCACGCAAGCTCAAGCGCTGCGTCGCTCTGCGGCCGCGAGCGCCACCGTCGCAATCACCGTGGCTCCGGCAGCCTCGAGCGCTGTCGCAGCTGCGTCGAGGGTCGCACCAGTCGTGACTATGTCATCGATGAGCACCACCTCGCGGCCGCTCAGCCTGCCTCGCATGCGCTTCGGCACCCGCACGAGTGCGGCGTTCTGCGCGCGCTCCCCCGCGCGCAGGCCCACCTGTCCGGTGCGCCCGGGCAGCGTCTGCAGCCCGCCCACAACAAGGTACGGGCCCGGGTCGCCCCTCGCGCGAAGATGCCGCAGCGCCCGCCGTACCAAAAGGTCGACATGCCGGTACCCGCGTGCACGAACTCGGGCCGCGCGCGAGGGGGCAGTCACGATCAGTACCGGCGTGCGCGCCCGCTGCGCCTCGAGCGCGAGCAGCAGCGGACCGCTCAGCAGTTCGCCGAGCGGCATGGCCAAGCCCACCGCACCGCCGTGCTTACACGCGACCAGCAGCGCACGCAGTGCCCCCACGTAGCTGCCGTAGACCCAGACCTCGCGCCCACTGGACGAGCGCGCGAGCTGCGCCGTGCCGACGGTCATTCGCAACCGCGTGCGGCAGTCGGCGCACAACTGCCTGTTCGGGGCGCCGCACACCAGGCAGGCGCATGGCCAGAGCAGTGCGAGCAAATCTGCAAGCACGTCGCCCAGCCGGTCGCGCGGCCTGCAGCGCAGCCGGCCGTCTACGAGTTCTCGTGTCATGCATACGAGCATGCACCTCGCTACCGACAGACGAGCAGTTACTCACAGAAGTCGCGAGAACGGTCGCGATCCTCGCCCCTGTGAGCGACAAGTCGCTAGCCGAGACCCTGCGCGCGACCCCCGGCTATCCGACCTTCGCGATCAAGTCGACACCTGCCATGAGCTGCTGCCAGCCTGATCCCTGTGGTTTGAACATGCGGTGCTGGTCGTCGAGCACGCGCATCAGCGAGCGGCTGCTGCCCCCGCTGCTGATCGCGACGCCACCGGAGACCGAACCCGAGACCACCGGAAACCGCCCGCTGACTTCGCCGATGGTCACCTTGGCCGAGCCGCCGAGCAGGCCCGTCTCGCTGAGCAACACGAAGCGGTTGTCGCCGATCCAATCGAGATCGATCGGGGCACCAATTTCGCTCAGTTGCAGGGTCGCCGTCTCAGTGAAGCCGACCGGGGCACCGGTCTCGTCGCGCACGATACCGACGACCCGCACTTCGGTGGCCCCGCCTGCGTTGACCAGCACAGCGAGCCTGTTGCCGCCAGTCGAGACCCGAATCGCCTTCACCGAGAAGTCATCGAGCCAGTTCAAGGGGAGCTCAGATAGGCGTGTGCCTGGTCTCGTGACTACGATCTCGCCCGGTTCGGTGCTCGAATACGCCCAAACGTAGCCGAGCGAGTCGAGGCTCGGCGCGAGCAGGCCTGAGCGGTTGTCGATGACGAGGCTCTGCCCGCCCGTAATCCAGCTGATCCCGCCGGAGTGCAGCGCTACGGCCGCGCTGAGGTCGGGGGCGACGCTCACGGCAGTTGGTGAGAGCGCGACGACCTGCTCGCTGACACCAGGGATCGCGTTCAGCGAGTTGCCGGCCGAGGTGCCGAACTCGCCATCTTTCAGCAACACGACGCGCTGAAAGTCGCCCGAACCGGTTTCTTCGCTCGCGGTGATCTCGCCGCCGCCCATGACGTTTCCGTGCACCGCAAGCTGAAAGCGCACCACTCCCGGCAGCCCCTGCAGGCTTGCGGCCAGTTGCCGTTTGATGGCGCTCATGGTCGCTTCGTCGGCGTCGAAAATCTCTGACGACACATCGATCACCGCGGCGCCGTCGATGATGGGCACCGAGGCTGCGCTCAGCGTGGTGCCCTCCGGAAACGCAGTCGCAATGGCACCGGTCATGTCGGCAGACGGCCCGCCGATCAGCGCCTTCACGATCTGCGTCACCAGGTGCGACGGCAGCGACGATCTGTCGGTAATCACCCAGCGCAACTCTGAAACGAGCCGCTGGTCTGGGCTCAAGAAGTAGAGCGCGCGAGTCTCCCACACCGATGAAAAGTTGCTGCGATCGATGACGATGCCGTTCGGAGCAGACACGATGCGCCACTCGTCACCAACCCGGCTCAGCTCGAAGCGCACCTCGGCGTGCTCGTCAGGCTGCGCCAGGCGCAGCGTTCCGCCCTGATCGACCGCGGCCGCCACCTGCAGCGAGAGCACTCCGAGCCCTTCGTCGGGTTCGTCGTAGACCGGCGCTCCCTCGTAGACGAGCGCGCCGAGGCTCGGATCCCACTGGTCGGCATAGGTCGGCGCGAGAAACTTTCGCGCAATCTCGTAGTCGTTCAGGTTCGATGAGGCTGCTCGCACAAAGCCGCGAATAATCGATTCGGGGTCGGCACCAGCGGTTGGCCCCTGGGGGTTGATGAACACGCCGCGCTCGGCCTGCTCAAGGTTGCTGAGCCCCTCTCGCACCGGCCCCGAGTCGGGTACGGCATCGCAGGCGGCGAGCGAAAGCACCGCAAACGATGCAGCAATTATTGCGAGGATCTTACGCCTCATCTGTTGCGCTCCCTTCGCACGCGGCGGCCGGGCCTTCGCAGCCACCCGCCCGTGACCTCGGGATCGCCAAGCTCGGGCGTGACATCGTCTGGCACGAGCGGCACGGGCGACACGAACGAGTTCGTTTCGTCGCCTCGCGGCAGAGTGAGACGAAAGTTGCTGCCCCCGCCAAGCCGCGACCACACCTCGAGGAGGCCGCCGTGCACGGCTGCGTCTTCGCGTGCGATCGCGAGACCGAGACCGGTGCCGCCGAGCGTGCGCTTGCGGGAGGGGTCTGCACGCCAGAACCGGTCGAAGACGTGCTGCGTGTCTTCGGGTTTCATGCCGACCCCCCAGTCGCGCACGCCGATCGCGATCGCTGAGGCGTTCGAGTCGATCGTCACCACGATGGGCCGGCCCTCGCCGTGCTCGATCGCGTTGCCCACGAGGTTCGAGATGATGCGCCGAATGCGGCGGGCATCGACGTCGATCGGGCTGAAGCCGCCGAGCGGTCGCAGCTCAATGATGCCGGGCGACAGCGGTCTGAGCCCCTCGACCACCTCTTCGGCGAGCACAACCATATTCGCGGGTTCGGTCTCGAGTGTGATCGGCCCGGCGTCGTAGCGCGAAATCTCGAGCAGGTCGGCGAGCAGCGACTCAAAACGATCTACCTGATCGTTCAGCACCTGCACCGGGCGGGCCGCGCTGGACTCGTCGTCGCCCACCTGCCCCCGCAGCACCTCTGCCGCAAGCCGAATCGTGGTGAGCGGCGTACGCAACTCGTGCGACACGTCTGACACGAAACGCTGCTGCATGGTCGAGAGCTGATCGAGCTCTTCGA
This sequence comes from uncultured Leucobacter sp., assembly GCA_937967375.1. Classification (GTDB taxonomy): domain Bacteria; phylum Actinomycetota; class Actinomycetes; order Actinomycetales; family Microbacteriaceae; genus Leucobacter. The sequence continues at coordinate 68,237 of CALCJF010000010.1, forward strand.
TCCGTGCCTGCAGCGTGTCGGCCATGTGGTTGAAGTTGTTCGAGAGCTCGTCGAAGTGCTTGTCTGCCTGCAACGGAATGCGCGCGTCGATCTCACCCGCGGCGAGCCGATGGCTGGCAGACGCGGCGGCACGAATCGGACGAAACACGAGACTCGAGATCGCCCAGACGAGCACCGCCAGCAGCAGCAACAACAACAGCGCCATGATGATCAGCGCGCGCGTGATGAACTCGATGCTCTGCGCCACGTCAGAGAAGCTGTAGCCGATAAAGAGGTCGTAGCTGCCCGCGCCCGCCGGAAACACGATGGTCGAAGCGACAAGAATGCCGGGTGCCGTCTTGCCCTCGTCGTCGACGAGCCGCACCGACTGCCAGTACTGCGGAGACTGCCCCTCGAGCAGCGCATCGCTCAGATCTGCCGAGATCACGTCGCGAATCTGCTGCGAGGTGCCCGCATCGTCGGGCGCGATCGGCGAAGCCGGCTGGTTCGCCTGCCTGCGCACGTAGATCAGCTGGCTCGCAGAGGTGCCCTGCACCGTGCTGCGCACCGATCCCGCGAGGGCGTTCAGCGCGCCGAGGTCGGCAGCGTCAGAACTGTCGAGCTGTTCTTGCGCCGCAAGCGTCGCGCGCGCCGAATCTTGGAGCGCCTGATCCCGCTTTGAAGAATACAGATCGGTGCTGATGCGATCGAGCACCAGCGCACCCATGACCGACACCATGGTGATCGCGATCGCGCCCGTGATCGCCATGGTGCGCAGCCTGAGCGAACTCCCCCAGGCCGCACGCACCGGACCGAGCACGGGCAGGGTGGCGCGAACCCATCGCACCCTCAGGCGGCGAAGCCACAGCCCGAACGGCGACCGACCGTGCCTGTGAGCGGTCGACAAACGGCTACTCCGTGGGGGCGCCGGCGCGGTAGCCCACGCCGCGAACGGTGCTCACGATGGTCGGGTGGTCGGGGTCGCGTTCGATCTTCGCACGCAGTCGCTGCACGTGCACATTCACGAGCCTGGTGTCGGCCTTGTACTGGTAGCCCCACACCTTTTCGAGCAGCACCTCGCGGGTGAACACCTGCTGCGGTTTGCGGGCGAGGATCACCAGAAGGTCGAACTCGAGCGGCGTCAGCGAGACCACCTGATCGCCCCGACGCACTTCGTGCCCCGTAACGTCGATGTCGATGTCGCCGACCCGCAGTTTCTCGCCAGCTTCTTGCTTAGGCTCGCGCAGTCGGGCACGCACGCGCGCGATCAGCTCGACGGGGTTGAACGGCTTCACCACGTAGTCGTCGGCGCCCGCCTCAAGCCCGCGCACGACGTCACCGGTGTCGCTGCGCGCGGTCAGCATGATCACCGGAACGCCCGACTCGGCACGAATGCTCGTGCACACTTCGATGCCATCCATGCCTGGAAGCATGAGATCGAGCAACACGAGGTCGGGCCTCGACTCGCGAAACTTCTCGACAGCAGAAGGCCCGTCTGCGGCGAACACGGTCTCAAACCCTTCGCCCTGCAGCACCATCCCGAGCATCTCGGACAGCGCGCGGTCGTCGTCAACCACCAGAATGCGTGCGCTCATGCTCCCATTATGGCCGAGTCAGGTGCGTTCGCGGCTCAGCTCGTGCCTTTCGCGCAAACTGGCTGCCTTCGAGGGCTCAGAAATGATCGAAGCGGCCCGATGCGATCTCCCACGGCGCTCGCCCGAGATATTCGCACACCGCGCGGTGCACGCAGTGCCCGATGAAGAGGCGGCGGTGCTCGTCGTCATCGACGTGCAAGCCTTTCGCGCGTTGGATCGGCATGCGGTAGAGCACGATAGTGCGATCGGCGCGGTCGATCGAGTAGAACAGGGGCTGCTCGCTCATACCGGCGCCCCGGCCCATCGGCGCAGTTGCGAAGCCGATGCGCACGCCGCGCAGTTCGTCGCCGACCTCTTGTCGCAGCAATTCGAGGGCTGCCCTGGCGGCGATCTCGAAGCGGGCGACCCGTGCGTCAGGGTTCGGCAGTTGCGGGCCGGTCAGCGAGGAGCGAATCGGCCGACGCCCATGGCGACGGCTCGGCCGCGCGGGCGGCTCAACCTTCGCTTTTTTCTCTCTTCCGAACACGCTCCCAGTCTATGGGGCGCGCCTTCGATGTCTCGCTTACCGCGTGCTCACCCGTCCCATACTCACTCGCGCGAAGGGTCGTGTCGCATGAGCTGCCACCCCTCGGGCGGCGTGAGCGCCTCGCTGTGCCGCTCGCACAGGTCGAGCGCGGGCGGCGTGCGTTCCGGGCTCAGCGGCCCCACTGCCATCAGGCGATCCGTGTAGTCGGCGGTGAGTGTGTGGGTTGCGACCGCGCCGCAGCCGACCCGGGCGCAGAGGCGAGCATCGCTGCGGTCGCCCGACTGGGGCGACTCGTCAGCGCGGGGCGGCTCGCTCACTCCGAGTGCATCGTCACCCGAGGGCAGTCCGTCGCCGGGGTGCCGATCCTCACCCAAAATCATGCTCGCACCGCTGCCCAACGTTACCGCGGGTAGACCGTAATTGCCGCCCGCCGCTCGATCGGCGCGAGCACTGGGTACCCAGCGATGTTCGGGCCGCTCACCACTCGAACCCCCGCTGAAATCGGCTGCGAGCTGGTCACCCACACCTGGCCGCGCGCTTCGACGGGCATCGCGGCACCGGCAGGTACCGTCACAGTCTTCAGTTTCGCGTCGCCTTCGGTCTCGATTTCGACGTTCGCGTCGGCATCGCCGGTGTTCGCGAGCACGAGCTGCCCCCCGAGCACCACCGCGACGGCGACCTTGGTGTCGGCCGGCAGCGTGGGCGCCGGGGCAAACCAAGCGTTATCGTGCGCCGGCGGTGCGTCGGCCGTGCCGAGCACTCCAGCGACCACGGGCACGGTCGCGTCGATCGTCACGGCCTGGGCGTCTAGCGGCCAGGTTTGCACAGAGAGCTCGGCGACGACTCCGGCTTCGACATCGATAGTGCCGAGGCTCTGCGAGGATCCGTCGGCCTTCAGCGCACGCACCGTAGCGGTGCCGGCCCCCTCGGGTGACAGCACGCGCACGAGCACCGGGTAAGGATCCGCGTCGGGCGCGGCCCCGTCGGTGGCGTGCTCGTCTGAGCTGAAGTTGGCGACGCCAGGCACCACGAGCGAGGTCGCTGGTGCCAGTTGCCTCGTGACCGTGTCGACGGCGAACGAGCGAATGTCGACGGTCTGTGAGGCGCCAAGCGCCGCAGTCACCGCGGCGCCCGTACTTTCGACGCGCACGGCGATTCGTTCGCGATCGGGCGCGTAGCCGCCGAGCGAAACGATGCGCTGCGAGTTCGCGGGCACGAGCACACCAGTGGCGCGCGACGAGTCGGCCTGACCGTTCTCGTCGAAGAGCGACACCTGCACGGTCGCCGGCACCTCGAAAGAGTTGCCGAGCACCAGGGTGAGCGACTGGCCCAGCTTTGTGCCCCCGCCGACGAGCCACTGCTCGTGCACCGGTTCGGCGCAGCTCGAGGCGGTGAGCCCCTGCAGCGTGCTTCCGCCAACCTGCTGCAACTCTGCGGCCGCGAGGTTGTCGTTTGCCGAGCCCTGCACCACGAGCGGAGCTGTGCCGTCGGCCTGCTCACGGGCGAGCTCGCCTTGCTCGAGAGGTTCGCCGGTGACAACCGTCGTTGACGCACCACTCGGAATGGCCGCGGTCGGGCGCGAGGGGTCGGCGCCGAGTTCGGCGAACGCACCCGTGCAGATCAGCGAGAAGGTCGCGTTCTGGTTTGTGTCTGCTGCGACGGCGACCACGCCGCGCTCAACGGATGGAAGGGCGACGACTCCTGAGCCGAGCACCGCCGCGGCCGCGATAGAGACGCCGATGATGACGACTCCGGTAGCCGCTCGCGCGCCGCCGCGCAGCATGCGCTTCGATTGCTCGCTCATCGTTCGCCCCCCTCGGTCGTGTCAGGCTCGGCGGGGCGCAAGAACTTCGGCAGTTTGTTCATCGGGTGATCGCTCGGTACTTCTGGCGTTGGATCAGGCATCGCCTCGCGTGCGGTGGGCGCGGAATCGGCATGCTCGACGTCTGCTGGTGCATGTTCGGCGTCTGCTGGTGCATGTTCGGAGGGCGCCGCCTCTGCGTTCGCTGCGCCAGTGGGCGCCGCAGTTTCCGGTTCTGCCGGCGCTGAGTCAGTCAGCACTGACTCGGCGGCTTCCGTTTCTGCAGCTTCCGTTTCTGCAGCTTGCGCTTCGGCGCGTTCCAGTTCAGCCGCCTCGGCACCCTCAGGGTCCGGGGCTTCACCAACAGGTGGCACCGCCGCGCCCTTCTTGCGTCGTCGCTCGGGCCGTTCGACCACCTCTCCGGTGGGAAGCGCAAGCAGCAGCATCGCTCCGAGCACGACAATCTGGGCCCACCACAGCAGGCTCCCGAAGAGTCGATTGCTGATGCCCGCGATCCATGAGGGGCCGCTGTCGTCGTCGGTCTGCGCGCTCGGGTCACCCTCTGCGGTGACGCGCCACAGGAGCCCGTGCGCGGTCTGGCCGGCTCCTTCGAGCGCGGTTTGCTGGTCGAACGCCGACTGCAACTGTGAGCGCTCGGTCGATTCGCCAGCAGTCTTCAGCAGCACGAAACCGATGTCGTTTGCAGTCAGTACCTCTTGAGTGCGGGCCTCGTCGCCGGTGCTCGCAAGCGCACCAACGATCAGCGCGAGCTGTTCATCTTGCTCGGTCACGCTGCTCGGCACCGCGGCAGTGCGCAGCTCGTCGAGACGCACGCCCGAACCTGTCACGATCTCGGCGCGCACCGACTGCGGCCCTGCGGCAGACAGCACGAGGGTGCGCAGCCCAGCGTCTTCGGCACCGGCCGCCTGCACCAGCGCGGGCATCTGCGCGTCGCCCGCAACGATTCCGGTGTTCGCGGTCGCAAGTTTCACGCCGATTGGAGCAACGGCGACGAGCGCCATCACCAGACCGACCGCGACCACCGGCGCGGCCGCCTTGCGCAGCACGCTGGTTCCGACTGCGGCGAGGCCGAGCACCGAGATCCAGTACACGGCGAGACCCGAACCTGTCCAAAGGGTCACAGCGTCGCCACCGATGCTGAGCAGTTGCAGTTTCGAGGCGCCGACCGCGGTGAGCAGGCCCACACCACCGAGCACGGCGTGCAGCACGGTGAAGTGCACGCGGCCGGTGATCAGGCCGAGCGCTGCGAGCAGCACAATTGGCAGCAGCAAGAAACCGACGAGCAGCGTCGCTGGCAGCGCGTCGAGCCCGAGGCTATGAAAAATGCCGCCCCAGCCGTCGAGCCCGAACTCGGGAAAACCGAGCAGCAGCTGCCAGGTATTTGCCGGAGCAAACGGGGCCCGAATACCTGGGTCAAGCAGTAGGTCGAGCGGGTTCGCCCCACGCAAGAGCATGAGCAGCTTGGGGGCGAAGAGCGCAAGCGGAGCGATCGCAATCGAGAGTACGCGCGCAGTGCCGCGGGGCGATCCAGCGATACCGACAATCAACAGCACGACCGCAGCCGGAATCAGCACGGGTGCGCAGGCAAGCGCTACCGCGGCCAGCAGCGAGGCGGTGCCCGCCCAGCTCCAAGATTCACGCGCCCGAGTCGCGGCGAGCAGCAGCCACGGCAACACGACCGCGAGAATGAGGGTCGGCAGCCGGCCTGCGCTCATCGAGCCAAGTAGCACCGGACTGAGTGCCCACGCAAGCGCGAGCAGCGCGCGCCCGGCGGAGTTCTTGGTGAGCTGGGCGGCCCAGATCCAGCCGCCGAGCGACGCGAGTGGGATCGCGGTCACCAGCATCAGCACGACGCCGTGCGATGGGTTCCAGAACGTCAGGATGCCGAGCAGGGCGAGCACCCAGGTGAAAGGATCGGCGGGCACACCGTCTGCGGTGCGCGTGTTCGCCCAGAGCTCGCCGAGCGGGCTCAGCGGCGCAAGCGCTCCGCCCGTCAGGCTGATTTGGGTGATGGCCCACCAGGTGAGGGCGATCGTGATGAGCACGCTCGCGAGCAGCACTGCAAGACCGCCAGACGAGATGAAGTGCAGTTCGTCGCGCAGGCGTCCCTGCGACACGAGAATCGCTTCGCGGTCGATCATGCGCGCGGTGCGCACCGTCTTCGGGTCAACACGCAGCGGCTTTACCGCACCCCAACCCGAGCTGTTCGCGTCGCGAACTCTGCGACGCGACGCGACTACTGATCCCGGAGTGAAAAACACCTTGAGAGCCGACGAAAACTCGCCCCACATATGGCCCGGCTGCTCACGGATGAGCGCCCAGGCGACGCGCAGCACAGCTAGCAGGGGCAGGCCGAGCCACATGAAGAACGCGGCGATCGCTGGCGCGTAGGCGATGCGCCGGTGCAACTGCGCGGTTCGGGCCTCGCGATGCGCCGTGCGCATGACGCGGCGCGAACGCTCAATGCGTGGGCCGGCAACCCCGAGCTGCGCGAACCGCACGCGCGAGGTGGGGGCGACGACCACGCGAAAACCCGCAAGGCGTGCACGTACGCTCAAATCGAGACCGTCGTCGTAGACGGCATATGCGGGATCGAAGCCCTCGAGCTGGTGCCAGACGTCGGAGCGCACCAGCATGCCGACGGGGCCGACACCCAGCACGTCTTGCAGGTGATCGTACTGCTGCTGATCGCGCTCTTGCCTGCGCAACAGCCAGCGCTCGCCCCGGTGGGTGAGGCTCTGACCGAGCTCGATGATACGGTCGGGGTGATCCCAGCTCAGCAGCTTCGGGCCAGCGATCGCCACCGACGGGGCGCGCTGCACGGTTGAGAGAATCTCGGCGAGGGCACGCGGTTCTGGGGCGGAGTCTTCGCTGAGCAGCCAGAACCAGTCCTGGGTCTGCTCTGCGGGCGAGGCCGTCTCGGCCCCACCTGTCTGCTCGCGCGAAATCGGTGACGGGTCTGAGGGAACGGCCGCGATCCCCTGCTGCACCGCACCACCGAACGACACGATGTTCTGGGTCGACACAACCCCGGTGATGCCTTCTCGCGTGCGCAGCTCGTGCGCAATGCTTTCTCGGCCGCCATTGACGACCGCGATCACGCGATCGGGCTGTCGCGTCTGTGCGGCAATGGCCGCTAGGGTCTCGTCGAGCCACTCGCCGCCGTGCCTGGCGACGAGAATGGCGGTCACTCTGGTGCGCATAACAACGTCAGCCTAAGTGGCGGCGGGTGTGCTTTCTTCGCGGCGTGCCGCGCAGGGCCAAATACACAGCCGAATCGCGCGGGGGTCGCGACCAAATCTGGCCGCGACCCCCGCTCTGCTTGCCCGCAATGAAACCTAGGTCATTTAGCGGGCAAGCCCGAGATTGGTCAGCTTCGACGCGAGCGGGCCACGAAGAGCGTGCCGCCGGCCGCAAGCAGCACTAGTCCGACTGCACCGAACCACAGTGGTGCTGAATCCGACCCGGTGGTGGGGAGCGCCGTCTTCGGAGCAACCGGAGCGATGACGGGCATCACCTTCACCGAATCGCTTCGCACCACTTCGCCCTGCGTTGCAATCAGGGTGAGCACTCCGCTGGGCGTTCCGCCGGGAACCGTCCATGTCGTTGCGATCGAACCATCTGCGGCCGGCATCGCGACGAGCGGTGCCCCAACCGGGTTGTTCGAGGCATCGACAAAGGCGAGGGTCACCTGGCCACCAGCGGGATCCCAACCGGCACCCTGGATCGTCACCGAGCTGCCTGCCTTCACCTCGACCTCGACCGCATTGACCGAGGGGTTTGCGGCCGCGAGCACTGTCGAAGAAGCGAGGCCAATGTGAGCCTGATTCGAGCCGGGCAAGGTGGGCAGCATCGTCACGCCGAGAGCCCTCACCGTGAACGAGTCGGCTCCAAGGTCACCGACCGTGGGCTGCTGGTTCACGACCACAGTTGCGAGCGAGGGCATGAGCCCGTCGAAAGCGCTGGTGATGCGCTGGTAGGCGTCTGCGACCACCGTGTCGACCTCTGCAATGACCTGATCTTCAGCGTCGGTCAGCGCATCCATCAGCGGGCTCGCGATCGCTGCGATCGCAGTTGGGGCGAGCGTCGGCACTGCGAGATTAATGACGGCGATGGCTCCGCTCACGATGCTTGATGTCGGCGTCGGGCAGTTTCCGAAAAAAAGCGGCCCGGCGCAGCTCGGAAGCCCCGGGGCCTGCGCAAGAGATGAGCTGAACGCGCTAGTACCGTTCGCGAAGTCGTCGAGGCTGCCCGAGCCGCTCAGTGTGCCCGAGGCAACGGTCAGGCCGTTCAAGTTCGGGGTGAGTGTGCTAGTTGCGGCAACCACCTCGACGTCTACACCCATCCCGAGCTGCGTCGCATGGAGCGCGCTCAGGACACCGCCCGCGAAGAGCGGAGTCGTCTTCGAGAGCGCGTTTGCGACCGCCGCCGAGATTGCCGTCATGTTTGCCGACGTGAAGACTTCGGTGTTCGCGGCAAGGCCATTCGCGCTACCGCCGAGAAGCTGCGCGAGATCGATCGCGATCTCACCGGTGTTCAGATTCACCGTCGCAATGCCGTCATCGCTGACGACCACCACGCCACCCGGCGTGTTCATCACGTCGCTCACCACGTTGTCGAAGTTCGGCGCAGTGACCGTCAAGGCGATGTCGCCGAGTTTCAGCGTGCCGACATTATTGACTGCGATATCTGGGATCGTGCCGGCGGGCAGGTCGACCACACCGCCCGGTGCAAGCACCTCGAGCGCTTCTTTTGCGAGCACGGTGGCCCCCTGCAGCGTCGTGTCGATCACGCTTGGCAGCTGCTGCAGCAGTGGGCTCGTCAGCTCAAGGCTCAGACCCTCGAGGCGGTAGTCGCCGCTTGCCCCGCCGTAGGCGTCGGCCACAGCGCGGCTGGCGACAGAGTCGACCTCAAGATCTATCTGACTGAGCACCTCGCGGGTCAGCGACGAGACCCCGAGCGCGTCAAATGCCGCACCCAGGTTGACGGTTGATCCCCCGGCCGAGGCCTCGGTGAACGCACCGGTGTTTGCGTCAACTGCGCCATTGGCAGAGACCGCCGAGAGCACGTTTACGCTGCTGGAGTAGCCGACAATGTCAGCCTGGTTCACTGCAAGAAGCCCTGCGGGCGCAGAGGGGTCGAAGACGAGCGGCACGTCGTGTGCCAAGCCGCTGTTCACCAGCGAGACCTGGTCGATCAGCGCGTCGTATGCCGCTGCGTCGAACGTTGTGCTCTGCGCCGCAGGGCCACCTGGAGTTGCAGCGTAGCTACCGGCGAGTTCGGCTGCGCTGAGATCGAGCCCGCTGGCGGTCACGAACTGGGAGGAGGCTTCAGAAGGGTCTCCGGTTGTCGCTGATGCCGGAGCCACGGCCCCGAACACGACCAGCGCGCCGACGCTCAGCGATGCCGTGCTCAATGTCAGGCCGCGGGCGAACCCCCGACCGCCCGAACGAAATGGACGCAAAGTACTCATGTTCTCCTCTCGAGCGCAGTGCCCGAGAAAAGACGCGGCCCTGCGCAGTCGCGCGCCGCACGGCTCCCCCTGCACGGTCACGCAACTTACCAAGTTGCCACCGCGTTGTCCGCTCAGCAACCGCCGAGCACGACTTGCATGTTGTTTGCGCGAACTGGCGCGTCTAGGCGCTAGGCGGCAGAGCAGCTCGCGTGAACAGCAGGTCGTGGCAGTTCTGATCTCTGCCTCCTGGCGCGCCTCACAAACGCACCCCGACGTACATAAATTGCCCCGCTGTACATGGTGGACACGGCCAGAAACCCGCACTTCGGCGAAAACCATGCACTTCGGGCTCATCAAAGGATGCGCCGAAGCTCAGCGGTCAGTGGTCGCGATCAGCCAGCTTCGCGGCGCAGCTTGCGACGCTCGCGCTCGCTGAGACCGCCCCAGATGCCGAAGCGCTCGTCGTTTGCCAGCGCATAGTCGAGGCATTCGCTGCGCACTTCGCAGCCCTCGCAGATGCGCTTGGCCTCGCGGGTGCTGCCGCCCTTTTCGGGGAAGAACGCCTCGGGGTCGGTCTGTGCGCACAGCGCGTCAGCCTGCCAGGCGAGGGCCTCATCATCTTCGTTCTTGCGCACACCGGGCACGCCGAGAAAGACGGGGTCGACGAACCAGTTGCCGGGAACCTGCGATCCGTTGGAGTATGGCGACATCGGCACGGTACTCCTCTCGGGTTGTGTCGGACGACTGGCCTTCCACAATTACACCGGTGTAGTTCGCTCAAGTCAAGCTGAAGATCATAAAGCCTCAACCACCACTTGAGAGTTACGACACGCGAGGCCAGCTTGCTCCAACTGTCGCTAAAAACACGTCGGCGAGACCAGAAAGCTCGATATCTTCGCCCGCTGACACATACAGTGATTGGCCTTTGCCGACGCTCGCGACCTCGGCGAACCCGGCGAGGTTGCGAGCGTCGACTTCTGCACCGACCCGCTCGACCCGCACGCGCCCACTAGTCACCACGAGCACCATGGGATGCGGCGCCGCCACCACCACGCGGTCGGCACAGTCATCGTCGCGCGCGTCATCACCCTCGGTCTCGCCGAGCCGCGCACGAAGCAGGGTGAATTCTGGCACCTCGGGCGCCCACGCGACCAGCCCAGGGGCGAGCCGCTCGGGCTCGATCAGGGGTGTATCGAGCTCAGCAAAGTCGACCACGCGCAGCACCTCGGCAACGTCGACATGCTTCTGGGTGAAGCCAGCGCGCAGCACGTTGTCTGATGCGGCCATCACCTCAACCGCGATGCCGTCGAGGTAGGCGTGCAACTGTCGCGCGGCGAGATAGATCGCCTCGCCGGGCCCGAGGGTGACGAGGTGCAACAGCAGCGAGATGAGCACCCCTGGGTCGTCTGGGTATGCGGCGAGTAGTTTTGCGAGTGCCTCACGGCGCGCGACTGCGACACCGACCGGGGCAGCAATCGCCGGGTCCGCTTCATAAGAACCATCAAGTCCCTCAAGCGCCGCTCCGAGGGCCCGCAACGCGGCTGAGACCGTTTCGTCACCGCTCAGCGCCCAGTTCAGGTACGAGGATCGCGCCTCGGCAGCTTCATCATCGGCACCCACCGCGGCACCAGTTGCAATACTTGCACCGGTTGCAGCAGCCTCCGCCCCGACAACGCAGAGTCCGGCCGCATGCAACAGCGCGTCGCGCCCCGGCCCCCCAGGAGCAGCCGCGGCGAGCGCGAGCACGTCGGCGCGCGCCTCATCGAGTGCGCGAAAGCCGCACAGCGCAGACACTTCACCGAGCGCGACCAGCAACTCGGGTTTGTGGTTGTCGTCGCCGTAGTTGCGCTCGCGGGCGTCGAGCGGCACCCCTGCTGCCTGTTCACGAGCAAAACCGTCGAGCGCCTGCTGCTTGTCGGGGTGCACCTGCAACGACAGCGGGGCGCCTATGCCGAGCACCTTCAGCAGAAAGGGCAAGTGCTGGCCGTCGACGCCGTAGCGCTCAGGATCGCTCTCGATGAGCTCGATCAACGTCTGCGCCCGGGGGCTCGCTTTCGCGACAGACGCGGGCGCGCCGGGGTGATCGCCGAGCCACAGCTCTGCCTGTGGTTCGCCGGTAGGTGCGGTGCCGAGCAACCCGGGCAGGGCATCGCGAGAACCCCACGCATAGGCGCGCGGGGTGTTCTCAATGAAGATCAACATATTCGATGCTCCCTGTCCACCCGCTACCATACCGACTATGACCGAGAGTAAGACTCGCCTTGGCGTCAGCGCCTTCGCAATCATCGCGTTCGTGTTCGCGTTCGGTAGCAACGGCGTGCGCTACATCGTTGGTCTTCCGATGTTTTTCGTGCTCGCTGGGGTGCTGGCAGTCGCGAGCATCGTGTTGTTCGTGCGCCTGAAGCCCGCGCGCTTTCGTTGGTACCGGCTTCCTTCGCCAATCTATTGGTTTCTCACCCTCGCTACGCTGTCGATCTTCTGGAGCGCCTACCGGCTCGAAACGATCGCCGGTGTCGCCGCGCAACTCGCGACGACCGCGCTGGCCGTGATGTTGGCCTTCGTGCTGAGCTGGCATGAGTTGTTGCGCACCCTCGCGTCGGCGATGCGCTGGCTGCTCGGCGTCTCGTACCTATTCGAGCTCTGGGTGGCGATCTTCTGGCGCGAGCCGCTCATGACCTGGTGGATGGAGCAGCCCGAGGGCAAGACCCGCAAGATTCTGTTCTGGAGCCGCGACCTGCTGTTCTCAGGCGGGCCGATCCAGGGCATCGTCGGCAGCTCGGTGCTGTTCGGATTTCTCGCTCTCATCGCGCTGATCCTCTTCGGCATTCAGCTGCGCGCGGGGCTCGTGCGCCCGGCCTCGGGCTGGTTCTGGGTCACCGTCGCCGCGCTCACGCTTGTGTTGACGCGCAGCGCCACGATCTGGGTCGCCTTGCTCGCAGTGCTCGTGGCGCTCGCGTTCGCGCTCTGGGGTCGACGCATCGGCCAAGAGAAGCGCATGCCCGTCTACTGGACAGCCGGGGCGCTCATCGCCGTCGCGCTCGCCGCGGTGCTCTTCGCGCGCGACTTCGTGTTCGGCCTGCTGGGTAAGAGCGGCGACCTGACCGGGCGAGCCGAAACCTGGCAGAAGGTTTGGGGCCTCGTCGAGCAGCACCCGTGGTTCGGCTGGGGTTGGGTGAGCTACTGGCCGACGTGGGTCGAACCGTTCAAGGGTCTCGACACGAAGGCCGGCATCGCCGTGATGAGCGCGCACAACGCCTGGCTCGATGTGTGGCTGCAGCTCGGCATCGTTGGCGTGCTGGTGTTTGCACCGATCGTGTTTCTCACGTTGCAGCGAACCTGGTTCAGGGCGGTGGATCAGCCCCGGCGCGGGCCGGGGCCTGCGCTCCCCTTTGCGACGAGCGCACTCTGGCCGCTGCTCGTGTTGACCGCACTGATCGTGCAGTCGATCACCGAGAGCCGCATTCTCATCGAGAGCGGCTGGCTACTGCTCATCATCCTCGCGGTGAAGACTCGCTTCGATTTCGAGCTGCCAGCGCAAGACACCGAGCCGACGAAGCGCCCGTGGCGCGAGGTGCCGATCCCGCGCGATACCCACGGCCGCGCCCCGAAGTAGGCTCGAGCGTTATGCCTCGAGCCAGTGCAGCACGCGCTCGGCGGCGGCCTCCCCCTCGCCGATCATGGCCTCGTGGCCGGGCCCACCAAGCACGGTGAGTTCGCCGTGCGGCAGCGCGAGCGCCACCTCGTAGCACCACTCAGGAGGGGTCACGCGATCCCGGCTGCCGACCAGCACGAGCGCCGGCTGCTGCACCTTCGGCAGGGTGTCTTCGATGCGATGCTCGAGGGTGGGCTCGAGCTTCTTCAGGAACCAGCGCGGGCCAGTGCGCAGGTATTCGTACACGCCTACGACGATCGCGATCAGGGGCTTGCCCTTGAAGAGATCCTGCACCATGCGCTTCGCCTGCTGCTTGAGTGTGCGCTCGGCCGCGTTGACCGAGGGCGCGAAGAGCACCACGCGGTCGACCAGCCCGGGGTGGGCGGCGGCGAGTTCGCTGACGACCTGCGCGCCCATCGAGTGTCCGACAGCGGTGAGCGAGCCGATCCCACGCTCGGTAGTCGCTGCCAGCATCGCAGCCGCAACCAACTCTGCGGTATCGGCGATGCTCAGCGCAGTCTCGGGTTCTGGCGAATCGCCGAAGCCGGGCAAATCGACCGCGATGATCTCGGCGTGCGGCAGCATCGCCTCAATGAAGCGATTGAACGTGAGGTGGCCCATGCCGATGCCGTGCACAAGCAAGAACGCGGGCTTGCGGGGGTTCGCCCAGCGAAAGCAGCGCAGTTCGTGGTCACCCTGCGAGTACGCCCAGCGCTCGGGGTCGGGAAGCCCACTCAGACGGTTACGTGTAGATCGAGACTGCTTCGCCACGAAGACGAGTCTAGGCCTGAACCTTGCCGATGAGGGCGCGCGTGATCCTCGTGCCGAACAGACCGTGCAGCACGACACTGCCGAGCACGGTCACGACCAGCACGTAGAGTGCGATGTTCGCGTCGTCGTCGCGCATCGCATTGAAGGCGAGCAGTCCGAACACGATGCTCGAGGTGCCGCGCGGCGCGGCGAAGCCGAGCGCCGTCTGCTCGCGAAACGGCACCGAGCTACCGAGAAACGCGAGATACACGGGCAGCATACGCAGCACGGTGAGCGCGAGCAGGGCAAAGAGGATCCACGGCCCCTCCACCGGAGTGACGAAAATGAGTGACACGACCGCACCGAACACGAACCACATGAAGAGCGAGCTGAGGTTCGCGATGTCATCGGCGAGTGAGAGCTCTCGCTCAACCATGTGATGGTGCTCCGGTGTTTCACGAAAGCCCGAGCGCGCAAACTTGTAGGCGAGGCCCGCGACGAACGCGGCGACGAAGCCGTTGCCGCCGACCGCAACCGCGCACGCATAGGTGATGAGCGGCACGAGAACCATCGCGATGCGCACCCCGTTTTCTGGCGCCCAGCGTCGGGCCGTGACCCACCGCACCAGCAGGCCAACGGCACCGCCGATGCCCGCACCGAAGAGCAGCGCATAACCGATCGCTGGCAGCGCACCAGCGATCGCGTCGAGAGGGGTTTCGTGCTCGCCGGCACCGGGCAGGGCCACCACCAGCAGTGCGCACGCGAACAGCGGCGAGAGGATGCCGTCGTTGTAGCCGCTCTCGGCGGCGAGCGCGTGCCGCATGCCTCTCGGCAGCGTGGGGTCGCGCAGCAGTTCTGGCGCGGGCGCGAAGTCGAGCGGCAGCACGACGCAGGCCATCACGATGACCGCGAACACCGAGGTGCCGAGCAACGGCAGCCCCACCACTGTGGCGAATACGATCGAAACAGGCAGCGCGATCAGCAGCAGCCTGAGCACCCGCGAGCGTTCACCGGCGAGAAATCCGCCGCGCACCTCGATCGCGTCGACAAAAAGCAGCAGGGCGAGGATCACCTCGGCCACGCGCTCGGCGATCACCGTGTTGAGGCCGGTCTCGAGCTCGGACTGCAGAAAGAAGCCCGTGGCGATGCCGACGAGCACCATCGCTACGGCTCCCGAGATGTGCCAGCTGCGCAGCCGCTCCCCCACGAGCGCCCAGGCGACTATCGCGATGGCCGCGCATACGGTGAGGGTGATCATGTTCGCATTCTAAAAGTTCGTGGGCTCAGCGGGTTATTCGAAGCGCTCAACACCGAAGAGCATGTGCCCCTGCTCTTGCAGCAGTTCGTATGCCTCGAGAAAGGTCTGCGGCAGCTGCGATTCGGGCAAACCGGCGCGCGCGAGCAACAGGCCGAGCAGCCCGTGCGCTGGCGGGGTGAGCGGCTTGTCTTTGTGCGCGTGGGCGGGGTGCGGCGGTTTCTCTTCGGGGTTTGGTGGCGCGAAGGTCGTGAACGTAACGGGCCAGTCGGCGGGGTGCCGCGGCTCGCTGAGATTGATGACGTTCAACATGTCGTTGGCGGTCGCGTCGCGTCGAGTGAGCGGCTCGAGGCCGTGCAGTCTGTTGAGTGTCGCGATCACCGATCCGTGATGCATTTCGTCGTTGATCACCGTGCCGGCGCGAGTGTAGGCAGAGACCGCGATGGCTGGCACACGGCAACCGAGGCGGTCGAATTCGAAGCCCATCTCACCCGCACCCGCGTTGTCAGGCGGCGTCGCCATCGGCGGCGGTACGTGGTCGTAGCAGCCGCCGTGCTCGTCGAAGGTGATCAGCAGCAGCGTGTTGATCGCGTTCGAGCCATCAGGCGTCGCGCTGGTGCGAATCGCGTCATAGATGTCGTGGATCAGCGCGTCACCGTCACGCACATCCGAGTAGGCGCTGTCGCGAATCTCTTCACCATTCACGTCGCTCTCTTTGCGGCTGCCGAACGGCGGGTGAAAGTCGTTGTGGTTGTAGACCATGCGGGGTTCGATGAACGCGTACTCGGGCAGTTTGCCGTGCTCGGCGTCTGCATAGAACTCATCCATGGTGCCGAAACGATCGGTGTTCCAAAACTTCTGCAGCACGGGCGCGTGCAGCACGCCCGTGAACGACACCATCTGCAATTTGTCGAAGTAGATCTTCCAACTCAGGCCGGCCTCTTCGAGTCTGTTGAAGATCGTGGGTGCGGGCCTCGCGTCTATCCATTTGTCGTAGCCCCCGCCGTGCTTGTTCGTGACGAAGCCGTGCGAGGTCGAGGCGTGAAAGAACGAGCGGTTGCAGAAGGTTTGCGAGGGCACGGCACAGAACCACGAGTCGTAGACGGCGAATTCGCGGGCGAGCGTCGAGAGGGTGGGCAACATTTCGGGCGAAAATGATCCCATGATCTGCGATGCCTCTTCGATCGTGGGGGTCTTGCCCTTGTAGAGCCGCTCGTAGTTGATGATGTAGTCGCGCAGAAACCCGCCCATCTCGGGTAGTGCGTCGCGCGGTGGCCGGTTGAAGGGTTCTTGCATGTGCTCGACGAAAAGCTCGGAGTTGGTTTGCGGTTCGACGTGGTTGAAGAGCTGCGTGTTCACATGCGGAAACTCTTCTCCCGGGTCGGGGTTCGGCAACCCCATGATTCTGTCGGTCGGCCCCTCGTAGACGTGCGCTTCGACGCGCTGCCCGTCGGTAGTCTCGTTGAAGTAATCGCCGAATGCGAGGCCGTCGAACGTCTGCCCCTCGGGAAGGTTGGTCTCGTCATAGAGATAGCCGAGCAGGTTGTCGAAGGAACGATTTTCGCCCATCACCACGACGATGTGGTCGAACCCCGGCGCGTGCCGCGGGCTGAGCTTTGCGTAGCGATCCTCGCCCTGATGAAAACCGTCTCGGCCACGGATAGCATTGCCGACCGCGGCCCCCGCTGCACCACCGAGCGCGGTTGCGCCCAAAGCCCCCGCGACACCCAGCCTGAAGAACCCGCGCCGCGATTGGGTGGGCTCTGTCTCGCTCGCCTCGCCATTCGCTGCGTGCGGATCGCCCAGCACTGGCCGTGATCCGTCGTCTGCGTTCACTCACGCACCTCCCCGTTGAGCTGAGCACTGGTTTCATTCTGAATGTACCGGTATCAACATCGTCTATGACACCATGCCAAAATTTATTTTTCAGTTCGCTTGACCGATATATACTTCGAATCGTGGAACGGCGGCAGTTTCTCAGCGCGGCATTTGTGGCGTCGGCACTTGGCTTGCAAGCATGCGCGAGTTCTTCCGCACCAGCAGTTACTCCGGCACCCTCACCATCCCCCGCCCCGCTGCCGAAGCCCGACCCGATCCCACTGCCACCGCCGGCACCTGAGCCACCGCCGCCACCACCTCCGCCGCAGTTCGTGCCGCAGTTCGACCTCACAGGCGAGCCGCTCTGGGGGTTGCCCGAGGGCGTCGGCAACCAGCTTGCCTGGACGGTCGACGATGGGGCCAGCCCCGATGTCGTGCAGGCATACGCGAGCTTCGCCCAACAGACCGGCACCAGGCTCACCTTTTTCGTGAACGGAATGTATGCCGATTCATGGGTGCCTGCGGCAGCGACCCTCGCGCCGATGATCGCAACGGGCCAAGTTCAGATTGCAAACCACACGTTCTCGCATCCGTCGTTGCTGGGTAGCAGTGACGCGCAGATTCAAGACGAGCTGATGCAGAATCACGAGTTCATACAGAGCACGTTCGGTGTCGATGCCAGGCCGTACTTTCGCCCGCCATACGGCGAGCGCGACGCCCGCACCGACGCGGCCGCGGCGGCTGTCGGGTACACGGCACCCGTCATGTGGTACGGCTCGCTCGGCGACTCGGGGCTGATCACGCCCGAGGTCATGATGCAAGAGGCAGACAAGTGGTTGCAGCCGGGGCATATCGTGCTCGGGCATGCGAACGCACCGACGGTGACTGGCCTCTATCAGTGGTTGCTCGACCTGCTTGCCTCGCGCGGCATCGTCACGGTGACGCTCAACGACGTATTTCGACGTTAGCGAGGTATCCGGCCGATCGCTACCGGGCCTGTCGCGCTGCTGCCCAGCTTCCCGGCTCACCGAGACGCTAAACTGCTGCGAGTGATCTTGACCTCGGAGCGGCTTGAACAGCTCAGAACCTTCGCCCGCATCGAGCGCACCGCAGTGCTCGAGATGCGCGGGCGAGAGGGCGAAGACCCATTGGTCACGTTGGCGAGCATTCCAAGCGTCGACGAGTTCGTGGTGCACGAGCTTCGCAACGAGCTGCTCGAAGAGAGCGGCAAGCTCGCCGAGTTCGCGATGGCGAGACTCGCCGGCCAGGGCACCGGCGACGATGCGGCGCAGCATCGACTGAATGCCGATCGCGCTGAGTTCGAACTGCTGCGCGAGATCGCTGCGGGCTGCCCCGAGCTCACACAGGCGGTGTGGTTGGTCGCCGACCGGCTCGAGTTGGTGGCGTAGTAGCTTCCGGGCTCTCGAAAAGGATCGCTCGCGGCGGCGCGCAATACTCGCTACACAGGCTGCAACAAATTGCGTACGGAGTCTTTTAGGCCAGTGCCATAGCGGCTGTAGTTGCCGGCGCGTAGCTGCTTCAAGATGGGTGCAATGCGCATGAGGCGCGCTTCTGGGTAGGCCTGGCGGGCCTGCTCAAAGCGGTACTTCTCGTGCGCCATTTCGCGATACCCAGCGTCGGCTTTTGCGGCATCGATCGGCGAGGCGAGCTCTTCGATACGCGCGTCGAGTGCCTGTGCTCTGAGAAACAGTCGCAGGTTGCGTTCGGTGCGGGGTTGGGCGAACATCGCGAACTTTCGGCCGGCGCCGATCTTTGTCATGCCGACCTGGTTGTTTCCGTGTTGCCGGTAATCGGTGAGCGCCTCGTCGTGCATGCGCACCCCGTCAAAGGCGGCCGCGACAACCGCAAGCCACTCGTCGTGTAGCCAGGTTTCTGGAAACGGTATTGCAGCATCGACGAGTGAACGCCGCAGCATCACCGTTGCACCGGTGGCGAGGTTGCGTCGCATGAACTGCTCAAACACTCGACCGCTCTCGACGAGCCCTCGCTCGTGGGGGTTCATTGCGATTGC
>CALCJF010000011.1 GCA_937967375.1 uncultured Leucobacter sp.
GGCATACGATTTCGTGATGTGACTGGAGTTCAGACGTGTGCTCTTCCGATCTCCATCGTCTGGTGCCTCCCAAGTCTCCGTTGCCCCAGCGCGGCGGCCTCGATGCCGCGTGGATGCGCACCGAAGATGTAAACCGTGAACGCCCTGCTCCGTGGGCGACGATGCGCGACTGGCTCGAGTTTCGGCTGAAGGGCAACCTCGATGTAGATCGTGGGATCGCGGAGGCGCGATTCGTCTATCAAGATGGTGCGCCGGTGCTGGCTGGCGACGGGTACCTGCCGCATACCTTCGTGTGGTTTCATCGTGACCTTCGAGAAGAAGTGCCGGTGCCCGGCAAAGTGCACGTGCTCTACCGCGACGAGCGCATCGTTGTGGTCGATAAACCACCGTTCTTGTCTTCGATTCCACGCGGGCGGCACATCACCGAGAGCGTCGTGGTGCGCATGCGCGAGGAGCTTGGACTGCCAGAGCTCACCCCCATGCACCGCCTCGATCGAGTGACGTCGGGGCTGCTCTTGCTCGCGACCGAGAAGCGTTGGCGTGGCGCGTACCAGTCGATGTTCATGCACGGCGGGTATGAGAAGCGCTATCGGGCGATCGCGGCCCTTCGCGAGGATCTCGCCGAACCGATCACGGTGCGAAGCCACCTGGCGAAACAGCACGGTGTGATGTGCGCCGAAGAGATCGAGGGGCGCGAGCCGAATTCTGCTTCGATCGTAGAGCTCGAGGCCGAACTGCCGACTGCCGTGGCGCCGACCATGTTCGCTCCGCTCGACGCATCGGGCGTGCCGCTCGCCGAGGTGCCGCGGCTCGCGAGCTATCGTCTCACGCCGCTGACAGGAAAGACGCATCAACTGCGAATGCACCTATGGAAGCTCGGCATTCCGATCGTCGGCGATCCGCTATACCCAGTCGAACGCGACGTCGCGATCGATGACTTCACCATCCCGTTGCAGCTGCTCGCGAGCGAACTCGACTTCGTAGACCCTATCGACGGCACCGAGCACCACTT
This sequence comes from uncultured Leucobacter sp., assembly GCA_937967375.1. Taxonomy (GTDB): domain Bacteria; phylum Actinomycetota; class Actinomycetes; order Actinomycetales; family Microbacteriaceae; genus Leucobacter. The sequence continues at coordinate 1,013 of CALCJF010000011.1, forward strand.
TGTGAGCGACCGTTCACTGCCACTCAAGAGCGATGCGTAGCGGCGTTTGTCACCGCGTCGCAACCCCTTCGCTCGGCGCAATCGCGCGAGCTATGGTGTAGCCAACGAAGGGACGCAGAGATGTCACGCGTCATGAATGGTGGCGGCGCATTTTTCACGATCGGGCATTCGAACCGAGAACTCGACGAGTTTCTCCAGATGCTCACCGAGCACCGCATTGAGACGGTCGTTGACGTGCGTAAGCTTGCCGGCTCTAGGCGTTACCCGCGGTTCAACGCAGACAACCTGGCCGGTGTGCTCGCCTCGCGAGGTATCGAGCTGGCTCGCTTCGAGGGGCTCACCGGCCGGCGCCCGGTTAGTAAGACTGTGCCATTCGAGACGAACGCCTGGTGGCAGAACCGCAGCTTTCACAACTACGCCCTCTCGGCCGAGTTCGCCGAGGCACTGCAAGGCTTGCTCGACCTTGGGCACGAGACGCGCATGGCCATCATGTGCGCCGAAGCGGTCTGGTGGCGATGCCACCGTTGCATCATCGCCGACTACTTGCTTGCCGCCGGCGAGCAAGTGCGTCACCTGCTGGGGCCGGGTAGCGCTATCTCCGCGCAGATGAGCGAGGGAGCCGTACTCGCTCGCGCGACCGTGATCTATCCGGCTGTGTGATCCTTTGTATGTCGATGCCCCCCCTCAGATAGACAGTCACTAAGTGCCGCCTCACCAGGTTCGGGGCGACACTTAGTGACTGTCTGCGGATATCGATGCAGGCCAAATGGGGAGAGAATGGGAGCGACGGAGGTGGCATCATGTGTCGTTGGCTCGCGTATCTCGGATCGCCGATCGCGCTCGAAGACGTGCTCGTGAGGCCAAACCACTCGCTCATCGACCAGAGTCTGCTCGCGCGTGACCTCTACCTGCCAGGTGACCCGCTCGCGTCGCAGTTTCGGGGCAGCGCGTTTCCGACGAACGGCGACGGTTTCGGGGTGGCGTGGACGGGGCGCGGGGGCACGCTCGGCCAGTACCGCCAGATCGATCCGGCCTGGGACAGCCAGAACCTGAGGCACTTGGCCGCGCAGATCGAGTCGGGCTGCTTTCTTGCGCACGTGAGAGCCGCTCCCGGTGGCACGATCTCTGAGCAGAACTGCCACCCGTTCGTGCACGGCGGCTGGATGTTTCAGCACAACGGCGAGGTGCCTTCCTTTAGCGCGCTCAAACGCGAACTGACCCTCGAAGTCGACCCCGCGCTGTACCCGTCGATCCTCGGTAATGCTGATTCTGAAGTCTGCTTCTATCTTGCGTTGACGTACGGGCTCGCTGGCGATCCCGTGGCTGCGATGAGCCGCATGGTGCGCAGGGTCGAGCGCGCTCGGCGGGAGCGTGGGATCGCCGACCCGTTTCGGGCCACCATGTGTGCGTCAGACGGCGACCGCCTGGTGGTGCTGCGTTGGGTGAGCCCCGAAACGTCGCCGGGCTTCTTCGCGATCGCCCCCTCGCTGTACCACTCGGCGGGAGCAACGATGCTGCGCACAACTGATGGCACCGAAGAAGTGCTGCCAAATGATGCGCAGCTGGTCGTCTCGGAGCCGCTCGAACTGCACTGGAGCAGCCACACCTGGAGCGAGGTGCCCGCAGGAATGATCGGCGTGTTCAGCCGCGATGGCGAAGCTGAGTTCAGCCCCGTCGACCTCTCGGCATGAACCAGGCGCTTACACCCATGCGTTCAGTACGTACTCGCCCGTCACGCAGCCGCTGATGAGCCAACCACCCGCGACCTTGTCGAGCTTGATCTGCTCGATCGACGCCGCCTCGAGCTCGGGCTGCTTCTCACCGGGAAACCACACCTGCAGGTCGCAGGACTCGGTGCCGGGCTCACCGGAACCACCCGCGTCGCCCTCGAACTCGAGCACCCCGTCGATCACGCGCAGGCTGCGCAGCTCGCCGGGAACGACGCGCGGGTAGGGGCGCGAGAGAATCTCGAGCAGGTCGCGACGCGGCTCGAGCCATTTGTTTGTTTCGCAGTCTTGCGGGATCAACCCATCGCCGGTTGCCTGCACGCCGTTTTGCGGGTCGCCGCACGCCTGCTTCCACACCCAGTACGCGCTGCCAAGCCCCCGCGCGTCTTCGGCAGCGGCATAGCGCTTCAACCGCTTCACCGAGTCGTCGCCCCAGTAGCCGTACTCGCCAGACCACAGTGCCGCGTCGTAGGCGTCGGCAGTGCGCTGGGCGAGCCCGAACTGACGCTCGATCGAAACGATTGGGGTGATGCCAAGGTCGCGATCCATCGTGATCGACTCGGCGTAGAGGTGCGGAGAGAACGCGATGTTCGCGTCGCTCGTGAAATCGGGGCGCGGGCCGGCCTCGAAGCCCAGACCGGACCAGAGAATCGAGGGCTCGACGAACACGATCTGCGGGGCACCGGCATCGCGAATCTCGCTGATCGCATCGGCGTAGAACTCGCCGACCTTCAACGCAGTCGTCGCGGGAGCGGTCTCGCCGAAGCCCGGCTCGTTGAGCAGATCGAAGCCCGCGACGGTCGGCTCATCTTTGTACCGCGCCGCGAGGGTGCCCCAGGTTGCTGCAAGGGCGTCGCGCACGCCGTTGGTGTTGTAGAAGAAGTGCTCGAAGGCGCGGTCGCCCGCTGGCGAGATGTCGCGCCCGGTGAACTGGCAGCGAGGTGCGCTGTCGGTGATGGTCGCCCATCCGGGTGCCCCGTCATAGCCCCACATGGGTTCGGTGCCGGGGCGGCAGTTCGTGCCGTCGCCGCTCGCCCCGTTGTACCAGCCGTCCTGGTGCATATCGAGCACGATGCGCACGCCGGCTTCTTTGCCCCAGGCCACGATCTCGTCAACCTGTGCGAGATAGTCCTCGTCGTACTTGCCCCGTTGAGGCTCGATCGCCGACCATGAGAGGCCGATCCGAATCACGTTGAAGCCGTACGATGCGATCGCCTGCACGTCGTCTTTGGTGAACGGAGTCGCCACCGGCTGCTCGGGATCGTATTGGTAGAAGTCGACGAGGTTGTTCACGTTGACGCCGCGCAGCAGCACCCGGTTGCCGGTGCCGTCGGTGAGGTGCCCGTTCTCGACCCGCAGATAGCCCTCTGGGGCATCTGCGGCGGCTCGCTGCGGCAGCGGCTGCACCACGAAGATGGTGGCGGCGAGGGCTGCGGCGAGCACTCCGCCCAGAATAGCGAAGGCGGGGCGTTCTGCCCTGCCGAGCACCGCACGCAGCCGGATGAGGGCGAAGGTGATGAGCGCGCCAACGCCGCCGACCGTCGCGCCGAGGGAGACGCCGTCGGCGATGCGCATGTAGCCAGAGGTGAGCGCCCACATGTCGAGGCCGATGCCGTCGACGATGATGGCGAGCAGAGAGATGAGCACCCCGAAGATTGCGCCGCCGACGACATAGCCGAGCCACGGCCCCAGCAGCCCGCACGGCACTTTTCGGCGCAGCAACTGCACGCCGAGCCAGGTGCAGGCGAACCAGAGCAAGAGCGCAAACAGCAGGGGCAGTAGCGAACGGCCGATCAGCGGCACCGGCAGCGTCTCAGCCGAGACTGGCACCGCCCACCAATAGCCCCACGGCAGCACGGCGAGGGCCGCAACGGTGAGGAGTCCCGGCCAGACGATAAGCTCGCCTGTTGCGGCGGGGGAGTCGAACCAGGCCTCGCGCGCCTCATAGTCGGCTCGGCCCCCGAAAATACGGGTGATCAGCGCGACCAGAAATGTCGCGGGCACGGCCTTCGCGAGCACGTACCCCGAGCCCCAGGCAGCTAGCGGCAGATCGAGGGTCATCGCGAACAAAGTCGCGAACTGGGCGAGCGTGACCGCCCAGATGCCGGCGAGCCACATCACCCAGAAGCGATCGCCCACGCGCGCGGCAGCGAACCAGATCGCCGCGAGCAGCACCGGCACGAAGACGATGTAGCGGGCGATGGGCCACCAGAGCTGGGCCTGCGGCATGCCGCCGGGCCAGCCGACCAGGGCGAGCAGGCCGGTTGGGTCTGCGATGAGCTGTGCGATCACCAGCACGAACATCACGAGAACGGCGATCAGGGGGCGCCGCATGCTGCGCTTCGCACTTCGCTGTGCTGAGACCATGCTCGTTATCTTATTGGTTGGCTGTCGAAAAGCGACAGCACTCTCTAAATGACGTCGTGCGTCTGCACGGTCGTCACCAGCGAGGTGTCGTTGAGCTCGAAGTAGAGCTCGCCCTCGGTCACCGAGACCGACAGCGCGTTGCGTCGCTCGATCGAACGAGTCGCCTCGTCGATGAACTTCGGGTCGAAGCTGCGCAACACCAGCTGCTCGGCGCGGTGAATCGTCTTGCCCTCCCAAGAAGTGAGCACCTTCTGTGGGTCGCGGTGGGTATAGACCGCCGTATAGTCGGCGAGCTTTGAGCCGAAGTGCACGCGGGCGGCGTCGGGGGAGCCGACTTCGATCCACGCGGTGATCTTGCCGGTGAGATCCTTTGCGAGCACCGCCGGCTCGACGGCCGTCGAAACCCCGCCGCCGAACTCGATGCCCTCGCGATACTCCAGGCAGTACGCGAGAATGCGCGTCAGCATGAACGCGTCGGTTTCTGAAGGGTGGCGGGCGACGCGCAGCGTCAGGTCTTCGTAGACCCCGCGGTCGACGTCGGCGAGTTTCACGGTAAATACGAGGATCGTCGAGCCGATAGCCATAGCTGTCGATCTTAGCGGGCAACGGGTCAGGCTACCCGAGATCACGTCAGACGCAACCCCTGTGTGCGTGCGAGCATCTTCGGTTAGAACGGAGAAGAGGGAAGGAGCTGCGCAGCGTGAAGAACCAGATTCTGGATCGGGTGGCGACGCCTGAAGAACATGCCGAGTTGGCGCGGTCGGTCGGTTGGGAGTCTCACTTCGATGATCGCCTGCGCGCCGACGCGCTCGCCGCCTCTGTCGCGGGCGTGGTCTGCGTCGACGCTTCCGGGCGAGTGATCGGGGCCGCGCGCGCCGTGGGTGACGGGCTGCAGTACGCGTACGTGCAAGACGTCATGGTGCACCCAGAGCGCAGTGATGAAGGCATAGCGACGGCGATGGTCGAACGGATCTTGGAACTGCTGCAACCCGGCCCTGGCACCGAACTTTTTGTCGGGCTCTTCGCGAGCGATGCCGCCGTCGGGGTCTACGAATCCCTCGGGTTCACGACCGAGGGCGCCGTTGGCATGCACCGGAGGATCGCTGTGCCCGCCGAGACGCCCTGTGGCGAGAAGTCTTCTTAGCGCAGGCACGGTCGGCCGGTCAAGGGGCTGGCCGGGGCGCTGTCGACCCGAGAGGCTTGGCAGAACGTCGATCGGAGGTCTCATGCCAGCGCAACCGCTCACCGACCGCGCATCCAGTGTGCAAGGTGACATTCATGTGCAGGCCCGCGGCCCACTCAGCGAGGCGGTGCTGCGGGCGCTCACGGGCATCCGCGACGCGGAGGGGCTCGGTGCACTCGCGAGCAGCGCTGTTGACCGGGCCGTCAACGTGACGCACGACGACGACCTGCAGCTGGCACTCTTCGTGCTCTACGCCTCGTCGTACGGTTCGCTCGAGGCGCTCGACCCAACGCAGGAGTGGAACCCCGACCTCATCGAAGCGCGTCGCATTATCGAGCGCGCCTTCGAGCAGGAACTGCGCGAGCGGGTGCCACTGCCAGCTCTGCCCGAGCCAACGGTCGACGACGTGGCTCGTGCCTTGTTCGCGCTCACCTCAGAGGATGCGGGCCCAAGCCTCTCTCGCTACCTCGCGAAACGAGCAACCAAACAGCAGGCGCTCGAGTTCTTGGTGCAGCGCTCGATCTACACACTGCGCGAGGCCGACCCGCACTCGTGGGCCATACCGCGCCTCACCGGCAAGCCCAAGGCCGCGCTCGTCGAGATTCAGTCTGACGAATACGGTGGCGGGCGCCCCGATCGGGTGCACGCAGGGATGTTCGCGAAGACGATGCGGGGCGTGGGGCTCGACGCGAGCTATGGCGCTTATCTGGGCGCGGTGCCGGCCGTGACGTTGGCGTCGCAGAATATGATGTCGATGTTCGGTCTCAACAGGCGGTTGCTCGGCGCGATCGTCGGGCATCTCGCGGCCTTCGAGATGACCTCGTCGATTCCGAACCGGATGTACGGCGACGGGTTTCGACGGCTTGGTTTCGGCGACGACGTGAACGATTATTTCGATGAGCACGTCGAGGCAGACGCGGTGCATGAGCAGATCGCGGGTCGCGATCTCGCCGGTTCTCTCGCAGAGGATCGGCCGGGCCTGTTGCCCGACGTCATGTTCGGTGCGGCTGCGTGTATCACGGTCGACGGCTGGGTGGCATCGCACATGCTCTCGAGCTTCGAACGGGGCGTGTCATCGCTGCGCGAGGGGTACACGCTGTGAGCGACGAGGCTCCGAGCATCACGCCGTATCCCGACGGGCCGTTGCTGCTGCGCGGCGAGGTCGAGTTGCTGACTTCGGATGGCGAGCGTATCGAGCGACACCGCCGCACGGTGGCTCTTTGCCGCTGCGGGCTCTCGACGATCAAGCCCTTCTGTGACGGCACCCACAAGGCGGCGGGGTTTCGCACCGAAGATTGAACTTCCGGCGGGCGCGGACTCAATTAGGGGGAGGCCCGCGCCCGACCGGTCGATCCACCGCTATTGCTTGATCACTCGGCCTCGCCCCGCGCCGTTCTGCTTGGGTCTTAAGCAACTGGGCAGAAAACGTTGCCTCAGCCGTCGCGAGACAACACCTACTGCCCACCTGCTTTGCGTGATCGGTGAGAGGCGGTGGTTAGAGTAAATAAGGTGAGCTTTCAACACGCATGGCCACGGACCACCTTCTTCGCCGCGTACGGTGACACCGCAACGGGCCAATGGCACCCCGCGCATGCGGTGCTTGACCAGGGCATGGTGACCCTGTGGATCATGACCCCCACCGGCTGGGCGCAGGCGTTTAGCCTGCCCGCCGCACAGGTCAGGGTGAGCTCTGCGACGCACCGCACTACGCTCGTCGCCGGTGGTCGCAGCTACCCGTTGCTCGCCGATCAGGCCTCGATCGCTCGCGCGAACGCACTCACCACGGCGGGTCTCGCCGCGAGCATGCTCGACCTCGACACGCTCAGAGCCTGGACCCACTTTGCTCGTTTTGCGAACCAGGGGCGAGCCGCCGACGCGTTCGCGGCTGCCGGTGGGCACGAGTTTCTTGCCGCGATGCGCTCATCGGGCGCAAGCGTGTCGCGCACGGGCTACGGGGCGATCATGGGGATCGGCTGCGGGTGTGGTCTCTTGATCGCGCTCGGCACACTCGCGGTCATGGTCGCGGTGACGATGGGCTAGCGTGCTGCGAGTCGGATGCGGCCCGTCGTCGTCGCACTGCGGGCTTCAATAGGCTAGTCGCATGACAGCAACGCTTGTGGCGCAAGGGATCGCCGGTGGCCACGCTCATCGCACGCTTTTTGAGGGGCTCGATCTCACCGTCGCCCCGGGTGACGTCGTGGGCGTCGTCGGCGTGAACGGGGCCGGCAAGTCGACGCTGCTTCGCATTCTCGCGGGAGACCTGGCACCGCAGGAGGGCGAGGTTCACCTGGCACCCGCTGACGCCTTCGTGGGCTGGCTGCCGCAGGAGCACGAGCGGGTCGAGGGCGAGACGGTCGCCGAGTACATCGCGCGCCGCACTGGCTGCGCGCGGGCGACCGAAGAGATGGATGCCGCGGCCGCGGCGCTCGGCGAGCCGGCTCCGCCCGGCGCACCCGACCCGAACGACGTGTACGCCGCAGCACTCGAACGCTGGCTCGCGAGCGGGGCAGCCGACCTCGAAGACCGGCTGCCCGCGGTGCTCGCCGAGCTGGGCCTCGACACCACCAAGTCCGATGCGAGCGGCGAGGTCTCGGCTAGCTCGCTGATGACCTCGCTCTCGGGAGGCCAAGCGGCCCGCGTCGGCCTTGCGGCGCTGCTGCTCTCGCGGTTCGACATCGCCCTGCTCGACGAGCCGACCAACGACCTCGACCTTGACGGTCTCGAACGCCTCGAGCGCTTCGTTCAGGGGCTGCGAGGCGGCGTCGTGCTCGTGAGCCATGACCGCGAGTTTCTGTCGCGCTGCGTCACCCGGGTGCTCGAGCTCGACCTTGCGCAGCAAAGCAACCACATCTACGGCGGCGGCTACGACTCGTATCTCGAAGAGCGGGCCATCGCGCGCCAGCACAAGCGCGACGACTACGACGAGTTCGCCCGCAAGAAGGCCGACCTGGTGGCTCGCGCCCGCACGCAGCGCGAGTGGTCGAGCCAGGGCACGCGCAACGCGATGCGCAAGGCGCCAGACAACGACAAGATCAAGCGCCGCGCGTCGATGGAGTCGAGCGAGAAGCAGGCGCAGAAGGTGCGCCAGATGGAGAGCCGCATTCGTCGGCTCGAGGAGGTCGAAGAGCCTCGCAAAGAGTGGCAGCTAGAGTTCACGATCGGTGCGGCGCCGCGGTCGAGTTCGGTCGTGGCGACGCTGAGCGAGGCGCGGGTGGTGCAGGGCGACTTCGTGCTCGGCCCCGTGTCGCTGCAGTTGAACGCGGGGGATCGCGTGGGCATCACCGGGCCGAACGGTGCGGGCAAGTCGACGCTGCTGCGCACGCTGCTGGGGCGCCGCGCGCCCGGTTCGGGCACGGCCAGCCTCGGCACCTCGGTTGCGATCGGCGAGATCGACCAGGCTCGCTCGCTCTTTGCCGACAATGTGCCGCTCGCGGAGGCGTTCGAGCGGCAGATGCCCGAGATGACGAGCGCCGAGGTGCGCACGCTGCTCGCGAAGTTCGGCCTGAAAGCCGACCACGTGCTGCGGCCCGGCAGCGAGCTGTCACCGGGGGAGCGCACCCGCGCCGGCATGGCCCTGCTGCAGGCGCAGGGCGTCAACGTGCTCGTGCTCGACGAGCCCACGAACCACCTCGACCTGCCCGCTATCGAGCAGCTCGAACAGGCCCTCGAGAGCTATGAGGGTGCCCTGCTACTCGTCACCCACGATCGGCGCATGCTCGAGCAGGTGCGCCTCGACCGGCACTGGCACGTCGAGGGCGGCGCCGTTACGGAGAGATAGACGACGGGGCGGCCCCGGCGGCGACCTCGCGCACGACCTCGCGCGTGCGCGGGTGGGCGAGAATGCGAAAGTGGCCCCCGGTCTCGACGCGAACGTTCAGCGCGCCGTCGAGTTCGCTGCCGCCGGGAATGTGCGGGTCGAACTCCGGGTAGACCGACACGATGCGGGCGTTCGGGTCGCGGGCGGCCGCGAGCTGCAGCAGCGTCGCGTCGTTCGGGCGAAACGCTCGCAGCGTTCGGCCCACGAGCAGCGAGGCATAGCGCGAGCCGCCGAACGGCGTCGCGATGGCGACCATGGTGCGGATCCTCTGCTCTGCGTCACCGAAACTCATGACGTGCTTGCCGATCAACCCGCCCTTGCTGTGCGCGACGATCACGACGCCGCGCAGCTCGCGCGCCGCAATGTAGTCGTGCACGAGTCGCGCCCCAGACAGCACCGGGATGCGGTTGTTTCGCAGCGGCTCGATGACGTGCACGGGGTGGCCCAGTTCGTGCAGTTCGCGAATCAGCGGCAGCATGAAGCGCCAGGGTTCGTAGACTCCGGGCACGACGACGATCGGCGAGCGGTGCCCGCTCGCGAACGCGCTCGCCCGGCGCCGCGAGAAGGCCGAGCGAAGCTGCCGCCAGCCCGCATAGAGGTAATCGGCAGCCCACCAGGCGGCTTGCCGCAACATCCTCATCGCTCAGTCCAGCCGTTTTCGGCGCCCCCGAGATGCCGCAGCAGCGCATGGGTTGCGTGGTTGGGTCGGTCTCGCCAGATCACCCCGAACTGCGATCGTGCGGCGTCGTCGCCGATGGGCACCGCAACGACGCCCTCTGGCCCGACTGCGTTTCTTGCGCTGAGCGCCCCTACGCCGATGCCGCGGCTCGCGAGCATGCGCACGTAGGCCGCTGACGAGACCTCCCATCGGGGCTCGACTCTGGCCGTGCCCGCGCGCGAGAGAAGATTCTCGAGAGCGGCGCGCGCGCCAGTTCCTCGTGGGAGGGCCACGATGTCGGTCTTTGCGAACTCGGCCGGGCGGATGCTCTTGCGTGTCGCCCATGGGTGCTCGGCTCCCACGACGGCGACGAGCGCGTCGTCGAAGATCACCATCGACTCGACGTCTGCGGGGGGTGCCCCGGCCCACGCGACGACCGCGACGTCGGCTGTGCCCTCGCGCACCTGGGTGATGATGTCTGACGAGGTGCCCTCGTGAAGCCGCAGGTCGATGCCAGGATGCTGATGATGGGTGGCCGCGAGCGCGTCGAACAGGGGCTCCCAAGTGAGGCCGGTGATGGTTGCGACGCGAAGGGATCCCGTGACGAGGCCGCGGATGTCGTTTGCGACCCCCGTGACGTCGTCGATAGCGGCGAGTGCCGCGCGAACGTACGGGGTGAGGCGATCGCCCGCCGGCGTGAGCTTGGCGCGTCGGGTGCTGCGATCGATGAGCGTGACGCCGAGCTCCTGTTCGAGCTTTCGCAGTTGTGTGCTGATGCCCGACTGATTGATGTGCATGGCCCTGGCGGCTGCGGTGAAGGTTCCCTCGTCAATCACTGCGAGGAAGTATCTGAGTTGATGCAGCTCCATGTGTATTAAGCATAGTTATCATGCGAACTAGATGTTGGACACATGAATCAGGGAACGGAATCCTTGGATGAGCATGAAGGCGTGCAAGAAGGTTTGCGCAGAAGGGCGTTGACGATGGAGTCATTGGAATCGGTGTTGTACACGAACGGAATCGTGTTCACTGCGGCGGGCAGATCATGGGCTGACGCGATGCTTGTCGTTGGAGAGCGCATCGCGTATGTCGGCGATGCTCAGACCGCTCGCCGGGTCGCGGGAGCAGACACTCGTGAGGTCGATCTGCAAGGCAGGCTGGTAGTTCCCGGGTTTGTGGATGCGCATGCGCACGTGCTCATGACAGGGCAGTCGCTCATGCAACTCGACTTGATGACCGCAGACAGCTTGGACGAGATTCAGCAGCGAACCGCACGTTGGGCGGCCGACAACGCAGATGCGCCGAGGCTTCGCCTGACGGCGTGGAAGCACTCGGCGCTGCCGGGCGGAAAGCCCTCGAAGCAGATGCTCGACGAGATTGTCTCGAACAAGCCTGTCTACGCGCAGGCGTACGACTTTCACTCGATGTGGCTCAATTCTGCCGCGCTCGCCGAACTGGGTATCGACGCGAATACGCCGCAGGTGCCGGGAGGCGAGATTCACCTCGACCCGGTCACGGGCGAGCCCACCGGATACATCGACGAAACCGCGATGCATCGCTATGTCTGGCCGCGTCTCGTCGCGTTCGAGACGACGTCGGATCACGACGAGCAGCGAGATGTCGCGCTCGAGGCGTATCGCTCGCTCGGCATCACCGGCGCGACCGAGATGGCAATGGACGAGAACATTCTCGAGTCGTTCATGCGCGCTGAAGCGGCAGGAGCGCTCACGACCAGGCTGACGGCGCACTGGATCGTTCGCATGGACCCGGACCCGAACGTGGTGAGATCGCGCGTAGAACGAGCGATCGAGCTGTTCCGCTCGCACCAGTCAAAACTGCTGCGCGTCGTCGGCATCAAGTGCGTGATTGATGGCACCGTCGACGGCTGCACCGCCGCACTGGGCACGCCATACGCGAACGGACACGTCGCAGACCCGATCTGGACGCTGGATGCGCTTGCTCCGGTCGTCGAACTCGCCGATGAGGCAGGCATGCAAGTGGCAATGCACGCCATCGGTGACGAGGCGATTCGCATCGCGATTGAAGCGGTCGAAGCCGCGGTGCGTGCGAACGGCCCGAGGGTGCGCAGGCATCGCATCGAACACTTAGAAGTCGTGAATCCCGAAGAGATCGAGCGCCTTGCCGCGCTCGGCATCACCGCGAGCATGCAGCCCGTGCATGCAGACCCGAAGATCCAGGACAATTGGAGGGCGATGCTCGGTGATTCCCGCATTGACCGCGGGTTCCCGTGGCCCGAGATGACCGACGCTGGTGCCACCCTTGCGTTCGGTACCGACGCGCCCACCGCGCCGCTCAGTCCGCTGCGCAACATGTACGTCGCGGCGACCAGACGCTCGACTTTCGACCCCGAGCTCGAAGCGAACGTTGCGCGGTACGCACTGCCGCTCGCAGATGCGGTAAGGCACGCCACCCGCGACGCGGCGTGGGCCTGCGGTTCTGACGGCTACACCGGCGAGCTCTCAGCTGGTCTGCTCGCCGATTTCGTGGTCATCGACCGCAATATTTTCGACCGCCCGGTCGAGGAACTGCTCGAAGCACGGGTCGTGCAGACCGTGCTCGGCGGTCGCACCGTGTTCGAAGCCTGACGGGATCTGATAGATGAACATTGTCAGATTCGTTCTCAGCAGGGCCTTCGGAATGGCGGTCACCCTGCTCATCGCGACGTTCGTGATCTTCGGGTCGCTGTTTCTGGCCCCGGGCAACCCCATCACCTTCCTCACCCAGGGGCGCACCGCCTCTCCCGAGGTGATCGCTCAACTCGAGGCGCAGTATCACCTCAACGAGCCGTTTCTCGTGCAGTATGGCAAGTGGCTACTCGGCGTGTTGCAGGGCGATCTCGGCCGGTCGATCCTGTTGAACCAGGAGATCACCGGGATCCTCGGACCGCTTGCGATCAACACCCTGTTTCTTGTCGGCTACGCGGCCGTGCTGATCGTCGTAATCGGCATGGTGGTGGGAGTGTTTGCAGGGCTGAAGCCAGGCTGGGTCGACGGAGTACTGATGACCGCGGCGACCGTCATGATGTCGGTGCCCGCGTTCGTCGCCGCGGTCGTGCTGATTCTGGTCTTTTCGGTGCAGCTCGGTTGGTTTCCGGTGTTCGGTGCGGGGGAAGGGTTTCTCGACAGGCTGCACCACACCACGCTCCCCGCGATCTCTCTCGCGATGATGTCTATCGCGTTCATGGCGAGGCTCACCCGGGTATCGGTGCGCCAGGAGCTGAACTCCGAGCATTTTCAGACCGGCATCAGCCGCGGCCTGCCCTACGGACTCGTCGTGCGCCGTCACGTGCTGCGCAACGCTGCAGTTCCCGTGCTCACCACAGCGGGTGTGGCGGTCGCCACGCTGATCGCGATTACGACGGTCGTGGAACAGATCTTCCAGCTGAATGGCCTCGGCAGCTACCTGCTCTCGGCTGTACAGCGGCAGGACTTTCCGGTGGTGCAGGCGATCTGCTTGATCTACGTTGCGGTCTTCATCGTCTTCAACACGCTGATCGATCTTTCTTACTCACTGCTGGATCCTCGTATTCCGCTCGGCTCGACGGAGGCCGCAAAATGACCACGGCATCGATTGACGTGCAGCTGAAGCGGCGCGCCTCGGGGCGATTGCTCGATACGCTCAAGAGCCTCGGCTGGGCCGGATGGATCGCGCTCGGTGTGCTGCTCGCCGCCGCTTTCGTTGCGATCTTCGGCCCCCTTCTCACGACCCAGGATCCGAACGCGGTGAACCTGGCCTCCGCCTACGGGGCCCCGGCTCCGGGCCACCCGCTCGGCTTCGACGCGAGTGGGCGCGACCTGTTCACCCGGCTCGTCTACGGCGCGAGAACCACGCTGCTCGGCCCGCTGCTGCTCGTCGCATTCGCCACCACCCTCGGCACCACGATCGCGCTGGTCGCGGTCTGGCGCGGCGGTTGGCTCGACACCGCGATCAGCCGCACTGTAGACGCAGCGTTCGCGTTTCCAGGCCTGCTGCTCGCGATTCTCGTCGCGGCCATCTTCGGTGCCGGACTGTTGACCGCTGTGGTGGCGCTGACGTTCGCCTTTACGCCGTACCTGATCAGAATCGTCCGGAGCGCCGCGTTGAAAGAACGTTCGCTGCCATACGTTGCCGCGCTGCAGGTGCAGGGTGTCTCTGGGTTCGCGATCTGCGTGCGGCACATGCTGCCCAATCTGGTGCCGACCATCGTCGCCAACGGGTTTCAAGCTTTCGGCGAATCGCTCATCGCGCTCGCCTCGCTCTCGTTCATCGGCCTCGGGGTACAGGCGCCGACCGCCGACTGGGGAGCGATGGTTGCCAACGGCATGACCGGCGTGCTGAGCGGGTTTCCGCAGGAATCTCTCTATGCGTGCCTCTTGATCGTGCTCGTAGTGGGTGCGGCGAACATGCTCGGAGATCGGATCGTTGGAAAGGCAGTGCAGCTGTGAACCGCTTACTCGAAGTTGATCGCCTCGTGCTCGAAGCACGCGTCAAGGGGGAGCCCCGGGCGATTCTCAGGGATGTCTCGTTCGAGCTGTATGAAGGCGAAGCGCTCGCGATGGTCGGCGAATCGGGATCGGGCAAGTCGATGACGGCGCGCACGATCAATCGGCTGCTCCCCTCGAACTTCACAGTGAGCGGCAACGTGCGGTTCGCGGGCCAAGACGTGTATTCGCTCCCTCAACATGCGTTGCGGCAGTATCGCGCGCATGATGTTTCGATGATCTTTCAGGATCCGCGTACGGCGATAAACCCTGTGCGCAAGGTTGGCGACTTTCTCACCGAAACGCTGCGGGTGAACGACGGCATGAGTCAGAAGGCCGCCGAGCAGCGTGCAGTCTCGCTGCTCGAGCAGGTGGGGATCGGCGACGGTGACCGACGGATGCGCCAGTACCCCCATGAGCTGTCGGGCGGGCTGCTGCAGCGGGTCATGATCGCATCGGTGCTCGCGGGGCGCCCACGCTTGATTCTCGCAGACGAGCCGACGACGGCGCTCGACGTGACAACGCAGGCTGAGGTGATCGGTATCTTGAACAGGCTGCGGCACGAGTACGGTATCGCGTTGCTGTTCATCACCCACGACCTCGAACTCGCGGCGGCGATCTGCGACAGCACCGTCGTGATGTATGCCGGGCAGATCATGGAGCGGCAGCTTTCGGATTCGCTGCACGAGCAGCCGCTGCACCCGTATGCCGCAGCACTGTTTCAGGCGCGCCCAGATCTCGCGAGGCGGCTACCTGAGCTTCGCGCAATTCCTGGCCAGCCGCTCGCCGCGTTCGATGCGCCGGCAGAGGGTTGCAGCTTTGCGGATCGCTGCGCCTTCGCCACCGCAGCGTGTCGCACTGGCGTCAGAACGCTCGAGCCGACGCCGGGTGGGCTCTCGCAGTGCCTCAGAGTCGATGAGTTGCGTGCTGAGATGGCGGCCGCGGTTGCACCGCTGGCTGAAGGGAGAATGCAATGAACCAGCAGTCGGCTGAGGCAGGCCAGCCCCTGCTCGTCGCGAGTTCGCTGACCAAACGATATAGAGGCAAGGGCGGCGCTCAACGCGACGGCTTTCTCGCGGTCGACGATGTCAGCTTCAGCGTGGCCGAGGGCACCTCGCTCGGAATCGTCGGCGAATCGGGATCGGGGAAGACTACCGTCGCGAAGATGATCGTTGGGCTAGAAAGCGCGACCTCGGGATCTATCTCGATGAACGGCGATGATCGGACGCGACTCGCGAGAAACGCCCGAGTGCGGCGAGCAAGGGGTCGAGACATTCAGATCGTTTTCCAGGACCCCTACTCCTCACTCAACAGACGCCAAACGATCGGCAACGGCCTCGAAGAGATCGTGCGCCTGCACTTCGAGCTGACCGCCCATGAGGTGCGCGATCGGGTTGCCGAGCTGGCGAGCCTCGTCTCGATCAACGAACGGCACCTCTCGGCAAGACCCGGCGCCCTCTCAGGCGGGCAGCGGCAGCGTGTCGCCATTGCGCGTGCGCTCGCGGCAGAACCGAAGCTGTTGATCCTCGATGAGGCGGTGGCGGCTCTCGACGTTTCGATCCAGGCGCAGATTCTCAACCTGCTCACTGCTATCCAGAAGCAGAAGAAGATCACCTACCTCTTCATCAGCCACGACCTGGCGGTAGTCAGGCAGATCACCGACGAGGCGATCGTGATGCGTCACGGCAAGATCGTCGAGGCCGGGCGAACCGCGGACATTCTCGATCACCCGAGCGACGACTACACCCGGTTGCTGCGAGAGAGCATTCCCCGGCGGGGTTGGAGCCCGCTCGGAAAACCATCTCTGATCCAATGACCAACTCAATGAAGAGCAAGGAAACACCCACCATGAGAACACACGCATCCATTCGCGGCATCATTGCCGCGATCGCGCTGGTGAGCCTTACAGCCGCCTGCGCGAGCTGCGGCAAGGCACCAGAGTCCGGGGGCACGCCGCAGGCCAACGAAACCACAATCATGACTCCCGAGGCGAACGGCGAAGTCGAGAAGGTCAGATGGAACCTTTTCGCCGGCGAGCCAGACAGCATCAACCCGTTCCGTTCTGCCGACTACTCGCCGAACACAGTCGTTTCGAACATGTGCGAGACGCTGCTGGCGCAGAAGCCCGACTACACCATCGAGCCAAACCTGGCGACGCAGATCACCAACCCAGATCCTCTGCACTGGGTGATCGATCTGCGCGATGACGTGACGTTCTGGGACGGCAGCCCCATGACCGCAGCCGATGTCGTTTTCAGCATGAACGTCAACCTGACTGACCCGAGGTCGTTCTACAACTACATCTACGAGAGAGTCGCAAGCGTCGATGTCACGGGTGACCACCAGGTGACGGTCACCCTGTCGCAGCCTGATTTTCTCTTCCCTGAAGAACTCGCCTCGTTTGCCGGAGTCGTGGTGCAGCAGAAGTACTACGAGGCGAACGCAGAGAACTTCGGAACCTCGAACGGTGGCCTGATGTGCACCGGGCCATTCCAGCTCGCGGAGTGGAACATCGGGCAATCGATCACGCTTGAGAAGAACGGCTCGTACTGGAACCAGGATCTGCAGCCGAAGATCGGAACCCTCGAGTTCACGTTCCTGATCAACCCCGCCTCGATCACTTCGGCACTCATCAGTGGTGAGATCGACGGGCAGTACAACGTCTCGACCTCGAGCCTCGCTCAGCTGCGACAGAGCAGCACGGGAAGCGTCTATCTCGGCACGCCCATTCTGAGCTCGACCTTCGTATACGCGAATCCCGAGGGGGCGATGAGCGACGCGCGTCTTCGCGAGGCTCTGCAGATCGCGATCGATTGGGACGGCATCGCAAAATCAGTGTTCAACGGAGCCGGCGAGGTGATGCACGGCCCGGCGCCAGTCACCACGATGAACGGAGACATGCACGATCAGTTGATCGCGGGCTACGAGGCGCTGCCGGCGCCGCAGTCGATGCAGTATGACAAGGCCAAGGAGCTGCTCAAAGATGTGCCCGCTGACGTGCTTGCGAAGCCCGTCTCGATGGTGGTGCCTGCATCGGGCGAGGGTCAGGGATTCGGCCTTGCAGTCGAGAGCGCAGCGAAAGAAATCGGCCTCGATTTCACCCTGAAAGTCGTGCCGCCAGACGTGTTCGGATCGTACCTCTACGACCCGCAGACCCGTGGCGACACCGACATGCTGTACACGCGGTTCTGGCCGAACATTCCGAACACGCTCGACTGGTTCTGGATGACAGCAGTGTCTGGTGGATCGTTCAATCAGTACGGGTACACCGGTGTGGATGAGTTGTTCGCCCAGGCGATCGCCACCGAAGATCCGGCCGCGCGCGCAGATCTGACGGTCGAGATGCAGGCGAAGCTGCGAGAAGACCTGCTGCCGATGGTGCCGGGGATCGCCACCTATAACTCACTCTGGCTGAACAAGCGCATCTCGGGTGCACCGGCGTCGTTCAACTTCGCCTACTACCCCTGGGCCGCCTACATCGGCGGCACCGAGTAGCGAACGTGCCGTGCGGCGAAGGCCGCACGGCACGTGATCCACTATCGAACCCTTTTCTCAATGAGGGCCTCCGAGAGTCTCAGCGGATCGCGCATCCGCGACCGTACTCGGGGGCCTTCATCAGTCATGCCCTTTGCGCAGTGCCGCACCAAGGAGACCCATGAACCACTCGACCAACGAGCGCCTTCCCGACCCGGGACGTAACCGGATGCTCGGCGTACTTGCCCTTGCTCTCTTCATGACCCTCATCGGCGTGAGCATCGTGAATGTCGCACTGCCCTCGATCGAGGCGGGCATCGGAGCGACGCAACCGCAGCTGCAGTGGGTGCTCTCGGGGTATGCGCTGACCTTCGGCGTCGTGCTGGTCGCCTCGGGGCGAGCAGGGGATATCTACGGCCGTGGAGCGCTCTTCATTCTCGGGATATTGGTGTTCACCCTGGCCTCGATCGGGGCGGGGTTCGCGCCCGACCCACTGTGGCTGAACATCGCGAGATTCGTGCAGGGGATCGGCTCCGGGCTCGTGAATCCCCAGGTGATCGGAATGATCCAGGAGCACTTTCGCGGCCCCGAACGGGCCCGCGCCTTTGGGGTCTTCGGCGGTACCGTCGGCATATCGACCGCGGTCGGGCCACTGCTTGGTGGGCTGCTCATCGAGCTCGGCGGCCTGGAATCGGGGTGGCGATGGACGTTCTTCGTCAATGTGCCGCTCGGCATTATCGCCGTCGTGTTGGCATTCCTTTGGATGCCGAAGCCGCTGCTCAGGCGATCAAGCGGTCGCGTTGACGGGAGTGCCCGGCAACTCGACATTGTTGGCGCGGTGATGCTCGGTCTCGCTGTGCTCGCGCTCATGCTGCCCTTCATGGAGGGTCGCGAGTGGCCGCCCGTGTGGTTCGTGCTGCCGATCGGGCTGCTGCTCGTGTGGGCGTGGGCGCTCTGGGAGCGCAGGTACCTGCGGGCCGGAAACAATCCCATGGTCGATCTCTCGATCTTTCGCATCTCGAGCTTCACGAACGGCACGCTCGTCGTCTTTCTCTACTTTCTCGGCATGACAAGCGTCTGGGTGCTCGTCGCGCTGTACTTTCAAGAAGGGCTCGGGCACACGGCACTCGATGCGGGCCTGGTCGGGCTGCCGAGCGCACTGCTCTCTGCCGCGTCTGCTCTGATCGGTGGGCGGCTGGTGACGAGGTATGGCCGACGCGTCGTGGTGCTCGGGTTGCAGCTGAGCCTTGTCGGGCTCGTGCTCAGCATGCTGGTCGTCTGGCTGCGCTCTCAGGAGCTCGCAAGCGAGTGGTGGCTGCTTGCCACGCTGTCGATCTTCGGTTTTGCCCAGGGCTTCGTGATCGGCCCGAACCAGACGCTGACGCTCGCCGAGGTTCCTGTGGCATATGCCGGGAGCTCCGGGGGAGTCATGCAGACGGGGCAGAGGATCGGCGCGACCGTTGGCATTGCGGCCATCACGGGCATTTCGTTCTCCGTGCTCGCAATCAGCGGATGGGCGCTCGCGTTTCTCGCGGGCCTCGGCGTGATTCTCGTGACGATGGTGGTGGCACTCGGCATGTCGTACAAAGATCTGCGCGGGCGATAGCTGCTTCTCAGACCGGCAGGCGCCGCGCGCCCGCGCCCTCGCCGCCGAGCGTGTCGTCTGGGTTGAGCAGCGCGCAGGCCTTCATCGAGAGGCAGCCGCAGCCAATGCAGCCGGTGAGTTCTTGCTCGAGCTGCTCGATGCCGCGGCGGCGCGCTTCGAGCGCCTTCTTCCAGGTGCGCGATGCCCTCTGCCAGTCGGCATGCGTAGGGGCGGTCGTGAGTGGTACGTCGGCGAACGCCGTCTTCACGTCGTCGAGCGGAATGCCGAGCCGCTTCGCCACCGAGATGAGCGCGACGCGGCGCAGCATGTAGCGCGGGTAACGGCGCTGGTTGCCCGCGGTGCGCTGCGAGGCGATCAGGTGGAGGCGTTCATAATAATGCAGTGCCGAGACGGGCACGCCGGTGCGTCGGCTCATCTCGCCGACGCTCAGCAGCTCTTCTGGGCGGGCAGTCGATTCGTTCGCTGCGGGCATAGCGGCTCCGTTCGTTCACGGTTGACCTCAAGCATAGTTGAGGTTCTAGAGTGAGAAGCAGTGGGGGATCGATCGCCTGCGACGGCGGCTGATCCTCGTCAATGCTGTATCGAAAGGACCACCAAATGTCTGTTTACACGCTGCCCGATCTGCCGTACGACTACAGCGCGCTCGCGCCGCACATTTCGGGGCGCATCATGGAGCTGCATCACTCGAAGCACCACCAGGCCTACGTGACCGGAGCGAACAACGCGCTCGAGCAGCTGTCCGAGGCGCGCGAGAGCGGCAACCTCGCGAACGTGAACAAGCTCGAGAAAGATCTCGCCTTCAACCTCGGCGGCCACATCAACCACAGCGTCTTCTGGCAGAACATGTCGCCGAACGGCGGCGGCGAGCCCGAGGGTGCGCTGGCCGAGGCGCTCGGGGCGAACTTCGGGTCGATCGAGAAGTTTCGCGCGCACTTCGAGGCCGCCGCGATGGGCGTGCAGGGCTCGGGTTGGTCGGTGCTGGCGTGGGATCAGCTGGGCGCGCGCCCGGTGATCTTTCAGCTCTTCGATCAGCAGGGCAACGCGCCGCTCGGCGTGACCCCGCTGCTGCAGCTCGACGTGTGGGAGCACGCCTACTACCTCGACTACCAGAACGTGCGCGCCGACTACGTGAAGGCATTCTGGAACGTCGTGAACTGGGAAGACGTCGCGCAGCGCTTCGAGGCTGCTTCGAAGTAGCACCTGGTTTCCGGTTTCTCCGTCTCGGATTGGGCGACGGTCGCGGCTTCGGCTGCGGTCGTCGCTTTCTCTTCTCCTCGCGAACCCCGCGCGCGTGTAGCGAGATGTGCCGTTCTCGGCAGCGGGAGGCATATTTGGCTGCACGCGGCGAAGACGCGGGTGGGTTACTCGTGGTAGTTCGCACCTGTCTTGCGGCGACCGTTACCCGACGCGCATCGGCACGGAGTCGACCCCGAGTTCTTCGCGCAGGTGCTGGGCCAACTCCTCGGCCGACGCGCCGATGCCGCCCTCGTAGGCGAGCCAGTACTCCACGCCCGGCTCGCCTGCATCGACCAGCTCGCCGACCACTGCCCGAGTGAGCTCTGCATCTGAGACCGGCAGGATCAGCACGGGCCTGAAGCGGCTTCGATCGATCCCGCGAATCACGTCGACCCAATCGAGCGGCGAGGCGCCGCCGGGTGGAACGCGAACCGGCAGCAGGTGGGGTGCGCTCGGCGCAAGCTCCTGCACAGAGAGCTCGGGTGTGCGTGCGAGCTCGGCCAGGGTGCGAAAGAGGTCGGCTCTCCCGCCCAGATTTTTCACCAGCAGGGGCGTCACGCTCAAGCGAGGCTGCTGCTGCTCGCTCCATTCGGCAGCACGGAGCGCCTCTGCCAAAGACCGCCCGAGATCGCGGCACGGGGGAGCCTCATCGTCTCCCTCCATGAGCGGTCGTGTGCGGCGACGGTAGTCGGCGGGGGATTCGCCGAACCAGGCGCGAAACGCGCGCGTCAAATACTTCAGGTCTGAGAAGCCGCATTCAGCTGCGATCTGCGCGACCGTCGTGTCGCCGCTCATCAGTCTGCGCTCGGCGGCGCTGACCCGCAGGTAGGTCAGCAGATCGCTGAAGCTCACCGCGGTGCTGTCGCGCACGATGCGCGACAGCGAGGCCTTGCGATAGTGCTGGGCCTCGGCGATCTGATCCAGCACATCGCGTTCTGCGAGCCGCTCTTGCATCGCGATCACCAGCTGCCTGAACTGCAACCGCCGCGCATGGCTGACGGGGCGCTGCCGCTCGTAGTAGTCCTCGAACGCGTAGCCGTCGGCGAGGTCAGCGAGCAAGATAGCCGCGGTTTCAATGCCATCAGCTGGATCGGCCAGCAGTGCACTCAGAATCAGCTGCCGCAGCGAGTTCTCTGTGCGCCTGAACCTCGGCAGGTCGAACGATTCGCAGGCGTAGATCACGCCCTCGAGGTCGGGCACCCGGTCTGAGAACGCGTCGAGCCGCAACTGCAGCGAGGCGGTCACGTTATCTGAAGAGCCCACGAACAGGTGCGGATCGCCCTCATTGAGCACCGCGTAGTCGCCCTCGCGCAACTCGAATCGTTCACAGCTCACGGTCACGTCGAGCGAGCCGCGAAGCACGAGCACGACTTCGAGCACGCCCGGGTGCGCGCGCAGCGAAGTTCGCCGCACCGCGTAATAGCCGGTGGAGAGCGCCGATCCGTCGTGAAGCATCCTCAGATCAGGATACGGCGCTTCCGGCTAGTCGTTGCGACGGTGCTTCACCAGACGAACTCACCGTCTTGCACTGTCAGCTTGCCGTCGCAGTAGACGCGTGCGTGGTTGCGCACGTCGTAGACGACCTCGGCGCTGCTGGTGGGGTCGGCGCGCAGCACGAGCAGGTCGGCGAGCTTGCCTGCCTCGAGCGTGCCGAGCACGTGCGACATGCCCACCGCCTCGGACGAGACTGACGTGGCCGCATGGATCGCTTGCGGCACCGTCATGCCGTACTGCACGAGCGCCTTGAATTCGCGCGCGCTGTATTCGCCGTACTTGGTCAGCGGTTCGTAGACGGTATCTGACCCCAGCGCGATCTTGACGCCCGCGGCGAGTGCGGTGCGAAAGCTGGCTTCGGAGGCGGCGCTGTAGGCCTCGCCGAACTCCTCAGTGCGCTCCTGGTAGAGGTCGCGGTAGAGAAACGCCTCGGGCCGCACCGGTTCGCGCGGTTCGTCGCCGAGCGGAATGAAGTCGCGGTACCAGTTGATGATCAGTTCGAGGGTAGGGACGAGGATCGTGCCCTGCTCGACCATCTTCTGTGCGAGCGCCTCGTCGATCTCTTCGCCGTGCTCGATCGTGTCGCAGCCGGCGTCGACGGCCATCTCGATAGCCTCGCGGTTCTCGGCGTGCGCCGCCACGATGGTGCCCTTCTGCCGGTGCGCTTCTTCGACGCAGGCGCGCAGCTCTTCCATCGAATAGTGCACGTCGTCGATGCGGTCGTGCGGCCAGTTGTCGCCGCCGCTCACCCAGATCTTGATCGCGTCGGCACCCTCGCGCAGGTTGCGCCGCACCGCCTTGCGCACTTCTTCGGGCCCGTCGGCGACGATGCCCCAGACGCCGTGCTCGGCGACGTAGTCGGGGGTGAACTGAAAGAGGTCACCGTGGCCTCCCGTGCGGGTGAGGCCTGGGCCGCAGGCGACGACCTTGGGGCCGGGAATCTGTTGCTCGAAGAAAAGCCGCTTCAGGTAGAAGCCGTTCCACGAGATGTCGCGCACGGTGGTGAAGCCTCGCTTGAGCAACTGCTGGGCCTCGTAGACCGAGCGCATGGCCTTCAGACCCATCGGCTCGGCTACGACACCGATCTCTTGATCATCGACTTCTGCGCGGCCGCCTGAGAGGTGCACATGTGCGTCGATCAGGCCGGGCATCACGTAGTGCCCTGGCAGCCGAATCTCTTCGACACCGTCATGCGGCGAATAGTCGGCCATGTCGCCGATTCTCGCGATCCTCGACCCGAGCACTTCGAGAAACGCGTGCTCGCGTACGGGCCCGCCGGTGCCGTCGACGACCGCGATGTCGCAGAGCACGAAGCTGTGTCGCTCTCTCACTGATTCTCCTTCGTTGCTTTCTTGAGTGCTCGAGCTCGGTTCTTACGCATTGATCACGCTGACGAATGCCTCGATGCATTTCTTGGTCTCGGCTGGGGTGAGCTGCCTGAAGTCGTAGATGCGCTTCGCGTCTTCTTCGGAAGGGAACAACATCGGGCTGTCGGCCAGGGGCGAGCCGAGCTTCGCGAGCTCTTCTTTCACCCCGTCGACCGGTGGCACCGAGGCGGTGTATTCCACGACCTGAGCCATGATTTCGGGCTGGTAGTAGAAATCGATGAGCTGTTCGATGTCGGGCATGCGGTCGGTGCCCTTGGGCACTTGGATCGCGTTCACGTACTTGGTGCCGCCCGGCTCGGGGATCACGAACTTGTAGAGCTCTTTGCCGGCCTCGTCGTTGAGCACCTGAATGTCGCCCGACCAGCACATGGCGGCCCAGATTCGGCCGGACTGCAGGTCTTGCGTGTACTGGTTGCCTGTCGCCTGGGCATACTGCCCGCTCTTCAGGCGCTCCTGCACCTGCGCGAGTGCGGCGTCGAACTCGGCGTCGCCCCAGTCGCCCGAGCAGTCGACCCCCTGATCAAGCAGCGTCAGCCCGATGGTGTCGATCATCTCGGTGAGAATGCCGACTTTGCCGTGCAGCTCGGGTCGAGCCATGTCTGAGACGCTCGTGATGCCCTCGGGGTAGAGCTCGGTGTTGTAGCAGATGCCGGTCATGCCACCCATCCAGGGAATGCTGAACTTTCGGTCGGGGTCATACGACGGGTGCGCCATCAGTGCGGACATGTTGGCCAGGTTTGGAATGCGCGAGTGATCGAACTCTTGCACCTGCTCGTTCGTAATGAGCCGCGCGGTGAAGTCGTCTGCGAAGTTGAACAGGTCGTAGCCCGGAAACTGACCCTGGTCGAGCTGTTCGCGAATCTTGGCGAAGAACGTCGCGCTGTCGTTGATGTCTTCGAGAAAGTCGACGGCGATGCCGGTCTCGTCTGTGAACTGCTCGAGCGTCGGGTAGCTGCCGGTCGCATCGTCGTAGTCCATCGTCATGGTCCAGTTGCCCCAGACGAGGGGGGTGCCGGCGCCGCTCGCGCCGCCGCTGGCGCATGAGGCCAGCGAGGCCACACCGAGGGCTCCGATGCCCACTCCGGTGAAGCGGAGCAGCTCTCGGCGGCTGAGGCTCAGTTGAGAGCGGGTTCGCAGCGGGCGCATCTTCACACCTTTCCGCCCGGCGCGCGCTGCCGGACACCTCGATGCTAGAAGCAGACGAGGCGCCGGGCACATGCCGATTCGTGCGGGCTCGCATGACGATCCGCGCCGAAGCAATCGATCACGAATCAAGAAGTTTGTTCGAGCCTCGCGTCATATCGTGGTCGTAGATACCCTGACCGATACGCGGATCGGGCGACGAAAGGATCTGACGATGGCTGAGAAGACGAGCGGACTGTCTGCAGAAGAGCGCGCCGCGGTCAAGCAGCGCGCCGCCGAGCTGCGCGCGCAGGAGAAGGCGGGCAAGAGTCGGGCAGCGGGGGAGCAGGCGATCCAAGACGCGATCGCCGAGATGCCCGCGGACGACCAGGTGCTTGCGCAGGGCATTCACCGCATCGTCGGCGAGGTCGCCTCGCACCTCATGCCGAAGACCTGGTACGGGTTTCCGGCGTACTGCGACGAGAACGGCAAGGTGGTGGTGTTCTTCAAGGCCGCCTCGAAGTTCACGACGCGATACGCCACGCTCGGTTTCGAAGAGGCTGCGCAGCTCGACGAAGGGGACCTCTGGCCGACCTCGTACGCGCTCATCTCACTGACGCCCGAGACCGAGGGCGTGATCGCGGAGCAGATTCGGCGGGCTGCGGGCTCTGTGAATTGAAGCCTACGAACTCACTTTCTCTCTCAACGTTCACCGTGCTTGTCAGTCGTGCAAGACAGACTAAGTTGTAAGCAAACAGACCGGGAACTGAGGCCATTTTGAGTTCAATCTTTAAGACCGTTGCATGGGAAGTGGATCAGCTTGTCGCTGGGGTAGAGAAGGGATCGATCAGTCTGCCCGATCTGCAGCGACCCTTCGTATGGCCAACAGCGAAGGTCCGCGATCTCTTCGATTCGATGTACAAAGGTTATCCGGTTGGTGAGCTCATGTTCTGGGACGTGAGCGAGGCCCATGCGACACGTTCGATCGCAGGAGAAGCGCAGATCGCGGCTACTCACCAAATAGTTGATGGGCAGCAGCGTCTCACGAGTCTGTTTGCTGCTATTAAAGGGCTCCCGGTGCGTGATGAGTCTTACAAGTCGAAACAGATCACGATCTCTTTCAACCCATTTACAGAGAAGTTTGAGGTTCGCACACCAGCCATCGCCAGGTCAGCGAACTGGGTTGAAGACATTTCGACGGTCTTCAAATCAGCAATCGACGCCTTCGAAGATTTTGCTGAACGGTATGAGAACTCTGGAAATGAGCTTGAGAAGGAGCTTCGGCGCGATCTGCAACGAAAATTCCATCGCCTAGACAGCTTGGGGTCGTACCAATTTCAGGTCGTGCATATTCAGCAAGAGGTTCCGAAAAGGATCGTCGCTGACGTTTTTGTTCGCATCAACTCAGAGGGCGTCTCTCTAAAGGCATACGACTACATACTCACTTGGCTCAGCGTATTTTGGCCCGAGGGCAGAGACCGTATCGAAGAGTTTGCGAGACTTTCCAGAGTTACCCCCGAAAGAGCAACCGAAATTACGGGGCGAAAGGTCGACTGGACACCTAAGAATCCCTACTTGCCGGTGCAGACCGGTCAGATCATTCGAGCCATGGTCGCGGTGGGGCAGAACCGTGCGAAGCTCAGAGATGCCTACTCAGCACTTCAAGCGAAAGACCGTGTTACTGGAGCAGTCGACCCTGACAAGCAGGAGCACGAGCTCGATCTGCTGAAGAGCGCACTGCCAATTGTGACTGACAAGCTCAGTTGGTCAGAGTTTATTCATGCGGTGCGTCTGGCAGGCTTTAGATCGAACCGTGGCATCACATCTGAAACAAATGTGATCTCGAGCTATGTCATGTTCTTGCTTGGGAGAAATCGATACAGCGTGCCACTGGCAGATCTTCGGGTGGTCATTGCACAGTGGGTCTTTATGTCACAGCTCACGAGTCGATACACCGGCTCGGGTGAGTCGCAGCTGCAGAAAGATCTCGACTCTTTTGATGCCGTAGCTGATGGTGACGCCTTGGGTTTTGTTGCTGTTCTACGCCGTGCGATGCAAACCGCGCTCACGAATGATTTTTGGGCTTTCAGCGTGCCTCAGTCGCTCGTGACGTCGGGGCCAAGTCTTTCGCCCACCTACCAGTGCTACTTGGCAGCATTGAACGTGCTCGACGCCGATATGTTCATGATCCCGATGAAGGTGCGCGACTGGATGGATCCATCACAGCCTGCGGCCAAAGGTATGGAAGGCCACCACCTATTTCCGCGCGCTTACCAAGAAAAGGTGTTGAACACTACCGATACGAAGCGCATCAATCAGGCAGCCAACTTTGCACCGACCGATTGGAAGACAAATCAGATAATTTCCGACCGGGCGCCTGCCGAGTACTGGTCCGAGATGCTTGCGAGGCAAGGCGGGGACCAGGCGTGGCTTGAGAAACAGCTTTACTGGCATGGGCTACCCGCCCACTGGCAAGAACTCGACTACGAGGAATTTTTAGGAAAGCGTCGGGCGCTACTCGCAAAAGTCGTCCGAGACGGATTTTCTCAGATCGATAAGCACGCGGAAGACAACACAGGTCAATGGCTTGTCGAGGTCGTTGCGGATGATGAAATCTCACTCGATCAACTGCTTGCCCAGGGGTTGTTGATTCCCGGTGACTTGCTTGACTCGGCAGATCCTGAGACCGAGATAGACGCAGTTGTTACCGATGACGGCACAATTTTGATCGATGGGGAGCATGAATTTGATTCTCTCGATGAAGCGGCTCGCCACCTCGGGGTCACAAGTATGAGTGGGCAGGATTTCTGGGTGCTTGAGGTCGACGGTGGGTTTGCAGAGTTGAGCGAGCTGACTGTCGACCGAAGAAGTTAGTCAGAGAGTGTTGGCAGTCGCGGGTAACCGCGACTGACTTCATACCGGCCCTCACGTCGTCAGCACAACGCAGCGATACTTCGCCCGCGTGAGCCCGACGTAGAGCAGGTCTGAAAAGCTCAGCCCGTTCTCGGTGGCGAAGCTCTTCGCTTTGTTGCCGATGTCTGTCAACACCACTGCATCGGCGTCGAGGCCCTTGAATTTGAAGATCGACCGCCATCGGATGCGCCCGCTTCCCGCCTCGCTCTCGAGTTGCTTGCGTAGCCAGCGCTCGCTGCGGGTGCGTTCGTTGCGAGCGAAGAAACGACCAACCAGTGAATTGGTCGCGGCAAACGGGCTTAGCACGACGATCTGCTCGGGTGAGTACTCTTTCAGTAGCTCGCGCAGGGCAGTCGAAAGCGCGTCGGTCTCATCTTTACTTGCATCGCGCACAGCAAAACCGCCTGGCACGCCCTCTGGCATCCGGTGACCGGTGAATCCGAGCGGCTGTTGAGGCATGAGCGACTGGGCGCCGGCGGTGATCGCGCGCACGTTACGGCAGTTGCGGGCGACGCGGACGTTTACGAGCCCGGGCAACCATATCTTTGCGATTTCAAATGGTCTGGTCTTCGAATCTCACCATTATCTGCTGGCGAGCATCGCCCGCGATCAGCAGCGAGGTCTTCTGTAGCGAGGCTTTCGCGGAAAGCGCCTCGAAGATCTCGAGCATCACCGGATAGCCCGCGATGTCTTGAAACTCGTCGATGAGAATGGCGTCGTACTTGGTGCTCGCGGGCCTGCACTTCAGCCCATCAAGCGCGCGCCGCGGCAGTGTCTCTGTATACCACGTATGCTCGGCACGGTCGGGGTTCGCGTCGAGTCCAGCGGCACCAAGCATCAGTCCGTTGAGGCTGAGCGCATCGACATTTGGCAGTTCGCCAACTTGGGCTTCGAATTCACCCGCCATGAGCAAGTTCCAGCATGTGACGAGCGTGCGAAGTCCAGCGCGGTTGTTGCGGCGCGCGGCTTGCACGATCAGGTGGCTCTTGCCGGTACCTGCCGGGCCGTCGAGGTAGACGTGCGTGTTTCGTTCGACGAGTTCGAGTATGACTTCTTGTTCGGCGAGCACGGTAGCTTCGGCGACTTGGCGCTCACGCATACGATCGGAGACAGACTCGCTGACGTGAAAGTTGCCGAGCAGCGCGTGCTTAGTCTCTTCGACGCGTTCGCTTGTGAAGG
This sequence comes from uncultured Leucobacter sp., assembly GCA_937967375.1. Classification (GTDB taxonomy): domain Bacteria; phylum Actinomycetota; class Actinomycetes; order Actinomycetales; family Microbacteriaceae; genus Leucobacter. The sequence goes on from CALCJF010000011.1 coordinate 29,658, forward strand.
CTTGAGGATCATGCTCAACTCCGTCGACCTTTGAATACCACGCATCGTATTCTTCGAAGAGGTGATCGAGCAGCCAAGTCGGTTTGGAGAGGTCGTCGTTCCATCCGAGCTCCCACTCGAAGAGCTGCATATCACCGCGACTCGCGTTCTCGGACTGATGGCGACTGAGCGAGGTGAACCACACGAGGCGTGCGATCGGCTCGTTGCCAGTGAGCAAACCTAGTTCTTTGAGATAGCCGCGCAAGCTGCGGCGTACTCCATCGAGTTGTTGCAGAGGATCCTTCGTCGGATTCGGAACATTCTCGAGAAACCAGTCACCGTTCTCGTAGCGGGCCGAACTTGGCGACTTAGCCTCGATAATCGCGATGCCCTTACCAGGCGCGAGCACAACGAAGTCGGCTTCGCCCACAAAGGCAGCGTGGTGTCTCGTAACCTGCAGTGAGTGGATCACCACCCAGTCATCGCGATCTTGCATCCCCTCAAGTGCCGTGAACACCTTCTTCTCGGAGCCATTCGCGCCTTCGCGAGGGATCGGAGGAATCATTACCACCATGGGGTCAGCATATCGACAGGTGTCGCATAGTGTTGACAGCGTGAGCCGGCGCGCGGCCTTACAATCGCGCAGCAAGTTAACTCGTAGGTTCCGACGGTGAACACTTACCCCAAGAATTACCCCTTTCAGGGGCCGACGGCCGAGCCGAATGTCGTGGGTCTCTAGTACGGTGATGGCAGGCACGGGCGAGAGGTATTTCGCCCAGGAATGAGAAGGAGGTCGACATGGTACCTGCTACCAAAGAATCGCAACGGGCTGAACTGCACAAGACGATCTGGCAGGTCGCAAACGACCTACGTGGCTCCGTAGATGGCTGGGACTTTAAGTCCTACGTACTCGGCATGCTGTTCTACCGATTCATTTCGGAAAACCTCGCAAATTACATCAATAAGGGTGAGCGTGAAGCGGGTGCTCCTGACTTTGACTTCGCGCACCTCTCAGACGAAGACGCAGAATATGCGCGCGAAGAAATCGTTGCCGAAAAAGGTTTCTTCATCAAGCCCTCGGAACTCTTCGAGAACGTGCGCAAGAAAGCAGCGCGCAACGAGAACCTCAACGAGACACTCGAATCAATCTTCCGAGACATCGAGGGATCCGCTGTCGGCACCGACAGCGAAGACGATCTCAAAGGTCTGTTCGACGACCTGAACGTGAATAGCACGAAGCTCGGTAACACAGTTGCGAAACGTAACGAGAAGCTCGTGAAGCTGCTCGACGCGATCGGCGACCTGCCGCTCGGAAGCTTCGAGGACAACTCGATTGACCTCTTCGGTGACGCATACGAGTACCTGATGCAGATGTACGCGTCGAGTGCGGGTAAATCCGGTGGTGAGTACTACACGCCTCAGGAAGTATCTGAACTCCTCGCCTACATAACCACGATGGGCAAGGAGCGCGTAAACAAGGTGTACGACCCTGCTGCAGGGTCCGGATCACTGCTCTTGAAGTTCGCGAAAGTGCTCGGCAAAGAAAACGTGGGCGGCTTCTACGGCCAAGAAATCAACCTCACCACCTACAACCTTGCTCGCATAAACATGTTCCTCCACGATGTGAACTACGAAAAGTTCGACATCGCTCTTGGAGACACACTTCTCGAACCTGCGCACTGGGATGAGGAGCCTTTCGAAGCAATCGTCTCGAACCCTCCCTACTCCATCAAATGGGATGGCGATGCAAACCCGATCCTCATCAACGACCCGCGCTTTGCTCCAGCGGGTGTGCTTGCACCGAAGTCGAAAGCCGACCTCGCATTCACGATGCATATGCTGCACTGGCTCGCCACCGACGGAACCGCAGCGATCGTTGAGTTCCCTGGAGTGTTGTATCGGGGCGGTGCCGAGCAGAAGATCCGCAAATACCTGATCGACAACAATTATGTTGAGGCCGTAATCCAACTGCCGCCGGATCTGTTCTTTGGCACCACGATCGGCACCTGCGTGATCGTGCTCAAGAAATCAAAGAAGACGAACGACGTGCTGTTCATTGACGCGTCGGCAGAGTTCGTGCGTGGCGGGAACAAGAACAAGCTCTCGCCAGATAACCTGCAGAACATTCTTATGGCGCTCGAGAACCGAGAGCATCAGGATCACTTCGCGACCACAGTAGCGAACAGCGCGATCGCAGAGAACAACTTCAATATCGCTGTCTCTTCGTATGTCGAGGCAGAAGATACCCGCGAGGTGATCGACATCACCGAGCTGAATGCGCGGATCGAGCAGATCGTGGCGAGCCAGTCAGAGCTGCGGACAATGATTGATGCGATCGTTGCTGACCTGGAGGATACGAAGTGACCCGCATCGACGAGCTCATTGCGGAGCACTGTCCTTACGGCGTTGAATTCGTAAAAGTCGGTCGATTGGCGCAGGTAGGAACCGGGAGTAGCGACCGTAAGAATGCAGTTGAAGGGGGTGCATACCCGTTCTACGTTCGGTCAAAGGACGTTATGCGTATCGGTTCATATGAATTCGATGAAGAGGCGATCCTCATCCCCGGAGAAGGGGGGATCGGCGAGATATTTCATTACGTCCAGGGGAAGTATGCACTTCACCAACGTGCTTACCGAATTCATTTCACTGACGAACGTGTAAACACGCGCTTTGCCTACTTCTACTTCACTGCAAATTTCAAGAGATTTATTCTGCAGAAGGCTGTCAGCGCGACCGTCACGTCCATTCGGAAGCCAATGATTACAGACTTTCCGTTCCCGGTTCCGCCGCTTGAGGTGCAGCGTGCGATCGTTGAGGTGCTGGATACGTTCAGTAAGCTGGAAGCGGAGCTGGAAGCGGAGCTGGAAGCGGAGCTGGAATCCCGCAAACAGCAATACGAGCACTACCGAGCAGAACTTGTGCAGTGCGAAGACGCACCTGTGTTTTCTGTGAGTGATGTTGTGACAGGCATCTCTTCAGGGCGAAATAAGTCTCGTGTCGTTGGAGGCAGATACCCTGTATACGGATCGACGGGACAAATCGGAACTACGGATGAAACAGCCTACTCCGGCGACTCGCTACTTGTAGCCCGAGTTGGTGCGAATGCTGGGCGCGTGAACGCAGTCTCCGGAGAGTATGACGTCTCCGATAACACGTTGATAATCACGCCTGCTGAAGCGTGGGATATGAGGTTCGCGTTTCACCAACTGACTCGCATGAATCTAAACCAATACGCCGTAGGCGGTGGACAGCCACTGGTCACCGGCAAGCTCTTGAAAAGCCTGAAAGTACACGTTCCCGATCTCACAGAACAACGTCGCATCGCAGACATTCTTGATAATTTTGACGCGCTAGTGAACGACCTCAGCAGTGGTCTCCCTGCCGAGCTGGCTGCCCGTCGCCCGCAGTACGAGATCTACCGTGACAAGCTCCTTTCCTTTGAGGTGCTGGAGGTTCGAGCATGACGGGCACACGTGTGAACTATGACCTGATCGCGTTTGGTGGGGAGTCGACCGTTGTCGTCGAGTACGAACTCGATCCTCGGGATCAGGCGAGTTATCAGTCGGAGTCGCAGCTCGAGAACGAGTTCATTCGTCAGCTCGAGTCGCAAGCCTATGAGCGCGTGTACATTACGAGCGAAACCGACCTCATCGCCAATTTGCGTGCCCAGCTCGAAGCTCTGAACGATTACCGGTTCTCGGATACTGAATGGGAGCGGTTCTTTACCGAACGCATCGCCTCAACCGGCGACGGGATTGTCGAGAAAACTGTCCGTATCCAAGAAGATCACGTGCAGTTGCTAACGCGTGATGATGGTTCGACGAAGAATATCACCCTTCTTGATAAGCGTGATATTCACAACAACCGGCTCCAGGTGATTAACCAGTACTCGGTTGACCGCGGTGAGGGTGACGCATCCTTCTCAAACCGATACGACGTCACTATCCTGGTGAACGGCCTCCCGATGGTGCATGTTGAATTGAAGCGGCGCGGGGTGCCGATCCGCGAGGCGTTCAACCAGATCGACAGGTATCAGCGCGATAGCTTCTGGGCTGGCTCCGGCCTGTTCGAGTATGTGCAACTGTTTGTGATCTCGAACGGTACTCAGACGAAGTACTACTCGAATACCACCCGCCGTCAACACATCGCCGACCAGACCGGTTCACGTCGCACGAAGAAGACTTCGAACTCATTCGAGTTCACCTCCTGGTGGGCAGACGCACGCAACAAGCCGATCCTTGACCTCACGGCGTTCTCGAAGACCTTCTTTGCGAAGCACACCCTGCTGAACATCCTCACTCGCTACTGCGTGCTCACGAGTGACCGGTTGCTGTTGGTGATGCGGCCGTACCAGATCGTGGCGACCGAGAAAATCCTGCAGAAGATCGACATCTCCACGAACTACAAAACCCTCGGCGCCCGTGACGCGGGCGGATACGTCTGGCACACCACAGGCTCCGGCAAGACACTCACCTCGTTCAAGACTGCGCAGCTGGCCTCTCGTGTGGCGTCTGTGGACAAGGTGTTGTTCGTGGTCGACCGGAAAGACCTCGACTATCAGACGATGAAAGAGTACGACCGCTTCGAGAAGGGGTCTGCGAACTCGAATACGTCAACTGCGGTGTTGAAGCGTCAGTTGGAAGATCCGTCGAAGAAGATCATCATCACGACGATCCAAAAGCTCTCCAACTTCATCAGCGGCAACAAAGGCCACGACGTCTATTCCGGGCATGTGGTGCTGATCTTTGATGAGTCTCACCGCTCCCAGTTCGGGGACATGCATTCCGCGATCACGAAAGCGTTCAAACGGTACAACCTGTTCGGGTTCACCGGTACCCCGATCTTTGCCGAGAACTCTGGCAGCGGTGGCAACCCGCAGCTGAAGACCACGGAGCAGGCGTTCGGCGACAAACTGCACACGTACACGATCGTGGACGCGATCAATGACAAGAACGTGCTGCCGTTCCGCATCGACTACGTCAACACCATCAAGGTCGGCACCGCTGACGACAAGCAAGTGAGCGCGATCGACACCGAGAGTGCGCTCCTGGCCCCTGCACGTGTGTCTCAGGTGACGAACTATATTCTTGAGCACTTCGACCAGAAGACGAAACGGCAAGAAGGTTACGCGCTCGGAGAGCGGCGCGTGAAGGGCTTCAACTCGATTTTCGCCACCGCTTCCATTACTGCGGCGCGCACCTACTACCAAGAGTTCAAGAACCAGCAAGAGGCACTGCTGCCGGATCAGCGGCTCAAGGTCGCGACAATCTTTTCCTACGCTCCGAACCCTGACAGCGAGGACGGGCTGCTCGACGAGGAAGGCTTCGAGACTGACGCCCTCTCCGGCGATGCGCGCAGCTTCCTGGAGACCGCGATCTCGGATTACAACCGCATGTTTGGAACGAGCTTCGATACGAGTTCAGATAGCTTCCAGAATTACTACAAGGATCTGTCGCAGAAGCTCAAGACGCGAGAGATCGATCTTGTCATCGTGGTGAACATGTTCCTCACCGGCTTCGATGCGACCACTCTCAATACGCTGTGGGTGGATAAGAACCTCCGCAGCCACGGCCTGATTCAGGCGTACTCGCGTACGAATCGCATACTGAACTCGGTGAAGACCTACGGCAACATCGTGAACTTCCGCGATCTTGAAGCAGCCACGAACGACGCGATCGCTCTCTTCGGCAATAAGGATGCCGCGGGCATTGTGCTTTTGAAGCCATACCGTGAGTACTTTGACAGCTACGCCGAGAAGGTCACGCTGCTCATGCAGCAGTACCTGCCGGGGGCGTTGATCGTGGGTGAAGAAGCTCAGGTCGAGTTCGTGAAGCTCTACGGTGAGATCCTTAAGCTTCGCAACATCCTCACCTCGTTTGATGATTTCGAGAACGACGAGATCCTCTCTGCCAGGGACATGCAGGACTACCAGTCCACCTACCTCGATCTCTGGAACGAACGCAAGCGTGCGACTCAGAGCGAGAAAGAAAGCATCATCGAGGATGTGGTATTTGAGATAGAGCTGATCAAACAGGTAGAGATCAACGTCGACTACATCCTGCTCCTCGTGCAGAAATACCGCGAAGAACGCGGTGACGGCGACGACAAAGAACTGCGAGCAGGCATTAGCCGTGCGATCGACTCGAGCCCGTCACTGCGAAACAAGAAGGATCTCATCGAGACCTTCGTCGATTCTGTATCGGTGAAGGGCGAAATCGAGGCCGAATGGCGTGCCTACGTTGCGGCGCAGCGCGAGAAGGAATTGGCGGAGATCATCGGCTCTGAGAATCTCAAACCGGAGGAGACTGCACGGTTCGTAGAAGCGGCGTTCCGCGACGGCGCACTCCGCACCACAGGTACCGCGATCACGAAGGTCCTCCCGCCAGTTTCACGCTTCTCGAAGGACAAGAACCACAGCGCGAAGAAGCAACGCGTGATTCAGTTGCTCGGGGAATTCTTTGAACGCTTTTTCGGGCTGAGCACCGGGAATGACGATTAATGGATTACAACCTTAACTATTCGCAAGTCCAATTCAGGGGAGAAGGGGCATGACTGAGCTCTACACCCGTGGCTACCTGAGCGACTACACACATAATCGTGTGCGACAGGTAATCTCCGACCTTGAACGCATCGGAGAAGAAGAGGTCTTGCGTCGCTCCACTGATGACTTGGTTTCCGAGCTTGTTGCTCGCGCATGCCTTGAGCCGCTTGTTGTTGGCGATGAGCCGATTGACGGCGGTGTGCAGGAAAGGTCTGTGGAAATGCAGGACCCCTTTTACGGGCGCCCGGTCCGCCGCCTGGTTTTTGACATACACGCAGTGTATGAATTTTTCGGGACATCCGATTTGCTCCACTACAAGCCTTCAACCAGCCTCGCTTTCGTCAGGATTGAAGCTGACGTAGATGCTCGAAATCATACTTTGACTGTTCGCACAAGGGTAGATGCGAGTGGTCAGATGAACGCAGCCGCAGCTCGCAAAGCCCTCGAAGAAGAGATTGGTCGAGTGCGAACGAACGCGAATCATGCTGTTCGTGACGTGACCTCATATAACGCGAGTCTAGACAGGCAGATCCGGCCAGCAGTTGAACGACGAAAAGTTCAACTTCAGAATCGTCGAGATATGGCAGGTGCACTTGGCTTTCCGCTGAAAAAGCGAAGTGATGCGCCAATCCCTGTTCCAGTAGTTCGAAAGCAAATTGGTGCAGCTCGAACTTCTTCTCCACCGAGTCGTGCTCCATATAAAGATGAACCTGCGCTTACAGAAGCTCAATACGAAGATGCCATAAGTGTGGTCAGATCGACAATCTTGGCGATGGAGCGCACCCCATCAGTAGTTGCAGGCAAAGACGAAGAAGCTATTCGAGATCAAATCCTTGTGCAGCTGAATGGAACCTTTGAAGGTAACGCCACCGGTGAGACCTTCGTCAAGAACGGCAAAACTGATCTATTAGTACGAGTCGAGGATCGCCATGTTTTCGTTGGCGAATGCAAATGGTGGAAGGGCGAGAAAGCATTCGGCGAGGCTATCGATCAGCTCTTGGGATACCTGCCGTGGCGTGACGAAAAGGCCGCACTTATCGTATTCATTAAGCAGAAGGATGCGTCGGCTGTCATTGAGAAAGCTGATAAAGCGATTCGTGCGCACACCGCATTCAAACGGGCAGGAAAGGCCTCCACGGATCCGCACCTCCGCCGCAACTATGCTCTTGGGCACCCCGAAGACCCAGAACGCGAGTTAAAGGTAGCTGCGCTTTTCGCGGTATTCACGGGCGTCAAGGAGTAAGGCACAGGATGCAAATCACCAAACTGCGGCTCTCAGGCTTTCAATCATTTGGGCCGGCGCCGACAACAATCGAGCTAACGAATCTTTCCTATGTTCTTGGGCCTAACGGCGCTGGAAAGACCGCAGTATTGGAAGCGCTGTCCCGGCTCTTTAGCCCGCTCCCAGCTCAGCGCAAAGTTCATTTGAGTGATTTCCATGTGCCCAATTCACAAAGTGCGACGGAAGCTCACGCCAGCAGCCCCGAGCTGTGGATTGAAGCACTCATTGAAGTGCCCGAGGCTGGTGATGAAGGGCAGAACCCGAGCGTTCCTGCGAACTTCGCGCACATGCGTATCGACACTGAGGATGGGATTCCCAGTATTCGGGTTCGGCTGACAGCTGTCCTCGCACCAGACGGTGTAATTGACGAAAAGATTCAGTACGTCCTTGAAGCCGATGAATTCGGCGAACCTACGTCCACTTCAGACATGTCACGTTTTGACCGGGCAAGCATCGAAGTGCACTATCTTCCTGCCCGGAGAGACCCTGCTGATCACATCTCATTTACAACTTCATCATTAATTGGACGAACGCTCCGGGCCGCAGATTGGACCGACGAGAGAGAAACTCTTGGCAATCTCTCGCAGCAGGTGACGGATTCCTTGACTGATAATGACGCGGTTAAGGGGCTGGGCGTTCAACTTACAAAGCAATGGAGCGGTCTCCATAGCGGTGAGTTCTTCAAGAACCCGACGATTGCGTTTGGCCGAGGAGATTTAGAAGGAGTACTGCGTCAACTTACTGTCTCATTCACACCATCACACGATGGTTCACCTGCACCATTTGAAAGGCTCTCTGATGGGCAGAAATCACTGCTCTACATTTCAATGGTGCTTTCTTGGCAGGCGTTGTCTCGACGCGTCCTAAGTGGCGAGGAGACTGCATTCGATGTGCATCGCATGAGGCCACCTGTCCATACCGTGATTGCACTTGAGGAGCCAGAGAACAGCCTTTCCCCGCAGTACCTAGGTCGCATTGTGCGACAGCTTCGCGAAGCGGCGAAGAACAACGATATTCAGGCGGTCATTGCCACTCATTCGCCTTCACTGCTTCGACGTGTGGATCCGGAGCACGTTTGTTTCCTGCGGCTTGATTCAGAACGACAGTCTCAAGTTCGCCGTATCGTTCTGCCGCCCGATGGGTCAGACGCCGCGAAGTATGTGCGAGAGGCAGTACTCGCATATCCAGAGCTCTATTTCTCGCGGCTTGTTGTTCTTGGTGAGGGCGACAGCGAGCAGATTGTCCTTCCCCGGATCCTTGCCGCAGCAGGAGTAGCGGAAGATGACGCGTCCGTGTCCGTTGTTCCGCTGGGCGGTCGCCATGTCAATCACTTCTGGCGTCTCCTAGAGGAGCTCGAGATCCCATACGTGACTCTTCTCGATCTTGACGAGGGGCGACATCAGGGTGGCTGGGGACGAGTTCGAAACGCTCTTCGGCAAATCAACAAGCTCATCCCTGATAGGTACCCAGAATCACAAATCTCGAACTTGCCCAAATGGAATGATGACCGCGACTTCCCGAGCCTTGAAGATCCGGCCTGGGAACCACCGACGGTCGGCCCTATTCCAGGTCTTGAGCGCCAACACGTCTACTTCTCTCATCCGATTGATCTGGACATGATGATGATGAAGGCTTTCCCTGAGGCCTACGGAGTGTCTGAGACTGGCGCTCCTGATGCGTCGGGTATTGAAGCAGTACTTGGAAAGAATCATGCAAATGAGAATCGCCTCGATGATGACGTGCTCGCGCTTTTTGATAATTACCATAAGAAGTTCAACCTTGGAAGCAAGCCTGTTGAGCATACTGAAGCATTGTCTCAGCTTGATGACTTTGACCTAGACATTTGCATTCCAGGGGTATTGAGTCGGCTTGTGTCCGATGTAAAGGCCCAGCTTGAGGCGCTCTCAGAGTGATCAGAGTAGATGAATGGGCACCCGTTGGAGGTGTGCGGTTAGAGCCAAACGCGCTCGAAGCAGTTCGTGAGTTAGAGAAAAATGTTGTTATAACTGCAGGCCCTGGTGCGGGTAAAACCGAACTTCTTGCGCAGCGTGCTGACTACCTGTTCCGAACCGGTGCTTCAATGTACCCGCGACGAATCCTCGCGATATCTTTCAAGGTTGATGCCGCGAGAAATCTTCAGTCGCGAGTCCGCGAACGATCTGGATCGCTGTTTGCCGCTCGATTCGACAGTTTCACTTTCCATGCGTTTGCAAAGCGCTTGGTAGATAACTACCGTCCAGCATTGACAGGAGCGAGCGCACTCCTGCCTGACTACCGCTTACATGCAACAGATCGGGTTCTGGGAGAACAGATCAGGTTTGAAGACCTGGTGCCATTGGCGTTGGAAATACTTGAAGCTAACCCATTTGCACGCGGCGCTCTCCGGCAAACCTACAGCCATATCTTTATGGACGAGTTCCAAGATGCAACCGGCCCACAGTATGAATTCTTGAGACAGGCTTTCGAGGACACCAACGCAATTCTGACTGGCGTGGGTGACACCAAACAGCGCATCATGGTGTTTGCGGGGGCGCTAGAAGGAATCATGGGCTCTTTTGCCTCGGATTTTGATGCGCGTGAGCTTAACCTTTATCAAAACTTCCGTTCCAAGCCGCGGCTTCGTCGGATGCAGAACCGCATGATTCTCGATATGGAACCTTCCGCCGCTAGTTCGGATTCAGACCTCGCAGGTGATGAGGGCAGCATCCAAGTGCTCCGATACCCAACTGATCGGGCTGAAGCTAAGGGGGTAGCGAATCTTATTGAGCAATGGCTCGGCGAAGGGGTGCCTCCTAGCGAAATCACGGTACTTGTGAGGCAAACTCCACACCTTGTGGCGGTGGACCTTGGATATGAACTATCTGAGCGCGGCATTCCTTTTCGGAATGAGCAGTCGGCTCAGGACCTCACCGCAGAACCTGCGACATCTCTCCTCTTCAATTATCTGCGTGTGATCGCAGATGAGCAGCGTCCAAGCGCCTACGGAGAGCTCGTTCGAGTTGTCACCCGAGGAGGTCTCGAAGAATCTGACAGTGTGACGGATAGCAAATTGAGGAGGCTGCTTACCGAAGACCGTTCAGCTATTCGGTCCCAAGATTTTGATCGCGCCAATCTTGACTCGTGGATTCCCTTGGTTACAAAGTTCCTAAAATTTGTGTCAAGACCTGCATTGAAGGCACTGTCTCCTTCATACCAGCAAGGAAGTCGACTCGATGATGTAATCGACCAAGGGCTCGATGCTTTCCGGCGAGAACTTGAGGTTGACGCTGATCCAGTAGCTGCGCTAAACCGCCTCTCGGAAGAAGACGCAATTCGTATACTAACGGTGCACAAGTGTAAAGGCCTTGAGTTTGAGAAAGTTGTCATACTCGGTGTCGAGAGACAGCTATTTTGGGGTGACGAAGCAGAGAAGAAAGCTGAATTCTTCGTGTCGATCTCTCGCGCCAAACAAGAACTAGTTCTGACTACTGCTGCCCGACGAAGCCGCCCGGCGGGGGTAACTGGGCGATGGGATGAAGTGCGTACCCCGCACGAGGTTCTTCTTGCATATGCAGAAGAAGGAATGACCCAGGCAAGATGACCTAATATGCCTGTAGGTCCTACTCAGTCTGTTGTGTTTTTGCTTGTCACTACCAAGTAGTGGCCATACTTAGGCCCGGCTGCCGTGTGCATCTCGACAGATATCCTCACTGTGCCGCCCAGAATAACCGCCGAGATACTTCCTTACCGTCTTGTGATTCCGCCCCACTCGCCTGGCGATGGCTTTAAAGCCAAGACCCCTGTGCGTAGCTCCTGCCACCGGTAGATCTCGTCATCGGTCGGCACTGCGACTCGTGAGCGGACTCCGGCCCCGACGAGGTGTTTCATAATGGTGTCGCGATCGTGGCCACCCTTATCGGCAAGCCCGTAGGCTGACTGTCCAGCCTCGTGGTCCGCGATTGTTTCAGCAAGTCGCTCAGGAATGATACGCGGGAAAGACGGTGGAGATTGTTGCAAATCCACGCCTCTTGGCGACACGGGTACTTCCCGCAGGAGTCGCCACCCCTGTTGCAATTGTTCTGCATAGGAGGAGAACACCCCGACCTTTGCTTCCCTACTAGAACCCCGAACAACCAAGGTCGCAAAGACGACTCGAAGGATTAGGCGATATGGACAGCAGTAACGTCAATCTCTCAATCCCATAACCTCCGTTGACGTTGCGATATACACCTGCGGCCTGAGGTCATGGCCGGAAAAGCTGCAAACGCAGTGTTTCCTGCGATATGTTCGCCCGCGCCCGAACCTCCCACAACTCAGACGCCGCGCCGGTTCGATAGATCGCTGGCTGCGCCAAGTACGCTGAAAGAATCCGCGATCGTCCCGCCGCAAAGTCTGCATCAGACGCGTGCGCATACTCCTCGCGCACAGCGGCCGCATATTCCGCGTAGCGCGACGGCGACGAAGCGAAGATCGAGAGATCGGCATCGAGCAGGTGCGCAAGCGGGGGAGCAGTATCACCAACGTCGACCCCCGGTGTGGTCGCGACAATGAGATCGCCAATCCGCTGGGTGAGGCCGGGGTCCAGGTCGAGCGCGCCCAGCGAAGCGACCGCGAGGCCCGCCGAGTCGCGCTCGTCCGCACCGTCAGCGGCGCCGAGATAGATCGCGTCGTGAAACCATGCCGCCAGCAGCGTCTCGACCTCGATGTGCTCACCGCGCACCTCGAGGTGGTTCAGTGCGAGCAGCACATCTTCGAGGTGCCGCTCGTCGTGGTAGCGGCGGTGATCCTCGTTCCATCTCGCGATAAGCGAGTCGCCGAGATCGTGCCAGGCGTCGAAATCAGAAGCAACGGAAGAACCCGAGGCGCGAGAAGCGACCCCAACCGCATCACCCAACAGCGCCCACTCCGCCACAAGATACTGCCGCCGCCGAACGGGTCGCGCAGCATCGCGCTCGACCCCGCGCACCCGCAGCCCGGCCGCGCGCAGCGAAAACACCACGTCTTTCGCGGTCACCTCGCGCGCACCGAGCGCAACCGCGCGAGCGTGCAGCGACGCGGGAACGTCGTAGTGATCGAGATCGAAGCCGCGCCTGGGCGCGCCCAGCCGCGCGGCGAAGGCGTGCAGCTCGTCATAGTCGCTGTCAGACACGAGGTGGCTCCACAGCGTGCCGTGCGCAGGCCACGCGGGCGGATCAATCAGAATCGCCATTCGCTCAGCGTACCTCGCTACGCAAGCAACTTCGGCGCCGCAAAGCTCCACTCGTCGACCGAGTGGGTGATCGCGTCGCCCCAGCTGTCGACGCTCCACACGAACCGCGCCACCGCGCACGTCGGCATATGCAGAATGCTGTCGTTCGAAAGCAGAGAAGCGAGATCGGAGATGCCCGGGTCGTGCGCGACGATCATGACCGACGTGGCGCCAGACGCCGCGGCCTTGCGCAGCAGTGTCTGCGCGGGAGCCAGATACAGCTCGGCATCGAGTTCGACCGCGACCCCGAGCTGTGCGCCGTACACCTCTGCCGTGCTGCGCGCGCGCAGCGCGGTGCTGGCCAGAATGCGCTCGACCATCACCCCGTCGGCCGCGAGATGACGGGCCATGCGGGGTGCGTCGCGCAGGCCGCGCGCGTTCAGTGGGCGATCGTGATCGGCGAGCCGAGCGTCGCCCCAGTCAGACTTCGCGTGTCGCGCCAATATGAGCTCGCGCATTTCCCCTCCATCCCCGCAGCGCGCCGGCTCACCGCAAACCAAGCGCCCCCGCCTAAGTGCAGGGTATCGGAGAAACCCCCGATCAGTCGCCAGGATCGAGCGAGATTATTCCTCCGTCTTCGCGCTGGTCATCTCGCGTTTCTTTGATGCGGTGCGCTTCTTCGCTCGTCTCCATCACGTCTGCGCTTTCGTCGGGGTCGAGATCAGACCCCGGCTCGCCGTCGAGATCGGGCGCGGGATCAGAGCCGACCCCCTTGCCCTCACTCTTCTTCGCGGCCTCGGGCGCGTCATTCGCGTCAGGCCCCTGCTTGCCCGCGTACTCCGCCTCCTCATAGACCGAATGCTCGACCGACTCGGGGGCGGTGGCCGTGGGGTGTGCGGGGTCGTGCCGGGCGTCGTGCTCAGGCTGGGCTCGGTGTTCAGATTGCTGGTTCATGATCTTCCTTTCCGGGGGAGTTGGTTCGCCACCTCGTGCAGCGACGTGGCTGAGACATATGTAGCGCGCGGGATCACTCGGCCTCCATTGCAGACACCGCGTGCGGGGCGCCGACCGGTTTCGACTCGGCCGATCCTCGTTGCCTCAAGAAAATCGCGAACGCGACCATCGAGCCGACCGCGAGCAACTCGGATTGCCAGTTCTGCAGCGTGCGGTTCCAGAAGTCGGCCGACATGAGGTACCCGCCGACGGTGACCGCCGGCTGCCCGTGCTCGGCCTGCTCGGCGTTATAGACGACGGTGCCCGCGAGGCCCTGCACCAGCCACGACAGCAGAAAGATCGTGCCCATGGTGATGAGCAGCGAGTTGCTGTAGACCCAGAGCCGAAAGCCGCCTGCCCTGGCCCACGCGGGGGAGTTGGGCCTCGCGTGGTCCCCGACGAGCTGCGACTCGTCGTCACCGGGGCCCTCGTCGCCCGGCTTCTTCGACTCGGGTGACCCCCGCTGCACGAGCCACACGGTCCCAAGAATGAAGAGAAAGAACTGCAGATACTCCGACTGCCAGTTCTCGGCGACGTCGACGACAAACGCGGATGAGGTGACGAAGCTGATCCAGTCGAGCGGCGCCCCGCCGTGCGCGAGCTGGTCTTCGTTGAACGCCGCGAGCCCGGCGAGCGATTGGCCGAACAGACACACCACAAACGCGGCGGCGAACGCGAGAGACAGGGCGTGATCCTTGAGCTTCATTGCTCACCTGCCCATCGCCACAAGCGTGAACATCGCGGCGAGACCGACCACCACGATGCCCATCCACAGCCAGAACATTGTCTTCATGCCGCCGAGCGTATTGGGCCAGATGGGCGCGGGGCAGGCCCTTGCGGCGCCGGTTACGAATGTGCAATGACATTGCATGGTAGGGCAGAGTCGCTGCCCTGGCCAGGGGGTAGTGGCACCGCGGCGGCGCGCGTAGAACTGAGGTATCGACGCACATCAGGAGGTGACCCATGAACCCAACCGAACCCGGTCTCGACCCGACGAAAGTGCTGAACCAGCCGTCGCTGCGACGCTCGACCGGCACCATCTGGCTGGTGATGGGCGCGCTCTTTCTGCTGGCCAGCCTCTTCTCGTTTGGGGTCGTGATGGCTGGCGGCAGCGGAGCCTCCACGCCGCTCGCAATCACCGGCGGGGCCATCGCCATCGTGCTCTACGGCGCAATGGTGCTCGTGCGCCTCGTCGTCGGCGCGGGCGTGAAACGGTTGCGTTTGCTCGCTGCTTGTCTGCTCACCATGGCGGCGGTATCGCTCATCGGCGTCTGGATCTGCGCCTACATTGAAGCGGCCGCGGTGACCGCCACGCTCAGTGGCGCTTCCTGACAAGGCGGCTCTCGCACCTCACAATGCAAAACCCGAAGAATCAACAGTAAGGAAGAAACGATGACTACCAGCCAGGCCGAATTGAAGACTTGCGACACCTGCGGCAACGAGTACGACAAAACATTCACGGTGCACTGGGGCGACCAGGTCGGCACCTTCGACAGCTTCGAGTGTGCCGCGCACCTGATGGCGCCCGCGTGCCACCACTGCGGCTGCCGCATTCTCGGCCACGGTGTCGAGACCGACGGTGCCATCTTCTGCTGCGCGAGTTGCGCGCGCCATGTCGGCGAGCACGAACTGGTCGACCGGGCTTAGCGCTTGTCCTCGGCACGAGGATCATCGCACCCGTGACCAACTCGCCGATCTTGCATAGGCTGGCTGCATGAGTGAAGACATCGATGCCTACCTCAGCGACCTGCCAGGCGAGGCCGTGAACCGCCTGCAGCAGATGCGATCTATGGTGCGCGAGCAGTGCCCGGACGCGGTCGAGGGCATCAACTATGGACTCATCGGCTACAAGCTGCACGGGCACCCGCTTGTCTACTTCGGCGGGTTCAAGAACCACGTGGGTCTCTACGCGACTCCAAACGGGCACGAGGCCTTCGCAGATGAGTTCGCGCGCTACAAGCAGGGCAAGGGATCGGTGCAGTTTCCGCTCACAGAATCACTGCCTGTCGAGCTCATCGAGCGGGTCATCGCCTACCGGGTACAGACCGTGGGCGAAGAGCTGCCCAAGATCGGCGGGCCCGCGACGAGGGCGCTCGCAGGCATTGGCGTGACGGCGATGAGCCAGCTGACGGGGCACACCGAACGGGAGCTACTCGAACTGCACGGCCTCGGCCCGAAGGCTATTCGCCTGCTTCGCGAGGCTGGGGCGCAATTTCGGGCAGAGTGACCTGCGGCTCGCGTTCGGCGCGCTGTGCGTGCCGCAGCTGCGTGGTTGAGAGCAGCACGATCCTGATGCCGACGAGCACGCTACGCAGGCCGAGCACGATCGTAAGCGCAATCTCGCCGAGCGCGGGCAGAAACGCGCACGCCAGCGCAAGCGTCACGTCGAGCAGCCCGAAGACGAGTTCGGCCCGCGGCCGCTCGGAGTCGCGCCGCACGACCGCCGCGATCCTCGCAGCCCCGCTCGAGAGATAGATGAGCGCTGCGAGCGAGATGAGGCCCTCGTGCGAAACGACCCCCGAGAGCACCACCAGACCACCCGCGAGTGCAAGGCAGCCGGTGGCGACGCGCAGCCAGCCCCGGCCGCGCCGCTCGCTTCTGAGGCCCGAGACCAGATCGTCGACTCCCGAGAGCGCAAAACCGAGGCCGACCATGAAGCGCAACCGCAGCTCGACGTCGCCCTGCGGTGCCAGCAACACGAGGCCCGCGCCGAGCGAGACGAAACCAAGAACGGTGACAAGCCACCACGGCAGCTTGCGAACCACCGTGGCGAGGCGGTCCTGCAGCGCCCAGGCTCTATCGTGCAGTGAGGTCATGCGTCAATTCTTGCGCATGCGAGGGGTAAGGTCGCAGCAGCCGATCCGAGTCAGACCGAGACGTGGCCAGCTACTCCATGAGCGTCGCGGCGACCGTCGAGCCCAGCTCGGCCGCCTGCTGCACGTACTGATCGTCGACCTCGCCGGTGAAGATCAGGGGCTCGGTGACGAGCGACCAGCCATAGCCGGTCGTGATCGACTTCATTGCGATTTCAGCGCCGGTCGTGTCGTAGCCCCCATGAATCCAATACGAGAAGGGCCGCTTCTTCGTCGCCTCATGCGTGGCGTTGAACGTCGTGTCGAAGAAGTGCTTGAGCGCGCCAGAGATGTAGCCGAAGTTCGCGGTCGTGCCGAGAATATAGCCATCTGCGCCGAGCACGTCGTCGACCGTCGCCTCGAGGGCCGCGCGCTCGATGACCTCGACGCCCTCGATCTCGTCGAGCCGCGCGCCAGCCAGCACTGCGTCCGCAATGCCGCGGGTGGGCAGCGTCGGGGAGTGGTGCACAACGAGCAACCTGGCCATGCCGCCAGTGTACGCCCGGCGCGCGCCATGCACCGATGAGGCATGGCTAGGCTGGTCGCATGAGCGAGATTCGGGCAGCAATCGTCACCGGTGCATCGAGAGGGATCGGTAGGGCGCTTGCCCTCTCGCTCGCCGCCGCAGGCTCACCCGTTGGTCTGATCGCGCGCGACGAGGCCAAGTTGCAGGCCGTCGCGGCAGAGGTCATCGCGGACGGAGGCCATGCGATCTTCCGCGCAGTTGACGTTACCGATGCCGAGGCGACGATGGCGGCCGCATCGGCTCTCGCAGACGAGCTCAGCGTGCTCGGCGCGCCCGTCGGATTGCTCGTGAACGCCGCGGGGCGCATCGACCGCGAGGTCGCGCTCTGGGAGGCCGAACCTGCCGAGTGGCGCGCGATCATCGAGACAAACCTCGTCGGCTCGTTCAACGTGTCGCGCGCGGTAATTCCGCACATGCTCGACGCGGTGAACGCCGCGAACGCACAGTACTGCCGCGTCGTCGAGCTCGCCTCGGGTGCTGGTGCCAAAGACTGGGCGAAGGCCTCGGCCTATACCTCAAGCAAGGCCGGGGTGATTCGCATCGCCGGGCACCTGCACGAGGCCGGCTACGCCCTAGGTCTGCGCGCCTTCGCCGTCGCGCCCGGCACGGTGCGCACTGACATGACCGGGTCGATGGAGCTGCACCAGGGGCGCAAAGAGTTCACACCGGTCGAGCTGACCACAGACCTCGTGCTTGCGATTCACCGCGGCGAGCTCGACTCGTGGTCTGGCAAGTACCTGCGAGTCACCCACGACAGCCCCGAATCGCTCGCGAGCTACGAGCACGAGCACGGCGCCCCGGCAGAGAGCGTGCGCCGACTCGCGATCACGCCGTGGGGCGACGGCGATCCGCAATCTGCCGAAGCCATGGTGCCAAAGCGAGGCTGAGCCTCGCAACCCCTTGGCAACCCCAGCCGCGAGTGTCAAGCTGAAATGACACCAGCGCGCCGCTCGGCGCAGAAGCGAAGGGAGCCGCTCATGGCTGAGAATGCAACAGGCGAACTGCAGGTCGGCATCATCGTGGGGTCGATCCGCGAGGGCCGCAAAGGCAGCAAGGTCGGCAGGTGGGTCGCCGACATCGCAGCAGACAGAGACGACGCGCAATACGTACTGCTCGAACTCGCCGATTACGAACTGCCGTTGCTCACCGACGCCACGGTGCCAGGCGGAGCGAACCGGCAATACGACTCCGAGGCCCGCACGCGCTGGGGCCGAGACATTGACCTCTGCGACGCCTTCGTATTCGTAACCGCCGAATACAACCACGGCGTTCCCGGGGCGTTCAAGAACGCCTATGACTCGATTGGGCCCGAGTGGGCGAACAAGGCGGTCGGCTTTGTGTCGTACGGTTCGGTGAGCGGGGCGCGAGCTGTCGAGCAGTGGCGCCAGATCGTCGCGACATTCGGCATGGTCGACGTCGCGCCCCAGGTCGCGATGTCGACATTTACCGAGTTCGACAAGAACGGCGGTTTCGCTCCCAACGAGCGTCACGTCAAAGAGCTTGGGGCGGTGCTCGACGCGGTGGTCTCGCGGGCGAGCAAGTTGGGGTGACGTTCGGCCTGCCGTTTCGTTCGAGTGCCAGGACACTGCCAGAATGAACGCATGCACACTCACCCCCCGACTTCGGCGCGCATCACCGGCATAGCGCTCATCGTGCTGCCGCTCGTCGCGCTGCTGCTGAAGACCTTCTCGTTCGGGTGGATGATGGTGTTCATCATCTTTGGCCCGATCTTCGTCATGGCGATCGGCTACGTGCTGCAGGTCATCATTGCGGCGCAGGGCTTTCTCTCAAAGAAAGGCCTGTTCGATGCCGCGCGGTCGAGGCGTGCGACGATCGCAGCCTGGGTGAGCCTCGCGGGCGCGCTTGTGCTCGGCATCACGATGCCAGACGGCGGCGACACCGGGTGGGGGTCTACCCTGCAGGTCTGGCTCGGGGTCTACGGCGAGAACGGCGAGGCGGTGCACGCGGCAACCGACGGCCTCACGACCGTGCTCGCATACATAGCGGCAATCGCATGGGTTGTCGGCTGGATCTGGCTCATGGTCGAGTGGATCGGTGCGTTTGCGGTTCGCCGCAGGCAGCAACTCGGCATGGCGTAGCCGTGATCCAACGTTACAAATAAGTACCGTCTGCAACGTGCGGGCGCTACTGTTAACACATATGCCACGGGCAAACGCCGGTCAGGACGACACAGTTGTCGCTGCGGCGAGAGGGCGAAGGGATCCGCATGGACGAGCAGCTGGGCGAGCGTAAGGCGCGGCTCGCGTTGGTCGTGGAAGACAGCCAAGACCAGCTCATGCTGTTGCAACGCATGCTCGAGCGCGAGGGGTTTTCGGTGTTTGCGGCGATTAGCGCCGAAGCCGCGATCGCCGCGTTCGACACCATCTCGCCCAGCGTAGCGATCGTCGATCTGCTGCTACCCGGTGTCTCAGGTGCCGAATGCGCCCGGCTTGTGCGGGGCAGGTTTCCCGATTGCGCGATTGTCATCAGCTCGGTGCTCGACGCCGAGGGCTACCCCGAGTCAGATGCAGCGCTGCCAAAACCTGTAACCGGCGCGTCGCTGCACGCTGCGATCGAGCGGGTCGCGGCGTGACCGATGAGTCGAGGCTGCAACGCCTCTTCGGGAGGCCTAGCCCTCTACTGAAGCAGATGCCGTCGCTTGCGGCGATGTTGATCGCTTGGGGGCTCACACTTTCGGTCTCTGAGATGCAGATCAGCAGCCACTGGCTGGTGAGCATGGGAGTGCTGCTGGTCTTCTTCGCAACGCTCTACGCCGCATGGCTGAGTTCGCGAGGCCGCTACGAGGGCTTCATCGTGATGCTCATTCCGATGGCAGATATTATCGCGTTCGGTCTGTTCCGAACCGGAACTGGCGGTACCTCATCGCTCTTCGGATCGCTGCTGCTGATTCCCGTCGTGTGGCTCGCGGCGGCACCAGGCATTCGCTACGTCGTCTTCGTCGCGGTGCTCTCGTCGTTCAACTACTCGATCCAGTTCTTCACCGACCCGCCGACGAGTTCAGTCGAATGGGTGCGCGCCATCGTTGCGCCGCTCGTGTTCGCGGTGGTCGCCGCAGTGATCAACGAGCTCTCGCGTCAGCAGCGCCGCCGCACTGAACAAGCCGAACAGTTGCTCGATGAGCGCACACAAGCGATCAAGCAGAACGAGCAGATGATCCAGCGACTCAACGAGAGTCGCAAAGAATATCGAGCACTGCTCGAATCGTTCGAAAGCCTGTGGTCGTCGATTACGGCGCAGGCGATCTTCGCGACCGACACCGCAGGCAAGGTGCAGGCGTGGACACCGGGAGCCGAGAATCTCTTCGGCCTTACCGTGCAACAGGCGCTCGATACTGTCACGATCGAGCGCTTCTTTCCCCAGTCTGTGCTCGAGACGCTCGCAAGCGATCGCCCCGCCGATTGCGAACTGGCTGGGTCGGAGTCGCTGCCCGAAGGTATTCGTGCGCTGTTTGCGGCGACCGACGCGACGTCGACCTTCGAAACGAATCTCGAGGTAAACACCGCAACTGGAGTGACTGTGCCGGCACGAGTCACCGTGACACAGCGTCGTGATGGCGACGGCAAACACCTCGGCTACCTGCTCGTCATCACCGACGAGACCCGTGCGGCCGAGGTCGCCCGCATGAAAGACGAATTCGTCGGCATGGTGTCGCACGAACTGCGCACGCCGTTGAGCTCGATTCTCGGTTTTCTCGACCTGCTGCAGAACGACCCTGAGCAGCCGCTCAGCGAAGACCAACAGGAGTTCGTCGACGTCATCGAGCGCAACGCGAACCGTCTGCTCGCACTTGTCGGCGACCTGCTCTTCACCGCGCAGGTCGAGGCGGGCTCGTTTCCGCTTGCTCTGCGCGAGTTCGATCTCAACGAGAGTGTCGCCGCCGCCGTGCGTTCGGCGCAACCGAACGCAGTTCGTGGCGAAGTCGAGGTTATCGAAAAGCTGGGGGACGAGCCGCTCATCGTGACCGCCGACCCGGTGCGCATAGGTCAGGCGGTCGACAACCTGCTTTCGAACGCCATCAAGTTCACGCCGAGCGGCGGCAAAGTGACCGTCGGAGCGAGGCCGCTCGACGGGGCCGTGGAAATCTGGGTGCGCGATACTGGCCTCGGCATCCCAAAAGCCGAGCAAGACAAGCTCTTCACGCGATTCTTTCGCGCCTCTACTGCAACGAGAAACGCAGTGCCAGGCATCGGTCTCGGGCTCACCATTATTCGCGCGATCGTGCTCGCGCACGGCGGCACGATGTCGGTGACGAGCGGTGAGGGCGAGGGCACCGAGTTTCGGGTCACGGTGCCACTGGTGGCCGTCGCGCGCTGACGCCAGCAACGTGAGTACGCCCGCCGAGAAACTAGTTGCCTTTGGCAATCAACTGCGTAGACTGGGGGCATGACCGAACGTCACGCCGATGGTCACACCCCGGCAGAGGTGCACGAGCCGCAGGCGGCAGACCTGCTTGATGCGCTCGTGTCGCTCGTTGCGAGCTGGTCGTCTCCGGTCGTGCAGGGCGAAATCGCGAAGCGAATGGGCCTCAGCATCAACGAAGCCGACGTGCGCACACTGCACACGATCGGGCGGTTCGGATCGTTGCGCCCTGCGCAGCTCGCAGCCGAGCTGTACCTGACGCGGCCCACCACCAGCAAGAGTCTCGCTCGCCTCGCGGGCGCCGGCTTGATCGAGCGTCGCAGCGCCACCGACGACGCCCGCGCAGCAGAGATCACCCTCACGCCCGACGGCCTCGCGGTCTACGAGCGCCTCGTTGCCGCCGGCATTGCCATGGTCGAGCAGGCGATCGCCGAGGTGCATCCGGGATCCAGCGAGGCCGCGTCTATTGCGCAGTTCGCCCGCGCGCTGCGACGCTACGCCAGCCCAGAGAACCAACCGCGGCCAGAAGCTCGCGGCTGAACAAAAACACCACACTCAAGAAAGAAATGGAGCGAAACATGACTCGCACCTATGTGATCACCGGAGCCGCATCTGGCATCGGGGCTACCACCGCGCAGACCCTGCGCGAGCAGGGCCACACCGTGATCGGTGTCGACCTGAAAGACGTTGAGGTGACTGCCGATCTTTCGACGCACGAGGGGCGCATCGCCGCAGCCGAACAGGCTGCGAAGCTCGCGGGCGGCACGGTCGACGCCGTCATCGCGTGCGCGGGCATTGCCGCGCCCATCGCCAAGACGATCGCCATCAACTTCTTCGGCGTGACCGAGTTCTTGACCGCGATGCTGCCGGCTCTGCGCGCATCGAGCGCGCCTCGCGTCGCGGTCGTATCGTCGATGGCGTCACTGCAAACGGTTTCGGCTGAGCTCGTTGACGCGGCTCTCGCAGGCGACGAGGATCGCGCGCTGCAGATCGCCGCTGGCCTTGAAGCGCAGGGGCCCGGGATCGGCTACCTGATGTACCCGTCGTCGAAGCGCGCGCTCTCGCGCTGGGTGCGCCGCGAGTCGATCAGCGAGGCATGGGCAGGGAGCGGCATTCCGTTGAATGCCGTCGGCCCGGGAACCGTGATCACGCCCATGACTGCCCCGCTGCTCGCCACACCCGAGGGTGCCGCGATGGTCGACCAGTCGGTGCCGATGCCGCTCAACTACCACCAGTCGCCCCAGACGGTCGCCGACCTGCTGATCTGGCTTACTAGCCCGCAGAACTCGCACCTCGCAGGCCAGACCATCTACTGCGATGGCGGCGCCGACGCCACGTTGCGCGGTGACGACGTCTGGTCGTGGAACGACTAGATTCCGCTACGACACAGTGCGGCATCACTTGCTTGATGCCGCACTGTGTCGTTTCGTGTCGTACTGTGTCGCACCGCATCGCCCGATTTGTCCTCAAGTTCACTTGAGGTTGTAACGTCGTAGTATGCGTAATTCTGTGATCGGCGGCACGCCGAACCCCGCTCCTTCGCTCCGTGGCTTGCGTTCGCGAGACGCCCGATGAGCGGCGAGGGCGTGGACGCTGGCGTGAGCGTCGCCGAGCAGTTCAAGGCAGCATTTCGCGAGCACCCTGCCGGCATCGCGCTGATCACGGCGACCACCCCAGAAGGGCCGGTCGGCCTCACCGCCTCAAGCGTGGCATCGGTTGGCCTCGATCCGGTCGCTCTGACGTTCTCGGTCACCCGCGCCACCGGAAGCGCGGGCGCGCTGCTCTCGGCCGATACCTTCTTGGTGCATCTGCTCGATGCGCGCCAGCTGGCCGTCGCCGAGCAGTTCGCGGTCTCGGGCGGCGAGCGCTTCACCGAGGCGCAGGGGTGGCAGACTCTGCCCACCGGCGAGCCGCACCTGCCCGGTGTGCGCGCTGCGCTGCGCTGCCGCGCGTTGCAGGTGACCCCGGTCGGCGCCTCGTCGGCGGTGATTGCCGAGGTGCTCGACGTGATCGAGGGCGACTCGGGCGCGGCGCTCATCTACATTGATCGCTCGTTTCGGGTGCTGTCGTAGCTCGATCGAGCCCGATTGAACCCGCCCCGTCAGTGAACGGTGGTCGTATGCTTCAGCAACTCGCCAGGGTGGCGGCCGTATTCGCTGCGATAGGTCGCGGTGAATCTCGAGACGTTTGAGAACCCCCAGCGCTTGGCGATCGCGGCGAGGCTGTCGCCCGGTTTGGCGGCAAGCAAAGCGTCTCGAGCGCCAGCGAGTCGAACCCTGCGCAGGTAGTCGTTCGGGGAGATGTCGTGTGCGCGCCGAAACGCGTACTGCAGCCCGCGCGTAGAGATATGCGAGGCACGCGCCACATCGTCGATCGTGATCGGCAGGTGTGCGTTCGCGTCGATGAATGCGATCGCGCGTTTCACAGTCTGCGGTGAGGCGCCGCGCTGTGCCGACCTGCGCGAGGCCTCTGAGAACGTCGTGGCGAACGAGCTGAACACCGCGAGCAGCGCCTGGCGCTGCAGCCCCGCGATCATCAGATCCTTCGTCTGCGGTTCATCGCTGTGCAGCCCGGCGAGCGAAGAGAGCACGTAATCAAACGTCAGTCGCCACTGAGCGGCTGAGCGGTGACACACGGCTTCTGAGCGGTCGACCCTCAAGACGAGAGTGTCGTCACCTGAGATGAGGCGCGCCTGCTCCTGCGCGTAGTCGCGGTCAAATACGAGCGCCTGCACGCTCGCGCTCTCGCGCCAGTTGCCCCTGACCTCGCGGCCGTCGCTTGCCCACGGTAGCCTCGGGTCGAGGTGTCGACGATCATCTTCAATGCCGCCGTCGTTTGTCGTGAACTGGCACGTAAACAGCTGACCCGCCGGTTCGATGACCGACCGCACATCGGCTGCCATTTCGTACTTGATGAGGGCCATGCCGGCCATCGAAATCGAATGCCAGTCGAGACTGCACCTGCGCTCGTCCACCTGAACCAACTCTGCCGAGGGTACGAACTCTCGCCAGATCTCTTCGACCTCTGCCACATCTGTCGATCGAAACTTCTGCACGTCGATGTGCTGCAACGATGACCCCCTCTTTTTAGCTATTGCTCACCTTCGGAAGAGGGCATCGCATGTGCTGAGCCTAACCCGCAACCGGGTGTGACGGGCCAACCGCGTCGTGTCGCCGAGAAGTCGTACGGGTGTGCGCGACGCTTATGACGAAAAGCGAACAGAAGCTGCGCGTGCTGTCAGCAAAGGCTGCGCTGGCCCGAAGTCGCGGTGCATGCGCGCTCGCCGCTGACATGATGAGCAACATGGGCTATTTGATACACGGAACGAATGAGTATGAGTTCGACGATCGTGTGCTGGCGCACCTGAAAGTGGTCGTCGGGCAGAAACTGAAGAAGCAAGAGTGCTTCTTCTTGAGCTGGACTCGCGCGCCCGAAGAAGGCAGCGGTCGGGTATCTGTGTGGCTCTCGCCGTATTCAAACATCGCGTTCAGGTTTGCGGGCAGCCGGCCCCCGCAGCTCAACCTCGTCTGGGTGAAGGTGCTGGCCGCGCTGTCGCATACGCCGAGGGGGCTCGTCGTAGTGTCAGAAGACGAGGCCGAGACGTATGCTCGAAAGAACCCAGACCTGATCTGATTCGGCAGCGCCCCAATGTGCCTAGCGGCTGAGAGCGAGCACAGTCAAGCCCTATGGTCGCAGAGGCCCGCGCTCATATGCTCGAAGCGAGTGGAGACGCTGCCGTCTCGGCAGGGTCGGGACGGAGGTTGACATGTCGTATTCGCAGACTGAACGCACGTTCGGCATTGAAGAAGAGTACTTGTTGCTCGACGCGACGACCGGCGAGCCGACCGATAGCGCGGCCGAGCTGATTCTCGCTACCCCCGATCTCGGTGACCAGACCGAGCGCGAGTATTTTTCAAGCCAACTCGAGACGTCGACGCCGATCTGCCATGAGGCCGCAGAGGCCGAAGCCGTGCTGTCGAAGTTCCGGTCTACCGTTTCGCGGGCCGCCGAGCACTGCGGGGTCGTGCTCGCGGGCACCGGTTTGCCTGCCGTGGGCGGCGAAACAACCGGCACAGTGACCCCCAAGCCGCGCTATCGTCGCATCGAGGCTGAGATTCGCGGGGTCGGCGCGCACCAGTACCTCACCGGCACCCACGTGCACGTCGCGGTGCCCTCGGCAGACGCGGGGGTCGAGGTGATCGCAAGAGTCGCGAGGTGGGCGCCGGTGCTGCTCGCAGTCTCGACGAACTCGCCGTTCTGGTGCGGCACCCCGACCGGGTTCGAGAGCTGGCGGCACGTGATGGCGCTCACCATGCCAGTGGCGGGCTACCCGCAGATCTTCGCAAATGGTGAAGAGTACGATCGGGCGGTTGCGAGGCTCATCGATTCGGGCATCATTCTCGACTCGGGCCTCGTGGCGTGGGTGATCCGCCTCTCAAATAATTACCCGACAGTCGAATTGCGCATTGCGGATTCACAGCTGCGCGCGGCTGATGCGGTCGCATTCGCGGTGCTCGTTCGCGCGCTCGTGGACCGGGCACTGAGCGATGCCGCGGCTGGTATTGAGCGGCCAGTGCTGACGCAAGGCCTTGTCAACGGCGCGAACTGGCTCGCTGCCCGCAACGGTCTCTCGTCAGATCTCGTCGACCCGGTTACCGCCGAACGTCTGCCCGCGTTCGAACTGATCGACCGCATGCTCGACACAATCGACCGCGAGCTCGACGGCTTCGGTGATCGCGAACGAGTCGACCGCTACCTGGCACGTCTTCGCAAAGAGGGCACGCCGGCCGCGAGGCAGCGTTCGGCATTCGAAGCCGACGGTGTCGCCGGTCTGCTCACGCTATATCGCGACTCGCAGCATGAGGCGGAATAGCGCCTGCCCGTGAGCCCGGATTCTTATCGGGGCGCCAGCCCCGCCAAACGGGTTGTCGCAGGGCTCCACTGCTCGTGCGTCCCTTCGACACGACCTCTGCGGCGAGCACGGGCCGCACCCAATGGGCCTCGCGGCGCGCCTCGCTGGGCACGTCGCAGGCAGGCGATGGCTGCTTGAGCGGTCGAAGCCGTTCGAGCAGCGCGCGGCGTTCGGCGGCCGAGAACCCGGTGCCGACCCGACCTGCATAGCGCAGCGCGGGTGGGGTGCTCTCGCCGCCGCTCGTTCCGGGCACCGGCGATGGCTCGAGCTGAGCGAGTATCAATGACGCGAGGCCGCTGGGGTCGGCGGTGCTCTCGCGCCAGCCGATCACGACGACCTCGGTGGTGTCGATCAACGGAAACTTGAGCCAGTTCGAAGACCGCGCGCCCGAGCTGTAGCTGCTCTGACGCCGCTTCGCCACGAGCCCCTCGAGACCCAGCTCGCGGCTCGCCTGCATTGCCTGCTCGCCTGTTCCGTCGAACGCATCGGGCACCGCCGCGGGCACGCCCGGCTGGGCGTCGAAGAGTTCCATGAGCAATTCTCGGCGCTGCTCGTAGCTCAGCGCTCGGCAGTCGGTGCTATCGATGCTCAGCACGTCGAAGACAAGGTAGACAGTGGGCACGACCTCTCTCGCCCGTGCGACATCGGCGCGGCGGGTCAGCTCGAATCGCTGTTGCAACCGGCTGAAGCTGGGCGCCCCGTTCGCGCCGAGCGCCACGATTTCGCCGTCGAGCACTGCGCGGTCGATATGCAGGGCCCGGGGGAGCGATGCGAGTTCGGGGTACGTGACGCTGAGGTCTGCCCCCGAGCGGGATCGCAACACGCAGCGATCGCCGTCAACCTCTGCGATGACCCTGATTCCGTCCCATTTCATCTCGAAGGCCCACTCCTCGGCATCGAGGCGGGTGACTGCGGTGTCGGATGCAGTTTCGGCGAGCATGGGAGCGTAGGTTTCGGTTCGCGGCAGCGGTTCCATGAGGTGGATCATCCACTGCGGCTTGCTCGTCGATCCGCCGGCGCGAAACAGCGCGAAACGGCGGGTGCCGCCGAGCCCGCCGCCGGGCGAGCCGTGCAGCGTCGCGATCACCTCGTCGTCTCGCCACTTCTCGAGGGTGTAGGTTCCGCTGTCCCAGATGCGCACGGTGCCAGCCCCGTACTCACCGGCGGGAATCACCCCCTCGAACGAGGCGTACGAGAGTGGGTGATCCTCGGTCATGACCGCGAGGTGATTGCGGCTCGGGTCGTCGGGAACCCCCTTTGGCAACGCCCAGCTGACGAGTACCCCGTCGTGTTCGAGCCGAAAGTCGTGATGCAGGCGCCGTGCATCGTGGCGCTGAATCACAAAGATGGGTGAGCGCCGCTCGCCCTCCGCATCGTCGCCCGCGGGTGCGTGGCGCGCGGCGTCGCGTGCCTCTGGAACCGGCTCGGGAGTACGCGTGGCGTCGCGTTTTGCACGGTACACGGCCAGCCGATCCCGCGCCCCTTTTGCCGGAGTGCGAGGCGAGGCGAGAAGCGCGGCGAGGGGATCTCCGCGCCTTTCAAGTCGGGCGAGCACCTCGGTGAACTCGAGTTGCTTGAGGTGCGGCGACGCGAGCTCGCGCCAGCTGCGAGGCGCAGCAACCGTGGGGGTGGCGCGACCCCGCAACGAGTACGGGGCCACCGTCGTCTTCGCTGCGTTGTTCTGGCTCCAGTCGATGAACACTTTGCCCGGGCGCAGGTCGCGCCGCATTGAGCTCGTGATGTCGTCGGGGTGGTCGGCCTCGAGCGCGCGCGCCAGCTCTTTCGCCACCGCTGAAACCTGGTCTGAAGTCTGCTTGCCGTCGAGTGCGGCGTAGAGGTGAATGCCCGAGCTGCCGCTTGTCACCGGAATCGATTCGAGCCCCATTCCGCGCAGCAGGTCGCGCACGAGAAACGCAACCCTCGCGCACTGCGGCAGATCGACCCCGTCGCCCGGGTCGAGATCGAACACCATGCGATCCGGGTTGGCTGGGGTTCCCGACGCCCTGAATCGCCACTGCGGCACGTGAATCTCGAGGGCTGCGAGTTGGGCGAGCCACACGAGCGTCGCCTCATCGTTCACCAGGGGGTAGGTATTGACGTGATCCTTGTGCTGAATCTGACCCGTCTCGAGCCAATCTGGCGCACCATCACCGAGATCCTTTTGAAAGAAGAACGCGCGAGCGCCATCTGCGCCCACGCCATCCGGCCACCGCTTTCGCGTGGCCGGGCGCCCCTCGCAGTGCGGCAGCATCGTTGCAGCAACCGCACTGTAGTAAGCGATTACTTCACCCTTCGTCGTGCCCGTGCGCGGATACAGCACCTTCTGCAGGTTCGAAACACGAATGCGTCTGCCGTGAACCGTCACCATCTGCTCTTGCTTTGCCATGCTTATACGATCATCTGCGGGTTTGGCAAGCGGTAGACCTTTGACAGCCGGTTGAGCTCTACTGTAAGCATGAGAGCAATCTGGAGCGGAGCGATCACTTTCGGGCTCGTGAACGTGCCCGTGAAGTTGTACAGTGCGACTGAAGACCACGACGTTGACCTGCATCAGGTGCACGACGCGGACGGCGGTCGAATCAGGTACCAGCGCAGATGCGAGGTGTGCGGCGAGGTCGTGCCCTACGAACACATCGATCGCGCGTACGCCGACGATAACGACACCATCGTGCTGACGAAGCAGGAGCTTGCCTCGATTCCGCAGGAGCGCAACCGCGAGATCTCGGTTGTCGAGTTCGTACCCAGCGAGCAGATCGACCCGATGCTGTTCGAGCGCAGCTACTACCTCGAGCCCACCGGCAAATCGGCGAAGGCATATGTGCTGCTGCGGCGAACGCTCGAGAAGACCGACCGCACCGCTGTCGCGCAGTTCGCGCTCAGGCAGAAGACGCGTCTTGCTGCGTTGCGGGTGCGGGGCGAGGTGCTGCTCTTGCAGACGCTGCTGTGGCCCGACGAGGTGCGGCAGGCAGAGTTCGCCTCGCTCGAGCAGCGGGTGCGCATCAGCGCGAAAGAGATGCAGCTCTCGTCGGCGCTCGTGAAAAGCTTCTCAAGCGACTTCGAACCGGAGCAGTTTCGTGACGAATACCAGGGGGAGTTGCGCAAACTCATCGATGCGAAGCGGCGCGAAGGCGACACGCTTGACACGGAAGAAACGTTTGGTCGGCCGAGTGAAGAATCGGGCGCCGAAGTGATCGACCTGATGCAGGCGCTGAAGCAGAGCGTGCAACGCTCGCGCGAATCGAAGAAAGCGAAGAGGGGGCGAAAACGCGCATGACCAAGACCGCTCTGACCACCCAGGCCGAACTGCTCGCCCAGGAGCTCGCCGAGGTCTGCCTCGGTTCACGAGCCGTGGTGGCGACCGCGGAGTCGCTCACGGGCGGGCAGCTCGCGGCTGCCATCACAGCAGCACCCGAAGCCTCGAAATGGTACCGGGGTGGCGTCGTCGCCTACCAGCCATACGTGAAGCACACCCTGCTACAGTCGCCAGAGGGGCCGGTGGTCACCGCCGCGACTGCGATCGCTATGGCCTGCTCGGTCGCCGAGCTGCTCGATGCCGACTACTCAGTTGGCGTGACCGGCGTTGGCGGTCCCGACCCAGAAGAGGGCGAGCCGCCCGGCACCGTGTACATTGCAAGCTGCGACCGCGGGCAGCACCCGATCGTCGAACGACACGAGTTTTCGGGCTCGACCGTCGAGGTGCTCGAACAGTCGATCGAGGCCGCACTGAGCGCGCTGATCGCGCGAGCGCGGGCTCGCGGCGACTAAGCCGCCGGCGGTGAGTCACCCGCTCTGGGTCTTCGAGCCGCTCGCGCTGCGCCGAGAGACCGCCCTGTGTGGCAGAGTTCACTGCAGTTGTTGCCGATCATTCGGGGCATACGGGTGCAGAATGAGTGCATGACAGTCGTAGGCCTCGTGCTGGCCGGCCTCGCCGCCCTGCTGCACGTATACATCTTTTACATGGAGTCGATCGCGTGGACCACCCCGCGCGTGCGAGCAGTCTTTCGCACGAGCGAAGACGAGGCGCGGGTGACAAAGCAACTGGCGTTCAACCAGGGCTTTTACAATCTCTTTCTCGCCGTCGTGGTGTTGCTCGGCATCCTGCTCTTGCCGCTCGGTTATTCGGTCGTCGGGCTCGCGCTCGTGTTTGTCGGCACCGGATCAATGCTGGCTGCGGCGCTCGTGCTGCTGCTCTCAAGCCCCGACAAGCGCCGTGCCGCAATTACTCAGGGCACGATGCCCGCCCTCGCCATTGTGGCGCTCGTCATCGGGCTCTTCATCAGCTGACTGGCTGATCAGCTGACTGGCTGGTTGGAATATCAACCAGCCAGTTCTCTTGGGGTTCGGGCCGTGCCTTTCAGGCTGGCTTTCAGCCTGTTCCCTGCTCGAGCAGCGCATCTATGACTAGCTCTGGGCGCGTGGCGGCGAAATAGTGGCCCTGGCCCTCGAACTCGCGCAGTTTCGCGTGCGGCAATTGCGTCTGTGCCCAACGAGCTACTCCGATCGGCACGTTTCCGTCTTCGGCGCCGTGCAGCAGTTGCACCGGCTGCCGCACTCGGTCGAGTGGGATCGAGCGCGAGTATCTGCGCAGATCGTCGACTGCTGCGCGCGATCCTTGCCGAACGCCCTCGAGGCCGTCTGCCGCGAGCAACGCTTGCAGCTCGACGTCTTCCATGACTCTTCGATCGGCCTCTGGCAACGCGTCGAAGTTCGCGGCGCGAGTGCTTTTGAACGGCCCGCGCCGTTCGAGCATCGCCGCGGCCAACCACGGTGCGATCGCGGTAATGCGGTAGAGGGTGGTGATGAGTGGAATGCGACCCGCGAGTGCGGCCCTTGGTGCGCCGGGAATCATGCCGCAGGCGAGCACGACCCGCTCGATGCGGTCGGGGGCGCTGAGCGCGAGCGCGAGCGAATAGCCACCCCCGCCCGAGAAGCCGAGCGCGGTCACGCTGTCTAGCTCGAGCGAATCGAGCACCGCGATGGCGTCAGCAGCTCCGGTGTCGAAGCCTCTTGCGACATCGGGCGACGTGAGGCCAACTCCCGGGCGGTCGAGTGCGATCAAGCGAATGCCGGCGAGCTCGGCTGCAGCATGCAACGGCAGCAACTGGTAACGAGAGCCGGGGGAGCCGTGCGCGGCGAGCACTGGTATGCCCGAGGTGTCTCCGAGCACGCAGTAGGCGATCGTGCGGCCTGCTACTGCGAACGTGTGAGTCGGGGGCAATTGCGGCTGGCGCAGAACCTCGTCTTGCGTCATGAATCGTCGCCTCCGATCGGGGTGCGTGTTGAACTGGCTGCGCTCAGGCCGTCGAGCAGCATTCGAAGGCCAACGGCAAATCGCCGATCGCTGTCGTGATACCGCACGAACACCGAGGCACCTCGGCGCTCCGGCGTATTCGTGGGGTCCTCGAAATCTCCACGGCCAAGCCTGATTGCGACGTGTCCAGTTACGAAGTCATGCACTGCGGCGTATCCGTAGGCCGCCTCCTCAGGCTCAAGCCCCCCTGCTTGGAGCGCCTCGACCACACGATGTGCGGCATCATCGGCGCCGGGGGTGTCGAGTGAGGCGCGACGGTGCGCTTCAAGCACCAGTGGGTGGCGCATCAGCAGGTCGCGCAGCCCGTGCGCAAAGGTCTCTACGGTCGCGCGCCAGTCGTCGCGAGGCCAAGCCACCTGCGCGACAGCCTCTTCGACCACGGCCGCGACGAGCTGGTGGCGCAGTGCGTCAATGCCGCCGGCTGCTCGGTGCACGGCCATGGCAGAGACTCCGAGCGCGTCGCCGACCGCTCGAAGCGTCACCGCCTCAAGTCCCGCTTCATCGGCGATACGGGTCGCCGCCTCAAGGATTGCTTCGCTGCTTGCTGCGCTCGGGCGGCCGGCTCTTGCGCGTGAGCGAGATTCGGTTACCATGAACTCAGAATAACGTTACATGTAACGAAATGGAAGCGCTGGCATTCTGCTCATCGATTTCGTGAACTGTTCGACGGACCAGACGAAAGAATCTCATGAACACACTCACCACCTCCCCAATGCGGGCTGGGCAGCGCCGCCTGGCCCTCGTGGGACTCGCGATCATTGTGCTCGCGGCAGCATCGCTCGAGGGATTCGTGCTACCGGTGCTGCCGCAGCTTCAGCGCGACTTCGGGATCGACGCGGCAACTGGTGCGCTTGCGAGCGTCGTGCCCACGGTCATCACCGTAATCGTCACGCCGCTCGCGGGCAGGCTCGCCGACGTCTACGGCGCAGCCAGAACCCTCGTCGGGCTCGTGCTCATCGTGATCGCCGGTGGGCTCATCTCGGCATATGCGCCGAGCTTCGGGCTCTTCATCGCGGGGCAGGGGCTGCAGGGCTTTGCCCTCGGCATCATTCCCGTCGGCTTCGTCGCCCTGCGATTCATCTTTGCAGACGGCTCGATCAAGACTGCTTCTGGCCTGCTCGTTGCGATGAGTGTGGCCGGGGCGGGACTCGGAGTGCTCATCGCCGGTCCCATCATTGACACCTACTCGCGAGCCGTGCTGTACGCGGTGCCCACTGCGTTCGTCGCGCTCGGCGGGGTGTGTTTCTTTTCGGCAAAACCGCGGCTGCGGCACGACGCGCGAGATGCGAGTGCGCCGACACGCACCGATTGGCTCGGCGCGAGCGTGCTCGCGGTTGCACTCGTCGTGCTGATCATTGCGCTCTCGAGCTCATCTTCGGCGGGCTGGTCGGCTCCGACGACGTGGCTCTGGTTCGCTTTCGCTGCCTCACTGTTCGCGATCTGGGTGCGCGTCGAGCGTCGCGTGCGCCAGCCCATGATCGATATCGCGACATTAGGATCTCGAGCGGTCGGTGGGTCGGTTGCGGTGGGCGTCGCGATCGGCGCAGGGTATGCGCCCATCGTGTTCCTCGTGCCGCAACTGATTGCCCAACCGCAGGACACCGGATACGGCTTGGGCGCGACTGCAACGCAGACCGGCTACTTTCTCTCTGCCGCGTACGCTGCGGGTGTGATCGCTTCGATCGCGGCGGGCAGGCTCGCGAGGCGAATCGAGGCGCGCGTGATCGGCTCGATCTCGATGGCGATACTCGGCGTTGCTTCGGTTCTTGCGCTGCTCGGCTCTACGCCAGGGTTGACCGTCGTGACGCTCGTGCTGGCAGGGATCGGTGCGGCGGCAGCATCGACCATCGTGTACGCCTCAGCCGCAATCGGGGCGAGCGAGTACGAGGTGGGTGTGTCAACCGCGCTCATCACCATCGCGCGAGCGATTGGCGGTGCACTCGCGACCCAGATCGTCGCGTCGATGATTACCGGAGTCTCGGGCGTGCCCACCCTCGCCGACTTTCAGTCTTCGTTCCTCGTTGCGGCATTGCTGTCGCTCTGCGGTGTCGCGCTCGCGCTGTGGTTGCTGCCCCGAGAGCGCGCCGAGGCAACGATTGCGCACTGATCCGGTGGTGCGGTGCGTCGACGTGTCATCTTCGTGCGAAAGATTGCGGGCTCAGGCAAGATGAATCGCATGACCAATTCAGCACGAGCCCTTGCGGCGGCGCTCGCCGCAGACGACTCGTCGGCCCGGCTGCAAGCGGCACTGACCGCTGGCACGCACCCCGACGCCAGTTATCTCGAGGTGCTGCTTGAGCGCTGTGCGATCGAACCCGACTTCTACGTGCGCGACATGCTGACATGGGCACTGACCAGGCTGCCGCGCGAGCTCGTGTTGGCGCGCGTTACCGAGGAGGCGGCGGC
The DNA here is from genome assembly GCA_937967375.1 of uncultured Leucobacter sp. Classification (GTDB taxonomy): domain Bacteria; phylum Actinomycetota; class Actinomycetes; order Actinomycetales; family Microbacteriaceae; genus Leucobacter. The sequence goes on from CALCJF010000011.1 coordinate 64,007, forward strand.
CGCGACGCCGCAGGCGCGCAGCCAGGCCCTGCACACGCTCTCGAAACTCGCCGAGCCGAACAGCTACGAAGCAATTACGTCGGGGCACCTGCATGACACCGACGATGAGGTCGCTCGTGCGGCCTGGCGCACCGCCGCAGGTCTGGTGCCATACGACGAGCGTGGCGTGCTTGCGCGCGAGCTTGCGCTCGAACTCGGCCGCGGCGATCTCACCGTGATGCGCAGCCTGAGCCGTGCATTCGTCGAGCTGGGTGAGGCGGGCGAGCCCGCGCTGCACGCCGCGACCATCACTGAGAATGAGGTCGCGGCGAAACACGCGCGGGCAACGCTTCGGCTGCTCGAAGATCCCGAGGCGACCTTCGTGCTCGAGTAAAGAGGGCTCGGGCGCCCGACTACTCGACGAGTTTGCCTTCGACTGAATCATCGCCCACCGCGTGCGCGAGCGCGCGGAACGATTCTGGCGCGTCGGCGACCGGCTCGAAAACGGCACCCGTCTCGGGGCTCCAGACGAAGTTACCGCGCAGCGCGTCGTCTTGCTCGGGGTAGTCTGACCGGTTGTGGCAGCCGCGCGTCTCGCGGCGCTCGAGCGCGCACTCGAGGGTTGCGCGGGCGGCGAGCATTGAACCGTAAAGATCGAAAGCGTGGGCGAGGTCGTCGAAGCCCGCAATGTCGGGGTGCGCCGAGACGCGGGCAACCCTGGCTTCGAGAGCGTCGAGCTTCGCGAGCCCCTCGCGCAGACCTTGCTCGCTGCGCACGACTCCGGCGTGCTCGGTCATGAGGTCGCGCAGCGCGCGCTGCAGCAGGCGCGGGCTCTCGTGCCTTTCGGCGGCCTCGCCGGCCCTGTCGGCGCCCTCCGCGTGCTCTGCCCCAAGCGAGCTGCGGGTGAGCAGTGCCCGCATCTCGTTGCGCGCCTCGGCCACGGCCTCGGTCGAACGATGCACTACCGAGAGTCCCGAGACGTACTCGGCCGCGTCTGCTCCGGTGATGCGCCCGTAGACGAGCAGTTCGATCAACGAGTTGCCGCCGAGGCGGTTGGCGCCGTGCAGCCCAGACGATGCCTCGCCGATGGCGTAGAGCCCGTCGACGCCCGTGCCGTGATCCTCGGCGCGAACCCACACGCCACCCATCGAATAGTGAGCTGTCGGTGCGATCTCGATGGGCTGCTCGGTGATGTCGAGCATTTGCAGGTCGATCATGGTGCGATAGACGCGCGGCAGTTTCTCGAGAATCACCTCGCGCGGCAGGTGCGACACGTCGAGAAACACGCCACCGTTCGTGGTGCCGCGGCCTTCGATGATCTCGGTGTAGCTCGCGAGCGCGACGCGGTCTCGGGTCGACAGCTCCATGCGCTCGGGATCGTACTTGGCCATGTAGCGCTCACCGAGCGCGTTGCGCAGAATGCCGCCCTCGCCGCGCGCCGCCTCGCTCACGAGGGTGCCGGCGGCATCGGCGGGCTCGAGAATGCCCGAGGGATGAAACTGAACCAGCTCGGCATCGCGAATCTTCGCCCCGGCAAGCGCCGCGAGCCTGAACGAGTCGCCGGTATTCTCGTCGCGCCGCGATGACGTGTTGCGCCAGATTCGGGTGTGGCCGCCGGCAGCGAGGATCACTGCATCCGCGTGGATCACGATGGGGGTGCCATCGACGATGTCGAAGCCGTAGGCTCCGAAGATGCGCCCGTCGCTCTCGAGCAGTCGGGTGATGTAGATGGTGTCTACGATCGGCACCTCGAGCTCGCGGGCGCGGCGCAGTAGGGTGCGCTGAATCTCGAGGCCCGTGTAGTCGCCCGCGTAGCACGTGCGGCGGTAGGTGTGCGCCCCGAAAAAGCGCTGGCTGATGCGGCCGTCGGCCTCGCGCGCGAACGGCATACCCCAGCGCTCGAGGTCTTCGATGCCTTGCGCCGCGTTCTTTGTGACGACTTCGACGATCGCTGGATCGGCGAGAAAGTATGACTCGCGCAGCGTGTCGGCCGCGTGCTGCTGCCAGCTGTCTTCGGCATCCATGGTGCCGAGCGCGGCGTTGATGCCGCCCGCGGCGAGCGTCGTGTGGGCGTCGTGCTTGCGGCGCTTGCCGACCGCCAGCACCTGCACGCCGCGCTCTGCCAGTTCGATCGAGGCGCGCAGGCCAGCGCCGCCCGTGCCGATCACGAGCACCGAGGTCGAGAGCAGGCGCTCGGTGGGGCTGGCAGGGATGTCGTGCGTGGTGTCGGTGGTGGTTTTGGTGTGTGAAGCGTTCGTTGTTGTGCTCATGTCATCCACGCTAGGCACGCGGCCACGATTACTCCAATGAATAGATTTCATGATGACGATGCGCGTAGGCTATTGATATGAATCTCGAGCAACTCACCGGTTTTACGATGATCGCCGAGCTCGGCCACTTCACGCGTGCCGCCGAGCGACTGCACCTCGCGCAGCCCTCGCTCAGTCGGCAGATCGCCTCGCTCGAACGCGAGCTCGGCGTCGAGCTGTTTCACCGCGTGCGAGGCAACGTCGCGCTCACGGCCGCGGGGGAGCTGCTGCTGCCCATCGCTAAGCGCATGCTCGCAGACGCCGATATGGCGCGAGGCGAGATGGCCGAGCTCGCGGGGCTGCGGCGCGGTCGCGTTCGCCTCGGTGCGACGCCGACGCTCTGCACGAGCCTGGTCGTCGACGTGCTCGCCGAGTTTCGGGGCCGCTACCCGGGCATCGACATCGAGATTCTCGAGCGAGGATCGCGCAGCCTTATCTCAGCCCTCACTGAGGGCGCCCTCGACCTTGCGCTCATCGTGACGAGCGTGTCGTCAGAGGGCGCTCGTGCCGTGCTCGAGCGCGAGCCGATTCTGAGCGAGCGACTCGTCGTGGTGTCGGCGACAGAGCTGCCCGATCCGTTCGATCAGGGTAGCGCGAACGGCGGCGCCGGCACTGAAACCGCTGCAAGCCCGCCGATCTCGCTCGAGCAGCTCGCTGGCGTGCCGCAGGTGTCGTTTCCGGAGAACTACGACCTGCGCGTCGCGATGGACGCGGCGTTCGGTGCCGTGGGGATCACGCCAGCGGTAGCGGTCGAGGGTGCCGAGATGGATGCCGCGCTGCGCTTCGCCGAGCGCGGCATCGGGGTTGCCGTGGTGCCCGCGATGGTGGCCGTAAACCGGCCGGCACTGCGGGCGACCCCCTTCGCGGCACCCGCGGCCGACGAGCTCACCCGCACCATCAGCATCGCGCGCCGCTCTGACATGGCGCCGACCCACGCGGCCGCGGCGCTGCAGGGGCTCATTCGCGAGGTCGCAGACCGGCTTGCGTCTCTCGATCACGGGCTCGTGAGCCGGGTCTGACCGGCGAGTGAGGAACCCGCGACTCACCTTGCTCATGGCAAATGACGAGGGTGGGCTTGCCCGTCGTCGTGAGAGTGGAGCGTGGCGTCATCTTGCGCGTAGCCGCAGGATCTCTTCGGCATCGCCTCGCTACACTGACAGCGTGACCTCGATCATCTGGTTTCGCGACGACCTGCGCTTCGCCGACCACGCCGCGCTGCTCGAGGCGTCTCACGACCCCGAAGGGGTTGTCGCCCTCTACGTGCTCGACGAAGTCTCGCCCGAAACGCGCCCCCTCGGCGGTGCCGCGAAATGGTGGTTGCACCACTCGCTTGCGGCATTGCGGCGCTCGCTCGCAGAGTTCGGGGTGCCGCTCACGCTGCGCCGAGGCCCCGCCGAACGCGTGCTGCCCGAGGTCGTGCGCGAGGCCGGGGCGCAGCGAGTGTTCTGGAACCGCCGCTATGGGCCCGAACGCGACGTCGATGCTCGGCTGAAGTCTCGGTTGCGCGCCGACGACATCGACGCGCGTTCGTTCGTGGGTGGCCTGCTCTTCGAGCCATGGACGATCGCAACGGGCGAGGGCACTGCCTACCGCGTCTATTCGGCGTTCTGGCGGGCCTGCATGCGAGAGCCGGCCCCGGCGCGGCCGCTGCCCGCACCCGACGCGCTCGCGGCGGCTCCGACCCCGGTGCAGAGCGACTCGCTCGAAGAGTGGGGGCTGCTCGACGCGCGCTGGGCGCACACGCTTGAACCGTGCTGCGAGCCTGGCGAGACCGCAGCGAGCGAGCGGCTCGATGACTTTCTCGACGAGCGGGTGAGCGACTACGACCGTGCCCGCGACGTGCCGAGCCTGCCCGCAACTTCTGGGCTTTCGCCGCACCTGCGCTGGGGCGAAATCAGCCCGCGCACCGTGTGGTGGCGCGCGCTCGAAGCTGCTGGTGCAGGACACGGCATCGGTGCAGGCACCGATCACGGCACCGGCCCGGGCGCCGATGTCGGCGGCTTTCTCTCAGAGCTCGGGTGGCGCGAGTTCGCGTGGCATACGCTCTTTCACCGTGGCGCGCTCGAGTCGACGGGGCTCGACCGCCGATATGACGGGTTTCCGTGGCGTTCAGGCGACGAAATCGCTGCCCGGATCGAGGCGTGGCGATGCGGCAAGACCGGCTTCGGGCTTGTCGATGCGGGCATGCGCGAGCTCTGGCAGACCGGTGTGATGCACAATCGGGTGCGCATGGTTGCGGCCTCGTTCTTGACGAAGAACCTGCTGGTGGACTGGCGGGTCGGCGAGGCCTGGTTCTGGGACACACTCGTCGACGCCGATCGCGCGAGCAACCCCTTCAATTGGCAGTGGGTCGCTGGCTGCGGTGTCGATGCGGCCCCGTACTTTCGGGTGTTCAACCCGGTCACTCAGCAGAAGAAGTTCGACCCCGACGGCAAGTACGTCGATCGCTGGGCACCAGACAGCCTGCTCATTCCGCCCGCAGTCGACCTTGCGGAAACCCGTCAGCAAGCTCTCGACGCCTACGAGCAGATTCGCGGCTTGCCGCGCGCATAGGGCTCGCGCTCGCGGGCGAAACTTGGCAGACTCGAGGCATGACCGAACGAATCGTGCTCGCGGGAGCATCGGGCCTCATTGGGCGGGCTCTCGAAGCCGAGCTGCAGGCGCGCGGTGCGGATGTGCATCATCTGGTCAGGCGCGATCCGCGAACCCAAAACGAACACCGCTGGAGCCCCGAGCGCGGCGAACTCGACCCCTCACTGCTTGCCGGCGCCGACGCGCTGATCTCGCTGAACGGGGCGAGCGTTGGTCACCTGCCGTGGACGAAGTCGTATCGTCGATTGCTTCGAGAGTCGAGGACCGACGCCACCCGCACGCTCGCGGCCGCGGTGAGTGCGCTTGGCTCTGAGGCCCCGGCGGCCTGGCTCTCGGCCTCAGCGGTCGGCTTCTACGGTGACAGGCCGGGCGAGGTGCTCACCGAGGCCTCAACCGCAGGCGATACGTTTCTGGCCAAGCTCTGCGTCGACTGGGAGGCCGAGGCTCTCGTGGCCGCGGCGCACACCCGCGTCATACTGCTGCGCACCGCGCCGGTCGTGCACCCCGAGGGCGTGCTGAAGCCCATGATCGCGCTGACAAAGCTAGGGCTCGGCGGCCCGCTCGGCAGCGGCAAGCAGATCTGGCCGTGGATCTCGTTGACCGACGAGGTGCGCGGTGTGCTGCACGCGCTCGACCATGGCCTGACCGGCCCGATCAACCTCACCGGGCCCACCCTGGCATCTGCGAACGATATCGGCCGCGAGCTCGCCGCCCAACTGCACCGCCCGTTCCTGATCCCGGCCCCGCGCTTCGCCTTGAACCTCGCCCTGAGCCGTGACGCCACCGAGTCTCTGCTGACCTCTGACGCAGTGGTGCGCCCGGAGGCGCTGCTGGGCAGTGGCTTCGAGTTCGAACACTCCACCCCGGCAGACGCCATCCGGGCGTCACTCGGCTGAGCCGCCTGCGCCCAGCTACGAGGTCGCGCTGACCACCAGGCGATCCTCCTCTTCGAGCGCGTAGGCGATCTCGCCGTGCGCCAACTCATCGATGCCGGCCTCTTCGATTTCTGCCGGAACCCTCAGCCCGGTGAGCAGCTTCACCGCGAGCGCGATCAGCAGCGACACCACGAACGAGTAGCCGACGACCGAGACCACCGAGATGGTCTGCACGAGCAAGAGCCCGGCGCCGCCGCCGACGAGCAGCCCGTCATCGAACGCGAAGAAGCCGAGGTAGAGCGAACCGATGACGCCCGCAACGAGATGCAGGCCGACCACGTCGAGCGAGTCGTCGTAGCCGAGGCGATACTTCAGGTCGATGGCAAACGCGCACGCCACACCGGAGATGAGGCCGAGCAGCAGCGCCCAGACCGGCGCGAGGTTGGCGGCTGCAGGGGTGATGCCGACGAGGCCTGCGACCGCACCCGACATCGCGCCGATGACGCCCGGCTTTCTGCCGCGAAGCGCATCGACCGCAAGCCAACCGATAATGCCCGCTGCGGGTGCGGCAAGAGTGTTCACGAGGATCAGGCCAGCCTCGCCCACCTCGGTCGCGAGCCCCGAGTTGAAGCCGATCCACCCGAACCACAGCAGGGCGGCACCGATGGTGACGAGCGGCACGCTGTGTGGTCGGTGTGACCCCGGTGCGAACCCGATTCGCTTGCCGGCGACGAGCGCGAGTGCGAGCGCCGCGGCACCGGCGTTGATGTGAATTACTGTGCCGCCCGCGAGGTCGATCACGTCGGGGGTGCCGAGCGTGGCACCGAGCCGCTGGATCCAGCCCCCGCCCCAGACCCATGCCGCTACGGGGAAGTACACGAGCGTCGCCCAGACCCCGGCGAACAACACCCACGAGCCAAGACCAACGCGATCGGCGATCGCACCAGAGATAAGTGCGGTTGTGATCATCGCGAACGCTGCCCCGAAGCCGACGCTGATGTAGTCGCCGGGAGAGGTCGAGATGAGCCCGAAGTCTTTGAACGGACTACCAGCAAAACCGGCTTCGCCTGGCGCGAAGTAGTTCATGCTGTAGCCGAACAGTATCCAGAGCACGCCGACCACGCCCATCGCGCTGACGCTGAAGAGCATCATGTTCACGACAGACCGCACCCGAACGAGGCCGCCGTAGAAGAGCGCGAGACCCGGGGTCATGATGAGCACGAGCGCGGTGCTCGCGAGGGTCCAGACATCTGAAGCAGTGAGTTGCATCGCCGCCGCCTTTCTGTTCGGTCGGCTGCAGCGCCGACAGTCACAGTCTGCGTGAGGATCGTTTCACGGTTTTTGCATCTGTGTTACGGGCGAGTAACCATCCTGCGCCAGTCCTGTGTCACGGACGGATGAGTGCTTTCACGATGCCGTGGCCGGGGTGGAGCAACCGTTCGTAGAGCGAGGGGAGCTCATCGAGACTCAACTCGGTATCGAACAGTGGAGCGGGATCGACTCGGCCCTCGGAGAGCAGAACCATGAGCGCGTTCTGTAGGCGGAGATCCCCGAGCCCAGTCCACAGACGCACCGTCTTCAGGAGTGCGGGGCCTGCGGCGAACTCGAACGATTCGGCTGCGATGCCGAGTACCGCGAGACGCCCATTCGGCACCAACGAGTCTAATGCGGCATCAAAAGTCGCTTGCATCCCCACAGCCTCCACAGCGCCGTCGACGCCTCGGCCGTTTGTCGCTTCAGCTATAAAGCTGCGAGGATCTGTATCGCCGGTTGCGTGTGATGCTCCGAACTTCAACGCCAGCTCGCGCCGCTCCTCGACAGGGTCGACAGCAATGATTCGGCTAGCGCCGTGCGCTGCCGCTGCGTGGATCGCCATCAACCCAATCGGTCCACAACCGAAAACGGCGAGGCTGCGGCCAGCTGCGGCTCCGGCCTGGCGCGCTCCGGTTGCGCCGGTCATGAGCGCATCCGCGATCCCGAGCGCCGATGCGTCGCTCACGTGGTCAGGCACCCTGACCAGATCACGATCTGCGTACGGCACTCGCAGACGCTCGGCCTGTGTGCCGCCGTAACCCCCGAATGCCCTACCGGATCCGAGGATGCCGCCTCTCATGCAGTGCGCCGGATCGTCAGCGCGGCACCGCTCGCAGGTGCCGCACCACGCCGCCGGAGGGCCGACCACTCGGTCACCTACCGAGAACTCTCTTACCGCGCTGCCGACCTCGCGAATTCGTCCGACATATTCGTGACCGAGAACGAAGCCGGATTCTCCGCCCATATGACCGAGCACGAGGTGCAGATCGCTTCCACACACAGAGGTCGCGAGGACATCGACGATTACGTCTCCCTCCGACTCAATCTGAGGCTCGTCTACTTCGCGTATCGCGACTCGCCCGATCTCTTCCAGCACCGCGGCCTTCATCGCTGTACCTCGGCGGCGGAGGCAGCGAGAAGAATCAGCGCCTGGTCAGAAATTCCGACGGTCGTGTCCATAAGCGTCGACGTGTAGGCGAAGACTGATTCCGAGTGCGGGTCGATGGCGAGCACGGAGCCGCCTGCTCCTTGATGACCGAAAGATCCAGGGCCAAGTAGGGGAGAGAGCGTATGGGGTAGCTCGACGCCCGCCCCGTAGCGGCTGATGAATGGGATACCCCTGTCTGTACCGAAGTGGCGTTGGGTGGTGAGTCTCACGAGCGAAGCTTCATCGAGCATCGGTGTACCACCGCCGTATCCGAGCAGACGGGTGAACAGGGTGGCCAGATCATGCGCCGTTGATATGCCAGACATTGCAGGCCAGTCGCAGGCGAGTACCGCCGGATCAGTGAAGAATTTCGGAGCATCGAGCATGATCGGCAACATCGAGCCGTCTTGTATGGCTGTGCCATTTGTAAGCTCGGCGGCTTGTGCCTCGGTCAGCACGGGCGCGCGGAACGTCAGCGACGCGAGTTGAGGACGCAGATTCGCGTCCGCCCCAAACCAGAAGTTCGTCTCTGTCGGAGCGAGCAGCTCATCCCGAACATAGTCCTGCACAGTAGTGCCTGCACCGTTTCTGAATATGCCGGCCATGAGTGCCCCGAAAGTAAACGCTCCGTAGGCGTGGGCAGTACCGGGCTCCCACATCGGCTCTTGCCGGGCCACGGCGGCGTCGAGGTCGCCTGCAACCAGTTGCTCGACGCTCATGGGATGGTCGACAGCTGAGATGCCGCTGGAATGGTCGAGCACGTGCATCGCGGTAATGGTTCGAGTGGAGGCTCGGTCAAATTCGGGCCAGTAATCGGCAAGCGGGGCATCGAGATCGATGCGTCCCTCCTGGTGTGCGTGCACGGCAGCAAAGGATACAAGCGCCTTTGAAACCGAGAACACTTGCACCGGACGATTCGACTCCATGCCGTAAGCAAGGTCGACGACAGCGTTACCCGATTCGATTAAAGCCAGCTGCGCCGGGGTGCCGGATCTCGCAGCGGATCTGGAGAAGGCTTCACGCAGGGCATTACCCCGTTCGGTTGAGATGCCGTTGAGCGAAGCCACGGGCGGAAAAGGCGGTGTTGTGGTCATTTTCTCCTGCTTTCGTGACGTGTAGGGTGATTCACTTGGAGCTCAATGCGAGCTTGGGTTCGGTGAAGAAACCACCGTGCAATTCCGTTGGCATTTCAATACCGAAACGATGCCTAAGATCGTCAAATAAGCGCGCTAGCGGGGCGTCGGCTGCCTGATTCACGTTCCGCCTTACATTGAGATAGGGGAAGCCCTCTTTCAGGTCGATCGTGTAGTCCTCGCGAAGCTGCCTGAGATTTTCTGCGTTCTCGCCGGTGAGGGTTGCCTTTGCATCGGCGATGGCAAGATGTGTGAGCTGGTCAAAGAGCTGCCAGGCATCTGCCCGACTCGGGTGCAGTGTGCCAATGCCGTACAAACCGCGAACGTTCGCGAAAGTGCCGAGATGGAACAACGGATGTCCGGCCTCGTAGTCGATGGTGCCTTCTGGCAGCCAGGGATAGTCAATGTCGTACCCCGTCGCGAGTACGACAACGTCGACGGATTCACTGCGCCCATCGACGAACTCCACGGTGTCAGCCGTCAACCGTGTGATCTCTGGACGATGATGCAGCAGTCCGTGGGTCAGACAGTGCAGAGCAGAGTCGCTGACGATCGGCTGCGTAGAGCCAACCGGGTCGGTCGGCTCGGGCAAGCCATACGACGACATTGGCCCGATTGCCGCGAGGACGAGTGACACGATCTCCATCGGATCAGGCGTGCGCCCGATTACGTCTACGTCTGGAAAGGGCGCCTTTCCAGTCATGAGATCGGGTGTCGGAACTCCCCAGACTTGCTTTGGGAACCAGTAATAGTTGCGTCGTGTTGAGATAAATGCCGCCTCAGCGTGCTCTGCCGCGTCGACTGCGATGTCAACACCGCTGTTTCCCGCCCCAACGACCAGCACGCGTTTGCCAGCGAACTGCTTCGGTGAGCGGTACTGCGAAGAGTGGTAGATCTCACCGAGAAAGTCGTTTGCCCCAGCTATCTCTGGTACGAACGGCTGCCACTGTTGGCCGCACGCTGCGAAAATCCCTCGGTAGTTGTGCTTTGTTCCGTCTGCGGTGGTCACTCGCCAATAGATGTCTTCCCCGTCGCCTACCGGTTCAGCGTGCACCACCTCCGTGTCGAATCTTATCCGCTCGTACAGGCCATACGAGCGTGCGAAGTCGCGAACATAATCGAGCACTTGCTGCCTGCTCGGGTACGTAGGGTAGTGCTCCGGCATAGGGAAGTCCACATAGCCACCGAGGTTCTTGCTCGTAATGAAGTGGCAGGTTTCATACATAGGAGAGCCCGGATTGCTGAGATCCCAAATGCCGCCGACATCACTGTGGCGCTCAAAAATGTCGGCCTCGATACCTTGCCGTTGAAGGCCGCGGGCGGTCAACAAGCCGAACGGGCCGGCTCCGATGACGAGATAGGTGGTGGGTAGCGCCTCGGACATAGTGATTGTGCCTCCTTGCACGTGAGTGGTTTGAACTCACGTTAGGGAGTCGGCCGCCGACAGTGTGCCGCAAACACGCATAAGGATGCCGCTGCCGCGCACATCATGCACACGAAATTACGCTGCGTCTGGCTCTGGCCTGAGGTCGCGCGGCAGCACGCCAAGTCGCTGCCGCACCAGTTCAGCGAAATACGATGCCGAGGTGAACCCGGATCGCATCGCTATCTCACCGATGGGAAGGTGCGTCAACGTTGGATCGGCCAGCTCTCGCACTGCCCGCTCTAGTCGCCGTTCTCGGATCATACGTGCAACCCCAGTCTCCGACGCTGCGAAAGCCTGCTGCAATGATCTGGGCGACACAAACAATGCCTTCGCCACACTTGGCGGAGAGAGTGTCGGATCATCGAGGTGCTTCTCGATATGTGCGGAGGCACGCTCGAAGAGTTCACTTCTTGGATCCCTGCGCTCTTCTCCCGGAAGGGCCACGACGGCCGCTTTGAGTGCATTCACGATCAGATCGAGCACCTGGCCGCGGTGCGCGGCTGGTACGAGGTGCAGCGTGCGCTCATACTCGATGATCGAGCGTGACACTGTACTGATGAGCGGCGAGCCTTCATCGATTCTTGTGCCGGTGAGCCTATCGAGCCGGGCCATCGCGACTCCGAGCGCATCGGCTGAGATGGCGATGCCGACGCGTTCTCCTGCGACTGGGAACGCGAGCTCGTAAGGAGTGTCCGAACGGTATACGGAGACTTGGTTCTCAGCGATCTCGGCGCGACGACCGTGCTGTTCGATAGTGCCGCGACCGGTGACCTGGAAGCAGAACACGAATCTTGTGCACGCAGCGCGCGAGGCACCCAGGCTGTTGGCTCGCACCTGGCCGTTCGTGGCTCTTCCCACATGCAGCTGCTGATCCTGCGCCCATCGAAACTTGCCAAAGAATAAATCAGCAGAGGAAACGAATTTCAATGGTGCGATCTGGGCCGAGATGGCCTGCTCAAATCTTGCGCCATCCCGAGTGCGCAACTCGCCTGTCACTGGCGCTATAGAACCTCGCACGACAGCTCCTCTCAATGCCAGTGAAGCACAGCATAGCCCCTCGCCCGTCTTGGATCAGCTCCGCTGCCGCCGCGCGCGCAGCTGCTGCCCAACCTCGCTGATCGCTGCACCGACTTTCGTGCCGATGCAGAGGCTCACGAACGCGAGCGGGGTAGAAGAGAGGCTCTCGGGGTTCTGCGAGGTCAGTGCGACGAGGCCGATCGTGCCGGGCACGAGCAGCAGAAACGCGGGCTGAAACGACACCGCAGAGGGGATACCGCTCGGCATGCGCTCGAGCAGACGCGAAGCGATGAACAGCACCATCGCGGTTGCGCCTGTCGCGAAGATGCTGCCGGTGAACGGGCCGAGCGCGGTCAGCAGCAGGTAGGTGCACCCCATGGTGAGCACGGTCACTGGCAGCAGCTTGCGGTCGGCACCGAACGCGAAACCGATGCCGACCGCGACGAGCACCACTCCTGCCCAGCCCGCCCAGAACGGTGGCAGCGCGTGCCAGCCCGTCGCGCTCGTCGACGCCGAAGAGATCTCGCCTACGAGGGCGACCGACCCCGGATCGAGGCGCAGCCCGGTGATCGCTGAACCCGCGATGATGCCAGCGGTCATGAATCCGAGCAGCACGACGCCGGAGACCAGGCGCGCCGCCCCCGTGACGATGTCAGAGGCGGTGAGCTCGAGCAGCGCGTTCGTGATGAGGGCGCCGGGAACGAGGATCGCGACCGGCGAGCAGACTGCGAACAGCGGCACCTCTCCCAGATCGAAGAGGTGAGCGGCGATGCCGACAAGGCCGGTCGACACGAACGCCGCCAAGAACGGCAGGATCGACTGCGCGGTGCCGATCCTCGAAGCAACCGCGATCAGCACACCAACGACGGCACCTGTCACCGCGCAGAACGCGATCGCCCACCACGGGCAACGAAACAGCACTGCAAGGCCGACCGCGAGCAACGAGCTGCCGAGCACCATGCGCAGAAACTGAAAACGTGGGGTGAGGTGTCGAATCGAGCGAGATCGTCGGGTTGCGGTGTCGAGGTCGATCTCGCCGAAGCGCAGCGCGCGGGTCAGCCGGTTCGCGGCGGCCGATTGCGTCATCGAGAACGGCGCGGCCGAGATGCCCATGGCTGCGGGCGCGGCCCCCGCATTTCTGCCGACGAAGACAGCCTCGGGCAGCACTGCGAACGAGAGCTTCGCGTCAGGTGCGTGGGAGCGCTGCACCGCCTCGAGTGTGTCGCGCGTGTCGGTCACGGAGTGCCCCGAGTCGAGCAGAAACGTGCCGATCTCGGCGAAGCGGCTTTCGATCGGGGCCATGTCGAGGCCGATGGCGACTGTATCTGTCGAGACCGCGCGTGCAGCGTCCATGACCACCCCCTGCTGAAGACGAACCACCGACGTGGCTGCCGCAATTCTATCTCCGCCGACGCGCGGCTTTGTTGGCTCGCAAGGTGCGAACCCCCGGTTGGTTACGGTTCGGTAACTCGGCTTCACATATGACTGGCTTGGGAAGGAACACGGTTTGAGGTGTGCTAATCTCAAAAGCTCCGAAACTGCAAGGGTTGCAGCCGTGGCACCCTGCGAACGCAGTTTTCCTGTGCCCGAGAGGACGCCGATGGAGACGTTTACCGCCACCTCGCAACACCAGCCCGCCCGTATCGGTCTCTACGATCCGGCCGAGGAGCACGACGCCTGCGGTCTCGCCAGCGTTGTTTCGCTGACGGGTGAGCCGAGCCACCGCATTGTTGAGCTGGCGCTTGAGGCGCTCGAAAACCTTGAGCACCGCGGTGCCGTTGGCAGCGATGCGGGCACTGGCGATGGCGCGGGCGTACTCTGCGAGCTGCCCGACCGCTTTCTGCGCTCCTCTTTGTTGGAGCGCACTCCCGAGGTGCATCTTCCACAGGCCGGCCGCTATGCGACCGGCCTTATTTTTTTGCCGCAGCAGCGCACCGAGCGAAAAGCGGTGAAATACCGCATCGCGGCGATCGCGGCAGAAGAAGGGCTCGAGGTGCTGACCTGGCGCCCCGTCGAGGTGCGCCCCGAGGTGCTCGGCGACGCGGCCCGCGAGGCTGCACCCCGCATCGAGCAGTTGGTGCTGGTGGCGGCAGCGTCGCAGGCGAAGGGTTCGGGTCTGGTGGCGCTTACGGCAAAAGGATCGACGCCGAGCCGCGAGCAACTCGAGCGTGCGGCGTATCGCACGCGCAAGCGCATGCAGCACGAGACCGGCGCGTACGCGCCGTCGCTCAGCAGCCACACGATCGTGTACAAGGGCATGGTCACGACGCTGCAGCTCTCGGAGTTCTACCCCGAACTGCTCGATGAGCGCTTCGAGGCGCGCTACGCGATCGTGCACTCGCGCTACTCGACCAACACGTTTCCGTCTTGGCACCTCGCGCAGCCGCTGCGCATGGTCGCGCACAACGGTGAGATCAACACTGTGCGCGGCAACCGCAACTGGATGCGTGCTCGCGAGGCGCAGCTCGAGAGCCCGACGCTCGGCGATCTCGCGCCCCTGCTGCCCATCTGCTCCGAGGGCGGCAGCGACTCGGCGAGCTTCGACGAGGTGCTCGAACTGCTCGTGCTCTCGGGTCGCAGCCTGCCGCACGCGCTCGCCATGATGGTGCCCGAGGCGTGGGAGCTCGAGCACGGCCTCAGCCCCGAGTTGCGCGACTTTCTCGAATACCACTCGCTCGTGATGGAGCCGTGGGACGGGCCGGCCGCGATGATCGCAACCGACGGCAGCGAGCTCGTCGCTCTGCTTGATCGCAACGGCCTGCGGCCCGGCCGCTACCAGATCACGGCAGACGGCCTGCTCGTGATCGCGAGCGAGACCGGCGTGCTCGAGTTCGAGCCCAGCCGGGTGGTGCGCCGCGGCCGCCTGCAGCCGGGCCGCATGATCGCGGTCGACCTGGCGACCGGAGCGATTCGCGAAGACGACGAGGTAAAGGGTGAACTCGCGGCCGCTGCCCCCTGGGGCGAGTGGCTCGAGGCGGGTCTGATTCGTCTCGCAGATGTGCCCGAGCGCGAGCATCTCGTGCACCCGCCGGCCTCGATCGTGCGCCGTCAGCGCACCTTTGGCTATACCGAAGAAGAGCTGCGTCTGCTCATCGCGCCGATGGCGAAAGACGGCGCCGAGCCCCTCGCCGCGATGGGCACCGATACTCCGATCGCGGTGCTGAGCGATCGCCCGCGCACGCTGTTCGACTACTTCGTGCAGCAGTTCGCCCAGGTGACGAACCCGCCACTCGACGCGCTGCGCGAAGAGCTCGTGACGAGCCTCGCCACGAGCATCGGGCCCGTCGGCAACCTCCTCTCGCAGGGGCCTGAGCACGCGCGCCAAGTGATCCTCGATTTTCCAGTGATCGACAACGACGCGCTCGCAAGAATTCAGCACTTCGGCGAGGATCCCGAACGCGAGCGCACCGTTACGATTCGCGGCCTCTACCCGGTCGACTACCACGCGAAGGGCCTCGCCGATCGACTCGAAGCGATGTGCCTCGAAGCGAGCGCCGCGATCGAAGCTGGCGCCGAGTTCTTGATCATCTCAGACCGAGATAGCGACAAGGATCTCGCCCCGGTACCGTCGCTGCTTGCCATCTCGGCGGTGCACCACCACCTCATCAGGCAGGGGGCGCGCATGAAGGTCGCACTGATCGCCGAGGCCGGTGACGTGCGCGAGGTGCATCACGTCGCGGCGCTGATTGGCTACGGGGCGGCGGCGGTGAACCCCTATCTGGCGATGGAGAGCGCGGAGGGCCTCGTGCGCTCGGGCGAGCTCGAGGGTGTCTCTGAATACGAAGCGGTGCATCACCTCATCAAGGCGCTCGGCAAGGGGCTGCTCAAGGTGATGAGCAAGATGGGCATCTCGACCGTCGCGAGCTACTGCGGCGCCCAAACGTTCGAGGCCATCGGGCTCTCGACCGGAGTGGTCGAACGCTACTTCACCGGCACCAGCACGAAGCTCGGGGGAGTCGGCCTCGACGTGCTCGCTGCCGAGGTCGCAGCCAGGCACCGCAGAGCGTACCCAGACAACCAGGCGACGTTCGCAGCCCGGCGACTCGAGACCGGTGGTGAGTATCGCTGGCGTCGCGGCGAGGAGCCCCACCTCTTCGATCCCGAGACCATCTACAAGTTGCAGCACGCCACTCGCACCGCGAAGCGTGAGATCTTCGCCGAATACACGGCGCGCGTCAACGAGCAGCAGGAGCGGCTCATGACGCTGCGTGGGTTGTTTCGTTTTGCCCCACAGCGCCCACCGGTGCCGCTCGACGAGGTCGAGCCGGTCGAGGGCATTCTGCGGCGCTTCGCGACCGGGGCGATGAGCTACGGCTCGATCTCGCCCGAGGCGCACGAGACACTCGCCATCGCGATGAACCGCATCGGAGGCAAGTCGAACACGGGCGAGGGCGGCGAGAATGAGGATCGCCTGCTCGACCCCGAGCGCCGCAGCGCGATCAAGCAGGTCGCGTCGGGTCGCTTCGGGGTGACCTCGATGTATCTCACGAACGCCGACGAGATTCAGATCAAGCTGGCCCAGGGAGCGAAGCCGGGTGAGGGCGGGCAGCTGCCGCCGCAGAAGATGTATCCGTGGATCGCGAAGACCCGGCACGCGACCCCCGGGGTTGGCCTGATCTCGCCGCCGCCGCATCACGACATCTACTCGATCGAAGACCTGAAACAGTTGATCTTCGACCTGAAGCGCGCGAATCCCGCGGCGCGCATCTCGACCAAGCTCGTCTCACAGTCGGGAATCGGCCCGGTCGCCGCCGGCGTCGCGAAGGCGCTCAGCGACGTCGTGCTCGTGTCTGGCCACGACGGTGGCACCGGCGCGAGCCCCATGAACTCGCTGAAGCACGCAGGCGCACCGTGGGAGCTCGGGCTGGCAGAGGTGCAGCAGACGCTGATGCTCAACGGGCTGCGCGATCGAGTGATCGTGCAGGTTGACGGGCAGCTCAAGACCGGTCGAGACGTGGTGATAGCTGCGCTGCTGGGCGCCGAGGAGTTCGGCTTCGCCACCTCTGCGCTCGTGGTGTCGGGCTGCATCATGATGCGGGTCTGCCACCTCGACACGTGCCCGGTCGGCGTGGCGACGCAGAACCCCGAGCTGCGCAGCCGTTTCACCGGGCAGGCCGATCACGTGGTGAACTTCTTCACGTTCATCGCCGAAGAGGTGCGCGAGATTCTTGCGTCGCTCGGTTACCGCTCGCTTGACGAGGCTGTCGGTGACACCGCGGCGCTCGATCTCGACGACGCGGTGAGGCACTGGAAAGCCGAGGGCCTCGACCTCACTCCCGTGCTGCGCGGCCCCTCGTTCGACGAGGCGGCGCCGAGAAAGCACGGCGTGGCGCAGCAGCACGACGTCGATTCGCACTTCGATCACCGCCTCATTGCAGATGCGGCCGACGCGCTCGAGCGGCGGGACCCGGTGGTGATCGATCTGCCGATTCGCAACATCGATCGCGCCGTCGGCACCATGCTCGGGCACGAAGTCACGAAGCGCTTCGGCTCGGAGGGCCTCGCCCCCGAGACAATTGACGTGACGCTCACCGGCTCGGCCGGCCAGTCGCTCGGCGCCTTCCTGCCCGCCGGCCTCACGCTGCGCCTGATCGGCGACGCCAACGACTACGTCGGCAAGGGGCTCTCGGGCGGCGAGATCACCGTGCGGCCTCACCCCGAGGCGGGTCACGAGGCCGCGGGTAACGTGATCGCGGGCAACGTGATCGGCTACGGCGCGACGAGCGGTGCGCTGTGGATCGCCGGCGTCGTGGGCGAGCGCTTTCTCGTGCGCGGCTCGGGCGCGACCGCCGTGGTCGAGGGCACGGGTGACCACGCGCTCGAGTACTTCACGGGCGGCTTCGCCTTGATTCTCGGCCCGACAGGGCGCAATATCGGGGCGGGCATGTCGGGAGGCGAAGCGGTACTGCTCGACCTCGACCCGCTCGATGTGAACTCTGCCGAGCTCACGAGTGGCGCGCTCACCCTGCAGCCGCTCGACGAACACCGTCGCGAACGCGTGCTCGCTTTGCTGAAGCGTCACAGCGAGCAGACGGGGTCTGCGGTCGCTGCGTCATTGCTCGCGGCAATCGAGGCCGACGCCGAGACGGCCTGGGGCCGCTTCACCCACTTGATCCCGCGCGACTATGCGCGTGTGCTCGAAATTCATGAGGTCGCACGCAAAGAGGGCCGCGACCCCGATGGCGACCATGCCTGGTCGCAGATTTTGGAGGTGACCCGTGGCTGATCCGCGTGGCTTTCTGACGGTTCGCGAGCGCGAGCTCGCCCCGAAACGACCGGTCTCGTTGCGCCTCATGGACTGGCGAGAGGTGGTCGACCCCGCCGACCCGAAAGTCGTGGCGCGACAGGCATCGCGTTGCATGGATTGCGGTGTAGCGTTCTGCCACCAGGGCTGCCCCCTCGGCAACCTGATTCCAGAGTGGAACGACCTCACCTGGCGCGGCCGCGAGCGCGAGGCGCTCGACCGCCTGCACGCGACCAACAACTTTCCCGAGTTCACCGGTCGCGCCTGCCCTGCACCCTGCGAGTCGGCTTGTGTGCTCGGTATCAACCAGCCCGCGGTCACCATCAAGCAGATTGAGAACTCGCTGATCGATCAGGGTTTCGAAAACGGCTGGGTTGTGCCGCAACCGCCCGAGCGGCTGAGCGGCAAGACCGTCGCGGTCGTGGGATCGGGGCCTGCGGGGCTTGCGGCTGCGCAGCAGCTCACCCGGGCGGGCCACACCGTCGCAGTGTATGAGCGCGACGAGCAGCCGGGAGGCCTGCTGACCTTCGGCATTCCTTCGTTCAAGCTCGAGAAGCAGCTCGTCGAGCGGCGCATCGCACAGATGAAGCAGGAGGGCACCCGCTTTCGCACGGGAGTCGAGATCGGCCGTGACATGAGCTGGGCCGAGCTGCGCCGGCGCTACGACGCGGTGGTTGTTGCCACCGGCGCTACCGTGCCCCGGTCGCTTGAGCTGCCCGGTCGCGAACTCGGTGGCATCCACTATGCAATGGAGTATCTGACCGCGCAGAACCGTACCGAGGCGCCCGACGCACTGCACCGCTCACCGATCGACGCCCGCGGCAAGCACGTCGTGGTGATCGGCGGCGGTGACACCGGAGCCGACTGCGTCGGAACCGCGCACCGCCAGGGCGCGAAGTCGGTGACGAATCTCGCGATCGGCAAGCAGCCGCCGGCCGAGCGCAGCGACGCGCAACCCTGGCCCGTGCACCCCCTGCTCTTCGAGGTTTCGAGCTCGCACGAAGAAGGTGGCGAGCGGCACTACCTAGCTTCGACAGTCGAGTTTGTTGGCGACGGGCACGGCCAGGTGACCGGCCTGAGGGTTGCCGAGACAGGCTTCACCCCCGAGGGCCGTGTGCCGATTGCGGGCACCGATCGCCTCATCGAGGCAGACCTCGTGCTCATCGCGATGGGTTTTACCGGGCCAGAGGCGGTCGCAGACCAGGCGTTCGCGCTCGAGACCGGCAGCCGTGGTGCCTTCGACCGCACCGCCGGATACGCGACCGCCCTGCCCGGGGTGTTCGTGGCAGGCGACGCGGGCCGAGGGCAATCGCTCATCGTCTGGGCGATCGCCGAGGGTCGTGCGGTAGCGGCGGCGGTCGATGCGCACCTGAACGGGGCACCCTCGGTGCTGCCGTCGCCGGTCGCGGCGACTGATCGTGCCTTCGCGTAACTACTTCGCCTCGGGGCTCTCCGCCGGGTCGGGAATCTCTTCTGGCCGGTAGCGGGGCAGCCGTGACGCGGGGAGCGCCGCCAGCGCGCTGATCCCGGCGAGCATCAAGAACCCGAGCTTAAGGGTGCGCAGGCGCTGCTCCTCGTTCAGCGAGACCGCAGCATCGATCTGCTGCGCATCGGCGGTGGTCTGTGCGAGGGCATCGCGCAGATCCTCGTTGCTGATGAAGTTGACGTTGTCGAGATCGACCTGCGCAGCAAGCTCAGGCGGTAGTTCAGGGTGCTCAGCGACCGCGCTCGAAATGCCGAGGCCAAGCGTGGTGACGAGCACCGCGCCCATGACCGCGGTACCGACCGCCGAAGCGAGGTTCTGCGTCGTGCCGCGGATCGACCCGACATCGCCAGCGAGGTGCTTCGGCGATGCAGTGATCAGCACATTGAACACGAGCGTCACGAGGGCGCCCTGCCCGATTCCGAACACGATGAGGCCGAGGATGGTCGGCAGGGTCTCCCAGTTATTGTTCACGACAAACGCGAGCCACAGGAGCGCGGCGGTCGTGAGCACGAACGAGAAGAGCGCGATCGTGCGGGGCGCGTACTTCGAGTAGAACCTCACGATGAGTGTCGCCGTGACGAAGACGGTGAGGTTGAACGGCATCATCGCGAGCGACGTGTCGAACGGGGTTCGCCCCTGCACGACCTGAATGTACGTCGGAACGGTGAAGTTCACGGCGGCCTCCATCGCCACGATGATGAACATCGCGTAGACGGCGGAGCGCTCCTTTCGATGCTTCAGCACGCTGAGGTCGACGAGCGGCACCTTGCCGTGCCGGGTGCGCCGCGCCGTCCACACGAAGAACAGCTGGCCGAGCACGACACCAACCACGACGAAGATCGGCGCGGGTGAGAGGCCCAATATCGAGAACGGAGCCGCGGGCTCTGCGAGCAGGATGCCCCATCCATTGAGATTGTTGAAGCCGAGCGTCAGCAGCACGATGGCCGAGCCGATCAGCACCGACGCGACCAGATCGATCTTGACGCTTCGGTCACCTCGATCGGAGCGCAGCTTGAAGCTCATGATGAATACGATCACGGCAAGCCCGAGCGTCACCATGAATACCGGGCGCCAACCGACGAAGGTGCCGAGTGTGCCGCCGATCAGAAAAGCACTGACTCCTGAGAACGCGCGCGCAGAGCCCAGCGAGCCCACCGCAGTGGCCTGTTGCGCTCCGCGATAGTTCTCGGCGATGAGCGCCACGAGCGAGGGCACGATGATCGCCGCGGATGCGCCGGCAAGCACCTGGCCGGTAATCGCCCAGGTGATCGACGGTGCGAGGATCATCATCAGCGACGACCCACCGAACACCACGATGACGCAGCGGAAGATCAGCACCCAGCCAATGCGCTGGCCAAGCTTCGCGCCGGTCATCACGAGGGCCGCAACCGAGAGGCCATAGACCACGATGGTCGAACTCGCCACGGTCGGCGGCACGCCGAAGTCGGCGACCATGCCTCCGAGCGAGATGGGGAGCGCCGCCACGTTAAATGACATCAGCACCTGCGCGAGAAACAGGCCGACCATAGGCGCCCACGACCTGCGATCGCCTGCCGCGAGAGCAGTGCCGCTCGGGTCTGCAGTTTGAGGTGCGTTCATGAGCTTGCTCCTAGGGTGTGGGTGGATCGAGCAGACGCGAAGAGATTGAGTCCGAGCGCGCGTGACAGGTATGCGCAGGCACGCTGCCCGCGTTCGCTGTTGCCCGCAGAATCGAGAAGGGGCGAGTACGCGCCGACCGCGCCCTTGCCGGGAGACACCGCGACAATGCCCCCGGATACCCCCGACTTCGCGGGCAGCCCGATCTCGAATAGCCACTCGCCGGATCGCTCGTACATGCCGCACGATGCGAGCACGGAGAGCGTGTCCCGACTCACCTCTGCCGACACGACCTGCTCACCGGTGAGTGGGTTGACGCCGCCGTCGGCGAGCGTTGCGCCCATCACAGCGAGATCGTGAGCGGTCACCGAGAGCGAGCACTGTCGAGTGTAGATATCGACCGTTTCGAGCGGATCGACTTCGAGCTTGCCGTAGCTTTGCAGCAGCTTGCCTATGGCGCGATTGCGAAAGTTCGTCTCGGCCTCGGAACGATACACGGTCTCATCGAGCGTCAACTCGCGGCCTGCGAAGCGCGAAAGGCCCTCTTGCACGCGCTGCCAGCGGGCTTCGCCGGAGGGTGCGGAGATGAGCGCGGTGGTGGCAATGGCGCCAGCGTTCACCATCGGGTTCATTGGGCTGCCGTCGTTGAGCTCGATAGCCATGACTGAGTTGAAGGGCAGCCCGGTGTTATTGACCCCGACTACCTCGTGCACGCGCTCATGCCCAAGCTCTTCGCACGCCAACGCGAATACGAACGCTTTCGAGATCGACTGTATCGAGAATGCGACCTCTACGTCGCCAGCTTCGTGCACTGCGCCGTCGACCGTGACGAGCGAGAGCCCGAAGCTGTTCGGATCGGCCTCGGCGAGAACGGGAATGTAGTCTGCGATGGCGCCGGCATGATGCGAGGCGTATCGTCGGTGGGCCTCTGAGAGTAGGTCAGAAACGGCCTGCGCCTGCGGCAGGGATCCGGTTGACGTCTGCTGAGCAACATCGAGCACGTCTGCTTCAAACATTCGGTTCCCATCCGTAGTCGCCGCGCCAGCTCACCGGCTGTGTGGGTGCATAATTCAGAATACAGTTGAGCCGATGACACCAACAGAGGGGCGGGCGATGGGCGGTTCTCAAACGAATACTGGCGCGTC
This sequence comes from uncultured Leucobacter sp., assembly GCA_937967375.1. Lineage (GTDB taxonomy): Bacteria > Actinomycetota > Actinomycetes > Actinomycetales > Microbacteriaceae > Leucobacter. Next base: position 86,270 of record CALCJF010000011.1, read on the forward strand.
GGGGAGCAGTGGGCTTGCGCTCGAATCTCGCGCGACCCGCTTCGCGATCGTCGCTTTCGTGCTGACCGGCGTAGTCACGATCTTCGTGTTTCACGGAACGCACGCGCCGCTCGCCGGCGACGGGTCGATCGGTGCGCTCGCTGCCTGGGCTGCGGGGGGCTTCGCGGCTATTGCCTTCGCGACCTCATTCACGATCGAGGTTCGGCGCGGGCACGCCGCATGGCGCGCCAGGCTGCCGCTCGTGAAGCGCCTCATTGATGTGTTCGGTATGTCGGTGGCCATGGGGATCCTCGCGTATCTCATCGTGACAGCCGTAGCGCAGCTCTTCCAGCAGGGCTTTCTTGGCATGACCGTCGATCCATACGGAGGTGGTGTGCTTTCGGGATCGGCCGCAGCCGCCCTCGTCTACGCGGCCTCGCTCGCGGGCGCGCGCGTGACGTCCGAGGGCCTTGCAATGCTCGCGACACTTGTGCTGTTCATGGGAACGATGGCGTCGATGCTCAGCGCCCCCGACGAGTCGTGGTGGCAGCTGCACTTCTCGCAGCTTGGCAATAGCGAGAGCATGAGCGGTTACCGCTTCAACCTCTCGCTCATGGTGACAGGCCTCGTGCTCACCGTGCTCGCGAACTATCTCGGCCGCGACTTCGAACTCGGTATGCGCATGCGCGGCCACGAGCCTGATCGTCTCGTGCGACTGCTGAGCTGGCTGTTCGCATGCATCGGCGTGCTGCTCGCGATCGTGGGCCTCGTGCCCGACGCCGTCAACTTCGCCGTTCACGTGGGATCGGCATCGGGCATGGTCGTGCTGTTCGTGGTGTTCGCCACCGTCGCACTGCGCAGCTTGCCGGGAGTGCCGAGAGACTTCGTCGGATTTACCGTCGGCGTCGTGATTGGCATCGCGGTATCGATTCTGCTGTGGATTCCGATCGGTTACTACAACCTCACCGGGATGGAGTTCATCGCAGCCGGACTGCTCTTCGCGTGGCTCATGGTCTTCGTACGCATGGCGACGGTCTACGGTGACGAACGCCTGTCAGAGGATCGGCGTGCTTTCTCAGACAAGGCCGAAGTGTCAAGCTCTGGATTCGAGGGTGAGAGTAGCGCCACACTGGGCGCATGACGAATACACATGGCGAACTGAGGCAGCGGACGACGGGGAACTCGGGTTCGGTGCGAGCGAAAGCTCGCGAGACCATGCGCCAGGGGGTTGCCCTGGCACTCCGACTGCGACCGGTTCGCGCCTATCTTCGGTATGCCGAGCACCGAGGCGCCGCACTCGCCGACAGCGTGACCTACCGCGCACTGTTCAGCGTCTTCGCGTCGGTGCTGCTGGGGTTCTCGCTCGGCGCCCTCTGGCTCGGCGATCACCCGGACGCGATGCGGGCACTGACGCAGGCTCTCGACTCGGTGATTCCCGGGCTCTCAGACACGGTTGATCTTCGATCGGTTGAGGCTCCGACGGGATTCACCCTTGTCGGAATCGCCTCGCTCCTCGGACTGCTTGCTGCCGCCATCGGAGCGATGGGGAGCCTGCGACACGCGATCCGAGTTCTCGCCGACGAGCATCACGAGACGGGCAACGGATTGCTCATTCTGCTGCGGCAACTTCTCGTCACGCTGACGTTCGGCGGACTGCTGCTTATCGCTGCCGGATTGAGTATCCTCAACGCAACTGGGTTGCGCGGCTTGGCGGAAATTCTGGGAATCACCGTGCCCTCGGTCGTGCTCGAGGGCACGGCCCGGGTGCTGGGGATTGCGGTCGTGTTCGTCATCGATGCCCTCGCACTTGCGATCATGTTTCGACTACTCTCGGGGCTGCGTGCGCCGGCGAGGGCACTGTGGTACGGCGCATTCGTGGGAGCAGTGGGCCTCGGTGTGCTGCAAGAGCATTCGGGGCTGTTTGTTCGA
>CALCJF010000012.1 GCA_937967375.1 uncultured Leucobacter sp.
GACGCAGGCGGCACGCTCGCGTTCGGCACCGACTCGCCCACTTCGCCGTACGCTCCCCTACCGAACATGTTCATCGCGGCGACTCGCCGTTCTGCGCTCGACCCATCGCTCGACCCGAACGTGCCCGAGTTTGCAATGCCGCTCGAAGACTCGATCGCATACGCGACGCGAGGATCGGCCTGGGCAAGCCGGGCCGAGAACCTCTACGGCCGCATCGCAGCACCACTCTTCGCCGACTTCGTCGTGCTCGATCGCGATGTGTTCTCGGGAGATCGCGAGAACCTGCTGCGAGCCCAGGTCGTGCGCACGGTGGTTGGCGGTCGCACGGTATTCGAGCGCTAAAGCGATTTCGTTTGGCCTGGGGCAACGGCGTCGAGCGCGCCGGGCTCCAGGCCGAGCGACCACTCGATTGCGTCGCCGATGAAACGGGTAAACGCAGCCTCATAGAACGGTTCGGGGTTGTTCGCATATGCTCCGAAGCCGTCGTTTGCCATCAGAATGCGTACGGCTGCTGCCATTGAATCGACAGCTGGAATCTCTCCCAGGCGCACACCCTCGTCGATGAGCTCGATGAGCTGGTCGCGGCCTATCGCCTCCTGCCGCTCAAGCTCAGCCGCGATCAGCGGCCGAAACCTTGCGAGGTGCCGCGCGTTCAGCCACAGGCGCGCAAACTGCAGCGACGTCTCGCTTTGCGCGTTCGCGGCGAGGCGCGCAAGACGCTCAAGCGGGCGCCCGGTCTCGGGAAAATGCTCCTGCCGTTCTTGCTCAAGCACGAGCGCGAGCGCCTCAACCACGAGCCCCTCGACCGCGGGAAAGTAGTGGCTGATCAGCCCGGGACGCACCCCGAGCTTCTCTGCGACTGCGCGCAGCGTGATGCGTTCGAGACTCTCGGCCATCGCAATCTCAGCAGCGGCAGCGACGATCTCCGCGCGTCGCTGCGTCGGGGGTTTGCGAAGAGCTGCACTGTTCGGCCTTGACACCATGCCCGCAATGTTATTGGATTATGCTTCATAAGCCTATTGGCATGATGACCAATAGCGTTCGTTGTCGAAGACGACCTCGAAGAACCACCCGAGAGGACGACCCCTAGTGTCCGAACCCACGCACAAACCTTCCGAGCAGTTCGCAGATACCGCGTCACAGCCCGAGACCCGCGGCATTGAGCTCGTTGCCGAGAGCGAGCGCCACGGCAAAGCGGGGAGCCTTTTCTCCGTCTGGGCCGCCACGATGGTGAGCGTGCTCAACTTCACCATTGGCGCGTCGTTCACTGTTGTGCTCGGGCTCGAGATCTGGCAGGCGGTCGCAGTGACCCTCGCAGCGTCTCTGCTCTGGATTTTCCCCGGAATCGTTGCAATCAGCGGACCGGCCGCTGGCACCTCGGGATCGGTGATCCAGCGAGCCATTTACGGCTTCCGCGGCAATAAGATCGTGATCGCCTTCTATGGCTGGTTCATCTCGGGCGTCTTTCTCGCGCTGAACTGGGTCGCCTCGTCATTCATGGGCGCCGAGATGTTCTCGAGCGCGGGCTGGGGCGAGAAGACCGTCTGGTTGATCATCGTGACGGTTGTTGTCTCGGTGATCACCGTTCTCGTCGCGGTATACGGGCACGCACTCATTCTGAAGGCCTATGCTGCCCTCACCGCGGTGTTGTTCGTCATCTTCCTTGTCGTAACGGGGTTCATTCTCCCCTCGGTTGACTGGAACTTCACACAGCCCGAACCCCTTGAAGGGCCAGCCCTCTGGAGCAGCCTGACGATCGCATTCGCGATCCTCGCTTCAAGCCCGCTCTCGTTCTCGAACAGCGCCGACATGGCACGCTACCTGCCTCGCGATACCAAGCCATCGCGCATCATCTGGGCAACCGCACTCGGCGGAGCACTGCCATTCGTGGTCTTCTCGATCGTCGGCGCACTGCTCGGCAGCGTCGTCTCGGCAGACGCACTCGAGTTCGGCATCGAATACGCGCTGCTCGACATGCTGCCGATGTGGCTCGGCCCGATCTTCGTGCTCGGCGTGATCGTCAACACCGTCGCACTCAACGGCATGACCACCTACACCGCGAGCATGGCGTTCCAGTCGATCGGCGTTCCGATTCGCCGCATTCCGTCGGCGATCCTCATTGGTGTTCTCGGCACGGCGTTTACGCTCTACCTCGTCATGTCGACGAGCCTCATCGATGCCATCAACCTGATGCTGCAGTTCTTGCTCATCATCTCGGCGCCAACCATGGCGGTGTACGTGGCAGATATCGTGCTGCGTCGCAACCGCTACGACGGGGACGATCTCTTCGACGAGCGACCGGGCGCAAAGTTCTGGTACCAGGGCGGCTTTAGCCCCGCCGGCCTGAGCGCCGTGGTCATCGGCGCGATCGCGACCGCACTGTTCCTCTCAACCGATATCTGGACCGGCCCCCTGGCTGTGGCGACGGGTTACCTCGATCTCTCCGTGCCGGTTGGCATGCTCGTTTCGATTCTCGCCTACTGGGCTTTCGCAGGCCGCACAGTGAAAGCGCAGATCGCAGAATAACTCAGGTGCGCTGGGGTGGGCTCGCCGATTTCGGCGGGCCCACCTTTCGTGTGCATGGCGCCGCAAGCCAGAGCATCTTGGCGCCGCAAGCACAAAGGGATCCCCCGGCCGTTCGGCGAGGGATCCCTTTCGAGTGTGCGTAACGAGCGCGCGAGATTACTCGGCAGCCTCTTCTGCAGCCTCGTCATCCTTCGAACCGCGAGGTGCAACAACGTGCACGACGAGCTGGTCTGCGGCGTCGAGCAGGGTCTCGTCGCTTGCGAGCTTGATGTCGCCAGCGAGCACGCGCGCGCCAGCCTCGAAGCCCTCAATGCTGACCTCAACGTGCTCGGGAATGTTGGTCGCGGGAACGCTCAGACGAAGAGTGTTGAGCTCCTGGAGTGCGTTGGTGCCCGAGAACGGCTCGCCCACGATCACGACCGGAACCTCGACCTCGACGGTCTCGCCCTTCTTCACGATGAGCAGGTCGACGTGCTCGATGGCCTGCAGCAGCGGGTTCTTCTGCACGTCCTTGACGAGCACGAGCTGCTTCTTGCCTGCGATGTCGAGCTCGATGAGCGCGTTTGCGTGACGCACGATCAGGGTCAGCGGGTGGGTCTCTACCGAGAGGTGCACGGGGTCAGTGCCGTGGCCGTACACGACGACAGGGGTCTGGCCTGCGGCACGCAGCTTGCGGGCAACACCCTTGCCGAAGGTCTCGCGTGCGGTTGCGACGAGCTTCGCGGTCTCGCTCATAGTTGTCTCCTTAGCGGGCTTGCGCCCAAACGGGGCGGCTCGGGCCGCCTGTCTGATGTGTCTCGCCGAATGGCGCGTCAGAAGGGCCCGCTAGAGGCTCCACCGCGTCGATCACGGGCGCGCGTTGTGCACACGCAGCCCCTCGCCGAAGTACAGCTCACAAGTTTAGCGCATTTTGCCGGCTCCCGCGCGCAGCGGAACTTGCGCGAACGCGAGATTGCTGTACGCTCTTCGGTGTGGAGAAGTAACGCGACACCCGTTCTGCGCTGAGGCGCCGGTATTCGCGATCCCACTTTCGCTGCAGTTCAACTCGCACCGATTCGTGAGCGCCCGGCACATGCCCGTTGCGGAGCATCGTTCCGTCTCGAAAGGCACCTCTTGCCGAATCACCTCACTTCACCTACCCTCGCCTCAGCCCGTCGCGCAGCCGTCGCCGACACCGGCGTCACGACGCGCACTCACCTTTCGGTCGACGGGCTCTCGGTTTCGTACCCGGATCGCCGCGTGCTCACCGACCTGTCGTTCTCGGCGCGCACGGGGGATCGCCTTGGCTTGATCGGCGAGAACGGCACGGGCAAGTCAACCCTGCTCAGGGTGCTCGCCGGCGAGCAGGCACCCGACGAGGGCACGGTACTGCTGCCCGGCTCGGCCGCTCTGCTCGCGCAAGAACTCCCCTATCCAGACGACACGCCCATCTCCCGTGTGCTCGATGACGCCCAGCACGATGCCGTTGAGACGCTCGAACGGCTTGAAACGCTCGGCGCCGCCCTTGGCGAGCGCCCCGACGACTTCACGATTGCCGAGGCCTACGCCGAGGCGCTCGAAGTCGCTGAGCAAACAGGCGCCTGGAATGCCGAAGCCGCGCGGGGCGAGACCATGAATGGCCTCGGCCTCGGCGGCATCGCCGAAACTCGGCCTATCGCCGAGCTCTCGGGCGGGCAGCGGCTGCGCCTCTCGCTCGCCGCGATCCTGCTGCGCGCCCCGCACCTGCTGCTGCTCGATGAGCCCTCGAATCATCTTGATGACGTGTCGGCAGCGTACCTCGATCGAGTCTTGAGCGAGTGGCCCGGCATCGTGATCTTCGCGAGCCATGACCGCACGCTGCTCGATGCCGTCGCGACGAAGATTCTCGACCTCGACGCGCTGCCTGTCGCGGCGAACGAGCTCGCAGAAGACGTTGGCGAAGACCCGGGGTCTGGCATGGGCGTGCGGCTCTGGGGCGTCGGCTATTCCGCCGCACGCGCTGAGCGAGCCGAAGAGATGCGACGCTGGCGCGCACGCTTCATTGCCGAAAGCGAGCAGCACGCCGCGCTCGAGCATGAAATCGAGGTGGGCTCGCGCGAGGTCAATCGCAAGCACGAGTCGAAGTCCGAGGCAAAGATCACCCGCAAGTTCTATGCCGATAAAGATGCACGCGTCACGGCCAGACGCGCACGCAACGCGAGGGTACGCCTGGACACGCTCGACAGGGAGCGAGTGCGCCGCCCGCCAGAGCCGCTGCGTTTCAGGGGCTTCGAGAGTCCGCCGACACCGCCGATGCACGTTGCAGTGCCAAACGTCGCAGAAGAAGGCCAAGAGTCGGAGGCGACTCCCCTGCTGCTCGCCGCACACTCGGTCGCGGTCGACGGCCGCCTCGAGCAGACCTCGCTCGAGCTGTGCGAGGGCGAGAAGGTGCTGCTCACCGGCCCGAACGGGGCCGGCAAGTCGACGCTCCTGGCGATCCTCGCAAATAGTTTGCAGCCGCAGCACGGCACCGTCGAACGCCACGCCAGTATCGGATACTTGCCGCAGGAGGTCTCGTTCGCGCGCGGCGAGCGATCCTCTGCCGAGACCTATCGAAGCGCGGTTGGCGCGACGATCGCCAATGAGGTTCCGCTCGAATCGATCGGGCTTCTCGCGCCGCGCGACCTGCACCGACCCGTGTCAGAACTCAGCGTCGGGCAGCGGCGACGTCTCGCGCTCGCCACGCTCGTGGCAGACGCGCCGCAGGTGCTGTTGCTCGACGAGCCGACGAACCATCTCTCGCTCACCCTGGTCGAAGAGCTCGAGGAGGCGCTGCAGCGCCACCCAGGCGCGCTCGCGATCGCAAGCCACGACCGATGGTTGCGGGCTCGATGGCGCGGCAGGGAGATGCGGCTCGGCGCGTAGCTGTCGATGGTCGCGGTACGCAAAAGCCCCGGCTCCTCACGAACGGAGAGAGCCGGGGCTTTCGCTCAAATTATTTCAGTCGGCGTCACTGTGGCGACGGATCCGCAAGCAGAATGCGATGCGTTCTGCTTGCGCCGCCACCCCGCACTACGTTCCGTAGGCTGGCGCCGACGGCGCCACCGCGGCTTGCAGAAAAGCTACGCTTTTCTGCTTAGGCCGCGCCCTCAAACATGCTCGTCACCGAGCCGTCTTCGAAGACCTCATGGATCGCCTGCGCGAGCAGCGGGGCGATCGAGAGCACGGTCAGCTTCTCGAACTGCTTCTCGGGCGGAATCGGCAGCGTGTCGGTCACGACGACCTGGTCGATGAAGTCCTGCGAGAGGTACTCGGTAGCCTTGCCCGAGAAGATCGCGTGGGTACACGCGATGGTGACGCCGCGCGCGCCGTTGTTCTTCAGCGCCTCGGCTGCCTTCGCGATCGTGCCGCCGGTGTCGATCATGTCGTCGACGACCACGCACCACTTGTCCTTCACGTCACCCACGATGTCGTGCACGGTGACCTGGTTCGGCACGAGGGGATCGCGGCGCTTGTGAATGATCGCAAGCGGTGCACCGAGCTTGTCGCTCCACACATCCGCCACGCGCACGCGGCCCATATCGGGCGAAACAACGCAGAGGTCGTCGCGATCGATGGTCTTCTTGAAGTGATCGAGCAGCACCGGCATCGCGAAGAGGTGGTCAACTGGGCCGTCGAAGAAGCCCTGAATCTGCGACGCGTGCAGGTCGACCGACATGATGCGGTCGGCGCCGGCGGCCTTGAACAGGTCGGCGACGAGGCGTGCCGAGATGGGTTCGCGGCCGCGACCCTTCTTGTCCTGACGCGAGTAGGGATAGAACGGAGCCACCACGGTGATGCGCTTAGCCGATGCGCGCTTCAGCGCGTCAACCATGATGAGCTGCTCCATGAGCCACTCGTTGATGGGGTGGGTGTGGCTCTGAATCACGAACGCGTCGCAACCGCGAACGCTTTCGTCGAACCTGGCGTAGAGCTCGCCGTTGGCGAAGGTGCGCGCATCGGTGGGCACGAGTTCGGCGCCCAGCTCTTCGGCTACCCGCTCGGCAAGCGCCGGGTACGCCCGGCCCGTGATCAAGACCAGCTTCTTCTGGCCTGCCATTTCGATCGCGCTCATGTCGCTATTCTCTCTGCCCTATTCTGCAGCGCTGCCGCTGCTTGGTTGTTCTGCCGCACTCGCGCTGCTCGTGCCCGGCCGGTTCTCGGCCACCCACCCCTCGAGGTTTCGCTGTGGCGCCACGTTGAGCGCCAACGAGCCTCGGGGAACGTCTTTTCTCACCACCGTGCCGGCGGCGGTGTATGCGCCGTCCTCAATGGTAACCGGGGCGATGAGCACGTTCTTCGAGCCGACTCGAACCGCGTTGCCCACGGTGCTCTGGTGCTTCTTTACACCGTCATAGTTTGCGAAAATCGTCCCGGCGCCAATGTTGCTGCCCTCACCGATGCTGGCATCGCCGACGTAGCTCAGGTGCGGCACCTTGCTGCCGTCGCCGATCTTGGCGTTCTTCGTCTCGACGAACGCGCCGATCTTGCCGCCCACACCGAGCTCGGTACCGGGACGAATGAACGCAAACGGGCCGACCTCGACGCCGTTACCGAACACCGCGAGCGTCGCCTCGCTGCGGCGAATGTGCGCGCCTTCGCCGACCTCGCAGTCGACGAGGGTCGTGTCTGGGCCGACGATTGCGCCCGTCGAGATCGAGGTTGCCCCGTGCAGAAACGTGCCCGGGCGAATCTCGACGTCGGGCTCGATGCTCACGTCTGCGTCGATCCAAGTGGTTGCGGGGTCGACGATGGTCACGCCCGCGCGCTGGTGCGCGAGCACAATGCGGCGGTTGAGCTCTCTGCCCGCCTCGGCGAGCTGCGCGCGATCGTTGACGCCCGCGATGAGCCACGGGTCATCGGTGGCGACGGCGTCGACCACACCGCCCGCTGCCAGAATTCTCGCGGCCGCGTCGGTCAAGTATTTCTCGGCCTGCGCGTTGTTCGTATCGATCTCATCAAGTGCGCTGCTCAGCGCGCGGCGCGCGAACACGTAGATGCCACCGTTGATCTCGGTAATGCGACGCTGCGACTCGCTCGCGTCTTTCTCTTCGACGATGCCGACCATCGAGCCGTCGCCCTCGCGCAGAATACGGCCGAGTCCGGTCGGGTTCTCGAAGATTGCTGAAAGCAGCGTCATGCCGCGATCGCTCTCGATGTGACCGGCAACGAGTCGCTGCAACGTCGCCACATCGATCAGCGGCGCGTCGCCGCTCAGCACCACGATCGAACCGTCGAAGTCAGCCGGCAGTGCGGCGAGCGCCTGTTCGACCGCTCGGCCGGTACCTGGCATTTCGTCTTGGTCGACGATCAGGGTGTGGGGCGCGTGATCGAGAATCGCCTGCGCTACTTGCTGACGTTCGTGACGCACGACGGCGATTACGATCTCGGGCTGCAGGCCTGCCGCGGTATCGAGCACATGCGAGATGAGCGCTTTGCCACCGATCCGGTGCAGAATCTTCGGAACCGCGGACTTCATGCGAGTTCCCTGACCTGCTGCCAGAATCACGACCGCGAGCTTCTGTTCCATGGAAGTTCCTTCACCTTTCGGAGCCGAGGATCAAAAGCTGAGCTTCGCTCTCGCTCCCCACACGCACTGAAAACCTTCGGTTCACTGCACTTGGATTGCGCTTGTGAGCGCAACACGGAGCGGTAACCCAAAGCTGTGCTTTGTTTTACCGCTCCGCCCCCAGGATTCGAACCTGGACCTAACAGCTCCAAAGGCTGTCGTGCTGCCGTTACACCAAGGCGGACCGCGCCGAAACCGGCACCGTACTATTGTGGCAGACTTCGCGAGTAGTGTTGACCGCTTGTCGCAGCCAAACACGCCCGACCGAGATAATAGAGCTGTGAACGAACAAGACGAGGTCGACCGCATTCTCGGCGAGTGGGCTGCGGCGCGCCCAGATCTCGACATTGCTCCGCTCGCGGTGTTCTCTCGCATGACGCGAATCACCAAGCATCTCGATCGCGCACGTGTGCACGCGTTCGAGCGTAGCGGTCTCGCCTCGTGGGAGTTCGACGTGCTCGCCGTGCTTCGCCGCAGCGGCTCACCCTACCGGCTCAGCCCCAAGATCCTCGTGCAGCAGACCATGGTGTCGAGCGGCACCATGACCAATCGCATCGACCGCATGGTCGAGCGCGACCTGGTGCGCCGCCTCACCGACCCGAATGACGGGCGCGGGGTGCTTGTCGAGATGACCGCGCAGGGCCAAACGTTGGTAGATGCGGCGATGACGAGGCTCGCAGACGCAGAGGAGCGCCTCATCGGCGGCATGCCGCGCGCTGAACGCGAACGCCTCGCCGCCTTGCTGCGCAAGCTCGCACTGAGCGTCGATCGCTTCAACCCCATCGACGACTAGCACCATGCACCCGCGAATGCGGCGCCGGTGCCGGTGCCGGTGCCGGTCGAGCATGGGTTCGGCACCGACGAGCGCGTGCATGTCGCACCTCTGCGGTAGCGTTGGGTCATGACGACGAAGTCCATCACCTCCCCCGGAATGCCCCTGCGCGACTATCGCGTGCATCGCTACGTGAACGCGTTCTGCCCCGAGTGCCACAACGAACAGCCCGACAGGCCGCTGGCAGAGGTGCAGCGGCTCTCGGGTTGGCTCGCAGACCGAGACGGCGTCATCTACCTCGAGCGAGGTTGCCGAACCCACGGCGTGCAGCGCACGCTCTACGACGAATCGGCCGAGATTCTCAGTTATCTCGAACAGTGGACGGCCCCGACGAAGATCCACACCCCCGACCTCGCCGGCAACTTCAAACCCGTGCCCGAGGCCTACGAAGATGGCCTCCCCGAGATGCAGACGCAGCACACCTGCATCTTGCTCGAAGACATCACCGACCACTGCAATCTCAAGTGCCCCACCTGCTTCGCCGAGTCGAGCCCGGCGGCGAGCGCCGTGGCACCGCTCGCCGAGGTGCTGGCCTCGGTCGATGCGAAACTGTCGCGAGAGAACAACCGCATCGATGTGCTCATGCTCTCTGGCGGCGAGCCGACACTCTACCCCTGGCTCGAGCAGCTGCTCGAGCAGCTCGTGGCGCGACCGATCGTGCGCATTCTCATCAACTCGAACGGGTTGCGCATCGCGAACGATGACGCCTTTGTTGAGACGCTGAAGAAGTATCGCGAGCGCGTCGAGATCTATCTGCAGTACGACGGTGAAGAGCCCGAGTCGTCGCGCTACCACCGCGGCGCTGACATTCGCCGTTTCAAGACGCGCGCGCTCGAGCGGCTCTCTGCCGCGGGCGTGTTCACAACCCTGACGATGACCGCCGCACTCGGCGTGAACGATCACGAGATCGGCAACGTGATTCGGCGCGCGATGCAGACCCCGTTCGTCGGTGGGGTCACGATTCAGCCGGTATTCGGTTCGGGGCGTTCGGCGGGTATCGATGCGATGGATCGCCTCACCCACACGGGCGTGCTTGCCCGTCTGGGGCCGCAGACCGAGGGCGAGGTGACCTGGCAAGACCTGACGGCGTTGCCGTGTTCGCACCCGCACTGCTGCTCGGTCGGCTACCTGCTGCGCGATGATTCGGGGGCATGGCGTTCACTCACGTCACTCGTCGGGCACGACAGGTTGAAGGAGTTTCTCGATCTCAACCCCGACCTGATCGCGAACCGCATCGCCGACAGCAACATCAATCAGGCGCTGAAAGACAGTGTGAAGCAGTCGCTGCTCGACCTGTTGAGCGAGCAGTCGTCGCTCTCGCACCCCTCGATCGGCAGCCTCTGGAAAGACATCTGCGTGGGTTGTGACCTAGGCATCGGCACGCTCACGCAGCTCGCGACATCGGCGCTGCCCGGTCAGCACAAGCGGCTGCGCAGCTTTCTCGGTGAGCGGGTGAAGCGAATTACAATCAAGCCGTTCATGGACATCAACACCATGATCGAAGAGCGCCTCACCCAGTGCTGCGTGCACGTCGCCACCGTGAACGAGAGCCCCGCAGAAGACGGAAGCGCCGTGCACCAGTGCGCGCCGTTCTGCGCGGTGCAGGCATGGGCACCTCTGTCGAAGCGTCGAATCTCGACGGCGACAGGATCGCCAGCGCTCGCGGGCGTGAGCGACGAGCGAGCCCCGGCGTTTGCACCTGTCGTTGAAGGGGCGACTGCGAACGCCGCAGCGCCAGCGCAATCGCCCGCATTCACATCCGACCCTTCGCGCCTGATTCCTGTAAAGTCACGCCGATAGGCCGGAGACACCTATGCATTCGGACCACGTGGCGCATCTGACGCCGAACACTCCCCCTCTCGCCCAGCGCGACGAGAGTGTGCCAGACGCGCCCGGCTTCGACCCGCTGCGGTTGTGTGTCAACACTACGGTCGCGCTGATCGCATGCGTGCTCGGGCCGATCGCCCTGCTGGGTTTCGCGCTCATCGCGATCGCTGGTTACGCCCGCGCCCGCAAGGCAGGCCTGATGCGATCGAAGTGCAAGCTCGGCGATACGCGGGTAGTGCTGGCCTATCTCTCGGTGGTCGCGGTGCTCGCGGCCACCGCGATCCCTTTCTGGGTCATGTTATGGGCACGAGTGATCAGCGGCTGAATCGTGTTTCCGCATCTGAACGACCTGATCGGCTTCGGCCCGCCGGTCGACACACACAGCGTGTTCGTCGCGATCGGGCTCGCGGTCGGCGGGCTCGTGTTCTGGTTCGAGTCGCGCCGCCGCGGTGCGAGCGACCCCCGAGTTCCGTATCTCGTGCTCGGTGCCCTCGTCGGCGCCGGGATCTTCGCACGGCTCGGCACCTGGGTGCAGCACCTCGATCCCACGCAGAATCTGAATTTCACCGAGCAGCTGCTGCGCGGCAACGCCTCGATTCTGAGTGCACTCGTCGGGGCATGGCTCGGCGTGCATGTGACGAAACGCATAGTCGGTTACAAGGATCGCACCGGCGACCTCTTCGCGCCAGCCGTGGCGGTGGCGCTCGCTATCGGCAGGTTCGGCTGCTTTCTGACCGAGAAGCCAGGCACTCCGACACGCGGGGGTTGGGGCATTGTGCTCGACGAGGCGACCGCGGCGAGACTGGGGGCACCCTCCGGAGTAGGCCTGCACCCGAGCTTCATCTACGAGATCATCTTTCACACCATTGCGTTTCTGCTGCTCTGGTTCTGGCTGCGACACCTCGGGCTCGGCTCAGGCGAGACGCTCACCCTCTACATCGGCGCTTACGCAGTGTTTCGCTTTCTCGTCGAGTTCGTTCGGGGCAACGAAACTGCGTGGCTCGGCATGACCCGCCCACAGCTGTTTCTGCTCGTCACTATTCCGATTTTTGCAGCGAGGATCATCTGGCTGGCCAGACAGGGTAGGCTCAGCCCCAATGGATCAAGGAGGAGCCATGAGCAGCAACCCGCCTGAACTACCTGGGACGCCTGAGCCGGGCGAGCCTCAACAACAGCTTCCTGCGATGCCCGCTGAGCTCCCGACGATGCCGCCCGAGCTGCCGCCTATGCCGCCGCCGCAGCCGCATCTGCAAGACCAGCAGTACCAACCGTACGAGCCCGCGCTGCACCAGCAGTACCCACCAGCTCCTCAGCCGCAGTATCCGCCGGTACCGCAGCCCCAGTACCCGCCTGGCTGGCAGCCACCACCGCCCGCCGGCGGCAAGATCTGGCTCGGCATTCTGCTCGGAGCCGGTGTGCCGATCCTTTGCGCCCTGCTCAGCTTTGCCCTAAACGGAACCGGCGCGTACCAACTCGGCAGCCTGCTGCTCATGCTGCCGTTCTGGATCATGCTGGTGATCGCGATCGTGCTAACGATCTTGCACGGCACGAGACGCACGGGTATCGGCATGTGGATCGGCCTTGCCGCTATTCCCATTATCGGTTTCGGGGCGTGCGTCGTGGCGATCTTCGGAGCCAGTTTCTGAACACCCCACAGTTGTAGTTACGCTTGATGCGAGGCGTCCCCCGGCGTCTTGAAGAAGATTCGAAAGTAACGCACTGATGAGAGTTCTGAAAGCAGCGGCCGCGGCCGCGATCCTCCCCGCCCTTCTGCTCGCTGGCTGCAGCCAGGCTGCGCCCGCGGCTCCTGAGAAGCCGAAGACCCAGACCGAAGCCCCGGCACCTGAGACAAAGCCTGCCGCCACTGGCAACCGCCCCGCTTGGGCGGTCAACCCGCTCGACCTCGGCGAAAAGGTCGGCGAGACCCAGGGTGAGTCGTGGGGCGTGCAGGTGTTCCGCGTTGGCAACGCCACCACCTCGACCGATGGTCTCTGGGCCATGCCAGACACCCAAGAGCCGGTCATGCCAACCGGCACAGAGATGACTGTCTACAACGTGGTGTTCACCAACACCTCGTCGAGCGACATCTTGATCGAAGAGGGCGCTTCGGTGAGCCTCATTCACCAGGGCGTTGAAGACTACAAGATGACGCTCTCGAGCCATGATCCCGAGATGTTCGAACCGTTCGGCCTGACCGATCGCATCTACGACATCGCGAAGCTCGACGAGATCCCGAAGTACGGCGATGAGCGCGGCTTCGTGGTCAAGCCCGGTGAGTCGTTCGCCGTCGCCTCGAACACCTGGGCTGTGCCCGGCGATATCGAGGTCGAGGCCTACGTCAACGTGATGGACGAGAACGGCAAGCGCCTCGTCGACAAGAGCGAGATCGTCACACAAACCGTCAAGCAGTAGTCATACGATTGCGGGGCGGCGGGGTTACACCCTGCCGCCCCGCAATTTCTGTGTCTGCGACACTACTCGGCGATCTCCGGCGGGCGTCGCAACGAGCCGCCCTCGCCCGACTCGAACACGGTGGCGTAGCCCAGCAGCGCGGCGTCGTCGTAGCCGCGGCCGGCAAAGGTCAGACCGACCGGCATGCCGATGTCGCGCATCACGCCCATCGCGACGGTTACGCTCGGAATGCCGAGGTGGCGCAGCGCGTAGTTGCCATTCGAGAAGAATACGCCGTTCGACCAGGCGTGGTCAGCTGCCGCGAGATCGCGCTCAGCGTTCTCAGCACCCACGTCTCCATTGGCAGGAAACACCACCGCGTCGAACCCCTCTGCCTCGAGCCAAGACTCGAAGAGCTGCTCACGCAGTCGAATCAGCGCGGTAAGACCCGCGGCAAAGTCGTCGCGCTGGCGGGGGTCAGGAATGCCCTGCTGTGCGTACGCCACTGTGGAGCGGTAGCGATTGGCGTAGTCCTCGACTTCTTCGTAGCGATCTGGCAGCGTGCCCGGAGGGGTCGGGAAAATCTGATCGGGATCGACCTCGCCGAGCGAACCGTACACCGGCACTTCGAGATCCTCGTCGCGGCCCTCATAATTGGCTCGCAAGAAATCATCCCAACCGTATGCCAGGAAGTCGGTGAACTCGGTATCCATCCACCCCTCGGGCAGCACACCGAGCGCGCCCACGTTCTCTTGGCCCGGTCGGTCGCCCTCGTACTGCTCGATGAGAGGAAAGTCAGTCACGACCACCTCGGCGCCGAGCGCCTCGAGGCGTTGCTTTGCCGCCTGCCACAGCTCAAGAATCGACGCGCGAACCGCAATCGGGAACGCGGGATCTTCGCCGAGGTACATCTTCGGCACTGCAAAGCGCTTGCCCTTGAGCGATGCCGAGTCGGCGAGCTGCATATACGACGCCGGTCGGTGCTCGCTCGGCTTCGGCAGCGCGACGACACTCTGATTGCGCCAGAAGTCGCCACGGGTGATCGGATCGTCTTGCACAAGCACGTCGAGCAGACGCAACATGTCGGGCATCGAGCGAGTGTGGGGCACCACGACGTCGCGTGCCGGAAACAGCGGCCAGTTGCCGCGGATGCTGAGCACGCCCCAGCTCGGGGTGTAGGCGCAGAGGCCGTTGTTCGAGGCGGGGCTGCGGCCGCTTGACACGGTCTCTTCACCCATGCCGAAGACCCCCATGCTTGTCGCGGTGGCGACACCCGAACCGTTCGACGAACCTGAAGCGTAGGCCGCGGCGAGGTAGTTCGGGTTGTAGGGGCTCTCTGCGCGACCGTAGACGCCGCGCTGCATGCCACCGTCTGCCATGGGAGGCATGTTGGTTTTGCCGATGATCACGGCGCCGGCCTCGCGCAACTTCTCGACCGAGAACGCGTCCCACTGAGCAACGAGTCCAGCGAACGCGGGCGACCCCGAAGCGACGGTGAGCCCCTTCACCATGTACGAGTCTTTCACCGTGAACGGCACGCCCTCGAGCGCGCCACCGGCGCCTGCAGCGCGACGTTCGTCGCTCGCGCGAGCCTCGTCGAGTGCGTGCGGGTTGAGCACCGGAATTGCGTTGAGCTTCGGGCCGTCGCGGTCGATCCTCGCCGCGCGATCGAGGCACCACTGCACCAACTCGACTGAGGTGACCAGGCCGTCATCGAGTGCCTGAAGTGTCTGCTCAATGCTTGCCTCTATGGGGTTGAACGCTTCGATGCTCATGGCACCAAGCCTAGCGCCGCCAGGGCCCGGCTACGACCTGTCACAGCCTCCGGTCAGCGCTCGCTCACGCGGCCGAACACACCCGCGATCGGGGCGAGCACGAGCGGGCGTGCGGCGAACGTGACCGCTGCCGTGACGAGCAGGCCGAGCGCGAACATCCAGAACCCGAACCACGAGGGCTCCGGTGTGCCGACGAACATGTGGTTCAGATTCTTCAGCGCACCGGTGGTGAAGACCAGGAACACGTGCACCAATATGAACAGCACGAAGAACAGCATCACCGGAAAGTGGATTGCCCGCGCGAGCGGTGCCGGGTAGGCCTTGTTCAGCTTCTCGGCGTCCTTCGGCCACCACTCGCTCATGCGCACACCCGTGATCGCGGCGAGTGGGGCGGCGATGAACACGACCGTGAAGTACATGATCTGCTGCAGCGAGTTGTAGTTGACCCACCCGTTTTCGACAGGCCACTCCAGCGTCAAGTACTGTAGCGCGGCGCTGGCGGCGTTCGGGAACACCTCCCAGCTGGTCGGCACGATTCTCGCCCAATGCCCACTCACGAACAGCAGAACGACGAAGATGACGCCATTGGCAAGCCACAACAGGTCGAGCGAGGTGTGCAGCCAGAGGTAGATCGACACCTTCTTGCCGCCCTTCTTCGGAGTGAAGAAGGCGTCCGGCTTCTGCTGCTGCCTCACGAGCAGGCCGGAGCGAATGATCAGCACCATCAAGAAGAAGTTCAGGTAGTGCGACCAACGCGCCCAAGCGGGGAAGCCGGGATCGACAAAGTCCGGAAGGTGGTACTCACCGGGGTATCGCTTCATGAACTCGGGCACACCGGGCAAGGTGGTCACGCCACGAGCAGCAAGCACGATGATTGCGGCGGCGAGGATCGCACCCCCGCCCCAAAGCACGACCCGCTTGATGAGCTTGCCGAGTGTGATGCCGCCCACCATGATGGGTTCGCGCGGCTTGGTCGGGGCCTGAGCCGGTTCTGGCGCCGGCTGCGGTGCGGGTTGCGGTTGCGGTGCGGGTGCGGGTTGCGGCGCGTTCGATACTGCCTCCGGGATCGGCGCAGCCGCCTGCTCAGCCTGAACGGCGGCCATCGCGGGTTGCGGCTGCTCGGGAGCAGCCACGGGCACAGCAGCAGTCTCAGCTGCCGCGGCTTCGACTGCGGTGGCAGCAACAGCAGCAAGGGCAACTGCGCGCTCGACCTTGACGGTCGCAGCCGGAGGCCAAGGATCGCCACCCGCCGTGCGCGGCAGGCCGCGGCGAAGCGTCACCTCTTCGGTCTCGGTCGCGAGCGCGGTGGCGGGAGCAGCGGCGGACTCCGCCGCAGGTTGCGGCGCGGCCGCGCCGGGGACCTCTGCAGGAGCCACGGTGGCGGCAGCAACGGAATCAACTACTTGCTCGGCATCCGCAGTTGCGTCAACGGCGGGAGCTGCGTGCCTGGCGGCAGCGGCCTTCGGAGCGGCTGCCGAAACGGTCGCGACCCCCGCCGGAGGCCAAGGATCGCCACCCGCCGTGCGCGGCAGATCGGAAGAGCACACGTCTGAACTCCAGTCACATCACGATCTC
>CALCJF010000013.1 GCA_937967375.1 uncultured Leucobacter sp.
CGAGGCGAGCGAGTGGGCCCTTCCCGTCGAGGCGCTCGATCTCGACTTTCCCGTCACAGATACTGCGTGCGGCCCAGAACAACTCTCATGGCTCGAGGCGAATGCAGAACCGATGCAGCGCAGATTCATGCTGACCTTACGAAACGTTGCGAGCGAGGGGGCAATGCTTGCGCTCACCGAGTTTCGTTCAACGACAGAGGGTGACGAGGATCGCGGCCCCGTAAAGATTCGATTCGTGTGCGATCCGAGCGGCGTGATGCCGGAACTGCTCTACTACGGCAAACTTTTGGCCGACGATCCCTCTCACGATGCAGTGCAAGTGAAACTGCAGGCAGGCGCTGTGCCCAATTCTTCTCCCGAAATGCCAGTGGCGTTCAACCTGGCTCCGGGTGAGAGCGGCAAGATTCCGCTCGATCTCTTCTCTCGCAATCCGGTGCAGGGCAGTGTTCAGGCGACCGTGTTGAGCCGAGACGAGAAGCGCATCGTTGAGATCGAGGGCAGCGAGTTCGAGATGCCGGCGCTGCTGTTCGCCGGTGAGATGTTTCTGTTCAGCTCGGCAGATGGACCCAGCTGCTATAGGGTCGAGGCTGGCACGCTTGCGACGTGCACACTCGATGAGTTGCGACAAGAGGCGGTGCAGGCGCGATGACCGAGCAGATTCCTCCGTGGCGGGCCGCGGCGCAGGCAGGGGCTCAACCTGAAAGTGATGCCGCAACGATTTCGCGTGAACTCGACGACCCCGCGACCTCTGCCGAGCGCCTGCAACAGATCGCCCTCGATTACCCGGAGTTCGGGGCGAGGATCGCCTCGCACCCGAATTGCTACCCCGAGTTGCGAGAGTGGGTCGAACAGTACGCGCAGGCGGCGGTCATGCATCAGGCTGCTGCTGCCTCGGTCGCCCCTGCGCCGAAGCGGCGAAAGCCACTGAAATTTTTCGGCATCGCCGCAGCGATCGTGCTACCGCTGATCACCGCGGTGAGCATCACGGTTCCGGTGCTCGACCAGCTGAGTCAGCGACAAAGTTCGCCCGAGACGTTGAAAGTCTTGACCGCGCCGGATCCCTTCGCCGATGCCGAGGTGATCGGCGAAGAGAGCACGAACCGGCATGAGAGCTATGATCCGTCTAAGTATCAAATGGACTGGAGGATACCAACCGACGCACCAATCGAGACGTTCCCTCTAGAACTCAAGCACAACGTTGAGTATGGGTGGTATGAATGCAGCGCGAAGCAGCTTGAGTGGTTGAGCGAGCATGCAGAGCCGTTCAGCATATTTAGTCCGGAGCGATCCTTCGACATCACTGTGCACAATTCGGCATCGACGGGCGCGTCACTGCCGATCGGCAATATTCGTTTTGTCGGGGAAGAAGTAGATTCAACCCCATGGCTGTACTTTGAATGCCCGGGCGGAGGTCGCGGAGCAACAGGCGGAGTACAGTTGTTGCTGGTCGGTGTTGACGGCAAAGAGGCACTCTACGGCGAGCCTGTGGCAGCTTCTGGCGACGACGTGATGCCTGAGGGCTCACCGGTTACTCTGAACCTCGACCCTGGAGAAGTGAGCGTAGTCACACTCACCCGAGATGAGAGCGTGGATGGTCTCCGCCGTTATGAAGGGCGGTTTATTGCTGACGTGCTAGACGGCAGCAATAAAACTGTGGTGCTTGCAGAGCATGTAACGTTTCGTCAGGAGCGTGTGCCGACATTCATGATCTCCATCGAAAACGAACCAAGTTCTCCAAATTTTCAGATGCTGGTATGCACGACCGCAGACCCAGACTCCCTGCAAGAAGATGGGCGTTATGCCAGCCAAACGGCGGTACCTTGTACTCCACAAGAAGCCTCCGAACACCTGCAGCTTGCTGCGCAATCAGTAGAGGCGAGATAGCGCACCTAGACATATCATCCGATGCGAGGCCAACACTTCAGCTTCGGCAAAGCCACCTCGTTCTCGGTCGTGTATCGACTGGAAAACAAGTGCTCCCCCGAGTTCGCAAGTAAGATAGGCGGAATGCAAAGAGCAAATAGGCGCCCGTTTCGTCTGCGACGTGTCAACGGCATCGACACAGCCGAAGTCGCCTGCTCAGCTCGGTTCATACGCATGGTGCGAGCAACAATTCTGTTATCGCTCGGGCTCTCGCTTTCCGCCTGCTCGCAGATTCCTGATCCAGAAGAGAACATCGACTCGCTGACCGCGGTGACCGAGGCCCCCGCTCCCCCGGCGGCTGCCCAAGAGTACGACGTCGAGCTGCATCCAGAGCCGATCGTCGAACCGCTCGACTGCACGCCCTATCTCGTGGTCACCGCACGAGGCACCGGCGAGCCGAATAAAGGACAGTTGCTTTCGCCTGTTGCGCGTGCCATCCGCGACGCGTTTCCCGACCAGGTGAAGACCCTCAACCTCAAATACCCGGCAAGCACCGATGTTAACGAGGGCGGCACTTACGCAGCACGTCTGCTGCTCGACACACTCAACGTGCAAGCCGACGCGTGCCCGACGCAGCGCTTCGTGCTGCTCGGGTACTCGCAGGGCGCCCTCGTCATCGGCGACGTGCTCTCGTCGCCCGAGGGCAGGCTCGTCGGCGGTACGGTTGGGCAGCTCAGTGACGAAGCGGCCGCCCGCATCGTCGCTGTGGTGCTCTACGGCAATCCGCGTTTCTCTGGCGGCGAAAGCTACGACGTCGGAACCTTCAAGGAGACGGTCGGCGGAATTCTGCCCCGCACACCGGGAAGCCTGGCGCCGTTTGCAGAACGTATTCGCGACTTCTGTGTGGCGAAAGACTTCATCTGCCAGAACAGCCTCGACCTCGATGAGAAAGGGCACGTCGCATACTTCAAGAACGGCATGCAGCAGGAGGGCGCCGATTTTGTCCTCGACCTGATGCGTCAGGCTGCAGCGGCACCGCAACCTGACGAAGCGGGGCAGCCGGGCGAAACTCCCGAAGCGTCAGCTGACGTCGCGCAGCAGTAGCGCGAGATAACAGCAGCGCTACGCAAGCTCGATCAGGTCGAGGTAGTCCTTCGTCCAGTGATCTTCTGTGCCGTCGGGCATGATGAGCACTCGCTCGGGGTTCAGCGATTCGACCGCTCCCGGGTCGTGAGAGACGAGCACCACGGCACCCGCGAAGTTCGCAAGCGCATCGAGAATCTCGGCGCGGCTCGCCGGGTCGAGGTTGTTCGTAGGCTCGTCGAGCAACAGCACGTTCGCGCTCGAGACGACGAGCATCGCGAGCGCGAGACGGGTCTTCTCACCACCCGAGAGCACGCCGGCGGGCTTGTGCACGTCATCGCCGCTGAATAGGAACGAGCCAAGAACCTTGCGGGCTTCGGTCTCGGTGAGGTGCTGCGACACTGAGATCATGTTTTGCAGCACGCTCGCCTTCACGTCGAGCGTCTCGTGCTCCTGCGCGTAGTAGCCGATCTTCAGACCGTGGCCGGGCTCGAGCTGCCCGGCATCGGGCTCGTCGACGCCTGCGAGAATTCGCAGCAGCGTCGTCTTGCCTGCACCGTTGAGGCCGAGCACCACGACCTTCGAACCGCGGTCGATCGCGAGATCGACGCCCGCAAAGATCTCGAGTGACCCGTACGATTTCGAAAGACCAGAGGCCATGAGCGGGGTTTTTCCACACGGCGAGGGATCAGGAAACCTGAGCTTCGCCACCCGGTCGACCTGGCGCACCTCGTCAAGGCTCGACAGCATCCGCTCGGCGCGCGCCACCATCTGGTGCGCGGCAGCCGCCTTCGACGCCTTCGCGCCGAACTTGGCGGCCTGATCCTTGAGTGCCGATGCTTTCTTCTCGACGTTCGCGCGCTCCTTGCGCCGGCGCTCTTCGTCCGCGGCGCGCTGACGAAGATAAAGCTTCCAGCCCATGTTGTACACGTCGATCAGCTGCCTATTGGCGTCGAGGTAGAAGACGCGGTTCACGGTCTCTCCCACCAGCTCGACGTCGTGGCTGATGATGATCACGCCGCCCCGGTAGCTCTTCAAGAACTCGCGCAGCCACACAACGCTGTCGGCGTCGAGGTGGTTCGTCGGCTCGTCGAGGATCATGGTGTCGGCGTCGCTGAACAGAATTCGCGCGAGCTCGATGCGCCGACGCTGACCGCCAGAGAGCGTGCCGAGCGGTTGATCGAGCACGCGGTCGGGCAGGCCGAGGTTGTGAGAGATCGATGCCGCCTCGGCTTCGGCAGCGTACCCCCCGAGCGCTTGGAAGCGGTCGGTCAGGTTACCGAAACGCTTCATCGCCTTCTCAGCGACGCGAGGATCATCGCTGGCCATGTCCTGCGAGGCCTTGGTGAGCTGCTGCGTGATCGTGCCGAGCCCACGTGCGTCGAGAATGCGGTGCCGAGCGAGCTGCTCTGGGTCGCCCGTGCGAGGATCCTGGGGCAGAAAGCCGAGCTCGCCGCTCACCGTGATCTTGCCTTCGGCGGGCTGCAGTTCGCCCGAGAGGGTACGCGTCAGCGTGGTCTTGCCGGCGCCGTTGCGGCCGACGAGACCGATCTTGTCGCCCGGGTTCACCCGAAAGCTGACCTCGCTCATGAGGCGCCTTGCGCCCACATCGATCGCGAGGTTCTCGACGGTAATCACAGTGGTACTTTCCTTAGTTACATGCGGGAGTGTTTACTGGCGTTTCAGGCAGACGAAAGAAGCCGGCGGCGGCGTTTCAAGCTCTCGCGTGGTGGAGGGTGAGACGCGGATTGGCGAGCAAGGAAACGCGGGTTTCCCGCGGCTTGCGTGGTTGGGTCTGGCAGCGTGCGAAGCGCGCCGGATAGCAAGCCGCGGGAAACCCGCGTTTCATTGCGATACCTAGATCGCGAACCCCAAAGCCCGCATCATGTCGCGTCCGTCATCGGTGATGCGCTCGGGCGTCCACGGCGGCATCCACACCCAGTTGATGCGGAATGCTCGCACGAGCCCGTCGAGGGCCTCCGCGATGTCGTTCTCGATCACGTCGGTCAGCGGGCAACCAGCGCTCGTGAGCGTCATCGAGATGACGAGCGCGTCGTGCTCTTCGTCGAAGGCAAGATCGTAGATCAGGCCCAGGTCGACGATGTTCACGCCAAGCTCGGGATCACTCACATTCTTGAGCGCCTCGAGCGATTGCTCCTTGAACTCCGGGTCGATCGAGGCGACGCCTGCTGTCTCAGTCATGACGCTAGCTTACGCCGTTGCGTCTGCAGTGAGAAAGCGATCGTAGCCCTCGGCCTCGAGGCGGTCGGCCAGTTCCGGGCCACCCTCTTCTGCCACGCGGCCGTTCACGAAGACGTGCACGAAGTCAGGCTTGATGTAGCGCAGGATGCGGGTGTAGTGGGTGATCAGCATCACGCCGAGACCGGTGTTCTGCTTCGCGCGGTTCACGCCCTCCGAGACGATCTTCAGCGCGTCGACGTCGAGACCCGAGTCGGTCTCGTCGAGCACAGCAAAGCGCGGCTTCAGCAGCTCGAGCTGCAGAATCTCGTTGCGCTTCTTCTCGCCGCCCGAGAAGCCCTCGTTGACGTTGCGCTCGGCGAACGACGAGTCCATGCGAAGGTCTTCCATCGCGCCGCGCACGCTCTTCATCCAATCGCGAATAGCCGGCGCTTCGCCGTCGATCGCGGTCTTAGCGGTGCGCAGGAAGTTGGCGTTGGTCACTCCGGGAATCTCTACGGGGTACTGCATCGCGAGGAACAGGCCTGCCTGGGCGCGCTCGTCGACGCTCATCTCGAGCACTTCTTCGCCATCGAGCAGGATCGACCCTCCGGTGACCTCGTAGCGCGGGTGGCCGGCGATCGCGTAGGCGAGCGTCGACTTGCCCGAACCGTTGGGGCCCATGATCGCGTGGGTCTCGCCCTGGCGAATGGTGAGGTCAACACCCTTCAGGATGGCCTTTGCACCCTGCTCGGTCTCGACGCTGACGTGCAGATCCTTGATCTCAAGAACGGAACTCATGCTGCAATCTCTTTCGTAACTGTGGGGTCGATATACACGTCGTCACCCTCGATTTCGACGACGTAAACGGGTACCGGCTCGAACGCCGGAAGGTTGCCTGGCTTGCCAGTGGTGAGCGAGAATGCCGATCCGTGTGCCCAGCACTCGATCTCGCCGTTCTCGACGAAGCCCTCTGCAAGACTGATCTGCCCGTGAGTGCAGGTGTCGCCGATTGCGTGCACCTGGCCTTCACCGTCGAGCACGATCGCGATGGGCACGCCGTCAAGCACGACGCGCACCGCCTGATCTTGGAAGAGCTCCGTCACCGAGAGCGCCTTGTGACGAGTCACGCACGCACCGATTCTGCGAGCTCGGCCTCAACCGCGGCGCGCAAGCGATCTTCAGTTTCGGCATCGCCGATCTGCTGAATGACCTCGAGCAAGAAACCGTGCACCACGAGCTTGCGAGCCTCGTCTTCAGAGATGCCGCGGCTGCGCAGGTAGAAGATGTGCTCGTCGTCAAAGCGGCCGGTTGCCGAAGCGTGGCCTGCTCCCTCGATATCGCCAGTCTCGATCTCAAGGTTCGGGATCGAGTCGGCGCGAGTGCCCTCACTGAGCACGAGGTTTCGGTTCTGCTCATAGCTGTCGGTGCCGGTTGCGCTGTTGCGAATCAGCACGTCGCCGATCCACACGGTGTGCGCGCCCTCGCCCTGCAGTGCACCCTTGTAGTTCACGCGGCTGCGAGTGTGCGGGGCATCGTGATCCATGTAGACCTGGTGCTCGAGGTGCTGGCCAGCGTCGGCGAAGTATGCGCCGAGTGCCTCGCCGTTCGCGCCCTCGTGGTCGAGGTGGATCGAGGGGTTCAAGCGAACCAGCTCGCCGCCGAGCGACACCACGATGTGTTTCAGCGTGGCGTCGCGCCCCACTGAGGCGTAGTGCGAGGCGAGGTGCAAAGCGCTGTCCGCCCACTGCTGCACGCTCACGACGGTGAGCTCAGCACCCTCGCCGACGACGATCTCAACGTTCTCGCTGAGCTGCGCGTCGCCAGTGTTCTCGATGATCACGAGGCCGCGCGAGTTCGGCTTTGCCTCGATCACCGTGTGCGCGGCGCGTGCGGCAGTGCCAAGTGAGTCGCGCGACACGATCGCGGTGACCTGCTCCTCGGACGAAACGGTAACGAGGTGTGCCTCACCGAACGCCGACCACGCTGCCGCCGCTCCGAGCTCTTCGGGAGCGCCGGCGCGGCCGATACGGGCATCACCGCGTGCGATCCACTCGCTCGACACACCAGCGACCTGGGTGACCGAGAGCGGAGTGCGCGAACCGTCGAGCTCGCCGTTCAGCAGGTGCTCGATCTTGGCGACCGGGGTGTACTTCCAGTTTGCTTCGCGGCCGGTCACGGCGGCGAAGTCGCTCACCTCAGTTGAGGTAAAGCGGGCGCTACGGGTTTGCACTGGAACGTGCTTTGCCGCACCTTCGGCGTCCCAACCGCCGTCGGAGTGAGCCTTGAATCCGTGTTGTGCGGTCTCGTTTACAGGAGTCTCTTCTACAGAAGCCAGCGCCATTATCCGACGGATCCTTCCATGCCCATCTCGATGAGCTTGTTCAGTTCGAGTGCGTATTCCATGGGCAGCTCACGAGCAATCGGCTCAATGAAGCCGCGAACGATCATCGCCATTGCCTCTTCCTCTGCGAGCCCGCGGCTCATGAGGTAGAACAGCTGATCTTCGCTGACGCGAGAGACGGTGGCCTCGTGGCCGAGCTCTGCATCGTCAGTGCGAATGTCGATCGCCGGGTAGGTGTCGCTGCGCGAGATCGTGTCAACGAGCAGTGCGTCACACACCACTGAGTTGGCCGAGTGATGCGCATTTGCGTCGACGCGAACCTCGCCGCGGTAGCCGGTGCGGCCGCCGCCACGGGCGATCGACTTCGACAGAATCGACGACTTGGTGTGCGGTGCGAGGTGAATCATCTTCGCGCCCGCGTCCTGGTGCTGGCCTGGGCCCGCGAAGGCAACCGAAAGCGTCTCGCCCTTCGCGTGCTCGCCGGTCAGATAGATCGACGGGTACTTCATGGTGACCTTCGAACCGATGTTGCCATCGACCCATTCCATGGTCGCGCCAGCCTCTGCGACGGCGCGCTTTGTGACGAGGTTGTAGACGTTGTTCGACCAGTTCTGAATGGTCGTGTAGCGAACGCGTGCGTTCTTCTTCACGATGATCTCGACCACGGCCGAGTGCAGCGAGTCGCTCTTGTAGATCGGCGCGGTGCAACCCTCGATGTAGTGCACATAGCTGTCTTCGTCGGCGATGATGAGCGTGCGCTCGAACTGGCCCATGTTCTCGGTGTTGATGCGGAAGTAGGCCTGCAGAGGAATCTCGACGTGCACGCCCTTCGGTACGTACACAAACGAACCACCCGACCACACTGCCGTGTTCAGCGCAGCGAACTTGTTGTCGCCCGAGGGGATCACCGTGCCGAAGTACTGCTCGAAGATCTCGGGGTGTTCCTTGAGGGCGGTGTCGGTGTCGAGGAACAGCACGCCCTGGGCCTCGAGATCCTCGCGAATCTGGTGGTAGACGCCCTCCGACTCGTACTGAGCCGCAACACCGGCGACGAGGCGCTGACGCTCGGCCTCGGGGATGCCGAGGCGCTCGTAGGTGTTCTTGATCTCTTCGGGAAGCTCTTCCCAGCTGGTTGCCTGCTTCTCGGTCGATCGCACGAAGTACTTGATGTTGTCAAAGTCGATCTCGCTGAGATCAGCGCCGAACGTCGGCATCGGCTTGCGATCGAAGATCTGCAATGCCTTCAGGCGACGCTGCAGCATCCACTCGGGCTCATTCTTGAGCGCCGAGATATTACGCACGACGTCTTCGCTCAGACCGCGCTGCGCGGTCTCGCCGGCCTGGTCAGCATCGTGCCAGCCGAACTCGTACACCCCCAGACCCTCAAGCTCTGGGCGGTCAATCAGCACTTCTGGCATCGTGTCATCCCTCATTCTTCGTAGCGCTACTCGAGAACCGATGCGCACACGAGAAGTCGGGTACACAACTGGTTCCCTGCAGCGGTGCAGTATTCTGGGCGTGAACGGAGCAGGCACACGGTAGCCTTCGCAACCTATGATCGCTCCGAGTTACGCAACCACAGCTTCTCATTCTACAGATTCCGCCTGAAAACGGGAATAGGCTGGGGCGCCTGTCGCGGCACGCGGCCGGCGGTGAGAGCTGCCGAGAGGAGTCGTTTTGTCAGCCGCGAGTTCTGCACCGGTCGTTACGAGCAGTTTCGAGGATCGCCCCTCGCGATGGCTGCGCATCTTTGCTTGGGCTTCGTTCGTGTTGAACACGCTGATCATTGCTACCGGTGGCGCCGTGCGCCTCACGGGTTC
>CALCJF010000014.1 GCA_937967375.1 uncultured Leucobacter sp.
TTGCGCTGGCCGTTCTTGACCTCCATGACCTCTTCCATGGGGACCTGAATCTCGTAGATGTCGTCGACCGCGCCCATCGTCTCGCGACGGTTCCACAGGTTCGACTTCACCTTGCGCTCGTAGCCCGCGTAGCTGTGCACGACGTACCACTTGCCCGGCTTCGTGCGCAGCTCGCGCTTGAACTCCGCGTACGGATCAGCAGCGGGCTGCTCCTCAACGCCTGCCTCGTCGGCGGCCGCGACCTCTTCGCCCTCAGCCGGCTGCACCAGCGCGTCGAGGGCTGCGTCGAGCTCGGCCTCGGGAGTGTTGCTCTGTTCGCTCGTCATCTGACTTTCTTACTTTCGTTTGAGGATCGCACGACCTGCGCTTCAAGTGTGTGCTCTTTGGGCGCGAGCCCCAGAGTCAAACAACACTTAGAGCGGGGTGCCAAATATGAAGACCGTGACCCAGCCGAACGCCTGGTCGAGCACCCACACGAGCGCCATCATTACCACGACGAAGCCCAGCACCACGAGAGTGTAGTTGATGAGCTCTTTACGGGTGGGGGTAACCACCTTCTTCAGCTCGGCGATCACTTGCTGAATAAACAGCACGATGCGACCAACCCACGACTTCTTCGCGGCCCGGTCAGCCTTGGCACGCTCGACGAGATCGCCGCCGGCGGTCCCGTCGATTTCCTTGCTGCTCACAGGCGTTCCTTTCATCTGCTCGGTCACTCTTTCGAGCGACCGAGTATGGCAGGGCAGACAGGACTCGAACCTGCAACCTGCGGTTTTGGAGACCGCTGCGCTACCAATTGCGCCACTACCCTATGGAGCAGTTCTGCCATTCCCAACTTCTCGACCCACACACCGCGAAGCAACCTGTAGGCATAGAAAAGTTTGGCAGAAGTCAACTACCTCGAATGAGTTTACGCGATGAGAGGGCTCTTGTCGAACCGAGCCCCGAACGCACTCACAGCTCAGTAGTAGTAAGGAAACGGCGACCAGTCGGGGTCGCGCTTCTGAAGGAACGAGTCGCGCCCCTCGACAGCCTCGTCGGTGCCGTATGCCAGGCGCGTGGTCTCACCCGCAAAGATCTGCTGCCCGACGATGCCGTCGTCGACCGCGTTCATCGCGTACTTCAACATACGAATCGCGGTCGGCGACTTGCCGAGGATGGTACGCGCCCACTCGATGCCGGTGCGCTCGAGCTCTTCGTGCGGCACGACCGCGTTGACCGCCCCCATCTCGCGGGCGCGCTCAGCGTCATACTCGTTCGCGAGAAAGAAGATCTCGCGCGCGTTCTTCTGCCCGACCTGGCGCGCAAAGTACGCGCTGCCATAACCCGCATCAAACGACCCCACATCGGCGTCGGTCTGCTTGAACTTCGCGTGTTCGCGACTCGCGATCGTGAGGTCGCAGACCACGTTCAGCGAGTGTCCGCCACCGGCCGCCCAGCCAGGCACAAGCGCAATGACGACCTTCGGCATGAAGCGAATGAGGCGCTGCACCTCGAGAATGTGCAGGCGACCCGCGCGGGCAAGGCCCTCGGGGCCGACGCTCGTCTCATCGTCGCTGTACTTATAGCCGTCGCGCCCTCGAATTCGCTGATCGCCCCCCGAGCAGAACGCCCAGCCGCCGTCTTTCGGGCTCGGCCCATTGCCCGTCAGCAGCACCACACCCACTTTGGGGTTCACCCGAACACGCTCGAGCGCGTCGAAGAGTTCGTCGACCGTGTGCGGGCGAAACGCGTTGCGCACCTCGGGGCGATCAAAAGCGATGCGCGAGATTTGCCCGTCGAGGCTCAGGTGCGCGGTGATGTCGGTGTACCTGTCGGCACCCGGTGCTATCTGCCACTCGGCCGGGTCGAAGAGATCTGAAACCTGCGCTGCGCCATGATCGCTCATGGGGTCAAGCCTACTTACACTCTGGCTGTGCGGCCTTCTTTGGCATCCTCGGCTTTGACTTCACCCCTTTCGCCTCGGGTTCGCGCTCTCTTCGCATCCCTCCTCTCGCAGACAGCCAGTAAATGCCGCCTTATCTCTCTTCAGGTGACACTTACTGTCCGTCTGTCTGCCTGCATTCAGTTCTCACCCATCTGGAATCTCGATGGCAAGATTGAGGTGTGTCTGCCACGCCGCTGCCCCTCAGGCCACTTCCCCCACTCGACGAGCTGCTCGAGCGCGTGCGCATCGTCGCCATCCCGACCCGCACGCGCTTTCGCGGCGTGACTTTGCGCGAGGCTGCGATCTTTGAGGGGCCGAGTGGCGCGAGCGAGTTCTCTCCGTTTCTCGAGTACGAGGATCGCGAGGCCGCATCGTGGCTGGCGGCCGCCGTCGAGTACGGCTGGGGTGAGCTCCCACCAATTCAAAGGTCGAGGATCGCGGTCAACGCTACCGTGCCCGCTGTCTCGGCCGCGGCGGTGCCCGAGGTGCTCGCCCGCTTCGAGGGGTGCCGCACGGCAAAGGTGAAAGTGGCTGAGCGCGGGCAGAGCCTCGCCGACGACATCGCCCGGGTGCGCGCCGTGCGCGAGGCCATGGGTGACGACGCTCTCGTGCGCATTGATGCGAACGGCGGCTGGTCGGTCGATGAGGCCGTCACCGCGCTGCGCGCGCTCGCCGAATTCGACCTAGACTATGCAGAACAGCCGTGCATGAGCGTCGCCGAGCTGGTCGAGGTGCGGCGGCAAACTACAGATCAGAAGATCCGGGGTTCACGACCGCTCGTGCGCATCGCCGCCGACGAGAGCGTGCGCAAGGCAGAGGATCCTCTGGCCGTCGCCAGGGCCGGTGCGGCAGATCTGCTCATCGTGAAGGCGCAGCCGCTCGGCGGCATCGCCCGCGCGCTCGAGATCATCGAGGCAGCCGCGTTGCCCGTCGTCGTGTCGAGCGCGCTCGACACCTCGGTCGGCATCGGCATGGGCCTGCACCTTGCCGCCGCGCTTCCCGACGGTTTGCTCGCAGGCGCCTGCGGCCTCGGCACCGTCGCCCTGCTTGACGGCGATGTGACCGACCGGCAGCTCATCGCCGAAAACGGCGAAATCGAGGTGCGCAGGGCGATCCTCGACCCGGCACTTCTTGAGGAGTACGCAGCCGAGCCCGAACGCGAACGCTGGTGGCATGAACGCATCGCTCGCTGCCACCGGCTACTCGCGAGCAGCTAGACCCGAGCCCCCGCGAGGCGCGCACCCTCGCCGAGCGACTCGAGCTTCGCCCACGCGATGTCGGGGTGCACGCGGCCGCCCAGCCCGCAATCGGTCGACGCGATCACGCGATCGGCTCCCACGATGCGAGCAAAGCGCTCGATGCGCTGCGCCACGAGCTCGGGGTGCTCGACCAGGTTGGTCGAGTGGCCGACGACGCCGGGCACCAGCACGAGATCGTCGGGAATCAGGTGCGCATTCTCTTGCCACACCGTCCACTCGTGCTCGTGGCGCGCGTTCGCGGCCTCGAATGAGATCTGGCCGACGTTCGCGCCGAGCACGGTCTGCAGAATGTGCTTCAGCTCGATGTCGGTGGTGTGCGGGCCGTGCCACGAGCCCCAGCACAGGTGCAGGCGAACCTGCTCGCGCGGCAGCCCCTCGACCGCGCGGTTGATCGCATCGATGCGCAGCTGAATGAAGTCGAGGTAGTCGCCCACCGCGGGCTCAGGGTTGATCTGATCCCAGCTCTCACAGAGTGATGGGTCGTCGATCTGCAGCACGAGGCCGGCATCGGTGATGGTCCGGTACTCTTCGGCGAGCGCGTCGCTCCATGCGAAGAGGTGATCCTCGTCGCTCTGGTAGAACTCGTTCGGAACGCGCGCCGCGGAACCAGGTGCGATAGCGGTGAGAAACCCCGTCTTACTGTCGCCGAGAGAGGCGCGCAGGTTCGCGACGTCGGCGGCAACGGCCTGCTGCCCGCGGTAGCTGAGCGCCTCGACCGTAGTCGGCATGCGGCTCGCCCATTTGCTCTGATGCATGCCCCACTCCGG
Organism: uncultured Leucobacter sp.; assembly: GCA_937967375.1. Lineage (GTDB taxonomy): Bacteria > Actinomycetota > Actinomycetes > Actinomycetales > Microbacteriaceae > Leucobacter. The sequence continues at coordinate 3,954 of CALCJF010000014.1, forward strand.
GTCGGCATACATGTCGGCGAATCGGGCGCGGTCGCGGCGATCGGCGAACGAGGTGAGTTCGATGTGGCCAGGGGTCGAGCGCTTCGGCTCGTCGGTGAACGCACTGCGCCCCGTCAGCGCAAGGCCCGCTACGCGTTGAAACGAGTAGCCCCACCAGGCGCCGTAGTCGACGGCGTTCGACATGGCCTTGCCGAACTCTCCGTCGCCGGGCTGGGTGATGCCCGCGCGCTGCTGCCGCTCGACCACGTCGCGCACGGCCTCGGCGACGAGCGCCTCGTGCTCGGGGCTCGTCTTGAGTGTGAACCCATCTTCTTCGAACGCGCGCGCCGCGTTCGCCGCGATCAGTGCATCGGTGCGGGGCAGGCTACCTGCGGTGGTCGTCTCGATATGTGCCATGGTTTGAGCGTACCTGTTCGAAAAGAATCCCCCGGCTCGCGTGACCGTGGGTTACGGAGCCGATTGACTATCTCTGTTATTGGAATTTCCAATAACAGAGATATGGGGTTGACGAACGGGAGAATGCGAGGGTGTGGCCCCGCGGTCGCCCGGTGTCAGTTCGCGCCCTTCAGCCCGTCAAAGTCATCGTCGCGCCATTCGGTGGCGATCCTTTCGCCCGCGTCGAACGCAACGACCTCGCGCTGACGCAGCTCGACTCGGCGAATCTTGCCCGATGCGGTCTTCGGCAGCTCGAAGAACTCGATGCGGCGCACGCGCATGTAGGCGGGCATCGCCCCGCGCGCAAACGCAAGCAGTTCGCGAGCGGTATCGGCATCTGCCAATGCGCCCGCGGCGAGCGCGACGTATGCCTTCGTCACGTTCAGGCGGGTCTCGTCTGGCGCCCCGACGACCGCGGCTTCTGCCACGAGCGGATGCTCAAGCAACGCGCTCTCGACCTCGAACGGCGACACCTTGAAGTCGCTCGACTTGAAGATGTCGTCGGTGCGACCGACGAAGGTGAGCACGCCGTCAGCGTCGCGCTGCGCGACGTCGCCCGTGTGAAAGTATCCGCCGCGCATCGCCTTCTCGGTCGCCTCGGCATTGCCGAAGTAGCCGGGCATGAGGTTCACCGGCTTGCCAGCGTCGGCACCGAGCGGCAGACAGATCTCGCCCTCGTCGGCGAGCTCGCCAGTCATCGGGTCGACCAAGACGGCAGCAACCCCGGGCAGCGGCCGCCCCATCGCGCCCGGCACGACAGCCTCACCGGGCATCGTGCCGATGAGCGCGGTGGTCTCGGTCTGCCCGTAGCCGTCGCGAATCTCGATGCCCCACCACTCCCTGATGCGGGCGATCACCTCGGGGTTCAGGGGTTCGCCTGCCGAGAGCAACTCGCGCAGCGCCCCGGGTTTGCGGTCGAGCTGGTGTTGAATCAGCATGCGCCACACCGTCGGCGGAGCACAGAACGTATTGACGCCTGCGCGATCGAGCTCGCTCACAAAGTGGGCGGCATCGAAGCGCGCATAGTTGAGCACGAAGATGGTCGCGCCGACGTTCCACGGCGAGAAGAAGCTCGACCAGGCGTGCTTGCCCCAGCCCGGCGCGCTTACGACCGAGTGCACGTCTCCCGGCCGTACGCCGATCCACGCCATCGTGCTGAGGTGCCCCAGCGGGTAGCTCGTGTGCGAGTGCTCGACGATCTTCGGCAGGCTCGTGGTGCCCGAGGTGAAGTAGATCAGCGAGGTATCGTCGCTTTTCGTAGACCTAGGCACGCTCGCTACCGAAGAGGATCGCGCCTCGCCGAAATCGAGCCAGTCGTAGAGCGCGGCGCGCTGATCCCGCGCTGCCTCATCGAACCCGACCACGACGCCGCGATACGAGCCCGGCACCTGCGCGAACTTCACGGCGTCTTCAGGGGCCGCGAACACCCACTTCACCTGGCCTCGGTCGACGCGATCGACCAGTTCGGCCGCGCCAAGCACCACCGAGGTCGGCAGAATCACGACGCCGATCTTGAGCGCCGCGAGCATGATCTCCCAAAGCTCGTAGCGGTTGCCGAGCATCAGCATCGCGACGTCGCCCTTGCGGGCACCCTGCGCGAGCATCCAGTGCGCCACCTGGTCGCTGCGTCGCTTCATCTCGGCGAAGCTGCGCTTGATCTCAGTGCCGTCGGCCTCGGCGATCCAGAGCGCGGTAGTGTCGTTGCCCGCTGCGATCACGTCGAACACGTCGTGCGCCCAGTTGAAATCTGGGCCGACGTCGGGCCACGTGAACTCGGCTCTTGCGCGAGCTGGATCGGCCGCGAGCTCGAGCAGCCGATCGCGTGCGGCGAAGAATGCGGTACTTGCGGCGTTGTCAGCGGTGCTCGGCGAAGTCATGCCGTCAATTCTTTCACCTCGGCACGGGGTGGGCGATCCCCCGCCCTGCCACAAAACTACGAGCTGAAGACGGTGTGCAGCTGGTGATCGCTGACCTTCTCGCGACCGCCGAGGCCGGCGATCTCGAACAGCACCGAGGTGCCGCACACCGGGTAGCCGAGGTGTTCGAGCATTTCGAGCGTCGCAGCAACTGTGCCGCCGGTGGCGAGAACGTCGTCGATCACGAGGACGCGCGTGCCCGGATCGAGGTCGGCGTGCATCTCGATGGTTGCGGTGCCGTATTCGAGAGAGTAGTCGATGCTCATCGCGGGCTGCGGCAGCTTGCCTGCCTTGCGCACGGGCACGAGACCCGTTCCCGACGCGTAGGCCGCGGCACTCGCCAGCAGAAACCCGCGCGCCTCAAGACCCGCGACCACATCGAACTGTCCCTCGAACGGGGCGATCAGCGCATCGATCGTGGCCTTGTAGGCCTCACCATCGGCGAGCAGCGGGGTGATATCGCGAAAGAGGATCCCGGGGCTCGGGTAGTCGGGAATCTCGCGAATCAGGGTCTCAGCGCGGGCAAGGGCAGGGGTGAGCGTGTTGCTTTGCACCATGCAAGATTACCTCTTCACCGCATCGGTGCGGCTCGCCGGACTGGGCCGGATTTTTGTTTCTCGGAGTTATCGGGTAAAGTTTTACAGGTTGAGAGATCAACACTGCGCCCTTAGCTCAGCTGGATAGAGCGTCTGACTACGGATCAGAAGGCCAGGGGTTCGAATCCCTT
>CALCJF010000015.1 GCA_937967375.1 uncultured Leucobacter sp.
TCTATCGATGCGTTCGATGTAGCGATCGATCACTGGCGTGTACGGCTGCATCACGAGGTGCGGCTGCCGCCCACGACGGCGAAGTTCTTCGCTCAATCGCTGGTGTTTCGAGAGGGTGACGCCGGCCGAGCGGGCGAGCACCTCTTTCGACTCGAGGTCGGGCGCGCCTGCGACTGCTCGCGCCGCAGCTTCGTAGAGCTCGAGCTGCAGGTAGGTGGTGAGGCCGAGAAACGGCATGATTCCGGGCGCAAACTCGGAGAGTTCAAGGCGCACCGCATCTTCGCCCGCATCGCGCGAGCCGAGTTTGCGCGTGGGCATCTTCTCTTTGCGCAGCCGTTTGATCCACTCGAACACGTCGCCAGTGTACCGGCCTGCGCCCGCTCCCACCGCATAGACTGTACGGAGCAGCCAATTATGAGGGCTGCCGCAAACCGTATCTCTTTCGTCGTGGCCACTGGAGCCCGGCGTGCTACGCCTGGGTGAGTCAGCGCGTAGTGACATCTCACCGACAGGAACACACGTGACAACGTTCACCGAACTCGGCGTCGACCAGGACATGGTCGACGTGCTCGCTGCTGAGGGCATCGTCGAGGCCTTCCCCATCCAAGAGCAGACGATTCCCCTCGCGATCAGCGGGCAAGACATCATCGGCCAGGCGAAGACCGGCACCGGCAAGACTTTCGGTTTCGGCCTGCCGCTGCTGCAGCGCCTTGGCGCATCGCCCGATTCGGGCGTGCAGGCGCTCGTCGTCGTGCCCACCCGCGAGCTTGCCGTGCAGGTCTTCGAAGATCTCGATCTCGCGGCACGGGGTCGCGATGTGCAGGTCACCGCGATCTACGGCGGCAAGGCCTACGAGGGCCAAATCGAGCAGCTCAAGGCCGGCGCACAGGTCGTCGTTGGCACCCCGGGCCGCCTGCTCGACCTGGCGGGTCAGCGCCTGCTCGATCTGAAGAACGTGCGCGAGATGGTGCTCGACGAGGCCGACAAGATGCTCGACCTCGGCTTTCTCTCAGACATTGAGAAGCTGTTCGCACAGACTCCCGAGAATCGCCACACCATGCTGTTCTCGGCGACCATGCCGGGCACGATCGTCGCGCTCGCGCGTCGCTTCATGCGCATGCCCATTCATATTCGTGCAACCGACCCCGATGAGGGCGCGATGCAGTCGAACATCGACCACATCATCTACCGTGCGCACTCGCTCGATAAAGACGAGGTCATCGGCCGTATTCTGCAGGCCGAAGGCCGCGGCAAGACCGTGATCTTCATGCGCACCAAGCGCGCCGCCGCGAAGCTGCAAGAAGAGCTCGTCGATCGCGGCTTCTCGGCAGCGAGCGTGCACGGCGACCTGAACCAGGATCAGCGCGAGCGCGCCATGGCCGCGTTCAAGTCGGGCAAGAAAGAGATTCTGATCGCCACCGACGTCGCCGCCCGTGGCATCGACGTCGACGACGTGACGCATGTGATCAACCACACTGTGCCCGACGATGAGAAGACCTACCTGCACCGCGTCGGCCGCACCGGCCGCGCCGGCCGCACCGGCGTCGCCGTCACGTTCGTCGACTGGGACGACATGCACAAGTGGGCGCTCATCAACAAAGCACTCGAGTTCGGTATTCCCGAGCCCCGCGAGACCTACAGCTCGTCGCCGCACCTTTATGAGGACCTGAAGATCGCCGAGGGAACCAAGGGTCGCCTGAAGGCGACGCCGGTCAAGGAGCGCGCGCCTCGCGGCGAGGGCGGTCGAGGCGGTTCGGCTTCGAAGGCGATCGAGGGCGGCGAGGATCGGCCCGCACGCAGCCGCAACCGACGCCGCACGCGCAGCGACAACCCGCAGGGTCGCGGCCGCCACGAGGCACACGGCCACGAGGGCCACGGGCACGACGCAGAGGGCAAGAGCGAGCCCGGCACGGCAAACGAGCCGCTCGCTGCCGAGGGCGCTGAGGCTCCCCGCCGTCGCCGTCGCCGCGGTGGCCGCGGGCGTGGCCAGGGCGCTGTCGCTGCCGCGACTGCTGAGCAGGGCGGTGCAAACGACGCCTCTGCCGCTTCGGCAGAATAACCGAACGCCCCACGCCGACCGCAGCATGCGCCGATTTGGGAGACGCACCCCTAGCTGCGAGACGAACCCTAGCTCGCGCAGGGAACGCAGCGGTCGGCGAAGGGGCGCGCTTCAAGGCGCTCCACTGGAATAGTCTTGCCACACTGAGAGCAAACGCCGTAGGTGCCTGCTTCGAGTCGGAGCAGCGCACTCTCGACCTCTGCAGCCTCCGACCGAGCGGACTGCAAGAGACCGACCAGTCTCGACCACTCCGTCGAAAGCGGCACGCCCTCGGGGTCGTGCTCGTCGTCGTCAGAGCCGTCTCGCCGGGCGCGCGCGAGATTGTCGAGTTCGGTCTCGAGCTTGTCGACTCGTGCGGCGGCACGCGATTTGAGATCGCTCAGAATGTCTCTGAAGTGCGCAGGCCCGGTCATTCACTCAGCCTAGCTCGACCCCATCGACGTAGCGCCAAAAGCCGCTCTCGCGCAGAAAGCGGCTTCTTTCGCGCTGCTCGAAACGCCCCTCGGGTGTGCGCGCGACAGCGGCGAAGCTCACGAATCCCTCGCTGTCGAACGGCCCGCCCGCTTCGACCTGCTCGACCAGCAGGCGCCTCCACTGCACGGTGTCGTCGAGTTCGAGGCCTGAGGCGGCGGGCCTCGTCGACGTGTGCCAGCTGCTGAGCAGGTAGTCGGTGATACCGAGTGCGAACGCGCTGTAGCGTGAGCGCATGAGGCGCTCGGCCGTCGGAGCGGGCTCTCCTGCATGCAGCAGACCGCAGCAACGGGCATAGCTCTCGCCTCTGCCGCATGGGCACTGCGCCGAGAAATCGATCACCTGCACGTTGTCACCGAGGCACCGCGACGAGTGAGCGAATCGTGTTCCAGGTCTCGAGCGACGAGGTGCGCTCCCCCAGCCTGTTCTCTTTGCCCGCGCCGTGGTAGTCGCTCGCACCCGTAATGTGCAGCCCATTCGACTTCGCGAATGCGGTGAGCGGGGCGATCCAGTCGTCTCGGTTTTCGGGGTGGTCAAGCTCGATGCCCCACAGCCCCGCGGCGACGAACTCTTCGAGCGCGCTCACGTCGACGGAGCGCGTCATGCGCCCGGCAGCCGGGTGCGCAAGCACTGCAAGGCCCCCCGCGTCTCGCACCATGCGAATCGCGTCGACAGTCTCGATTGCATAGGTCGGCACGTAGTACGGCGAACGCGGGTGCAGCACCTCAGCGAACGCAGCGCCGCGGTCTGCGTAGTATCCAGCGTTCACCAGCGCATCGGCAATGTGGGGGCGACCGAGCGTGCGATCCTCGCCGCCCTCGATCACCGCACCCCAGTCGATATCGAAGTCAACCGCGAGACGCGACACCATCTCTTTCGCGCGACCGTGACGTGACTCGCGCACTCTCGCAAGCGCGGCCGTCAGCTTCGGGGAATTGTGCTCGATGCCATACGCCAGCAGGTGCGTCGAGCGGTAGTCATGCTTCGTTGTCACCTCCATGCCTGGCAAGAAGTCGATGCCGACGCGGGCCGCCGCTTCACGGGCCTCGGCCCACCCTTCGACGGTGTCGTGGTCGGTCAGCGCAAAGCCCGCGAGACCGATCGATGCCGCCTCTTCTGCTATTGCCGCCGGGGTGGTTGTGCCGTCACTGTGCACCGAGTGCGTATGCAGGTCATAGCGGGCAGGCATACAGCCATGTTAGACCCAGTCAGAGGTGAAAGAATGGTCGCATGAGCGACACGAGCACCGAGCAGGCCAAGGCAACCACCCACGAGGCCGAGATCGACAACAGCAATCGCAGCACCACCCCGCAGAGCGATAGGTTTCTCGACTACATCATGTCGGGCTGGGCACCGAGCGATGACGCGCTGCCCACGGCTCGGGAGGCGGCCGCTTACGCCGCAGCGCGCCGTGCACGCCTCGGCGCACAGTTTGTCGGCAAACGCCTCGTGATCGCCGCGGGCGCGATGAAGCAGCGCTCGAACGACACGTTCTATCAATATCGCGCGCACAGCGCCTTCTCGCACCTCACCGGTTGGGGCAGCGATAGCGAGCCTGGTGCGGTGCTCGTGATGGATCCGATTGCCACCGGCGAGGGGCGAGGATCAGCCGAAACCCATGAGGCCACCCTCTATTTTCGCGAGCGCGCCGGCCGCGACAGCGAAGAGTTCTTCGCGAACCCGGAGATCGGTGAGTTCTGGATCGGCCCGCGCCCGTCGCTCGCGCAGGTCGCGGCAGACCTCGGCGTGCGCACCGCGAACCTCGAGCAGTTCGAGTCGAGCGAAGCCGATGTGACGCTCGAGCACGAAGACTTCGCCCGCGCGACCTCTGAGCTGCGACTCGTGAAAGACGCTTACGAACTCGTCGAGATGCAGGCCGCGGTCGACGCAACCGCTCGCGGCTTCGACGACGTGCTGGCTTCGCTTGATCGCGCAATCGCAGAGCGCCGCGGTGAGCGCGTAGTCGAGGGTGTCTTCAACATGCGCGCCCGCCTCGACGGCAACACGGTCGGCTACGAGACCATCGCGGCCTCGGGCGCGCACGCGTGCACGCTGCACTGGATCGACAACGACGGCGATGTGCGCGACGGCGATCTGATGCTGCTCGATGCCGGTGTCGAGCTCGATAGCCTCTACACGGCCGACATTACGCGCACCCTGCCGATCTCTGGCACCTTCTCGCCCGTGCAGCGCAGGGTGTATGAGGCCGTGCTCGAAGCGGCTGATGCCGCTCGCGCGATCGTGCGCCCCGGCATTCGCTTCGGTGACGTGCACGACGAGGCGATGAAGGTGATCGAACGCAAGACCCGCGAGTGGGGCCTGCTGCCTGAGGCGGAAGCCGACGACACGACCGCCTACTACCGCCGCTACATGGTGCACGGCACGAGTCACCATCTGGGAATCGACGTGCACGACTGCGCTCAGGCTCGCCGCGAGCTCTACCTCGATGGCAAACTCGAGGCGGGCATGGTCTTCACCATCGAGCCGGGGCTCTACTTTCAACCCGACGATCTCACCGTGCCCGAGGAGTACCGCGGTATCGGCGTGCGCATCGAAGACGACATCGTCGTCACCGAAGACGGCTGCGTGAATCTCTCAGCGAGCATTCCGCGCGAAGCCGACGCGGTCGAGGCCTGGGTGCGCGAGCAGCGCGCGAAGTAGACGGTGAGCGACATGTCTCGCGAATCAGAGTTTGCCCCGCTCGAACATCTGGGGCTCAGCGAGGGCGATCCTCTGCAGACAAGCTCCAGCCAAAAACTCTTTGGCTGGGGGCTCGGCCTGCTGTCGCTCGCGATCGTTGTCGGTGTCGGCGCGGTGGCGGCTGTGGTGCTCACATACGCCTGGGCATTTTTCTCGATATTGACCGCGGGCTAGCAGCATCGGCTCGGTGTCTCGCCTATCCACCACGAACGGAGCATCGATGCCCGATGCACGCATGCCAGTGCCCCGCAGAGAGCCATCGAATCGCCCCTGGCACCTTGTTGCGCTTGCTGCCGGCATAGCGGGAATGTTTTCGATCTTCGTCATGCCCTACGGCGTCGTCGGCTATCTCGCGAGCGTCACCATCGGCATAGTTGCGGTGGTCATTGGGCACGGTTCGATTCGGCGGCGAGGGGCGCTTCGTTGGGCCGCCGGCGTGGGGCTCGGGCTGAGCTAACTCGGGTTGTTCTTTTCGAGCGCACTGCTGATCGTGAGGGTGGCGCGTGTCGCCGCAGGGTCGGCGCCGCTGCTAGTCGGCTCACCTGCGTGAGCGTTGACGCGCGCAGTGCTTCTGATGCCGCCGCCCCGCGGTGCATAGACTGATGGCATGGTTTACGAGTACGTCCCCCCGCCAGTACACCCCGCAAACATCGCCCCGAAACAGCCGAAAGGCTTGGCACTCGCGTCGCTCATTGTTGGCGTTGCAAGCCTGATCTTCTGCTGGGTTCCCGTGCTCGGCGCTCTCGGTGGCGTCGTAGCTGTCGTGCTTGCGATCATCGCCCTCGTCAAAGCCCAGTCCAAGGGCATGTCGATTGCGGGCCTGGCCACTGGGATCCTGGCGTTCATCACGGGCATCGCGCTGACCATCACCGCGTTTGTGTTTCTTGGCACCGTCGGCGGAGCAATTGCTACCACGGGCCCTCTCGCCCAGAGTACTCCCCCAGCTGAGACTCCTTCGGAGGAGCCAGCACCGACACCCGGGGAATCGAGCGGTTCCAACAAGACGACCGACGAGATCCTGGCATACTTCTGCGACAACTACGACGCGTGCTATTCGCTCGACATACCCAACCCCGAATACACCCCCGAGTACTGCACTCACATCAGGTACTACTTCGGCGAAGATCCCTCTGGAGAGGATCAGCTGCAGAAAGCCACGGCCCTCGGTTCAACCAACGACCGCAATGCACCCCTGTGGCGCCTCGCGGCAAGTGCCATGTCGGGCGAAACCACACTCTCCGACGAAGAGTTTTCAGACCTCGGAACCGTAGTAAGCCAGTTCTACTTCGAGGGCTACTACGAATGCAACTTTCAGGACTGAGGCGTCCCGCATGCTGCAGGTCTTCCCGCGTCATTCCTGCGGTTCGGAAAGAATTCTGCGTGCCTCGTGCACCAGCTCGGGCGCGGTGATCAGGTCGTAGCGGGTCGCAACGAACTGCATGACCGAAGAGAAGTCGCGCCGGTTGCGGTTCATCGCGTACGACAGCACGCCGAATAGCATGCCGAAGCCCGCACCGATCACGATTGCGGCGATGAAGAGCCCGCCGATGCCCTCGTTCTCGGGCTGAAACAGAAACAGCAGCAGCCCGAGAAAGAGGCCGAGGTAGGCGCCCGAGAGCGCCCCCATCAGGGCGACCCGGCCGTAGCTCAGTTTGCCCGTGACGCGCTCGACGCTGCGCACATCGTTGCCGAGAATCGACACTGCGTTCACCGGAAAGTTTGCGCGCGCGAGACGGTCGACCGCCTGCATGGCGTCGACGTAGTGGTCGTAGGTCGAAATAGCCTCGCCCTTGGGCAGCTCTGGCATCTGGGGCATGCGGCGCATCGGAGTGGGGTTGCTGTTGCTCATACCCCGATTCTGCCATTCTTCTCCGATACGCTTGGTGTGTGAGCAGCTCAAGGGTTTTCGTGGGGCGCCTCGCTGGGCGCGGGGTGTTCGACCCTGCGGGTGAGCGCATCGGCAAATTGCGTGATGTGCTCGTCGTGTACCGCGCTCAGGCTGCTCCCCGCGTGGTGGGTCTGATCGTTGAAATTCCGGGCAAGCGTCGCGTGTTCGTGCCGATCGGCCGCGTGACGTCGATGGGCTCTGGCCAGATCATCATGACGGGTCTCATCAATGTGCGCCGCTTCGAGCAGCGTGGCGGCGAGACGCGCATTCTTGCCGAGATGATCGGTCAAGAAGTGCGCCTCGTCGAGGGCAATGTCGCCGCCCGCGTCGAAGATGCGGCAATCGACCGCACTCGAGCCGGCGAGTGGGTGGTGAGCCAGCTGTTCGTGCGGCTGCCGAAGCCCTCGGGCCCGTTCGCGAAGGGCGACTCGCGCACCGTCACTTGGAGCGAGGTGCGCAGGGAGAGCGAGGGATCAGCCCCGAACTCCGCAGAACTACTCATTCAAACGATGGTAGATCTGAAGCCTGCCGACCTCGCCGAAGCGTTGCTCGAGCTGCCTGATCAGCGCATGATCGAGGTCGTTGGTGAGCTGCCCGACGACCGCGTCGCCGATGCGCTCGAAGAGATGGTCGAGGACGACCAGCTGGCGCTTCTGGCGCAGCTGCCGCGGGATCGCGCGGCTGACGTGCTCGATCAAATGGAAGCCGACGATGCGGCCGACCTGATCTCGGCGTTGCCGACCGCGCAGGGTGAACAGCTGCTCGACCTCATGGAGCCCGAAGAAGCCGAAGACGTGCGTCGCCTGCTCGAGTACGGCGCAGACACCGCCGGCGGTCTCATGAGCCCCACCCCGATCGTGCTCTCGGCCGAGTCGAGCGTGGCAGAAGGCCTCGCGATGATTCGCCGCAGCGAGGTGCCCGTGGCGATGGCCTCTGCCGTCTACGTCACCCACCCGCCCTATGAGACCCCGACCGGCGAGTACCTCGGTATGGCGCACTTCCAGCGCATGCTGCGGTTTCCGCCGCACGAGCGACTTTCTGCCCTGCTCGACACCGAGGTCGAAGCCGTGCCGGTGCACGCGAGCACCGCTGAGGTTGCGCGTCGGCTCGCGAGCTACGACATGGTCGCCCTGCCCGTGATCGACGAGAACCGGCAGCTCGTCGGCGTCGTCACGGTCGATGACGTTCTCGACCACCTGCTGCCCGACGACTGGCGCCACGCAGACGACGAGACCGGGGGCGCGCTGTGAGCGTGTTTCGTCGCGGTGGCAACGGCGATGATTTCGATGCGCCGCGGGAAGCCTCGACCAACCGCCGCAAGTTTCGGTTTGGGTGGAGCCGCGAAAGCAGCGACTCGAACGAGGTCTTCGGGCGCTGGAGCGAGGGCATCGCCCGCGGCATGGGCACGCCTTGGTTCTTGCTCGCGCTCTCCATCTTCTGCGCGGTCTGGTTGGTGTGGAACACGCTTGCGCCCGAGCAGTGGCGCTTCGACAGCGCGGCGCTCGGCTTCACCGCGCTGACCCTGATCCTCTCATTGCAGGCTTCGTATGCGGCCCCACTCATTCTGCTCGCACAGAATCGCCAAGACGACCGCGACCGCGTGCAGATCGAGCAAGACCGCCAGGGAGCCGAGCGAAACCTCGCCGACACAGAGTTTCTGGCGCGCGAGGTTGTTGCGCTTCGACTCGCGCTGAAAGACCTGCCCGACCGCGACTTTCTGCGTGCCGAACTGCGCTCGCTGCTCGCAGAGCTTGAGGCCGAGAAAGAGGCGCCCGATGAGGCGCCCGAAGCAGGGCCAGATAACGACGGCTCCCCCGCCGCCCGCAGGGCCGTGGAGTGAGCAACGCGGAGGCGGCCGTCTGGCGCGCGCTTGAGGGCGTGCGCGATCCCGAGATCATGCGCCCTATCACCGAGTTAGGTATGGTGAAGCGGGTCGCGGTCGATGCGCACGGCAAGGCAACCGTCGAGATCTCGCTCACCATCGCCGGCTGCCCGGCGGCGAGACGCATCGAGGCAGACACCCTTGCTGCCACGCGCACCGCTGAGGGGGTGACCGGCGCGCACGTCGAGGTCGGCGTCATGAGCCCGGCCGAACGCAAGACCTTCGTCGAGACGGTGCGGGGCAAGGGGCTCACCAGAACCCCGCAGTTCGACCATTCGTCGCTCACTCGAGTGATCGCGGTGACGAGCGGCAAGGGCGGCGTCGGCAAGTCGAGTGTTACCGCGAATCTCGCGGTCGCCCTCGCGCAGCAGGGGCTCAGCGTCGGCCTCATCGACGCCGACATTTTCGGTTTCTCGATTCCCGGGCTCATGGGGCTCTCACGCGACGGCGTGGTCGAACGGCCGACCCGAGTCGACGACCTCATGTTGCCGCCTATCGCGCACGGCGTGAAGGTCATTTCGATCGGCATGTTTCTCGGCGACAAAGATCCGCGCAACACGGCGGTGTCTTGGCGTGGCCCGATGCTGCACCGCACGATCGAACAGTTCTTACGCGACGTGTGGTTCGGTGATCTCGACGTGCTGCTGCTCGATCTGCCGCCAGGCACGGGCGACATTGCGATCAGTATCGGACAGTTGCTTCCCCAGGCCGAGGTGGTAGTGGTCACCACGCCCCAGCCGGCGGCAGCCGATGTCGCGGTGCGCAGCGCGCTCGTCGCGAGGCAGACCGGGCAGCGGGTTGTCGGCGTGATCGAGAACATGGCTGGCCTCGCGCAGCCTGATGGCACCGTGCTCGACCTCTTCGGCTCCGGAGGCGGCAGGGCAGTCGCAGAGCGGCTCTCCGAGCCGATTTCGGCAGAGGATCAGCCCCGGCCCAAACACCCCGAACCCGTCGCGCTGCTCGGCTCGATTGCGCTCAGCCCCGAGTTTCGCGTGCACGGCGACGAGGGGGTGCCCGCCGTCGTTGCAGCACCCGACGACCCGGCTTCGCGCGAACTCACACGCATCGCTGGTGTGCTCGCATCGATGCCGCGCGGGCTGCAAGGAGCGAGCCTGCCGCTCAGTCTCGGCTAGCGCTCGAGGCTCTTGCCGCGCCAGGCAGCGCTCAGGTCGCCTCGTCGTCGAAGTTCAGATCGGTCGATGCCTTTGGCTGCTCTGCAGCGATCGAACTCGCATCGTCCCCAGTCTCAGCTTCAGCACCGCCAGTAGCGACGCCGCCCGCCGCAGCAGCAATACCCGCGGCGACGGCATCAGCCTTGGCCTGCACCCGCTCGCGCCGCGCCTGCGCCGCCTCGAGCGCTTTGGCTTTGCGGGCCTCGGCCTGTGCCTCTTTTTCGTCTTCGAGCAGGGCATCTCGAATGATGCGGCGAGGGTCGTACTGCCTGGGGTCGAGCTGCTTCCAGTCGACATCGTCGAACTCGGGGCCCATCTCGTCACGCAGGCGGTCTTTCGCACCGTCTGCCATGCGCTTGACC
>CALCJF010000016.1 GCA_937967375.1 uncultured Leucobacter sp.
GTCCTCGGCGGTGTAGGGCGCGAAGAGCGAGAGGATCATGGCGATCGCCTCGGCCGACTCGCGCACCGCGGGGTCGGCGGGGCCGCAGCCGGAGTCGATGGCCTTGCGGGTCACGTTGACCTGATCCATCAGACGCGCGACGACCACGTTGAACTTGTAGTGCTCGACGAGGTTCGGGGCGTCTGCCAGCAGCCGGTGGGTGTGCCGGCGCAGCTCGGCGTCGCCGCCGGAGAAGTCGGCGCCGGGCTCGGAGGCGACATCGCCCGCGACGCGCCAGGCGCGCGCCAGGAACTTCGCAGAGCCCTGCACCGAGACGTCGGCCCAGTCGATGTCGTCCTCGGGCGGGCCCGCGAAGGCGAGCGTCACGCGCAGCGCATTGGCGCCGTGATCCTTCAGCTCCGACGCGAACTCGACCAGGTTGCCCTTCGATTTCGACATCTTCGCACCGTCCTGCAGCACCATGCCCTGGTTGAGCAGCGCAGTGAAGGGTTCCTCGAAGTCGAGGTAACCGAGGTCGTGAAGCACCTTCGTGATGAAGCGCGAGTAGAGCAGGTGCAAGATCGCGTGCTCGACGCCGCCGGCGTACTGATCGATCGGGCCCCAGGCGTTCACGAGAGCCGGATCGAACGCCTGTGCGTCGTCGGTCGATGACAGGAAGCGCAGGAAGTACCACGAGCTGTCAACGAAGGTGTCCATGGTGTCAGGGTCGCGAGTCCAGGCCTGGCCCGCGGCGTCGGTAACGCTGGCCCACTCGGTAGCGGCGCCGAGCGGCGACGAACCCTTTGGTTTCAGGTCGAGACCCTCAGAGGCCGGCAGGCGAACCGGCAGTTCGTCCGCAGCGACCGGGCGCATCTCGCCCTCATTGCTTTCGTCAGCACCGTGCAGAATCGGGATCGGCGTTCCCCAGTAGCGCTGGCGGGAGATCAGCCAGTCACGCAGGCGGTAGGTCTTTGCCGCGCGGCCGGTGCCGCGCGCCTCGAGCACCTCGATCGCCTTGGCGATCGCCTCGACCTTGCCGAGCCCGTCGAGCTCGCCCGAGTTCACGAGCACACCGTTACCGGCGGTCGCGACACCCGAAACGGACGGGTCTTCGAGCACCACACCGTCTTCATCGCGCACCTCAACCACCACGCGCACGGGCAGCTCGAACTTCAGCGCGAAGTCGAGGTCGCGCTGATCGTGGGCGGGCACCGCCATGATCGCACCGTGGCCGTAGTCGGCAAGCACGTAGTCAGATGCCCAAACCGGAATGCGCTCGCCGTTCACGGGATTGATGGCGAAGTGATCGAGAAACACGCCGGTCTTCTCGCGATCGGCATTCTGACGATCAATCTCGCTCTGCTTCTGCGTCGCAACAAGATATTCCTCGAACTGCATGCGAGCCTCCGGCGACGCGCTCGCGGCGAGCTCTGCGGCGAGATCGCTGTCGGGCGCGACAACCATGAAGGTTGCGCCGTAGAGCGTGTCTGGCCGGGTCGTGAAGACGGGCACCTTGGCCTCGCGCCCCTCGATCTCGAACTCGACCTCGGCACCCTGCGAGCGGCCGATCCAGTTGCGCTGCATATTCAGCACCTTGGCCGGCCACTGCCCCTCGAGCGAGTCGAGGTCGTCGAGCAGGCGATCCGCGTAGTCGGTAATGCGGAAGTACCACTGCGTCAATTTCTTCTTCACCACGACCGCGCCCGAACGCTCCGAGGTGCCGTCAGCGAGCACCTGCTCGTTCGCGAGCACGGTTTGGTCTACCGGATCCCAGTTGACCCAGCTCGCCTTGCGATACGCGAGACCCTTTTCGTACATCTTGAGAAACAGCCACTGGTTCCACTTGTAGTATTCAGGATCGCTCGTGTGCAGCACCCGGCTCCAGTCGAAGCTGGGCGCGTAGACGCGAAAGCTCGCCTTCTGCTGCGCGATGTTCGCGTAGGTCCATTCGCGGGGATCGATGCCGCGCTTGATCGCCGCATTCTCTGCGGGCAGGCCGAAGCTGTCCCAGCCGATCGGGTGCAGCACGTCGTGGCCGCGGCCGCGCCAGTAGCGGGCAAGCACGTCGCCGAAGCAGAAGGCCTCGGCGTGACCCATGTGCAGGTCGCCCGAGGGGTACGGGAACATATCGAGCACGTACTTCTTCGGCTTCTCGCTCGAGAGGTCGTTCGACACCTCGAACGGCTTCAACTGCTCCCATACCGGAAGCCAGCGATCCTGGATCGCCTGGAAGTCGTAGACGTCGCCTACTTGCTCGTTCACTCGCTACCTCGAAACTTCATTGCCGTTCTGATCTCGCGCCACTCGGCACGAATTGGCCCGCACTGCTGGCGAACACATACTGTTCAAGAATAGCGGGTTCCCAACTCCCTGCTGGCCTGCGGGTCGGGGCTTGTCATCTGCGGTGCACTCGCAGATACTGCCGGTATGCGCACATTCCCCGACCCCAGCGACCCACAACTCGATCTCGAGCTGCAGTACATCATCAATGCATCTCGCGACGCCGTCTGGCGAGCGTGGGAAGATCCAGAGCTCTTCGCGAAGTGGTGGCTCCCCGAGCCAATGCACGCCCGGGTCGACCAGCTGGAGCTGCGCGTTGGGGGCCCTCTCGTCACTCAGATGAGCGAAGACGGGCAAACCTTTGTGCCTCACATGAACGCGCTCTTTCTCGAAGCGCAGCAGGGCGAGAGCATCGTGTTTACGAACGCACTCGACAGCGCGGGCAGACCGGCGCGCCCGGAGCCCGTGGCGATCACCGCGGAGTTTGCGCTCAGCGACCACCCTGACGGCACACTGTACAAGGTCCGGGTGCGTCACGCTTCGGCAGATGACCGCGCGGTGCACGAGCGTCTCGGCTTCCACGAGGGCTGGGGCGCGGTTATCGCGGCTCTCGCTCGCGTCGCCGAGTCGCTGTAGTGCCCTGGGTGTCGGTTCAGCGGGTGATCACGCCGAGGGCCGCGAGCATGGGCGCGGCCTTCAACTGTTTCTCTGCGAGCTCTGCGGCGGGCTCGCTGTCGGCGGTCACTCCCCCGCCGGCGCCCACGAGCGCAAGACCAGGGGATCCTTTTTGCCCCCGCAATTCGATGCTTCGAATCGTCATCGCGATCTCGGCATCGCCCGCGGGGTCGAACCAGCCGAAGCACCCGGAATACAGACCCCGAGGGCCCGCTTCGAATTCGGCAAGCAACTGCACCGCACGCCGCTTCGGTGCGCCAGTCATCGAGCCACCCGGAAAACACGCCGCAATCGCGTCGAACACGTCGAGGCCTTCGCGCAGTCGACCAGAAACCGTGCTGACGAGCTGGTGCACGCGAGGGTGGTGCTCGACGCGCAAGAACCCATCGGTGTGCACAGTGCCCGGCTCGCACACCCGACTCAGGTCGTTGCGCATGAGGTCGACGATCATCAGGTTTTCGGCTCGCTCCTTGGGGTCGGCGGCGAGCTCGCGCGCAAGTGCTTCGTCTTGCTCGAGCGTCACTCCCCTTGGCCTCGTTCCCTTGATCGGGTGCGTCGCCACCTCGTCGCCTCGCTTGCTCAGAAAACGCTCCGGGCTTGCGCTCACGAGCGCCCGGCCGGGTGTCACCATCACGGCCCCGCGAACCGCTGCTCCCGAGGCGCGCAAGTCAAGATAGATCGCGAGAGGATCAACCTCAACATCGAAGGGTGCCGTCGCCGTATCGGTAAGGCAGAGCACGAACGCGTCGCCGTCGCGAATCGCGCGTTTGCACGAGGCGACGTCTTCGAGGTACTGGTCGTCGCTGCGTCGCCAAGAAATGGAAAGGGGTGTCCCGCCGAAGGTCTCGGCGTCTCCGGCGTCAGGCCCATTCGGCACCGCAGAGAACTGGTCGAGCGCCGATCCGTGCCGTTCGATCCACGTGTCTATCGCTTCGTCGCTCGGCCCGCGCAACTCGGCGCTCTCGCTCCCGTGATCGAGCACCAGCACGATTGACGGGTGCAACGCGAACGCGGGCGCCGCGTCGTCGTTCGCAGCGGGTTCGCCCATCAGCGCGAGACCGAACTCATAGCCGAGCACGACGACTGCTCCCGCACCTTCGCCATCGCGAAGCGAATCGAGAAACAATCGTTCGTCACCGTTTCGTGCCTGCGTCACTCGGGTCGCCTCGCCCAGATAGCTGCGGCCGGCACCCCCGTTCGGTTCGGCCGCCGAGCCGTCGAGCCAGAACCAACTGTCGGCGCGCGCCAGACTGCGCGCGACCGAAGTGATGTCGCGCGGCCAGGTGACTGCGCGCACGACCACCTGACAACCATACTTGCTGGCAGTCCCCGCGTGATCCTCACATGATGCGAAGATTAGGTCATGCCTCAGGCCCACCGACTTGCCAACGAAGCCGCGAGTGAAGACTTGCTCGTCGCTGACTCCTTTCGCGTGCGAATCAACACTCAGACCGGCGCCGCCGAGGTGCGCGGCCTCGGGCACCATCTCGCACGATTCGCGCGCAGCACTCACGCCGCCAGTGGCGGCGCGCTACGCGGGGTCGGCAACTTTCTCGATGAGACAAGCGGCCCGATCACGGCATACGGCGAAGGATTCCCAAGGTGGGAACTGTGGCGCACGGCACAGAATGGCTTCGATCTGCGGCTCAGCCTGCGCCCGTTGCCGAAGTTGGGCGACACGATAAGCCTCGTGTCAGCGCGCGTCCCCTCGCAACCCCATGCTGACCGCAAGGGCCCGAACATCTCGAGCTACGCAGCCCTCAACAGTGAACTCGGCGCAGAGGCGCTGTTCGTTGGCTCAGACGGCATCGTGCGCGAGGGCGCAACTACGAGCCTCGTGTGGTGGCGAGGTGAGCAACTGCTTTGTGCAGCGGCAAAGGATCGCATCGCGTCGGTCACCGAGGCGCTACTGGGCGAGCTGTTCGGCGCACTCGAACCCGCCGCGGTCACCCCCGCAGAGCTCGCCGAGTGCGAGGTGTGGGCAGTCAACGCGCTGCACGGAATTCGGGTGGTCGCGAGCATTGATGGTGTCGACATGCGAGCGCCAGATTCAGCCCGCCTTGCTCGCGCAAGGGCAGCGCTCGATCAGACGTGGCAGCCGTTCCTAGCGGCCGAACGCTAGTGCGCTCAGTCGAGTGCCATCGCGAATCCAATCAGCACCGCAATATAGGCCATCGCTCCAAACATCACGAGGCGTGCCCAGAGGGGCACCTTGCGCTTGAGTTCTTTCGTCGTAAGCGCCGCCGTTCGCAATGAAATCAACAGTTTCGGCTCATCATCTGGCGCATCGTGAGTATCTGCGTGTGACTTGGCCTGCACGTGAGCCGAGGGGGCGGTGCCAGCTTCAGCGGTGTTGCCGTCGTCACGCCAGCGCCGCCAGGATCTCAGCTGTGGCAGCACCGCACCGAGGGCACGCTCGATCAGCTTCCAATGATTCTCGTCGGGAGTGCTGAGCTGATTAGCGCTGTAGAAGAACAGCATGTCATCTCGAAACTCCACATCGAGGGCGGCGGCCCCATCTATGAAGTGAGCCATCACATCGGGAGTAAAAAGGTAGAGCGCGTCTCGCTCGTAGCCTTCGGCGCAGTACAGAGCAAAGTGATCGTCAAAATCACCTTCAAGGCTCTGACGCTGACCCTGAGCAATCGATTCGCCGAGTGAAATGGCGATGTCATTGCTGGTCGCGTCGAGCACGATGTGCGGCATCGCATGCGGCAGTCGCACCGCGACGTATCCGAAAGCGAAATCTTTGACCGTTGCCTGCACGTTCTCGTAGGGCGAGATGTGCAGATTGCCGATCTCAACGGGCAACGGCTGATCGCCGCGCACGACATCGAACACGAGTGATCTCTCGTTGACTACCATCCGGGAGCTGTAGTTCATACCGTTCGCCTCAGCGAACTGCGCGAGCCGGTACCTCGCAAACCGCGTCGGCTTGCCTCTGCCCATTAATGAAAGCAATGGCACGAAGATGAGGGAAAACACGATGGTCACCGGGATCACCAGCACGAGGCCCATCGTGAAACGCTCGAGCGGTTCGTCGAGATTGCGAGTGTCATTCGGTACAGCCACAGTGGCGACCACCGTGCCCACGCATGCAATAAGCCACAAAAGGAGCCCCACGAAATTGAGCACTACTGCGCGGCGAGTCGCAATCGGCTCGGGTGCCTGGCTGAGCCGAGACTCGAACTCGCGGGCAGCCCGGGCATCGATCTCATCATGCAGGGGAGCAAAATCAAAGGCCGGGGGTTTCACACAGACAACGCTACCCGCAGCGTCGTCTAACCAGGACGTGCGCATCAGTCGTCGCACGCACATCCCAGTCACACGATCACCATAAAGTGATATCATTTTAATATCACTCAGACAAAGGAGACGCTGATGACCGAACACTTGCCCCCCGCGCCAGGCACTACCGACACTGTCGAGCCGGTCAGCAACGAACCCGTCGGCCACGACGGCATTCGAGTCAATATTGAAGAGCAACCGGCGTGGCATATGGGATCAGGCGGCGTGGCGATCGCGGTGTTCCTGGGAAGCATTGCTGGCTTCATTCTGGGCGTCGGCCTGTGCATCCGCGGAGGCGTATTGCTCGACAACGGTCAAGGCGCAGCCGGAGCCTTCACGCTGCTCGCCGGAGTCGTTCTCGCGGTCGCCTCGGCGCTCTGTTGGGGCATGCTCACCATCGTGGCTCCGGGGCAGACCTCGGTGCGCCAGTTCTTCGGCCGTTACGTCGGCACCGTGCGCCGCGACGGCATCAGCCTCGTAGCACCCTTCACCACAGGCAAGAAGGTGTCGGTGCGCGTGCACAACTTTGAGACGAACGAACTCAAAGTCAACGACTCAGATGGAAACCCTGTGCATATCGCAGCCATCGTCGTCTGGCAGGTCGCAGATACCGCGAAGGCGGTGTTCGCGGTCGAGGCTTACAACGAGTTCATCGAGACCCAGGCAGAAGCCGCGCTTCGACACGTCGCTACGACGCACCCCTATGACGAGCCCGGCCCCGGCGAGCAATCGTTGCGAGGCAGCACCGATCTCGTCTCGGCCGAGCTCGCAGAAGAGGTCGCAGCGCGCGTCGCGATCGCGGGTCTTGAAGTGCTCGAGGTACGCATCTCGTCGCTCGCATACGCCCCCGAGATTGCTCAGGCAATGCTGCAGCGACAGCAGGCAAGCGCCATTATCGCCGCGCGCGAGAAGATCGTCGAGGGTGCGGTGACCATGGTCGAGCAGGCACTGTCTCGGCTTGAGTCAGACGGCGTGGTCGTGCTCGACGACGAGCGTCGTGCACAGATGGTATCGAACCTACTGCTCGTGCTCACGAGCGAGCAACGAGCCACTCCCGTCATCAACGCGG
>CALCJF010000017.1 GCA_937967375.1 uncultured Leucobacter sp.
GGCATCCCATGCGGCATCCCTCGCGGCAGCCCATGCGGCATCCCATGCGGCATCCCATGCGGCATCCCTCGCGGCAGCCCATGCGGCATCCCATGCGGCATCCAATGCGGCAGCCCCTGCGGCATCCCATGCGGCATCCCTCGCGGCATCCCATGCGGCATTAGCTTCAGTGCGCGCGGCGTACACGTGGTCAGCAGCAGCCCGTGCAGTGTCGAGGTTGGTGATCGGGTCAAGGCTTCGCAGGGCGGTCGCGCGAGCGGCGAGCCCGGCGAGGTCGAGCCAGGCCGGGGTGAACGTGCGGATCAGCCAGTCCAGGGCGAGGTATGAGCGGGCTTCGTCTTGGCCATCATTGGCGGTTCCGATCATGCGGGGCAGCAGGGGAATGAGGCGCTGCCGGTCGAGGGTGTTCCAGCGGTCGTTCAGGCGGATTGTGAACGCGCGGAGCACGCGCGACGAGCACGAGGGCGCGTCGGTGTGGCCTTGGTCTGCGAGCCAGGCCACGACTTCCATTGCGCAGTGGCCGTTATCGAAGCTCTCGTGCGCGCCGTGGTCGAGGCCGATTGCGCCTGCTTCGAGCTGCGCGAGCTTGATCGGGTTGATCGTTGCGGTGGTGGTGTTCATCGGTATTGCCTTTCGAGGATGGTTGCCGCGTCGGTGTTGCAGCGGCAGCAGGTGAGGTCGTTGTTGAGGAAGTGGTTGAATCGGGAGTCATACGCGGGGCACTTGAGCGCCTGGCATGCACGGATTACGTCGGTGTATTCGGCGGCTCGGGCTCGGGCTGCTTCGCGGGCTTGTTGGTCGGCTCGTTCGGCTGCGTCGATGTATTTGCGACCGGCGCGAGGTCTGTAGGTGGTGCTGGTCGTCATCGGCGGCTCGCTTTCTTCGATGGTGAAGCGGGTGGAGGTCGTCACGCCCTGAGAAGCGAGCTTGTGGGCTGCTTTTCAGAGCGTGATTCTTCGACGGAGCCAGGGGCTTCGGCATTGCACGCGCGCGGGTTTATCCGCGCCACGACCGGGACATAGACACGAGCGGTTGAACAGTGAGTGGTGCGCGCCCAGGTATGTCTTAACCGCGCCCTCTCGTGTCTTCGGGATCACTTTTTGTTTACCGGGTGTGGTTACCGGCGCAGTAGCACACTGCGTTTCCCCCATGGGTTGCCTGGGTAGCGTCGCTGTTCAGTTGACCTCTGGGTTAGCCAGTAAGTGCGATCGAGGTAACTGTGAAGATCTCTTAACGGATGACATGCATTGAAGTTTTCTTCACGGGAAGTTTTCTTCACGCTTTGAATGCGGCGTGTCGTAAACATTTCTTCACAGTGAAGTTAGACTGTGTGCATGGCACCGAAACTAGACACTGATGTCCAGACCCTTGGCGGTCTGATCAACGCTGTGCGCGTTGAACGAGACTTATCGACACGAGATATGGCTCGCTTGCTCGACACGAGTAACGTCACCGTTTCGAACTGGGAGCGAGGCAAGCACCAGATGAAGCTGGGCGATGCGATCCGGTTCGCTGAAGAATTCGGCCTACCTATCGAGTGGATGATCGAGGCCATGAAACGCGAAATGGCCTCCACCCCGAAGGGTGAAGGCCAATCGTGCGCCCTCACGGGCTCGAACCGTGGACCCGCTGATTAAGAGTCAGCTGCTCTACCAACTGAGCTAAAGGCGCGTGCTGCCCGTCTGGGCAACGGATATAACCTAGCACGACTCACGCGCGAGATAAAAATCGGCCCGTCCCGCTCGGCGCGTCGAGCGTTGCGTCGTGAGCTCCCTCAGGCGCAGAATCAGCCAGCGAGCTGTCTCAGCGACTCTTGCGCGAGGCCTTCGCCGCTGCCTTCTGTTCGCGATCCAACTGCTTGAGCTCTGCCTCGTACTGCTCATCGTCTGCCTGCTTCGCAACGCTTGCAAGTGCGAGTGCGAGACCGGCAGCCCAGACAACCCATACAAGGTAGCGGCGCCAATCTTTCGGCATGGCCTGAGCCTGCCTTGCAGTGCCGAGAGCGCCCATCAGTGCGCCGATGACTCCGAGGTTCGTGAGGTACTTCCCGATCGACATGACCTCAGCCTACTGCGTACGATACTCTGGGCATATTGGTTGCCGGCAACGGTTCGGTGACACCCACAGCTTTTCAGAAAGGTCGACAATGGCGAAGCAGAACGAGGCACTGTTCGAAGAGAGTTCGCAGGGCGCGGTCAGCGCAGTCACGGCGATTGCCTTCACGCTATCGATGGTGCTCGTGTTCGGCGGCATGATTGTTTCGAGCTACGCATTCGGCGCGGGCGATGCAGACATTCCGCTGTTCGCCGGCGGCCTGATTGCAACGTTTATCGGTCTGATTCTGCCGTTTACCTGGCTTCCCGCGATCGGCAAGTAGTCGCCGAGCGCAGAAGCAGGATCGAGGCCGGGGGAGCAAGCGCTCTCCCGGCCTTTTCCATGCGCGGCGGGTATCTAGCACGAAGGTAGACTGAATCGCATGTCAGAGATTGATGTGAAACCGCGCAGTCGCGACGTTACCGACGGGATCGAAAAGGCCGCCGCTCGCGGCATGCTGCGTGCAGTGGGCATGGGCGATGAAGACTGGGACAAGCCCCAGATTGGCATCGCGAGCTCGTGGAACGAGATCACTCCGTGCAATCTGAGCCTTGACCGCCTAGCTCAGGGGGCGAAAGAGGGCGTGCACTCAGGCGGCGGCTATCCGCTGCAGTTCGGCACGATCTCGGTGAGCGACGGCATCTCGATGGGTCACGAGGGCATGCATTTTTCGCTCGTATCGCGCGAGGTGATCGCCGACTCGGTTGAGACGGTGATGATGGCCGAGCGGCTCGACGGCTCAGTTCTGCTCGCCGGCTGCGACAAGTCGTTGCCAGGCATGCTGATGGCTGCAGCGCGACTCGATCTCGCCTCGGTGTTTCTCTATGCGGGCTCGATAGCTCCGGGCTGGGTGAAGCTCACCGACGGCACCGAGAAAGAAGTCACGATCATCGATGCCTTCGAAGCGGTAGGTGCCTGCAAAGCGGGCACGATGAGCGAAGAAGACCTCAAGCGCATCGAGTGCGCCATCGCCCCGGGCGAGGGTGCCTGCGGTGGCATGTATACGGCCAACACGATGGCCTCGATCGCCGAAGCGCTGGGCATGAGCCTGCCGGGTTCTGCTGCACCCCCGAGCGCCGACCGCCGCCGCGACTACTACGCGCACCGCTCGGGCGAGGCGGTGGTGAATATGCTGCGCCTCGGTATCACGGCGCGCGACATTCTCACCAAGCCGGCCTTTGAGAACGCAATCACGCTGCTCATGGCCTACGGCGGGTCGACCAACGCGGTGCTGCACCTGCTGGCCATCGCGCGCGAGGCTGAGGTTGACCTGACCCTCGAAGACTTTAATCGGATCGGGGCGCGGGTGCCGCACCTTGCTGATATGAAGCCATTCGGCAAGTACGTGATGGCCGACATCGACCGCCACGGCGGCGTTCCGGTGGTGCTGAAAGCGCTCCTCGACGCTGGGCTGTTGCACGGCGACGTCTTGACTGTGACGGGCAAGACCATGGCAGAGAACCTCGCAGAGTTGAACCCCGACCCGATTGACGGCAAGGTGATTCATCACCTCGACGACCCCATTCACGCGACCGGCGGTCTCACGATTCTGCACGGCTCGCTCGCCCCCGAAGGCTCGGTCGTGAAGACCGCTGGCTTCGACGCCGAACTCTTCGAAGGTCCCGCTCGAGTCTTCGACAGGGAGCGCGCAGCCATGGACGCGCTGACCGAGGGCAAGATCGGGAAGGGCGATATCGTCGTCATTCGTTACGAAGGGCCGAAGGGCGGCCCCGGAATGCGCGAGATGCTCGCGATCACCGCGGCCATCAAGGGCGCGGGGCTCGGCAAAGATGTACTACTATTGACCGATGGGCGATTCTCAGGCGGCACAACCGGCCTGTGCATCGGCCACATTGCACCTGAGGCGTCAGACGGCGGTCCGATAGCCTTGGTGCGCGACGGTGACCTGATTCGGGTCGATATCGCCGCGAAAACGCTCGACATTCTGGCCGATCCGGCCGAGCTTGAAGCCCGCAGAGCAACCTGGGCTCCGCTTCCCCCTCGCTACACGCGTGGTGTACTTGCGAAGTACACGAAACTCGTTCGCAGCGCCTCTGAAGGCGCCATCACCGGTTAAGGTGATCGTGCGCCTATTCCACCTGTGTACACGGGTGGGGCGGGGTGACGCGTGGCAGCGAAGCGCTCCAGAAATCCAGCTATAGAAAGTATGAAATGAACTCGGACACGAGTACTGGGTACCAAGACACCTCCGCACGCGGCGAGCGAATGACGGGCGCGCAGGCCGTCGTACGCAGCCTCGAACTCCTTGGCGTCACTGACGTCTTCGGGCTGCCGGGCGGCGCGGTGCTTCCGCTCTACGACGCGCTCAACGAAGATAACGACCTGCGCCACATTCTGGTTCGCCACGAGCAGGGTGGTGGCCACGCGGCAGAAGGCTTTGCGGCCGCGGGCAGCAAAGTCGGAGTCTGTATCGCGACCTCGGGTCCGGGTGCGACCAACCTCGTCACCGCTATTGCCGACGCATACATGGACTCGGTGCCGCTGCTTGCGATCACTGGCCAGGTGTTCTCGCACCTGATGGGTTCGGACGCTTTTCAAGAGGTCGACATCGTGGGCATCACCATGCCTGTAACGAAGCATTCATTCTTGGTGAAGCGGGCCGAAGACATTCCCGGCGCGATCGCTGCAGCCTACGAGGTTGCAAGCACCGGCCGCCCGGGTCCTGTGCTCGTCGACATCACCAAGGACGCGCAAGAGGCCGAGTTCGATTTCGTCTGGGACGCACGAGTCGACCTCGTCGGCTACCGCCCGATCACCAAGGCGAACAGCAAGCAGATTCAGGCCGCAGCAGAGCTGATCTCGGCGGCCCAGCGCCCCGTCTTCTACATTGGTGGTGGCGTCGGTCGCGCCGGCGCCTCGGCCGAACTGCTGCAGCTCGCCGAGCTCGTCGGAGCTCCCGTGGTCACGACCCTCATGGCACGCGGTGTATTTCCTGACTCGCACCCGCAGCACCTCGGTATGCCCGGTATGCATGGCACGGTGCCGGCGGTGCTTTCCCTGCAGGAAAGCGACCTGCTCATCACCATCGGTGCGCGGTTTGACGATCGTGTGACTGGCAAGACCGCGCTCTTCGCGCCGGATGCGAAGGTGATTCACGCAGATATCGATCCCGCAGAGATCGGCAAGATCCGTGCTGCTGATGTGCCGATTGTCGGCGATGCCGCTGAGGTGATCAGCGATCTCATCGCTGCCGTATCGACGTTGAAGACCAGCACGCAGTTCGCTGATTTGGCTTCTTGGTGGGAGCGCCTGCACCTGCTACAGGAACGCTACCCGCTCGGCTACGCACCGCCGAGCGATGGTCTGCTCGCCCCCGAGTACGCCATTCAGCGCATCGGTGAGTTGACTGGCCCAGAGGCGGTCTACGTTGCGGGCGTCGGCCAGCACCAGATGTGGGCTGCTCAGTTCATCAAATACGAGCGCCCTAACTCGTGGCTCAACTCCGGCGGTGCCGGCACGATGGGCTACGCGGTCCCCGCCGCAATGGGCGCGAAAGTTGCAGAACCCGATCGCGTGGTCTGGGCCATCGACGGCGACGGCTGCTTCCAGATGACCAATCAAGAGCTTGCAACCTGCGTGGTCAACGACATTCCCATCAAGGTCGCGGTCATCAACAACTCGTCGCTCGGCATGGTGCGCCAGTGGCAGACCCTCATTTACGATGGCCGCTACTCGAACACCGAGCTCAACACTAGCCACGGTTCGCGCAGGATTCCCGACTTCGTGAAGCTCGGCGAAGCCTAC
>CALCJF010000018.1 GCA_937967375.1 uncultured Leucobacter sp.
GTTGCGGGCATCGGGGCGCTCTCGAATGCAAAGGCGCTCGCCGCTGGGCTCGAGCTACGACCGCTCGCAGAAACGATGCGCGATACCCTCGCGTGGTGCCGTGAACGGGGGAGCGACGTGGTGCTTGGGGCGGGGCTTACTGACGCCGAAGAGCGCGAGCTGCTTGCCGCTCTTGAGTGAGGGCAGGGAGATAGCACAGCGCACCGATCAAGCTGAACCCGCCCGCAGCGATCATCGCGAGCGAAACCGACTGCACCTCCGCGAACGCGGTGAGCGCGAGGAGCCCGAGGCTGTATGCCCCGCCCGAAATCATCGAGTTCAGCGACAGCACCGTAGCTCGCGTTGAGGCATCTGCTTGGCGGTGCAGCAGTGTGGC
The DNA here is from genome assembly GCA_937967375.1 of uncultured Leucobacter sp. Lineage (GTDB taxonomy): Bacteria > Actinomycetota > Actinomycetes > Actinomycetales > Microbacteriaceae > Leucobacter. Next base: position 377 of record CALCJF010000018.1, read on the forward strand.
ATGCACGGGCCCGCTCGAGCCGTGTGTGAGGTAACACAAGCCGTACGCGAGTAGCACGCCGCTCGCGCCCGCGGCGAGCCCCATGAGCACCACAAACGCTCCGTTCAAGAGGCGCCCGAGGATCGCTACCCATGCGGTGCCAATCCTTCTGCTGGCAAAACCTGCGACAAACGATCCTGCGGCAAAGCAGAGCCACGCCGCTGCCGAGGCGAAGCCGAAAAGGGCCGCCGCGTCGCGTTCGCTTGGCAGCAACTCGGCAAGGCGCAGCGGGGTGAGGGTTTCGAAACCTATCATCGCGAGAGCCCAGAAGACTTCGACGAGGATCAGCCCCCGCAATACCCTCGATACTGCTGCGAGGCGCAAGCCGCCGGCGGTCGCCTTGGGTATTGCCGTAAGTGCGCTTGCAAGGCGCTTCAGACGGCGCGGTCGCCCGCTGCCCAGCCTGCGGGGCTCGCGGACGAGTGAGAAACTCAGTGCCGTGTAGCACGCATAACAGGCGGTGGCCACGAAGACGGGCAATGCGAGAGCCGAGACTTGCGCGAAGGGGTTCCATGCGACGAGCAGCCCGCCCGCGAGCGCACCGAACGCGATCGTCACGCCGAGGGCCGCGCCCGCTCGGGTGAGTGGCCGGGCAATATCTGCCTGTGGGTCGTGCGTGTGCACCGTATCCACGAACCACGATTCGAGTGCCCGAAACACGCCCTGAATGGCGAACGAGACGGCGAACAGCCAGAACTCGTCAGCGATGAGGAACAGGGTCGACGCCAACACCGCGAGAACTCCTCCCGTGACGAGCAAGGGTCGGCGCCCGATCGTGTCTGAGAGTGCTCCGCTCGGAAGCTCGAGACCCAGCACAATGAAGCCCTGGATCGCCAGGAGCGTGCCGATCTCGAGAGCGGAAAGCCCGCGCTCTGCCGGCAGCAGGATCGTCGAGGTGAACATGACTCCGACCGGAAACCAGCGAATGCAGGTCAACCAGACAAGACGGTGCTCCGCCGACTGCTGCGAGATCACGATGGGTTCGGGGGAGTCAGATCGAGCGGGATCGCCTGGGTTGCGAAGAGCACTTTTCTCGCGTTGGCCGAGTTGTCGGCTGTTCTGTACCTCCTGGCGAGGGCCTCGAACTCGACGTAAAAGTCGGCGAGCCGATCGGGCGAGACCTCAAGTATGACGTCACTGAAACCGAGCCGGTCGGTCCACTCGCTCGGCCAGTCGTGCTCGACATCGAGCCAACGCTCGGCCTGCGCGGCGTACTCGCCGAGGTAGTTTCGTCGCAGCCAGTCAAGTGAGGCGCTTGCGTCTGGGTCGTCTGAGAAGTCTGAGCTTTGCCAGGAATGAGACGCTGTGCTTGCCATCCATACGCGGCGCTTACCGATGCCCTCACCGCTATCGGCCACCAGGGCGACGCCCTCAAGCTCTCGCAGATGGTAGCTCGTAGCGCCCGTGTTGGTGCCGAGCTTTGCGGCAAGCTCGGTGGCCGTCGCTGGCCCGTTCACGCGCAACTCAGTGAGAAGGCGCGAACGCAGAGGGTGGGCAAGCACGCGGAGGGCACGCTTGTCGAGCCGTAGGTCGCTGGGCGAGTTGGGATCGTTCATGCAGGCAATTGTGCCATGCATAATTTCTATGCACAACTATTGTGCATAGAAATTGACTTAACGTAGCTGCGTGACCTCGAAGGAATGCTTCGGCGACACATAGGCCTCTTGCGATTCGATGAGCTGCAGTTCACGCTCGCCAGAATTCAGCGTGTTTTCGAGCAATTCGAACACGCTGGCGGCCGTGCGTCCGAGTGCGCTTGCCGCATCGCCCGATCCTCGCAGCTGCGCAGAAAACAGTGCCGCAGTGACATCGCCCGAGCCGTTCGCCTTGAACGGAAGCTGGGGAGTCTGCACGATCCAGGCACCGCCGGGGGTGACAGCGAGCATTTCGATCGTGCCCTCGGGGCGATCGGGGCGCAGCACACTCGTGACCAGCACCGTCTGCGGGCCGCTCTGGCGAATGAGGTCGACCGACGCCAGCGTCTCATCGATCGTGTGCGGATCGGTGCCGGTGAGAAAACCGAGTTCGAATTGATTCGGTGTGATCAGATCTGCCGCGGGAACGACGCGATCACGAATCAGCGACTGCACCTCGGGTGCAACAAAACAGCCAGACGAAGCGCTGCCGAGCACCGGGTCACACGCATAGACGGCCTCGGGGTTGCGTGCTTTCACGAGCGCCACGGCATCGAGAATTGCGTCGCCGATATCGTTGCCGCCCTGATAACCGCTGAGCACGAGCTGCACATCGTCGAGCCCACCGCGAGCATCGATGCCGCGCACCACGTCGCGCACATTGTCGCCAGTGAGCAGCGGGCCGCCCCACTCGCCGTAGCCGGTGTGGTTCGAAAACATCACGGTATAGATCGGCATGACCTCGTGGCCGATGCGCTGCAGCGGGAAAACCGCGGCCGAGTTGCCGACGTGACCGTACGAGACCGAGCTTTGAATCGAAAGAATCCGCATTGTCTGATCATCTCACTCGCCGTGCGAAATGAACCAAAGGCGCGAGGTGCGCGGTGCAAAACGGTCCACCGGATAGGGTGAACACGTCGCTACGATTCGCAGTAGCCCTGCTTGCACAACGAAAGGTGCGTTTCATGAATGACTCGGTACTCTGCGAGGTTGCAGACGGCATCGCCCGCATTACCCTGAACCGCCCGGCCAGCCTGAACGCATTCAACGAAGAAACCGCAGAAGCCTGGGCTCGGGTGACCACCGAGACGGTCCGGCGCGATGACGTGCGGGTGATTCTGCTCTCCGGCAACGGCCGGGCATTTTGCGCGGGCGGTGACGTTCGCTCCATGGCCGTTGGCGGTTTTAGCGAGGATCGCATCTTCGAGCTGGCGCAGCAGATCAATCAGGGGCAGCTTGCACTTCTTGAATCGCCTATTCCCGTGGTCGCAGCGGCACACGGCACGACCGCGGGCGGCGGGCTCGGCATCCTGCTGAACAGCGACTACGCAATCGTGGGCGAGAGCTCAAAGATCGGCAGCATCTACGCGAAGCTCGGCCTGACCCCTGACCTCACGGTTCCGGCGCTGCTCGCCCGGGCGATCGGTGAACGCCGCGCGATGCAGCTCGTGCTTCAGGACCGAATGCTCAGTGCCGCAGAGGCTCTCGACTGGGGCCTGGTCGCCGAGGTGGTGCCTGACGATCAGGTGCTCGAGCGTGCCGAACAACTCGCGCGCTTCATCGCCGACAACGCCCCCGAAGCGCGGGGCCAGGCAAAACGGCTGGTGCGAGCGACGTATGGGCGCAGCTTTGCAGAGACGCTCGAAGACGAGGGGCGCACCATCGGGCGCGCACTTGCAGGCAACGAAGCGCCTGGCCTCATCTCAACGTTCATCGGCGGCTAGAGCGAGGCGAGAAACTGCTCGTAGTCTGCCCGCGAACGATCTGCATAAGCATAGCCCCAGGTGAGCAACGCCCGACCCGCAGCGCGACCGCTTCCGAGGTAGCCGCTCACTAGGGCAGCCAGGGGCGATTGGCTGTGCGCCCGCGCCAGCGTCACGCCGCAAGCTTCGGCGTAGACCCTGAACGGCCCGTCATCTAGGCTGTCAGCATCGATGCCACCCTTCATGTCGTGAAACTGGCGCACGTAGAGATCGATGTCGTCGTATCTCAAGTAGCCGAGGAACGGATCGGACACCGCCTGCAGCACCCGTTGCAGTGCGACCACACGCACTCCCTCGCCGTGAGCGGCAACGCCATCGCGAAGCACTCGAGGCTGCACAATACCGCCGTACTGTTCGAGCACGCTTCTGCCCGCCTCTTTCGACTGCATGAGCAGAGCGTTCCCGTCGCCGTCTTGCAGCAGGCTGAGCGCGCAGCGTGTGCCGACGCTGCCAACACCGACAACGCGCCGAGCGGCGTCTACGATCCCATAGTGCTGCAGCAGCTGGTGAATATCGGCGTTCGCGTTCTCAAGGTAGCGATCCATCAATTGACGCACCTGGTGCAGAGTGGCTTCGGGCAGCTCGCTCAGCGTGGGTGGCTGCATCACAAAACGCATGCGCCCGTTCTCGTCAGTAACCGTGAGCTTCTTCACTGAACGCTCCCCGGTGCGCCGACGCGCGTGCTTGATCGCCTTGCGCAATACTCGCTGAGCGTCGTTTGGCAACGTGGCGATGCCGGCGTCGGCATCGAGGTGGGTGTAATAACGTTCGGTAGGTGAGAGGGAGAGGTTTGCGCGAAGCGCGTGCGCGTAGGCGCGAACAGTGGCAAGTGCCGCTGCCTCGACAACACTTTGGTCTCGTCCTGTCGCTTGGCCCGCGATGATCACGCTCGTGACGAGACGCTTGACGTCCCACTCCCACGGGGCCCAGGCAGCCTCGTCGAAATCATTGAGGTCGAAGACGAGGCTCCGCTGCGGCGAAGCATAGAAGCCGAAATTTGAGACGTGCGCATCGCCGCACGACGGCACCAGAATGTCGGTGTGCGGGTCGACTGCATGGTCGGCCGCCATCAGCGCAGCCGTGCCGCGATAGAAAGTGAACGGGCTTTGCGACATGCGTTCGTTGCGCAATGAAATCAGGTCTTGCAGCCGAGTCGAGTTTTGTTCGGCGAGGATCTCGAGCGGCCGCCTGTCGTGGTGGCTCAGTACGCCGAGCTGGCGGCGGGGCATACGCTTTCGCAGGGCTCGCCCCGCCGCGAGGCTTTGCGCTGAGGAGGGAGGGAGCTTTGGGAGCGCGTACGCAGATGCCGTTTCAGCTGTCGAGTCTGTCATGCGCTCATTGTGGCAGCTATGTCAAGATTGGGGAATGGCGAATACAGGTGCGGGGCGGTATGCGCCGAGCCCCTCTGGCCGCTTGCATCTCGGCAACCTGCGCACTGCGCTGGTCGCCTGGTTGTTTGCGCGCAGCACAGGCAGGCGTTTTCTGATGCGCATCGAAGACGTGGACCGGGCCAGAGACGCGGGCGTGGCCGATGAACAGCTCGCAGAAATCGCGGCGATCGGCATTGATTGGGACGGCGAGCCCGTGGTGCAGACCGAGCGTCGAGCCGCGCACGAGGCCGCGATAGCGATGCTGGCCTCGCGCGGGCTCGTCTACGAGTGCACGTGCAGCAGACGAGAGATTCTCGAGGCCCCGAGTGCACCGCACGCGGCCCCTGGTGCGTACCCTGGCACGTGCCGCAAGCGCACCGAGCAGGAGCGCGCCGACGCCCGTGCCGCAATCGCGCCGCGGCTCCCGGCGTTGCGGCTTCGCAGCGAGATCACCGAACTGTCTTTTGAAGACATGCTGCTTGGCGAGGTAACCGCCTCTATCGATGATTTCGTGCTGCGGCGCGGAGATGGCGCGATCGCTTACAACCTCGCCGTGGTCGTAGACGACGCCGACATGGGTGTGGACCAGGTAGTGCGCGGAGATGACCTGGCGTCATCTACGCCTCGGCAGATGCTGTTGCAGCGGTTACTTGGTCTGCCTACTCCGGTGTATGCGCACGTGCCCCTGGTGCTCGGCCCGAGCGGAGCGCGCCTCGCGAAGCGCGACGGTGCGGTGACGCTCGAAGATCTCGCTGAGCAGGGGGTCTCGGCAGAATCGGTGCGCGACGAACTCGCGGCGTCGCTCGGTCTTTCGCAGCCGGGGGAGTCGCTCACCATGGCTGAGCTGCTCGAGCGCTTCGACCCACGGCGCTTACCCCGAGAAGCCTGGGTTTGGGGTGGTGCTACTTCTTGAGCGCGCGAATCAGCCGGGTCAGCGCGTGGCCCGCGACGAGCACGAAGGGAATGCCGACCGCGATGAGCGCAATCGTGTTTGGCTCGAAGCGGGTGTATCCGTCGCGAGTGACATAAGCGCCGGTCGGGCAAGCGAAGCCGCCGCCACCGGCGCCTGAGCCCTCTCCCTGATCTGAGGCGCCAGCCTCGCCTGCTCCGAAGCCGTACCCTGCGATTGCGACGGGCACGATTGTGGTGCCGTCGAGTTCGACCGGGTCGCCATAGGCGGCGTGCACGCCGACAGAGGTGACGGTATCTGCGATCTGCTTCGTGATGCTAGCCATGCGAGTTAGTCTACGCTCTTCACTGCGCCCGGTTCTGGGCGTTTCGCGACAATGTTGTCGCCCGAAGACTCGTGCCTGAGTCGACGGATCACCCACGGCACGAGATGTTCTTTCGCCCAGACCACATCTTCTTTGCGTGCCTGGCGCCAGTTCTGTTGTGGCAGCGGCGGGGGATCGAGCGGCTTCAAATCGTTCGGCACGTTCAGCGCGGCAAGCGCGGTGCGAGCGATCGTGTGGTGGCCGAGTGAGTTGAGGTGCAGCCGGTCGTCGGCCCAGTAGCGCGAGTCCTGCAACTCTTCGACTGCCCACTGATCCACCACCACGCAGTCGTGGCGCTGCGCCACCTTGCGCACGTTCTCGTTGTAGATCGCCACCTTGCCGCGAATTGAGCGGAAGACTGGTTGGAATGCGACGTCGACGCCGGTGAACACCATCACGGTCGCGCCGGTTTCGCGCAGCTTGCGCAGCAGGTAGTCGAGTTGCACTGCGACGGCATCGGGATCGGCGCCGGGCCGGATCACGTCATTGCCGCCGGCGCAGACGCTCACCAGATCTGGCCGCAGATCGATGGCCGCCTCAAGCTGCTCGTCTGTGATCTGTCGAATCAGCTTGCCGCGAACGGCGAGGTTCGCATAGGCCAAGTCGCTGTTGTGCTCGGCGAGCACCTCTGCGAAGCGATCTGCCCAGCCACGCAGCCCGCCCGGGCTATCGGCCTCGGGGTCGCCGACCCCCTCGGTGAATGAGTCGCCGATGGCGACAAATCTCGACCAGGGAAGCTCGGTTCTCTCATCCGACACGGCGCGCTCCTCTTCGTAACTTCGACTCTCTCATGCGCAACGACTAGTCTAGAGCGTCGTGATCGAGTCTGACCCAGCCCTGCACCTGCCGGGCACGAGTGCAGCCGAACACCTCCCTCCGGCCTACCCCGATCGCGCCGCCCGCGGTACCGCAGGAACGCTGCGCGCGTGGCAGGAAGAAGCGATCGGGCGCTACCTTGAGAAACAGCCGCGCGACTTTCTCGTATCTGCAACACCGGGCGCGGGAAAAACGACGTTTGCGCTGAGGCTTGCCGCGATCCTGCGTGCCAATCATACGGTCACGCAAATCGTGGTAGTCGCGCCGACCGAACACTTGAAAACCCAGTGGGCCGATGCCGCTGCGCGAGGCGGCATTCACTTAAACCCCCGCTACTCAAACAGCGATGGTACGGCCTACGGCCGGCGCTTTCACGGCGTGGTGGTGACTTATGCGCAGGTTGCGATGAAGCCCGTGCAGCACCGCCTCTTGACCGAGCGTGAAGACACACTCGTCATTCTCGACGAAGTGCATCACGGCGGTGATGCGCTCAGCTGGGGCGATGCCATTCGCGAGGCCTACGGCACGGCGAAACGCCGACTCTCGCTCACGGGCACCCCGTTTCGTTCAGACGACGCGACCATTCCGTTCGTCGACTACCTGCCGCAGCCGGACGGCAGCAAGGTATCGGCTACCGACTACGGATACGGCTACGACCGTGCGCTCGAAGACGGCGTCGTGCGGCCCGTGATCTTCATGGTCTACGCGGGCGAAATGCGTTGGCAGACGTCTGCGGGCGAAGAGATGCAGGCGCGCCTGGGCGAGGGCAACACCAAAGACATCACTGCACAGGCCTGGCGAACCGCACTAGACCCCGCGGGGCAGTGGATATCAAAAGTCTTGCGTGCGGCCGATCGCCGGCTCTCAGAAGTGCGTGTGAACATTCCCGACGCGGGTGCGCTCGTCATCGCGACCGACCACGCGGCTGCGAAGGCCTACGCCGCGCAGCTCGAAGAGATCACGGGGGAGCGCGTCGCGCTGATCCTGTCAGATGACGCAGGGTCGAGCGAAAGGATCGACGAGTACTCAAGGGGCGACAGTCGCTGGATGGTGGCCGTTCGTATGGTGTCTGAAGGGGTCGACGTGCCCCGACTCGCGGTAGGGGTCTACGCAACCAGCTCGTCGACCCCGCTCTTCTTCGCTCAGGCGATCGGGCGCTTCGTGCGTTTGCGACGCAAGGGCGAGGTTGCCTCGGTGTTCATTCCGAACGTGCCGACGCTCATGCAACTCGCGGCCGAGCTCGAGAAGCAGCGCGGCCACGTGCTCGAGGGCCCGAAGAGCGCCGAAGAGATGTGGGACGCAGAGGCCGCGCTCATGGCCGAGGCCGAACGCGAGGATCGCGCCTCTGAAGAGCTCACGGGGGAGTTCAAATACGAGGCGCTGGCCTCTGACGCGCACTTCGATCGCGCGCTCTTCGACGGCGCCGAGTTCGGCGGCTATGCCGAGGTCGAGAGCGAAGAAGAACTCGACTTTCTCGGGCTGCCCGGCCTGCTCGAACCGCATGAGGTCAAGACGCTGCTGCTGCAACGGCAGGCGAGGCAAGCCAAACGATCAGCCGCCAAACAGGGCATTCTCGAACACGCTCCAGAGAAGTCTGAGGCACCACAGGCGCTGCACCGCACCCTCGGCGAGCAGCGCAAACTGCTGAACAGCCTCGTCGGCATGTACTCGCGCGTGAGCGGCGACCCGCACGCCTCGATTCACACCGAGCTGCGGCGCGTCTGCGGCGGCCCCGCGGTGGCGCAGGCGAGCGTGACCCAGCTGCAGCAGCGCATCGAGCTGTTGCGTCGACGCCTCGGCAGCTGACGTTGCTCATCTGCTCAGCGGGTCTAGGCTGTCAGCATGGCGAAGAAGCACTCCGGCGCGCAGGGTTCGACACCGGCGACCGTCGCCCTCGCGAAGCTTGGCATCGACTTCGAAGCGAGAAGCTACCAGCACGACTCCTCGGTGACTGACTTTGGTCGCGAGGCCTCCGAGGCGCTTGGCGTGCCCGCAGAGCGCGTGTTCAAGACGCTTCTCGCCGATGCCGACGGCGCCCTGGTGGTCGGTATTGTGCCGGTGTCGGGAAAGCTCGATCTGAAGGCGCTCGCCGCCGCAGTCGGGGCCCGAAGAGCGGCGATGGCCGATCCCACTCTCGCGGAGCGAAAAACCGGCTACGTCGTTGGCGGGATCAGCCCCATCGGCCAGCGCACGAGGCTTCGCACCGTGCTCGACGAGTCGGCGCTCAGATACGAGACGGTGCTCGTCTCTGGCGGTCGACGGGGCTTCGATATCGAACTCGCCCCAGCAGGGCTTCTGCGGGCCACTGAGGGCATTACGGCGGCCATCGCCCGCGACTGATCGCAAGTGCCGGCTCAGGCGGTCTGGCCCCGGTGCCTGCCCTCAGCGATCTCTTCGACGAGCTTTGCGTTAAATGCCGGGAGATCGGCGGGCGTGCGGCTTGTCACGAGCCCCTGATCTACCACGACCTCTTCGTCAACCCACGTCGCGCCCGCGTTGCGCAGATCCGTCTTGAGGCTCGGATACGAGGTCACCTTTCGGCCCTGCAGCACGTCGGCGTCGGCAAGGATCCAACCACCGTGACAGATCGCGCCAACCGGCTTGTGCTGGTTGAAGAATGCTCGAACCAGCGCGACTGCGTGCTCGTCGAGGCGCAGAGTATCGCCGTTGCGCACCCCTCCGGGCAAGATCAAGGCGTCATAGTCGTTGGCGCTGGCCTCCGCGGTATCGCGGCTGACAATCGTCTCGTACCCGTGCTCGCCGCGAATTGTGCCGGTATGCGTCGAGACCACATCTACCTCGGCGCCGTGCTCTCGAACCGCGCGCAACGGCTCGGTGAGTTCTGAATCCTCGAAGCCATTGGTCGCGATGACAGCCACTCGTTCTTCAGAAAGTTTCGACATGTGAAGCTCCTTGTCCGTGTCGTTTCTCTTCACCAGGCAATCGCAATTCCTTGGCTCTCGGCACCCCGTTGCACACCTCGGAGATCGCAGCTAAGGTCTGAGCGCCTCCGCGCCCCAGGTAGACTCGCCACGATGAGTAGGCGCCGGGTTCACAGAGCATTCGCACTTCGTTATGACGACGGGTTTCGCGGCTTAGTTTCTCTGCTCGGATCGGCGCCGCCCATCGTCGGGGCGATCATTTTCATGCAGTTCAACGACCAGCGTTTCTTCACCAATGCAGTGCTCATCTTCGCAGCGCTATGCGCGTCGTTCACTTTGTTTTTCATGATCTACACGACTTGGACCCATCGAGTCTTCGCTCACGGTGATCGAGAAGAGCTGTTGCGCATCGCAGAGCTTCAGCATCGTCAAGGGGCAAGCGGGATCTCGCGCGCCATCGGCATGAAGACTGCCGAAGACTGGGCGATGTCGGCCGCGCTGACTGCGCTCATGGTCTCGGGGGCTGCCGCAATTCTGGGTGCCCGCGAAGGCGGCTTCTGGTTGCCCCTGCTCGTGCTAGTCACCGTGGCGATGGCTTGGGCGACGGTCGCATACGCATTTGCGCTCCGTTACTTTCGGCTGCACGCAGCTGGTGAGACGATCGAATTCGATATTGCAGAGAAGCCCATTTTTGTCGACTTTCTCTCGATGGCCATCATGGTCTCGGCGGTCGCTGCGACGTCGGCAGGCACACCTCGCACGAGACCCGGACTCACCACGATGCGAACGCAAACGTATATCTCGTTTGCGTTCAACGCCATCGTGGTTGCGATGGCGGTCTCGCTCATCACCAGCCTCATTGTTGCGGCAGGGGAATAGGCAGTGGGGCACGCACGCACGCTTCGTTCGCTTCGCGAAGGTAGCCGTGCCGTTCGCTCGTTCGGTCTCGCTCGCTCTTGTCTGGTCTCACTCGAGCGGTAGATCGCTCCTGCCTCGGCGAGTCATCATGAAGATGAGCCCCAGTAGTATCACGACGCCACCTGCTCCCATCAAGATGTACCCGATGAGATCGAGATCGACGTACTGCACGTCGACGTTCACGGCGAATACGAGGATCGCGCCGATGACGAGCAAAGCTATTCCAGTTCCGATGGTCATGATATGCCTCCTAAAGTAGCTCTGATTCTGGCCGGTGCCGAACGTGGCGCGCACCCCATTGACGGTTGGGCATCATCGCGCTATGGCTGCGTTCAGTTCAACAGCGGGATTCCGATATTCAGCGATGCTGCGAAAAGCAGCCAGGCAAGGTATGGAACCATGAGAAACGCTGCGGTGCGCGACCATGAAATGGCACTGATGCCGAACCAGATGACGGCAGCAAGCAGGGCCAGCATAATTGTGAGCGAAGCCCACCACGCGATTGGGCCGATGCGCGGATATGCGGCGAAGAACACGGGCGTCCAAAGCCCGTTGAGCACGAGTTGAAGTGCGTAGATCGCGAGAGTGCGCGATGCGGCATTGCCTTGCCCCTCTCGGTATCCCGCCCGCCAGACAAGCCAACCCGAGGTGGCGATCATGAGATACAGCAGAGACCAGACTGGCCCAAAGACCCAGTTTGGTGGGCTCCATGGGACCTTGTCCGCGTTCGCGTACCACCCGTCAACCTCAGAGATAGTTGATGCGGAGCCGAGAGCCGCAACGAAGGTAATCGCTGCGATGAATAACAAGCCAACACCGACCTGCCGCGCGAACGAAGGGCGTTTGGCGCTGGGGTTCGAACGAAAGGTTTTCATGCGTTCAGACGCTAGCAGCGGCGACGCTGAGTCGGGACGGGGTGGTCATGGGCAGCGAGAAATGGTAACTGGTAGCAGCTAGACTGCCCATACCAACCCCACGAGGAGGTAGCCGTGCACAATCTACTCATTGAGATGGCAGTCAATTCGGCCTCGGCACAGGCCGTGAGCGATCAGCTGGCGAGCACGGGAGGGGAAAGCCTTTCGGTCGTCTGGTGGATCGGCGCAGGGCTGCTCGTCGTTGGGGTAGCAATCGGTGTGATCGCCTATCTGCGCCGACGAAACGCGCCCGCGGGTTCGAGCGAGCCGGTAGACGGCGGCGAGTGAGCACTCGACGCTTTTCGGGAGTGCTCTTCGACTGTGATGGTGTGCTCGTAGATTCGGAGCCGCTCACGAATGGCGTACTGCGTGAGATGCTGCACGAGCTCGGTTGGCCAATCACCGAGCAGGAGTGCATAAGCCTCTTCATCGGCAGAGCGCTGAAGGACCGGTGGCCTGTGATTCTTGAACACACCGGCGTGAGGATCGACGAGGGGTGGATCACTGAGTTTCGTGAACGCAGGGATCAGCTGCTGAGAAAGCACCTGGTGCCGATCCCGGGTGCCTACGACGCAGTTGCGGCTGCCTCGAGGATCTTTCATAGCAGGATCGCGTGCGCCACCGGAGCCGACCTGGCGAAAGCGACGATGCAGCTTGAGGTGACCGGGATCGCGCCATTCTTCGGCGATCGCGTGTTCAGTGGGATGGATTTGCCGCGAAGCAAGCCGGCACCTGACGTCTATCTCTTAGCGGCACGGACGCTCGGGATTGATCCTTCCGAAGCGATCGTCGTCGAAGACACTGTTTCCGGAGTAGTTGCCGGGGTCGCTGCGGGAGCAACCGTGATCGGCTTCTCGTCGGGTGCACCGACCAGCACCGATCCCGCGGAGTTGCTCGCGGTAGGCGCTTCTCGCGTATGCGCTGAGATGAAAGAGATCGCCGAGCTGATCTCGGGGTGCGTACCGATCTAAGCTCCGATACTTCGAAGGGCTTCTGTGGTGGGCGATACCGGACTCGAACCGATGACCTCTTCCGTGTGAAGGAAGCGCGCTACCAACTGCGCCAATCGCCCGCGTGGCTCACATTTGCTGTGATGCCAACCTCAACGATGTTACACGATTTCTGAGGTGCGAGTGACCACTCCGCACCGCTACTCGCGACACGCCGTGAAATCGCCACTATACCTCGCCGGTGGGTGCTGGGGCCGGGGGAGCGAGCGCGCTGTCAAGCTGCTGTTCGAGTTCATGGTTGAGCTCGCTGAGTTCGAGCAGTTCGGTTCGCATCTGCTCATAGCGATCAATATCGGCGTTCAGGCTGCGCATCTCGGCACCGAGCGCATCCCGTCGCGAGTAGAAATCATCGCGGAGCCGGTAGAACTCATCGGGGTCGTTTGAGAACTCGAAGGCGTCGTTGCGCGCGACGAAGGATGCCCACTCGCTGTTGAACTGCTCGACCGCGGCATCGTAGGCGTCGCTGCGCGCCTCGACATCGCTTCGCAGTGACGCCATCTCGCTCTCAAGCTCCGAGGCTCGCTGCTTCAGCTGGTTAAAGACGGCGTGATAGTTGTCGAAGTAATCGAGAATTGCACCTCGATCTTCAAACCAGGTCGCGTAATGCTGTTCAAGCCACTCGGGCAGATCTCGTTGCTCCGTGCCGAGCACTGAGTGCAATTCGTTCGCGAATGCGGTCTTCGAGAGTCCCGAATAGACCGACATGCGTTCCTTGAGTTCGGGGTTTTCGGGCGCGAGCTCGTCGTAGAGTGCGTTGAGCTTTCGCGTCAACGAGGATCTCTCACCGTCGCCAATGCGGGCAAACGCTGCGTGTAGTAACTCGTGTGCCGCGGTGACTTCGACGATGCCGTTGAGGCGCTCATCTTTGATCTCGAACAGGTGAATGCGGCCGCTGGTGTAGCAGCCGAGAATGTGCCCGTCTTCGGAATGATCGACGTTGGCGCATTGCTGATTGAAGTTCTGGCTCGCGTCGAGTGTGGGAGCAGATGCCCAGAAGATTCTGTGGCCAGCTTCGGTGAGACTCAGGTCGGAGGTCAACGTCTCGATCTGGGCGGTTGGTTCGAAGCGTTGCGCCGCGAAATGGTCGTTGATCTGTTGTCGGTTGAGATAGGCGAAAGTGCCACCGACGACCAACGCAACCAGAAGTAGGCAGGTGAGAACTCGTGAAGTAATCTTCTTCGCCGACACAGCCATGTACTCCAGTATTGGGTGCTTCGAGCCACGAACTCGGCCAAACTCACCGGAACGTTACCGAAATGGGTTGTTATTACGGGGAACACGCCGTATTTCAGGCTCGATTTGCGACGCCTCCCAAAGTTCCCCTATAGTCATTCAAGTACACGGCAACGTGAACATGCGGATGTAGCGCAGTTGGTAGCGCATCACCTTGCCAAGGTGAGGGTCGCGAGTT
>CALCJF010000019.1 GCA_937967375.1 uncultured Leucobacter sp.
CTGATGGGGAAATCGCCCCTGTAGACCGTCTGGCTCTTCAGCACCTGAGTCTCGGTGTTGTAGAAAGCGGCCTCGACGTAGAGCGGCGCGGAGTAGGTCTTGCCTCGCTCCTTGCACTCCTCGATCGAGAACTTCTGCTCGTCGAGAATCGGGTTCTCGAACGACAGCTGCATCGTGCCGGCGTTGTCTTCGATCGGTGAGATCTCGTCGAAGATCTCCTCGAGGCCGCTCTTCAGGGCGATGTCGTCGCGCCCCGCTTTCTGAGCCTCGACGACACGTTCTTTCCACGTGTCGTTGCCGACGAGCCAGTCGAAGCTCTCGAGTTGCAGCGCAAGAAGGTTCGGCACCGTCAAGGTGTCGCTAATCTTGGCGAACGAGAGCCGCTGGTGAGCGCGGCCGTTCTTGGGTGAATGTGTGGAAGTTGCGTTGCGCGCAGCAGCCAAGGAAACTACCTCCGTGGGCCCCGTCGGGCCGTCTGACCTGGTCTAGCGGTGATGGCTTCGATCCGCTCGTGAAATAGGAACAACGAGCTCGCTGGCCGACCGCAATATGAAGGCACACAAAAGAATTCGAAGCGCAGCTATCAACTGTAACCCATTTGTTACGTACCCACAAGCTTTTCTCCAAGGATCGCAGCGACCCGCAATTGACTGTCGGAGCGACCTGCAAGGATGGGGGTATGACCTCCCCCTATTGGACCCCCGCACCGAAGCGTGGCATCATTCCGCTGCGCCCGCTCGACTTCGGCACGATCCTTGGCAAGTCTTTCGCGATGCTGCGTCACAACCCCTCGGTACTGCTCGGCTTCGGCGTGTGCACCCAGCTCATTGTCGGGCTGCTTGGGCTCGGTTTGTTCGCCCTCGTCTTCGCGGGCAGCATCAGTCGGGCTGAGACGCTCACGCCAAGCGATCCCGACTACGACGCGATCATGGCCGGCACCCTGGGGCTCTCCCTTGGCGGTGGTCTCTTGATTAGCATGCTCTCGGTCGCCATCGGTGCGGCGGTACAGGGCGTGGTCGCAGCAAACCTGCGCATCGCTGTGCTCGGCGAGAAGCCAAAGCTCTCCGAGGTTTGGCAGCAGGTCAAGCCGGTATTCTGGCGCATCCTCGGCTACACCCTGCTGCTCGGGCTCGCGGCCGGCATCGCAATCGTCATTCTCGCCGCGATCGCGCTCGGCGCCGGCGCCGGTTTGGGGGTCGCATTTGACGAGATCGGCGTGGGCGTCGGAATCGGCATCGCGCTCGGCCTCGCCCTACTTCTCGGGTTCACCATCTTTGCCATCTGGATCGGCACGAAGCTGCTGCTCGTGCCGACTGTGCTCGTCGTTGAGCGGTGCACGATCGGTGAGGCGATGAAACGCTCGTGGCATCTGGTGCGAGGCAGGTTCTGGGTCGCGTTCGGTGCGACCACACTCGTCGGTGTCATCGTCGGCTTCGCCGCGAATGCGGTGAGCGGCGTGGCTCAACTCTTCTCGATGCTGTTGATTCCGGTACTCATGCCGACGGGTGATCCGCTGGAAGGCAGCGAAGTTTCACCGACCTCGGTGATCACGATGCTCCTCGTGATGCTCGTGCCACAGCTGCTCGTGCTCGTGATCAGCGCGGTGGGGTCGATCGCGCAGAACACCGCCGCCGGCCTTGTCTATCTCGACTCACGCATGCGCAAGGAGGGCCTCGATCAGGCGCTCGGCAGCTACGTCGAGCACATGGCCGTCGGCTGGTCGCGCGAGCACCTCGGCGATCCGTACGTCGTGCCGCGGTTTGCTACGTTGCATGCGCCCGCGGCGCAGGCTCAGATGCTGGCGCAGACACAAGTTCAAGCGCCGTACGGCTACCCGGGGCAGATGTGACCGCTGGTTTCGGCTCGCTCACATCGGCGGGGGCGCTCGCCCGCTTCGCCGCGCTGCCTGACGCAGAAGAGGCGAGGCGTCTTGCCGAGCAAGAGCTCTCGAAACCCGAATATCTTGCCGCACAACCAAACGCCTTCGACCGCGCGTCGCTCGCCGTGCTCGAGTTTCTCGACAAGCTCCTGAATCCTGACCTCGGGAACGGAGCCGGTGGGCTCGTCGTGCTCATCACGATCGCCGCCGTCGTGATCGCGCTCCTTGTGCTCGGTATTCTCGCCTGGGGCAGACCCCGCGCCTCGCGCCGAAGGCTGGCTCACACGGAGTTGCTTGGGGCGCACGATCAGCTGACTGCCGCCCAGCTTCGTGCTGCAGCAGACGGCCTCGCCCGCGCGGGCGACTGGAGCGGCGCCGTCACCCAGCGATACCGCGCACTCGCCAGGTCATTGATCGAACGCGAACTGATCGATCCCGCGCCGGGTGCAACCGCGCAGTCAATCGCGTCAGCCGCGGCCCACGTTTTTCCTGAGGATCAGGAAGCGCTGCTCCATGCCGCCCAGCTGTTCGACGGCGTGCGCTATCTCGGGGCCTCCGGTGACGAGCCCACATACCTGGCCGTCCGTGCGGTGGACGAGCGCATTGCGCTGGCCAGAATCGCGGTGCCCGCATGACGGCTCCTTCAATCGTTCGTCAGGCAGGCACAGCGGTCACGCCACCGCCGCGCAGGAGTCGCGCACTGCGTTGGATCGGCGCGAGCGTACTGCTCGTAGCGGCAGCTGCCGCGCTCGTCGTGCTGGGCGGCAAGGGTCCGAACGTGCGCGCCGCGCTTGACCCGACAAGCGCCTCACCCGAAGGCGCAAAAGCGCTTTCGGCCATCCTCGAAGCACAGGGTGTCTCGGTAGAGATTGCCATCGGTAAAGACGAAGCCCGTCAGCTACTCGATCGACATGGCGACGCGACACTGGTCATGTCATCGCCGCAGATTCCAAGCGACGCAGCCGTCGAGAACGTGCGCGACCTCGCCGCGCGGGCCGCGCTCACGGTGTTCGTGACCGCCGACGAGAAAGTGCTGCGCGACTTCGCGCTCGGCGAGTTCAGCGAGAGCGCTTTTGACCAGATCGTCAGCGAGCCCGCAACCAGCGACTGCCGCGCACCTGACTTCTCCGAGGTCGGTGAGATCGAGGCGGCAGTGCTCTTCGAACCAGCAGAGGGCGTCACTCCATGCTTCACGAACGGCCAGGGACAGGCAGCCCTGCTGTTCTCAAAAGTTCCGGCCTCTGGCGGCAGCGCGCGCGTCGCAATCCTCGACGCTTCGACACTCTTCGACAACGCGCATCTCGCGAAGAACGGCAACGCTGCGCTCGCCTTCGCTCTGCTCGGCAATACGGATCACGTGGTCTGGTATCAGCCGTCTGCAACCGATCTCGAAGTAGATCGAGCTGGCACGCTCGCAGCACTCACTCCGCAGTGGGTCACCCCCGTGATGCTGCTGCTCATCATCACCGCGCTCGTTGCGGCCGTCTGGCGCGGCCGCAGGTTCGGCCCACTGGTCGAAGAGCGCCTGCCCGTCACCGTGCGCGCCTCAGAGACGATGCACGGGCGAGCCCGGCTCACCGCCCAGGCGGGCGACAGTGCGCACGCCGCTGCCGCATTGCGGGAGGGAGCAGTGCGTCGCCTCGGCAAGAGGCTCGGGCTCTCGCGGCGAGCCACCCACGCGCAAATCGCGTACGCGCTTCCACATGAGCCGGCGCTCACACAGCTGCTCACCGGCCCGCTCCCGGCGAACGACGCCGAACTCGCGAGTTTCGCCCGCGCGCTGGGCGCGATCCTCGACCGCGTCGACCCGCTGCCATCCCAAGAACGCACGACACCACGCGCGCCGACAACCGCCCCAGCCGACCACCCCAACGAAAGGTCGATCCAGTGACCCCACACGAAAACGATCACTCGGTGTTCGCCCCAAACACCGTGGCTGAGCCCACCGCACTCGACGATGCTGCCCTGCGAGCCGCAATGCAACGCATCCGCGTAGAGGTTGAGAAGGCGGTCGTCGGTCAGGGCGGCATCATCTCGGGGCTACTCGTTGCGCTGCTCGCGCGCGGCCACGTGCTGCTCGAAGGAGTTCCCGGCGTCGCGAAGACCCTGTTGGTGCGTTCATTCTCGCGGGCGCTCGGGCTCGACACAAAACGCGTGCAATTCACCCCGGATCTGATGCCCGGAGACGTCACCGGCTCACTCATCTACGACGCGAAAGCCGGCGAGTTCGAGTTTCGGCGCGGCCCCGTATTCACCAACGTACTGCTGGCAGACGAGATCAACCGTACGCCACCGAAAACCCAGGCGGCCCTGCTCGAAGCGATGGAGGAGCGCCAGGTTTCGGCAGACGGGCAGACGCTCGCGCTGCCGGATCCCTTTCTCGTCGCCGCAACCCAGAACCCGGTCGAGCATGAGGGTACGTACACGCTGCCCGAGGCACAGCTCGACCGATTCATGATGAAGCTGATTGTCGATCTGCCTGATCACGCGGCAGAGCTGCAGGTGCTGCGGCGCCACTCAGACGGTTTCTCGCCGCGAGAGCTCACCGAGCTGCACGCGGTGACCACTCCCACCGAGTTG
>CALCJF010000020.1 GCA_937967375.1 uncultured Leucobacter sp.
CGCAGCGGTAGCGCGCTTCCCTGACACGGAAGAGGTCACTGGTTCGATCCCAGTATCGCGCACAGATAAAACCCCCGGCTGACCGGGGGTTTTGTGTTTCTCCACGAAGCGTGGGAGACATCTGCGGTCAGGCAGCCCCGGCACCGTTGGAGTCTGCATTTCTTGGAGTGCAAGAATGGTTCGATGACTGAGCAAACGAATGCCTGGGGCATCGACGAGCTGGATGGACACACGCGCACGATCGTCTCGATCACCATCGGACCATGGGACGTCATGGTCGGCGGCGGGCCCGACCGATTTATCATCACGGCGACGACCGACGCAGGGCAACGCGTCGCCAATGCATTGAGCGGGACCCCTGCGGGCGGAGACGAAGACACCGTAGAGCTTACGGTCGGTGGACAAGCCGTGGACTACCCAAGTGAGTATGCACTCAGTCGAGACGAGATTGACGCAGCGATCACGGACCTCAGATCATCACATTTCCCCGCGGACCGCTGGGAAGTACTCGGCTGAGGAACGTCGCGGGGACTACTTCGCGGTCGCCGCCGCGTGAGAGCGTTAGAGGGTGAGCTCGTATCCCTGCATGGGATACCCGGCAAGCGGATGCGGTACGGCCGCACCCGCGGGCACGAAACCGGCTCGAGTATAGAGCTCGATTGCACGCGCGTTGATATCTCTCACCTCAAGCAACAGCGTCGCGAATCCCTGCAGGCGTGAGTGGGAAATCGCGTCGTCGAGCAGCGCGCTTCCGACTCCGCGCCCAGCTCCGTCCGGGTCGACCGCGAGATAGCGAAGCAGCGCGGCCGTCGGGCGCGAGGGCACGGCCTCGACAAGCGAGAACCCGAGACGGGGTGCCGTAGCGACGGCAAACCGGACGATAGGGTTTGCAAACGACGCTTGCACTCGCGAGGTCATGCCAGGCGCGTCAACAGAACCATCACGTGCCGCGAGCGCCCGAACCCAGATCTCGGCGCACAGGCTCACATCTTCGGGCGTCGCACCGGTACGGATGCTGGTGGGTTCTGGCATCGCAGTGCTCTGGTCGTTTTGCACGCTTCAAGTATCTCGCACAGCGAGGGCCCGTTTACCCGAGGTTCATATAGGCTTCCCTCTATGGTGTGGCGGTGGGTGCAACGAGTGGTGGGCTCGCTGCTCGTGACTCCTGAGAAACTTGCCGCATTTCCAGCGCTTGCGTCGCATTCGCTGTCGCCCGAGCACGTATGCGACGCTGCGGGCGTGCAGCGACTCGCCGAGCTAGGCCCACACAACGCTCTGGTCGTTTCAGTCGATGACGTCGTCATCGCCAAGAAACGAGCGCACACTCTTCGACGGGCGCTCGAGCGGGGAACGGTGATCCTTTTCGTTGAGTCTGAAGCGACCCTTGACGGGTTGCGCCTTACCAACGCATTGCGGGGGATCGCCGTGCGCCTCGACGAACCACCTGAGACCGGCGAACGTGCACTCTACGGCGTGAACGTGATCTCGCTGTTGCGTGCGGCGCTCGCCCACAACGACGTGGCTGATCTCACCGAAGCACTGCGCGGCATGCCGACCCATCGCACCCCGCATAAGGCGCTCGCCATGCTGCCCGAGTCTATTCCCGTGCAGCGCACCAGCGTGCTGCAGCGTGTGCTGCGCCACCCCAGCCTTCCGGTGTACGTGATCGTATTCGTGTATTCATCGCTGCGGGTGCTCCCGGTCGCGTTCATACGGGAGTTTCACGGCAGCCTGCTCGTGCTCTGGGCGATTGACCTGATCACCGCGGTGCCATATACGTGGGGCGTGCTCGCGATGCTGTTCGCGCCAAAACGGCGCATACGTCTGCTCGCGGCCTTGACGACCCTCGTGACGTTCGTCGGCCCGTATGTGTATTTCTGGATGCACGGCAGGGGATACCCGCCGTACGTGCCGATCGTGATCGTCGGGCTCACCCTAGCAAGCGTGCTGCTCGAGGCGAATCGATACCGACAAGAGCAGGGATTGCGTCGACGCTATCGGTCTGTGTCTGCCGCTGTGGGGGCCGCGGCACCGGGGGCCACATCGGCGCTCGCAGAGACTCGCTGAGCGCGCTTCGTCGCCACGGTGCGCACGAGACCGAGCACCAGAATCCAAAGCCCTGACACCGCCCACACAATGAACGCCCAGTGCACTTTCTGCGGGTAGTACGCCACCAACACGCCAGACGACACCACCCACGCAAACGTTGCGATGACGTTGAGCGCCATGAACTTGGCAACGCGGAACGGGTGCACGAAGGTAATCGGCGCCCAGGTCAGCACTGAAAAGAAAACCACAAGAATGGCGTTCACGAGCGGATGGGGTTGGGCGAGCCAGAGCGCAAGAGCGACGATGTTCCAGGTAGCGGGAAACCCCATGAAGTAGTAGTCGTCGGTCTTCATCTTGGTGTTCGCGTAGCAGAACATCGAGGTGACGTTGATAAGCGCGAGCAATACGACGGCGATCGTCCCCTCGCCGAGCAGCCCCTCCCGGTACATGAAGAGCGCCGGAATAAAGGTCCAGGTGAGATAGTCGACGACGCAGTCGAGGATCACCCCGTCGAAGTTCGGCGCATACGTCTTGACGTCTGCTCGCCGGGCAAGGGTGCCGTCGACACCGTCAACGACGAGTGCGATACCGAGGTAGAGCCACATCAGCTTCGGCTGGTCCGCGAACAGCGCGAGCATCGCGAGCGTCGCCCAGATCACTCCGGTGAGTGTGAATGCGTGCACTGACCAGGCGGCGATGACGCGGGTGCGGTGTGAGGTCATGGTTCTCGACTCTACTCGAAGCCAGGCACCCGCTAGGATGAACGGGTCTATTAGCTCATAAGGAGTCGAACCGTGGCAGATGGTTTCAGCCTGTTCACCGACCGTTCTATCGTCGCAATGCGCGTGAACGGCGAATTGCGCGATCTCGCGGCAGAAGTGACAGACACAGACACCGTTGAGCCCGTTTCGATCGACAGCCCTGACGGCCTGAACATTCTGCGCCACTCGGCGGCGCACGTGCTCGCGCAGGCGGTCCAGCGCATCAATCCTGAAGCGAAGCTCGGCATTGGCCCGCCCATCACAGACGGCTTCTACTACGACTTCGATCCGGCTGCTCCCTTTACTCCCGAGAACTTGCGGGAGATCGAGAAGGAGATGCAGAAGATCGTCAAGCAGGGTCAGCGCTTTGTTCGTCGCGTCGTGAGCGATGACGAGGCGCGCGCCGAGCTTGCGAACGAGCCCTACAAGCTCGAGTTGATCGGGCTCAAGGGCGGCAGCGCAGGCGACGAGGTCGCTGGCAGCGACAACGAGAGCGTCGAGGTCGGCGGCGCCGAGCTCACGATCTACGACAACATCGATCCGAAGACCGGCGAGCTCTGCTGGAAGGACCTCTGCCGCGGGCCGCACCTGCCCAACACCCGCATGATCGGCAACGGCTGGGCGCTCACTCGCGCCTCGGGCGCCTACTGGCGCGGCAGCGAGAAGAACCCGATGCTGCAGCGCATCTATGGCACTGCCTGGCCTTCAAAAGACGAGCTGCGCGCCTACCAGCTGCGCCTTGAGGAGGCCGCGAAGCGAGACCACCGCAAGCTCGGCAAAGAGCTTGACCTCTTCTCGTTCCCTGAAGAGATCGGCTCGGGCATGTCGGTCTGGCACCCTCGCGGTGGCATCGTGCGCGGCGAGATGGAGCAGCACGCTCGCAGGCGCCACATCGAGGGCGGCTACACCTATGTGTACACGCCGCACATCTCGAAAGAAGACCTGTTCTGGCAGTCGAACCACCTCGTCAATTACAAAGACGACATGTTTCCGCCGATTCGCATCGACGAAGAGGTCGACGACGAGGGCAATGTCACCAAGAAGGGCGTCGACTACTACCTCAAGCCGATGAACTGCCCGATGCACATTCTCATCTACAAGGAGCGTGCGCGCAGCTATCGCGATCTGCCGCTGCGCCTTGCCGAGAATGGAACGGTCTATCGTTACGAGCTCTCGGGTGCGCTGCACGGCCTTACCCGTGTGCGCGGCTTCACTCAAGACGACTCGCACCTCTTCGTCGCGCCCGACCAGCTTCAGGAAGAAGCGGGCAAGGTGCTCGAGTTCATCATCTCGATGCTGCGCGACTTCGGCCTCGAAGACTTCGAGCTCGAGCTGTCGATGAAGGACAACGAGAAAGACAAGTGGATCGGCACCGAGGAGTTCTGGGAGTCGTCGACCGACGCGCTGCGCCAGGTTGCGCTGGCCTCTGGTCTGAGGCTCACCGAAGTTCCCGGCGAGGCAGCGTTCTATGGACCAAAGATCGACCTGAAGACGCGCGACGCGATTGGCCGCGTGTGGCAGCTCTCGACCGTCCAGGTCGACCCGAACCTGCCCGAACGCTTCGACCTCGAGTTCACCGGCGCCGATGGCGAGAAGCATCGCCCCATCATGATTCACCGCGCCCTCTTTGGCTCGATCGAGCGTTTCTTTGCGATTCTGCTCGAGCACTACGCCGGCGTCTTCCCGGTCTGGCTCTCGCCTGTGCAGGTCGTGGGCATTCCCGTAGCTGAGCAGTACGGTGACTACCTCGATGGTGTAATCGATCAGCTGCGCGCGAAGGGCGTGCGTGCCGAGGTCGATCACAGCGACGATCGCATGCCGAAGAAGATTCGCACGCACACAAAGGCGAAGGTTCCGTTCCAGCTGATTGCTGGCGAAGAGGATCGCGCGGCCGGCGCCGTGAGCTTCCGCTTCCGCGATGGCACCCAGATGAACGGCGTGCCGGTCGATGAGGCGATCCAGCGCATTCTGAATTCGATCGAAACGCATGAGCAGGTGACCACGGCGTGGACGGAGTAGGCGCAGGGCCCGATCACGCTCGGTTTGAAACCCTGAGCGAGAGCGGTCTCGTTGGCGACCCCGACGAGATGCAGCGTCTCTGGACGCCGCATCGAATGGTCTATATCGCCGATACGCACCAGCCCGACGAGCATGACTGCCCGTTCTGCCATGCGCCGTCGCTCGACGACGAACAGGCGCTGATCGTCTATCGCGGCGAGACCAGCTATGCACTGCTAAATCTCTACCCCTACAACAACGGACACCTGCTGGTCTGTCCGTATCGCCACATCTCGACCTACGATGAGGCGACCCCTGAAGAGGTCGCCGAGATTGGCGAGATCACCCAGACCGCTATGCGAGTGCTCACGCAGGCAATGGGCTGTCACGGCTTCAACATCGGCATGAATCAGGGTGAGATCGCGGGAGCCGGCATTGCCGCTCATCTGCACCAGCACGTGGTGCCGAGGTGGCGGGCTGATGCCAACTTCTTCCCGATCATCGCGAAGACGAAGTCGATGCCGCAGCTGCTCGGTGATGTTCGTGAGAGGATCGCGGCCGCGTGGCCCGTGGATCCTGGGCCGGGCGCGAGCGAATCTCAATAGACTTGATTTCGACTTACGGATAAGAAAGAGGAGCAACCGTGTCAGGACACTCCAAGTGGGCAACCACCAAGCACAAGAAGGCCATCATCGATTCGCGCCGCGCGAAGGCCTTCGCGAAGTACATCAAGGTGATCGAAGTCGCCGCGCGCATCGGCGGCCCCGATCTTGAGGGCAACCCGGCGCTCGCCGATGCCGTGCACAAGGCAAAGAAGCAGTCGGTTCCCGGCGACAACATCGACCGCGCAATCAAGCGCGGTGCCGGTATCTCGGGCGATGCAGTCGAGTACACGACGATCATGTACGAAGCGTACGGCCCGAACGGCGTGGCGCTCATGATCGAGTGTCTGACCGACAACAAGAACCGCGCCGCCGCAGAGGTGCGTACTGCGCTCAGCCGCAACGGGGGCAACCTCGGCGAGCAGGGCAGCGTCGCGTACAACTTCGAACGCAAGGGTGTCATCACGGTTCCCGCAGAGGGCACCACAGAAGACGACGTGCTGATGGCAGTGCTCGACGCGGGCGCCGAAGAGGTCAACGCGACCCCCAACGGCGAGTCGTTCGAGATCATCACCGAGGCGAGCAACCTGGTCGCTGTGCGCACCGCGCTCGTCGAGGCAGGCATCGACTACGAGGCCGCAGACGCTGAGTTCGTGCCGAACCTGAAGGTCGAGATCGACGCCGATACCGCACGCAAGGTATTCCGTTTGATCGACGCGCTCGAAGACAGCGACGATGTGCAGAACGTATTCTCGAACTTCGACCTCACCGCTGAGGTGCAGGCGCAGCTGGAGAGCGACGACTGAGCGAAGCGTTGCGCATTATCGGGATTGATCCCGGCCTCACGCGATGTGGGGTCGGGATCGTCACGTCTCATCAGGGGCGGCGCGTGACCTTCGAGCACGTCGAGGTGCTGCAGAGCCCGGCGAGCGCGAGCCAGCCCGAGCGCATTCACCAGATTGGGTCGAGCATCGAGCGACTGCTCGACGGTCACAAACCCGACGGCATCGCGCTCGAGCGGGTGTTCGCGCAAGACAACGTTGCGAGCGTGATGGGGGTTGCCCAGATCAGCGGCGTCGTGATGTACCTCGCCGAACAGCGGGGCATTCCAGTGGCGCTCTACACACCCAACGAGGTCAAAGCCCAGGTCACTGGCTATGGCGCAGCCGACAAGGCCCAGGTCACCACTATGGTGACGCGTCTGCTCGGGCTCGCGGCGCCACCGAAACCGGCCGACGCCGCCGACGCGCTCGCTCTCGCGATCACCCACGCCTGGCATCTGGGGCGCGGCGGTTCTGCGCACCGCCAAACCGAGAACCGTGCAGCCACCGCCGCACCAGTGCCTGTGGCAGGCGGCGAAACACCGGCCCAGCGGGCGTGGCGCGAGGCCGAGCAGAAGCAGGGCAGGCGCCGGGGTGCGCGCGGGGGCTGACCCCGCGGCGAGCTACTGCGCTGCGTTCGGCTTATCGACGGCGCCGCCAAAGCGGCGATCGCGATCCTGGTAGATCTCGATAGCTCGCCACAGCTCGCGGCGGTCGAAATCTGGCCATAGAGTGTCGAGAAACACCATCTCGGCGTAGGCCGACTGCCAGAGCATGAAGTTGCTGGTGCGCTGCTCGCCGCTCGAACGTAGAAAGAGATCTACCTCGGGCAGCTCGGGCACATACAGGTGCCGTGCGATGGTGCGCTCGGTGATGCCGTTCGGCGAGAGCCGGCCCGCCGCCACCTCTTCGGCGATCGAACGCATCGCATCGGTGAGCTCGTTGCGCCCGCCATAGTTGACGCACATCGTGAGCGTGAGGCCGGTGTTGTTCGCGGTGGCGCGTTCTGAGGCCTTGAGCTCGCTGATGACCGAGCCCCAGAGCCGCGGCCGCCTGCCCGCCCATCGCATGCGCACGTTCCAGGCATCGAGCTGGGCGCGGCGCCCACGAAGCACTTCGCGGTTGAAACCCATCAAAAAGCGCACCTCGTCGGGGGAGCGGCGCCAGTTCTCGGTTGAGAACGCGTAGACGCTCAGGTGGGTCACGCCGGCTTGAATGGCCCCGGCGACCACGTCGAGCAGAGCCTGCTCGCCCTGCCGGTGCCCCTCGACTCGGGGGAGCCCACGCTGGTTCGCCCACCTGCCGTTGCCGTCCATCACGATGGCAACGTGCTTCGGCACGGCTCCACGAAAGGCGGGCGGGTGCTCGCCGGTCCAGTCGACCGGCACCAGCTCAGAGGGGGCTCGGCGCATGCTCACAGACCCAACTGTAGTGGCACAGGGCCTGCTAATTCGTGCGCAGCGAGCGCAGGCCGCGCTCCATGTGCCACTGGGCATAGGCCGCGACGATGCCGGCAGCCTGACCCTGTTCGAGCTCGCCCGAGGCGGTCGCGGCCTCCCAGTCGCCCGCGAGCAGCGCGGCGAGCAGCGAGATGCTGCCCGGTTCGAGATGGGGGGTTCCTGGAACCGCGCAGTTCACGCAGACGACGCCGCCGAGCTGCACCATGACGTGCTCGTGCGGCCCAGGCGCTCCGCATCGAACGCAATCGTCGAAGCCGGGTGCCCAGCCCGCAGCGGCGAGCGCGCGCAGCAGGTAGCCGTCGCGCACGAGTGCGGGCGCGATCCTCGCCTGCGAAAGCGTACGCAGCGCCCCGATAAGCAGGCGGTACTGCTCGGGCGCAGGCCCGCCCTCGCTCAGTCGCTCGGCGGTTTCGACCATCGCGCTGCCCGCACGGTACCGGTCGTAGTCTTCGCTGATGTGCGGCCCGTAGGCCCCGAGCGTTGAGGCTTGGGTGATGGTGTCGAGTGTGCGGCCCTCGAAGAGCTGCAGGTCGGCGACCATGAACGGCTCGAGCCGGGCCCCGAACTTCGACGAGGTGCGACGCACGCCTTTCGCCACGACCCTGATGATGCCGCGACTGAGCGTCAGCAGGGTGACGATGCGGTCGGCCTCACCCAGCTTCTGGGTGCGCAGCACGACGCCTTGTTCGCGGTACAGGGGCATGCCAGCAATTCTCTCGCACTCTTACAGGCTCGGCGATCCTCGACTCAGCTATGAGAGAATAGCCGCATATGTCTACCGCAACTCTGAATGATTCGCGACTGCGCATCGGCCCCCTCACCCTCGACGTGCCCGTCGTGCTCGCGCCGATGGCGGGCATCACGAACACCGCGTTTCGTCGCCTGTGCCGCGAGTACGGCGCCGGCCTCTACGTAAGCGAGATGATCACGACCCGGGCGCTCGTCGAGCGCACCCCGGCATCGATGCGCCTCATCAAGCACCACGAGAGCGAGACGCCGCGATCCATTCAGCTCTACGGGGTTGACCCGGTCACCGTGCGTGAGGCTGTGCGTTTTCTCGTCGATGAAGATCTCGCTGACCACATCGATCTGAACTTCGGCTGCCCGGTTCCGAAGGTCACGCGCAAGGGTGGCGGCTCGGCGCTTCCCTGGAAGAGTGATCTGTTTCGTGCAATCGTCGAGCAGGCGGTCAAGGCCGCGGGCGACATTCCGTTGACCGTGAAGATGCGCAAGGGCATCGACGAGGATCACCTGACCTATCTCGATGCCGCGCGTGCCGCAGAAGACGCCGGCGTCGCCGCCATCGCCTTGCACGGCCGCACCGCGAGCGAGTTCTATTCGGGGCATGCCGACTGGTCGGCCATCGCGAAGCTGAAAGAGACCATTACGAGCGTGCCCGTGCTCGGCAACGGCGACATCTGGTCGGCAGACGACGCCATTCGCATGGTGCGCGAGACTGGCTGCGACGGCGTGGTTGTCGGCCGCGGCTGCCTCGGGCGCCCGTGGCTGTTCGGCGATCTCGTCGCCGCGTTTCGCGCCGAGGCAGGCGAGATTTCTTGGGACGAGGCCGAGCGGGCGATCGCAAAGCCGCCGCTCGGTTTCGTAATGCAGGCGATGCGTCGGCACACCGAGCTGCTCGTCGAATTTTTCGATGGCGAAGAGGATCGCGCCTGCCGCGACATTCGCAAGCACGTCGCCTGGTACTTCAAGGGCTACGGTGTGGGCGGTGACCTGCGCCGCTCGCTTGCGGCGGTCGATTCGCTGGAGCAGATGGACGAGATCTTCTCGACCATGGATGGCTCGATGCCGTACCCGGGCGAGGGAGCCGAGGGTCAGCGCGGTCGCGCGGGCAGCCCGAAGCGCGTCGTTCTGCCAGATGGCTGGTTGAAGAGCCGCACGAGCGAGGGCGTCGACTACTCCGAGCTTGTTGAGGCCGAGCGCCAGGGCCTCGGTGGCGACGGTGGGTGAGCACGAGGGTTACGAGCCCCGCGATCTCGAGCGTTTTCTGCCCGAAACGCACAGCGGTAACCGAAGCGATTTCGCGAGGGATCGCGCCCGCGTGCTGCACTCGAGCGGGTGGCGCAGGCTCTCTGCGAAGACCCAGGTCATCAGCCCTACCGCCGGCGTCGACTTCGCCCGAAACCGACTGACGCACTCGCTCGAGGTTGCCCAGATCGGGCGCGAGCTCGCCGCCTCGCTGGGAGTGTCGCAAGACGTTGTCGACACGGCTTGTCTGGCACACGACCTTGGACACCCGCCATTCGGACACAACGGTGAGCGGGCGCTG
This sequence comes from uncultured Leucobacter sp., assembly GCA_937967375.1. Lineage (GTDB taxonomy): Bacteria > Actinomycetota > Actinomycetes > Actinomycetales > Microbacteriaceae > Leucobacter. The sequence goes on from CALCJF010000020.1 coordinate 9,979, forward strand.
AGCGAGTGGATGCTTGGCTTCGGCGGGTTTGAAGGCAATGCGCAGACCCTGCGCATTCTGACGCGGCTTGAACCTAAGCATTTCGCCACCGATGGCACGAGCGTCGGGCTCAACCTGACGCGGGCCACGCTTGACGCGAGCTGCAAGTATCCGTGGTCGCTCGCCGAGGCAAACGTCGGCAGCGTTTCGGGCGGCGCGAAGTTCGGCTACTTCGAAGACGACGCGCCCGTCTTCGAGTGGTTGCGATCGGGCGCACCCGACAAGCGCAAGTGCGTCGAAGCACAGATCATGGATCTCTCTGACGACATTGCCTACTCGGTGCACGACTTCGAAGACGCGATCGTTTCGGAGCACATCGATCCGCAGTTTCTCACCGCGCGCTCAGGGCACGACGCACTCATTCGCATCGTGGCCGAGTGGGCCGGGGGAGACTTCACCGCTGAAGAGCTCGGGGCCGGCTTTGACCGGATGTCTGCCGGCGAGAACTGGCCGAGGCGCTGGGACGGATCGAGAGCGCACCAGGCGGGGCTCAAGAACTTCACGAGCGACATGATTGGCCGATTCGCCCGCGAGGCGATTCGCGCGACGATCGATGCCGCCGATGGGCGCTCGCTTGCCCGCTATGGGGCCGAAGTCATGGTGCCGCGAGAGATTCGCGCCGAGATCGCGGTGTTGAAGGGCATTGTCGCCGCCTACGTGATGCAGAGCGACCGCCGTCAGCCCGTGTACCGCCGTCAGCGGGGGCTGCTCATCGAGCTGCTGCATACGCTGTGGGAGGCGGGGCCCGGTGAACTCGAGCCGGCCTACGCCGCCGATTTCAGGGCGGCGGCCGACGAAGCGGCCGCGCGGCGCGCCGTGGTCGACCAGGTCGCCTCGCTGACCGACCAATCGGCGATCGCCTGGTACGAACGGCTCTGTACGGCAGCCCTCGTTTGAAAGAGAACGCATCGCGTTCTCGCGCGAGGGCTGGTGCCGCCACTGCGGCAGCTCGTTCGAAAGAGAACGCATCGCGTTCTCGCATGAGAGGCACAGTCGCCACCGCGACCGTGGTCTAGGATTCAGCTATGGCCGGCCGCATTCGATCCTCTGACATTGAAGAGGTCAAGCGTCGCACCAACCTCGCCGACCTGGTGGGCGAACACGTTGCGCTCAAGACCGGTGGCATTGACTCGATGAAGGGGCTCTGCCCGTTTCACGACGAGCGCAGCCCCAGCTTTCACGTGCGGCCGAGTCTCGGGTATTACCACTGCTTCGGTTGCGGCGAATCTGGCGACGCCATCAGTTTTTTGCAGCGCATGGATCACCTCACATTTACCGAGGCAGTCGAGCGGCTTGCTGCCCGCCTGCACTACGTGCTCAGCTACGAAGAGGGCACCGAGCGCCGCGAAGACGGACCGAATCGTGCGCGCTTGTTCGCCGCACATGAGGCTGCGAGTGCCTACTACACCGAACAGCTGCGAAGCGAGGAGGCGGCTGCCGCGCGAGAGTTTCTGCAGCAGCGCGGCTTCGACGAGGCCGCCTGCGCCCGCTTCGGTGTCGGCTACGCGCCGCGCGGCTGGGACGGGTTGACCAAGCATCTCTCGGCCCAGGGGTACACGCAGAAAGAGCTGGCGCAGTCGGGGCTCGCGAGCGAAGGGCAGCGGGGCGTGTACGACCGCTTTCGCGGACGCATTGTCTGGCCCATTCGTGACACCAGTGGTCAAACCGTCGGCTTCGGTGCCCGAAAGCTCTACGAAGACGACAACGGCCCGAAGTACCTCAACACCCCAGAAACGCCGATTTATCACAAGTCTCGAGTGCTCTACGGGCTCGACCTTGCAAAGCGCGCGATCTCGAAAGGCAAGCGGGTTGTCGTGGTCGAAGGCTACACCGACGTGATGGCCTGCCACCTCGCAGGCGAAGAGGCCGCGGTCGCCACGTGTGGCACCGCCTTTGGCAAAGACCATATCTCGGTGCTGCGCCGCGTCATGGGAGACGACGCGGCGGCCGAAGTGATCTTCACCTTCGACCCCGATGAGGCCGGCCAGAAGGCCGCGCTTCGGGCCTTCAGTGACGAGAAGCTCTTCAGCGCGCAGACCTATGTAGCGGTCGCGCCCGACGGTCTCGACCCCGCCGATCTGCGGCTGCATCGTGGCGACGAGGCGGTGCGCGAGCTGTTCACGAGTCGCGTGCCCCTGTTCGAGTTCGCACTGCGCCAGGCAATCTCTCGGTTCAATCTGAACTCGGTTGAGGGAAGGGTTTCGGCGCTCCGCGCTTCGGCGCCGATTATTGCAGAGCTCAAGGATCGCGCGTTGCAGCCGGGGTACACGCGTGAGCTGGCGCGCATGCTCGGCATGGAACTAGGTGAGGTGCAGCGCGCCGTGCGCGCATCGGGCGGCAGCTCGCGCCGCAGGCCCGAAGCAGATTCGCGAGGCGGATCCTCGTATGAAACGCAGCAACTCGTCGACGAACCCGCGCGGCCCCGTGCGACACTCGCATCATTGCCGCCGACGCCTGGGGTGCGCCTCGAACGCGACGCGCTGATGGCGATGCTGCAGCACTCGGATGCGGTGGGCACTGACCTCATGGCGCAGGCAGTCACCGCTGAGGTTGCAGACCCCGCGCTCAGGGTAGTGCGCGACGCGATCGGTGCGGCGCTCGCGACCATGGCCGAGCCCGGTTGGTTCGAGCGAGTGCTCGCCGAGGCGCCTGAGCCGTACCGCGAGCTGATTCGCGAGTTGGCGCTCGCCCCGATTCCGCAGAACCGACCCGAGTTGCTCGCTGCCTATTCGCGCGGAGTCGTTACCTCGCTGCTCGACCGTGACCTGCTCTCGCTCAAGTCAGAGCTCGTCGCCCGAATGCAGCGCATCGGCGACCCCGGCGACCCCGGATCACGGCGAATTCAAGAGCAACTCGCGGCGCTTGAATCGGCGCGCCGAAGTCTGCGGGCAGATTAGGGGCGACCCTCGCTACGCTGGGAATACCCGGTACCCCAGGAGGATCCCTGCATGATCGAGCCCGTCAGAGACGCTGACCCCGCAGTTTCGGTGTCTGACCTGTCACTCATGTACCCCGCGCACGGCGGCGCAAAGGCGTTCAACGCTGTCGACGGGCTGAGCTTTGAACTGGGTCGCGGCAACGTGCTCGCGCTGCTCGGCGAGAGCGGCTCGGGCAAGTCGACGATCGCGAGATTTTTGGCGGGGAGGGCGAACGAAGCCGGTGAGAAGCATGCGCGCATTCGAGTGAGTGGCGGCGACGCACACGTGCTCGGCACGCCGATGCGAAAGCTGGGTCGGCGCGCCACGACGCGCCTCACCGCACACGTCGGGTTTCTCGCGCAAGATGCCGGGGCGACACTGACCCCGGAGTTGAACGTCGGCGACATTCTGCTGCAGCCGATCAGCGAACGCACCAAACACTTCGACCGAGAACAACTCGGCAGTCAGATCGCAGAGATGATGGACATCGTTTCACTGCCGCTCACGAAGCTCAAGGAGTATCCGTACGAGCTTTCAAAGGGTCAGCGGCAGAGGATCGCGGTCATGCGCTCGTTGATGCTCGCGCCCTCCCTGCTCATCGCCGACGAACCGACCCTCGGCGTCGACGCAAACAACCGGCCGCGCATCGTCGAACTGCTCAAGTGGTTTCGAGAGCGCACTGGCGCGAGCATGATTCTCGTGAGCCACGACATCGGCATGCTTGAGGCGCTCGTGCACGACGTTCTCGTGTTGCAGCAGGGCAGTCTCGTAGGTGCCGGAGACATCAACGAGATCTTTCGTCAGGCTGATCACACCTACGTGCAGCGCCTCGCCACAGCGCTGCGGGCCACCGCCTACGACGAGGTCGCCGAGGAGTAGCGGTTCGTCAGGCGTCTTCGCGACTTTATCGGGATGACTTTGCCGACACGCGGCGCGTCCGATTTGCGTGGGCTTTCTGAAGCTTGGTAAGCTTGTCGTCGTTGCCTTGGCAATGATCCCCTGTAGCTCAGCTGGCAGAGCGCTTGACTGTTAATCAGGATGTCGCTGGTTCGAACCCAGCCGGGGGAGCGAAACCCTCACTCTGTGAGGGTTTTCGTGAATGAGGCAAGACTCTTGCCCGTCACGGGGCTGTAGCTCAATGGTAGAGCCTCTGTCTTCCAAACAGATTACGCGGGTTCGATTCCCGTCAGCCCCTCCGAACTGAGAAACGCCCCGCCATCGGTGGGGCGTTTGGCAGTTGCAGGGTTGATGGGAATCGAACCCTGCAAAGGGCGCAGGCAGCAAGAGAACGCATCGCGTTCGAACTGCCCGTGGTGTGAGCGGAGCCGGAGGCGCCGCGAGCACTGCAGGTGCCGGGCGAGGCCCGCATCTGCGTCGATTCCCGTCAGCCCCTCCGTTCGCGGCTTTGCCGCTCTCTTCGAAGCTTCCGGGAATCCTGAGAACCCGAATCGAGGCGCGCCACGCGGCGCGCGCAAAGCGATGCTTTGCGTCGAGCTCACGGCCGGGGTTCGATTCATTTCAGCCCCTCACGGTCCATTCCTCTCGGCTCTCCGAAGCGCCGAGAGATCGGGGGCTGTATAACAGTTAAGTCATTTGTGTGACCGGGAAAGCCCGGGATATATTCTGTGAGTTCCGCCATGAGCGAACCGTCAGGGACGCGTGGCATTTCGTACTTTCAGAGGGACCCCCGTGACCGCAGAAAAAGAATCGCCATTCGACGCGCCAGTCTCGCCCGAGACTTCTGCCGCGCAGATTTCAGGCGAGAAGCAGAAGCTGCTTCGACCCCGCCACGTGACAATGATTACGCTCGGCGGCATCATCGGCGCGAGCCTCTTCGTTGGGTCGGGCAACGTGATTCGTTCGGTCGGGCCGGCCGCGATCATCTCGTATCTCATCGGCGGTTTGCTCGTCTTTCTCGCTATGCGCATGCTTGGCGAGATGGCCGCGGCGCGCCCGGCAATCGGTTCGTTCATGGAGTACGCCCGGGTGGGCCTCGGCGACTGGGCCGCCTACCTCGTGGGGTGGCTCTACTGGTACTTCTGGGTTGGCGTGCTCGCGTACGAAGCGGTGCTAGGCGGCGAAACGTTGCAGGCCTGGCTTCCGTTCCTGCCCTCGTGGGCCTGGTCGCTGTTGCTGCTTGCGATCTTCGTTGCCACGAACCTCATCTCGGTGCGCACGTTCGGCGAGGTCGAGTTCTGGCTGGCCAGCATCAAGGTGCTCGCGATCGTGGTGTTCCTCAGCGCAGGCGTGCTGTTCGCTTTCGGTTTCTGGCCCGGTGCGAGCTTCTCCGTGCCGAACCTCTGGGAGCACGGCGGCTTCGCCCCCAACGGTGTCGGCATTGCGCTGACCGGCGTGGCGCTCGTGATCTTCTCGTACTTCGGAACTGAGATCGCGGTCATGGCGGCGGCAGAATCAGAGAACCCTGCGAAGGGCATTCGACAGGCGACGAGCACCGTGATCTGGCGTATCCTGCTCTTCTTCGTCGGCGCCGTCTTCGTGATCGTGACCGTCATTCCCTGGAACGAGCTCCCAGCTCCGACCGACGTCACGAACGCACCGTTCACGCTCGTGTTCGCGAAGTTCGGCCTGCCTGGTGCCGCTGTCATCATGCAGCTGATCATCTTCACCGCCGTGATCTCGGTGCTGAACTCGGGCCTCTACTCGGCTTCTCGCATGTTCAGCGCGCTTGCCACACAGGGTTTCGCGCCCAAGATCATGGCGAAGAAATCGAAGCGAGGCGTTCCGGTTGCGGCCCTACTGGCGTCGACTGTCGGCGGCGTCATTGCGACGATCATGAATTTTGCGGCGCCAGGATCAGGCATCTTCGAGTTCATCATGAACTCGGCGGGCCTCGTCGCACTGTTCGTCTACATCTTCATTGCGCTGACGCAGATGCGCATGCGCCAGAAGATGACCCCCGAAGAAGCTGCCGGCCTCAAGCTCAAGATGTGGCTGCACCCCTGGCTCAACATTCTGCTCATTGCTGCGATCCTCGCCGTGCTGATCGTGATGTTGACGACCGAAGCAGGACGTACGCAGGTCTGGACGAGCCTGATCGCAACGGGTGCGCTCGTCATCGGCTGGCCCTTCGTGGCGCGCAATCTGAAGCGAAAGCAAGCAGCGGGCGCGATCTCGGAAGAGGTGCGGGGCGACGAGCACACTGGCGAAGAAATCGTGTCTCACTAGCGGCAAGAGTCACGTTGGAGCCGGCGATAGTTGCAAGATGCGCATCGTCGGCTCCAATGTTCCGCTACACTTGCAGGGTTGTCTTCTTTCCGGGGTATAGCTCAGCTTGGCTAGAGCGCCCGCTTTGGGAGCGGGAGGTCGCAGGTTCGAATCCTGTTACCCCGACACGGGCCGCAGGCCCGCGACACCGATACACGACTGACAACCGAGATATTTGAGAGGCCAAATTGCCGAAGACAAACGTAGAGAAGCTGAGCCCCACCCGGGTCAAGCTCTCGGTCGACATCACCATCGCCGATCTCGAGCCCTTCCTGAAGCAGGCTTACAAGACCATCTCGGAGCAGGTGTCGATCCCCGGCTTCCGCAAGGGTCACGTACCGGCACCGATCATCGATCAGCGCGTTGGCCGTCAGGCAGTTATCGAGCAGGCCGTCAATGACTCGCTCGATTCGTTCTTCCAGGCTGCACTCGCAGAGACCGATACCCAGCCCATGGGCCGCCCGTCGGCTGACGTCGAGAAGTGGCTCGACCCGAAGGACGCGAAGAGCGAAATGACGCTCGTGTTCGAGGTCGAGGCTCGCCCCGAGTTCAAGCTGCCCAAGTACGACGGCCTCAAGATCGAGGTCGATAACGCTGAGGTCGGCGACGACGCAGTTGAGACCGAGCTGACCAAGCTGCGCGAGCGCTTCGGCAACCTCGTCACCGTCGATCGCCCCGCGAAGAACGGCGACTTCGTCGAGCTCGACCTCGTGGCGCGCATCGACGGCAACGACGTCGACCAGGAGAGCGGCGTGTCGTACGAGGTTGGCGCGGGCAATATGCTCGTCGGCCTTGATGAGGCAGTCGAGACCCTCACCGCTGGTGAGAGCACCACCTTCACGTCGCAGCTGCTCGGCGGCGACTACGAGGGCCAGGACGCCGAGGTCGAGGTATCGATCACCGCTGTGAAGGAGCGCGAGCTCGCGGCTGCAGACGACGATTTCGCACAGCTCGCGAGCGAGTTCGACACCATTGCAGAGCTGCGCGAGAGCCTGGCCGAGCAGGTTGCTCAAGCCGCAGTGTTCGCTCAGGGCCGCCAGGCACGCGACATCTTCACCGAGACCCTCATCGAGAAGGCCGGTATTCCGGTCAGCGAAGAGCTCGTCGAAGAAGAGGTGCACCGTCACCTCGAGGGTGAGGGTCGTCTCGAGGACGACGAGCACCGTGCAGAAGTTCGCGAGTCGACCGAGAAGCAGCTCGCGCTGCAGCTGCTGCTCGACGCGATCGTCGATGCCGAGCAGATCACTCCGACGCAGAACGAGCTGTCGCAGTACATCTTCCAGTCGGCGCAGCAGTACGGCATGGATCCGAGCCAGTTCATTCAGGCGATCAGCCAGGGCAACCAGATGGGCATGATCCTCGGTGAGGTCACCCGCAACAAGGCCCTCGCAGTTGCGCTCTCGAAGGCCAAGGTTGTCGACAAGAACGGCAAGGCCGTCGATCTCAGCGAGTTCACCGCTGTTGACGATGAAGAGGTCGCAGAGGTCGTCGGCGAAGCCGAAGAGATCGTCGAGGCTGCAGAGACCGAAGCCAAGCCGAAGAAGGCTCCCGCGAAGAAGAAGGCTGCTGCAGAGAGCGACTCGGCAGACGACGCTGAGGCAAAGAAGGCCGCTCGTTCGGCCGCTGCGAAGAAGGCAGCTGCAACCCGCGCCGCAAAGAAGGCTGCTGAAGAAGCCGGCGAGTAACTCCCGCTTCATTCACACGAGGATCCCTCGTGCTCTGAGAATTTCAGAGTGCGGGGGATCCTCTGCTTTCTGCGAACTTTTTGCCGTGCTCGGCGCACGAGAAACGCCGTGGGCGAACAGCGGCAATTCCTTGCGATTCTGTCGGTAGCCTCGTAGCAGGCACGAATTGAAGGAGTGCAGCTATGGCTGAACCGATGGCGCCGAACAGTGTGTTCGAGCGACTGCTGAAAGATCGCATCATCTGGCTTGGATCAGAGGTGCGTGACGAGAACGCGAACGAGATCTGCGCCAAGATTCTGCTGCTGGCGGCAGAAGACCCTGAGGCAGATATCTACCTGTACATCAACTCGCCCGGCGGTTCGATCACCGCGGGCATGGCGATCTACGACACGATGAGCTTCGTGCCGAACGACATCGTGACGGTTGGTATCGGTATGGCAGCATCAATGGGGCAGTTCTTGCTCACCGCTGGCACCAAGGGCAAGCGTTACATCACCCCGAACGCGCGGGTGTTGCTGCACCAGCCGCACGGTGGCTTCGGTGGCACCGCGAGCGACATTCAGACGCAGGCGCAGCTTATCACCTCGATGAAGAACCGCCTCGCTGAGATCACCGCCGCGCAGACAGGCAAGACTGTCGAGCAGATCAACGCAGATGGCGACCGCGACCGCTGGTTCAGCGCCGAAGAGGCGCTCGAGTACGGTTTCGTCGATTTCATTCGCGACTCAGCGAGCGACGTCGTCGGTGGCGGCGGCACCAAGAAGTAGCACGAAGGCATACAGGAGACATTGATGCATAACACTCAGCCACAGGCCGGCGTTTCGCCCCTGATGATGCCGAACTCCAGGTACGTGCTGCCGCAGTTCGAAGAGCGGACCACCTACGGCACCAGGTTCACCGACCCCTACGCGAAGCTGTTCGAAGATCGCATCATCTT
>CALCJF010000021.1 GCA_937967375.1 uncultured Leucobacter sp.
TCTTGGTGAAGCCGCTGGTGCCGCCCTCGAAGTCGAGCTGCTCGAGCTCCTTCATCTTCTCGAGGCGACCGGTAACGGTGTTGAAGTTGGTCAGCAGACCACCCAGCCAGCGCTGGTTCACGTAGGGCTGGTTGACGCGATCGGCCTGCTCAGCGATGGCTTCCTGAGCCTGCTTCTTGGTGCCGACGAAGAGAATGTTGCCGCCGCGTGCGACGGTGTTCTTCACGAAGTCGTATGCCTCGTCGATGTAGCCGAGCGACTGCTGCAGGTCGATGATGTAGATACCCGAGCGCTCGGTGAAGATGAAGCGTTTCATCTTCGGGTTCCAACGACGGGTCTGGTGTCCGAAGTGCACACCGCTGTCGAGCAGCTGGCGAATGGTTACGACGGCCATGGCCGTTCTCCTGTTCCGCGCGCCAAAAAGCGCGCTGTTGCGGTTGTTTTCGAAGGCGGATGCCTCGAAACCTGGTGCCCTCGTGCTGCGCCGCTTCTGTAACAGAAGACCGATGGCGAAACTACGATGTGTGGGCACGCGAAGTCACCTCTTTCGAGATGCCCTACCAGCTTAGCATCTCTTTTGTCGATTTGCCGATCACTGCACGCCCGGCTTGTCGCTCACAGGCGGCCGTTCTGGCCGCGTTTTGCGGGTTGTGTGAGTAACTCATTTTCGGGGCGAGGATCGTGCGAAGCTCGAAGATATGCTCCCCTCGCCGCTTCGCATCCTCACCGCGCAGATTCTCGCGCTGCTCCTCAGCACCGGGGCGTCCGGCCCGCTGTGGCTGCCGCCACTCGGCCCGCCGCTTCGGGTGAGCGAGCGCTACGACCTCTCCCGAGGGCCCTACGCCGCGGGACACCGAGGCATCGACTTACCGGCGACTGAGGGCGAAGCGGCGCTTGCACCGGCAGACGGCATCGTGACGTTCAGCGGCACGGTGGTCGATAGGCCGGTGCTCTCGATCAGGGTAGACGCCTGCACCGTGGTGTCGTTCGAACCGGTCGCGAGCGAGCTGCAGGCGGGCGATGCCGTCGCCAGGGGTCGGCCGCTGGGCACCATAACGGCAGGCGGTCACTGCCGAACCGAGTGCCTGCATGTCGGCGCGCGCGTCGACGACGCCTATGTAAACCCGATGCGAATCTTCAGGGGTCGGCCGGTGCTCGTGCCGTGGTGACCCTAGCTTCGCTGGCTAAACGCGGTCGTGTAGAGGCAAACGCTTGCGGCAGTGGCCAGGTTGAGCGACTCGGCTTTGCCGTAGATCGGCAACCGCAGCGCACGATCGGCAAGGGCACGCTCAGCCTCGCTGAGTCCCCTCGCTTCGTTGCCGAACACCCAGGCCGTGGGCTTCGAGAGCGAGGCATCTCCGGCTTGCAGCTCGTCACCGTTCACGTCGGCAGCGATCACCGCGAGGCCGTGACCGCGAGCCGCAACAACGACGTCTGCGAGCGACCCGACAGTCACGACGGGCAGATGAAACATCGAGCCCGTCGTCGAACGCACGACCTTCGGATGCCAGGGGTCGATGCTCTCCCCCGCAAACACCACCGCATCGGCACCGGCAGCGTCGGCCGCGCGCAACACGGTACCCGCGTTGCCAGGATCACGCACTTCGTGCAGCACGGCAACCAGCTTGGCCGACGCGAACGCTGCCTCGATCGGGGTGTGTTCGATTCGGGCCACGGCGAGCACGCCCTGGGGTTGCACTGTTTCGGCCATTGCGGCGAGCACCTCATGACTCACCCGCACTATTTCGACCTCTGCCTCGTCGGCCAGACGATCGATCTCGAACTGCCAGGGCTCGCCACCCATCGTGGCGTAGACCGCAATCGCAGTCTGAGGGGAGTGCGCGAGCAGTTCGCGCACGGCTTGCGGGCCCTCTACGAGAAATTGACCCGCGGCGAGGCGATCCTTTTTGCGCGCGAGAGCGGCGACGCGGCGCACACGTGGCGCTTTCGGGTTATCGATCATGCTCATACTTTCAATCTACCGGCGCAAAGAAAGCCGAAGGGGCCGGCCACCGTCACCGGTGTGCCGACCCCTTCAGCAAAGCGAGAACGCTTACGCAGCGGTCTTGGCTGCGTTCACGTCTTCGGGCAGAGCCTTCTTGGCAACCTCGACGAGCGCCGCGAACGAAGCGGGCTCGTTCACTGCGAGTTCAGCGAGCATGCGGCGGTCAACCACGACATCTGCGAGCGCGAGGCCCTGGATGAAGCGGTTGTAGGTCAGGCCGTTGGCGCGTGCACCAGCGTTGATGCGCTGGATCCAGAGACGACGGAAGTCGCCCTTCTTCTTACGACGGTCGTTGTACGAGTAGACCAGCGAGTGAGTGACCTGCTCCTTGGCCTTGCGGTAGAGGCGCGAACGCTGCCCGCGGTAGCCCTCGGCGCGCTCGAGGATGACGCGACGCTTCTTATGGGCGTTGACGGCCCGCTTGACTCTTGCCATTTCTGATCTTCCTTATCGAAAAAACTCGTGCGAACGGGTGCCTAGCGAACCAGCAGCTTCTTGGCCTGCTTCACGTCGGCCGGCGACAGCACCTGATCGGCGTTCAGGCGGCGCTTGCGCTTCGAGGCCTTCACCTCGAGGTTGTGGCGCATGCCGGCCTGCTGCTTCATCAGCTTGCCGCTGCCGGTTACCTTGAACCGCTTCTTCGCCCCCGAGTGGGTCTTCTGCTTAGGCATCTCTATCTCCTTGTTGTGGTGCGCGTCGCCTGAGCGACTACGTGGGTGTCGGCAAGACCAGCTGGCTGCCGTGAAACTATTCGGTCGTTGCGGCCTCAGCCTCGACTTCGCCCGGCTTGTCGGCTCGGCGCGATGCCTTCTCTTCGGCGCGGCGAGCGTTCTGCTCTGCCTTCGCTTCGCTCTTGTTCTTGAGCGGTGCGATCACCATGACCATGTTGCGACCGTCGATGCGGGGTGAGCTCTCGACAGTGCCGAACTCCGCGATGTCTTCAGCGAACTGCTGCAGCAGGCGCACGCCCATCTCAGGACGCGACTGCTCGCGGCCACGGAAGAGGATCATCGCCTTGACCTTGTCGCCCTGACCGAGGAAGCCGACGGCTCGCTTAGTCTTGGTCTCGTAGTCGTGCTTGTCGATCTTCAGGCGAAAACGCACCTCTTTCAGCACGGTGTTCGCCTGGTTGCGGCGAGCCTCTTTCGCCTTCTGCGCAGCCTCGTACTTGAACTTGCCGAAGTCCATGATCTTGGCCACGGGCGGCTTCGAGTTCGGGGCAACCTCGACAAGGTCGAGGTCAGCGTCTGCGGCAAGGCGCAGGGCGGTGCTGATCGGCACCACGCCGACCTGTTCGCCGCTGGGACCAACCAAACGCACTTCCTTGGCGTTGATTCGTTCGTTCGTACGGGGATCGCTGATCGCCGGCTCCTTAGATCGTGTGCGCAGCCGAAATTCGACTGTAAGCTCAATTCTTTGCAAGCTTCGACCTAGAACCACGCAATACGTGCTCTACACCCTTTTCAGCTGTCTCACTGCACGCAGCGAAACGGGGCGTCAACTACCCGGTAACCTATATATCGGCTTGGGGTGGGAGGATCTCCACTTGCAAGTTCTCGGCAAATGGCCGCGAACCTCTAGAATCTTAGCAAGACTTCACCCCATACGCAAGAAACGAAACACGAGGGTAACTGATGAGTGAGCAGCACGCAGAATCGATCGAAGCGCAGAGCGCCGCACGCGACATCGCCGAGGTTCCCGCGGTCGAGATCATCACGGCGGCGGCGGTAAACCTGCTCAGCGCGGCGGCGATCAAGTGCGGACTGTCAGATGATCCCGAGAACGAGACCGATCTCGACGAGGCTCGCAAACTGATCAACGCGCTCGCAGGCCTCATCACCGCTGGCGCTCCCGAGATCAGCGATTCGCATGCCCGCCCGCTGCGCGACGGGCTGCGCTCGGTACAGCTCGCATTCCGCGAGGCATCGGCTATTCCTGACGAGCCCGGCAAGGGGCCCGGCGAGAAGTACACCGGCTCGGTCATCTAAGCTTCGAGTCACTTCGGCGGCACACCTCAGAAGCAGCGGCAGGGATCACCCAGATGCGCGCCGCATATGAGCCGGGCAACGCCAGTCTCGAAGTGCTGCTTTTTGGCATTCGCGAAAACACCGCGAACGAGGCAAGTCGTGTGCTTGAGGTGCGCGCATCGACGAGCGATCGCCCGGCAGTCGAGCTCGGGCTCGCAAGTATAGGCGCGCTGCACGCGCTGCGCCCGAATCGCACTCGGCGCCTCGCGCTTCTGGCCTGGGAGGCGGCGCTTCACACATCGCCCGGCAGCCACGATCGCATGGCCGCCGCAGCATCGTGCACGTTTGCACAAGCATGGGGCACCCGAGCAGGCGCGCAGCGTGCTGCGACGGCCGCAGCCAATCCTTCGCAAGACGACGAGCTGCAAGACGCCGTGCAGGCGATCGCCTCGGTCTCCGAGCCGACATCGCTGCTCGAACACTTTCTGCGCTACCAACTCGCAGAGGCTCGGCTCGCATGCGGCGAAGTTGCGGCCGCGGCCAACCTCGTCGATGCGGGTGCTGGCAGCGGGCTAACTCCAGACACACGATCGAGCGACGCGGCGCACACGACTCTCCGCGTCTTCGGCACGGTGATGCGCTCGCGCACTCTGCTCTTCGCTGGTCGGGTGAGAGAGGCGGCCGCCGAACTCGAGCCGCTGAGCACTCCGAACGGCGCGGCTGTGCCCGAGCTCCTGCCGCTGGTGCTCGCCACACGAATGCTCGTCGCCGCAAACGCCGACGAGCGCGCCCTCGCGGCAGGTATTTTTTCAGAGCTACAGGGCGAGATCGAAGTGAAGCGCAGCTACCGCTCTGCTGGGCTGCAACTGCTCATGGCTTACGGCTTTCTCGGCATCGGCGAGCTCGCCGAGGCGGCAAACCGTGTGCACCTTTCGCGCAGGTGCGGGCCACTGCTCGAAATCGACAATGCGTTGAGCCTCGAGACCCTGGTCTCGCTCGCCGGCGCAGAAGGCGACCTGGAGGCGGCCGAGGCCTGGTACCAGCTGCTCGAGCCGCACGCCAGCTCTCGCATCTCCTCCCCTACTGCGGCGCGATGCAGGGCGAGGATCCATCTGCTTCAGGGCGACCCCGAGACCGCCGGGGCAAGCTCGGGGCTCGCCGCGCGAGTGGCTCACGACGAGGGGCGATTGGTAGAAGCGGCCGAAGCAGAGATTCTCTCTGCACGGGCCCGGGTCGCCGCACACCAACCCGCGGCGGCAGCAGAGGGGCTCGCGCACCTGCTCGAGCTGAGCGAGGCCGCCGGTCACCTCTCTGCTCGGCGAGCCGCAGCACAAGAGATGCGTGCGGCTGGCAGGCGACTGCGCCCGACTCCCGGCAGCGCATGGGCCGGTCTCTCCGAGCGAGAGCGCGAGGTGGCGCTTCTCATCGCCGCGGGCCTCAGCAACGCCGAGATCGCGACCACACTCTTTCTCTCACCACACACCGTACGCGCTCATGTATCACGCGTGTTGACCGCTTTTTCTGCGGCCAGCAGGCTCATGGTTGCATCTCGTGTGGCGGCGATGCTTCCGGCGCCGGAGGATCCCCCGCCAAGCCTCACAGCACGCCAGCATCAGGTCGCACTCGGCGTTGAACGCGGACTCGGCAACGAACAGATCGCGCAAGAACTGGGCATCAGCGTCAAGACTGTAGAGAAGCACCTCACCGAGATTCACCGCCGCTGGGCTGTGCGCACTCGAACCGGCGTTGCGCGGCTCGTGCGCGCGCTCCCGACAACTCGTGCGCAGCGGTAGCCTCGGCGACCCGGGCGACGCAGAATAATAGACCGAATCCCTACTTTTGCATCGCTGGGCGAGCGCGCCACGATGATCACATGCACACCATCACCCCTCGAATTGCGCCTGTGTTCGGCATCGCACTGCTCGGCACGACCCTGCTTGCCGGCTGCGCACCAGCTGCTCCCGCACCAAACGCAGCCGGCGACACGTCTGAAAGCTCACCCGCGGCAAGCGAGACGAGCGAAGGGGCTGCCGCCAAGGACTGTTCGGGCGCCAGCACCGCTGGCTATGACCTCTTCGTCGACCCCGAGGTGCAGGTCGAACCGGCCCTCGACGTCTACCCATTGCAGAGCGAGAACAACAAGATCACCTTCACCTACACGGGAGACATGAGCGGCGCGCCGACGTTCGGCTGGGATCTCTCATACATTCAGCCGGATGGCGGAGAGGTATCACCGCAGGGCGGCGAACCATTCTTCGACGAGGCCGGCGGGGTGTTTAGTCTCGCGGGGCCACGAACCACCGTCGGCGTCGACGGCGGCCCCCACACGGGCTTTCTCGATGTCATTGTCACGTCAAACGCAACCTTCGACGAAGCGGCCCAAAAGTACACTGCAGACACGAAGACGATCGCGCGGCTCTGCGTGTTGCTTGCCGAGTAGCGCACGAGCGAAGCCGCCGCGCAGTGTCAGGCGGCCCGTCGCCCTCAGATAGCATCGAGGGGTGAACGACCAGACCCCGGCAAGCCGCTCGGCGAGCATTCGCTTAGGTGCTGTCGACTCGCTCGGGGTCGGCATCGGCATCTTTCCGCTCGGAGTAGCTCTCGGTTTTCTCGTGATTCAGGCTGGGCTTCCGTGGTGGCTCGCCCCGGCGCTCTCGATCGGCATCTTTGCGGGGTCGGTCGAACTGTTGCTCGTCAGTATGATCGCGGCGGCCACTCCCCTGCTCACCATCGCCGCAACGGTGTTTGCGCTGAACTTTCGGCACGTGTTCTACCCACTGAGCTTTCCGATTCAGGCCGTCAAGCCCGGCATCGGGCGCGCCTACTCGATCTACGCGATGATCGACGAGGCCTACGCTACATACGTGCTGATGCCGCCCGAGAAACTCACCTCGACGCGCATGCTCACCGGGCAACTGCTGATGCAGGCGTACTGGGTCGGTGGCGGCCTCGTCGGCGTGTGCGTCGCGAGCCTGCTGCCCGAACCTATCGAGGGTTTCGAGTTCGCGCTTGTCTCGCTGTTCATCGTGATGGCGCTCGACGCGGTGCGGGGGCGCCGCGAGATCCCGTCGGTCATTCTTGCCGGCCTCTCGGTCGCGATCGCGATGGTCGCGTTTCCGGGTGCGCAGCTGATCGCTGCCCTCGCGATCTTTACGCTCTCGCTCGTCGCCAGATTCTTCTGGCAGCGCAGGGCGCGGGGTGCTGGTCCTGTCGCAGAAGAGGATCAGCCCGATGCCTGAGACCTGGTACATGATCGCAGCGGTCGCCATTGGCGGAGTGATCACGCTCCTGCTGCGCGCTTTACCATTCGCCATTCTGAAGCCGCTGCGCAAGTCGAAGTTCGTGAAGGCGCTCGGGCAGTGGATGCCCGCCGGCCTGCTGGTGATCCTCGCGGTCGTGATGCTTGCGGACGAGATCAGCGCGCAACCCGGCAAGCTCTGGGTGGTAGCGATCGCTTCTGCTGTCACGGTCGCCACACATCTCTTTGCGGGGCGCCGCGCCCTGCTCAGCATCTTCGCCGGCACGACTGTCTATATCGTGCTGCTGAACTTCTTCTAGAGCACTTCTCACCCGAACCTCTGCGTGCTAGCGCAGCACGAGCTTGAGCGAGTCGACTCGCCCGGCGATGACCTCACTCGCCGCCCAGCGCTGCTGCAGCTCTGTCAGCAACGCCGTAAGATCGTGCTGTTCGAGCCCTGGTCGCAGCGAGACCATCACCGCGACCTCGGCTTCGAGCAGGCGCGCCTCGGGGTCGGCAGGGGCAATCTCGACCCCTCGCACTCGGGTGTCATCGCTCGCGGACATCCGGAAGGCTGTGATGACCTCGGCGTCCGCCCAGGCCGGTAGCGCCAAGGCTCCGAGCGCGACGGCCTCGAGCTGCGTGCGCCGCACCCCGAGCTCAGCCAGGGGGGTCCCCGGGTCGACGATGATCAGATCTGTCAGCTCCTGGGCGGCAGCGAGCGCGGCCTGCGGCATCGGCACCGGAATGGGCCGGGCCTCGGCATTCCAGGCCCGCATGGCGGCGACGCCGCTGAACACCGGCATCACGCGGCGCCCATCGGGTGCCGCGACCGTCACGATCGACAGCTCCTGCGTCTTTTCAACGGTGCGCCCCTCGGGCGTCATACCGAGATCGCCGGCCTCAGCGAGCAGAGGAATCAGCACCCTGCTCGCCGAGAGCGCCAGCAGTGCATCCGAGTGCGCGGCGGCAAGTGCGTCTCGTGCCTCGGGCACCGGCACTGATCCTTTTCGATAGTGCCCTGCAGCCTCTCGGAGGCGCGCGACCGCGAGCCGCAGCGCCTCGGGCGTGGCGCCGTCATCACCAGCGAATGCCGTCTCGTGGTGGTCGAAACTGCGCCCCTGCCAGGGAAATCCGGCGGAGTCGGCGGCACCACCCGCGACGAGCGACGCCGGCACACCGGTGTTGCGGGGAGCGTCGCCGGTGGACGGAAGCTTTTTGATCGCCATGAGTTTCTAATGTGCGACCGAGGCCGAGACGGTCTCGGGTCGCGCTAGAAACGCCCAGAAATGGGCGTCTCTTTTACGCGCGGCCCGCCACGTCGAGCGCCGCGGGCAAGGTGAACGCGCCCGCGTAGAGCGCCTTGCCGACGATCGCGCCCTCAACGCCACAAGATACGAGCTCACGCAGCGCGGCGATGTCATCGAGGCTCGAGACACCGCCCGATGCGACGACGGGCCGGTCGGTTCGTGCGCACACCTGCTTCAAGAGTTCGACGTTCGGGCCACGCAGCGTGCCGTCTTTAGTGACATCGGTGACCACGTAGC
Organism: uncultured Leucobacter sp.; assembly: GCA_937967375.1. GTDB lineage: Bacteria > Actinomycetota > Actinomycetes > Actinomycetales > Microbacteriaceae > Leucobacter. The sequence continues at coordinate 8,758 of CALCJF010000021.1, forward strand.
GCGGGCAGCGCGAGTCTTCGAGGCGGTCGAGCACCTCCCACAGGTTGCCACCCTCTTGCGTCCAGCCACGCGCCGCAAGCGTCTCTCCGCGCACGTCGAGGCCCACAGCGATCTGATCGCCGTAGCGCGCGATGACGGCGCGAGTCCACTCGGGATTCTCGAGGGCAGCGGTGCCGAGGTTGACGCGGGTGGCGCCGAGTTCGAGGGCCGCCTCGAGGCTCGCGTCGTCACGAATGCCACCAGACAGCTCAACCTTGACGCGCTTCGACTGCTTGATGACCTTGCGCAGCAACGATGCGTTGCTGCCGCGTCCGAAGGCGGCGTCGAGATCGACGAGGTGAATCCACTCGGCGCCCTGCTCGATCCAGTCGAGTGCGGCATCGACCGGGCTGCCGTAGCTGGTCTCGGTGCCAGCCTCGCCCTGCGTGAGACGCACGGCTTTGCCGTCTGCGACGTCAACGGCGGGCAACAGTTCGAGCCTGGGCTGTGAGCTGAGTTCGGTCATCGGTTGTGGTTCCTTAAAACGTTGAATCGGTGAAGTTTTTGAAGGCAAGGATCGCTGCTTACAGCGACTCGACCCAGTTGCGCAGCAGGTGAATGCCTGCCTCGCCAGACTTTTCTGGGTGAAACTGTGTGGCGGTGAGCGGGCCGTTCTCGACGGCAGCGATGAAGCGCTCACCGTGCTCTGCCCAGGTCACGAGCGGAACCGTCGCGGCGGTGCGCCCCTCAATGCTCCACTCGGTCGCAGCGTAGCTGTGCACAAAGTAGAAACGCTCGTGCTCGATTCCGGCGAACAGCGTCGAGCCGGCCGGCGCCTCGACGGTGTTCCAGCCCATGTGCGGCAGACGGTCTGCCTGCAGCTGGCGCACGGTGCCCGGCCACTGGCCGAGGCCCTCGCTCTCGACGCCGTGCTCAACGCCGCGGTCGAACATCACCTGCTCCCCCACGCAGATGCCGAGCACTGGACGGCCCCCGGCGAGGCGGCGGTCGATCAGCTCGTCACCGCGAACGGCCTTCAGCTGCCGCATCACGGCGTCGAAGGCACCGACGCCCGGCACCAGGAGGCCGTCGGCCCGCATGACGACCTGGTGATCCTTGGTGAGAACAACCTCGGCGCCCGCGGCCTCGAGAGCTTTGACCACCGAGTGCACATTGCCCGAACCGTAGTCAAGCACGGCGACGAGCTTGCGAGGAGACGTGCCCTCGGCGGTACCGTCGGCGGCGAGCTTGAGAGGCGTGCTATCGCTTGCGCTCACAGCTTTCCCTTGGTGCTCGGTACGCCAACCACGAGCGAGTCGAGCGCTTTCGCCTCGCGGAACGCGCGCGCGAACGCCTTGAACTCGGCCTCGGCGATGTGGTGAGGGTCGCGGCCCTCGATGAGTTTCAGGTGCACGGTGAGGCGCGCGTTCAGAGTGAGTGCTTCGAAGAAGTGGCGCACCATACTGCCGGTGAAGTGGCCGCCGATGAGGTGAAACTCGAAGCCTGCGGGTTCGCCGCCATGCACGAGGTAGGGCCGACCGGAGATGTCAACCACGGCCTGGGCGAGCGCCTCGTCAAGTGGAACGAGCGCGTCGCCGTAGCGGCTGATCCCACTTTTGTCGCCAAGCGCCTCCAGCAGGGCCGCGCCGAGCAGAATTCCGGTGTCTTCGACGGTGTGGTGCACATCAATGTGCACGTCGCCGGTCGCCCGCACCGTGAGGTCGGTCAGCGAATGGCGGGCGAACGCGGTGAGCATGTGATCGAAGAACGGCACGCCGGTCGAGACGTCGGCTTCGCCTGCGCCATCGAGGTTAACACTGACTGTGATCTGAGACTCGCTCGTGGCTCGTTCGAGCGACGCGATGCGGGGAGCGTGAGACATGCTCTCAATCCTAGCCTTTCGCGCACGTCGCGCTTCGGAGTGTGACGGTGGCGCGGTTGCCGGGCGCTGCCCCAAGTGAGATTAGTGGGCCCCGCCCGGGCCGAGCGCCCGGATAGCGTCGATCAGCTGCGTGGTCTCTGCTTCGGTACCTGCGGTCAGGCGCAGGTGCCCTTCGATGCTGAGGTTGCGGATCAGGATGCCCTGTGCACGAAGCGCGGAGAACGTCGCGCCGGGGTTAGCGAACCCACCGACGAGCAAGAAATTGGAACCCGACGGGTGCACGAGATAGCCCATGGTCTCGAGTTCGGCACCGAGGCGATCGCGCTGCCCACGAATATCATCGACGGCACGCAGCATCTCGACGGAGTGCCGCAGCGCAGTCGAGGCCGCAGCCTGCGTGAGCGCCGAGAGATGGTAGGGCAAGCGCACGAGCCGCAGGGCGTCGATCACCGCGGGGTCGGCCGCAAGATAGCCCAGGCGCACGCCCGCGAATGCGAATGCTTTGCTCATCGTGCGCGACACCATGAGGCGGGGGCGTCCAGACAGCAACTCAAGCGCACTCGGGTGCGCGTCGTCGAACTCGTGATAGGCCTCGTCTACGATCAGCATGCCATCAAAGGCGTCGTATGCGGCGGTCACGACGTCGAGGTCGAGCGATGTGCCCGTAGGGTTGTTCGGCCCGCACAGGATCACGATGCTGGGGCGGTGCTCGAGAATCGCCGCCCGCACGAGTTCTGGCGTCAGCGCGTAGCCTTCGGGCCGAGGAATCGCCACCCACTCGGTATCGGTACCGTCTGCCAGCAGTGGGTACATGGAGTAGGTGGGCGTGAAGCTCAGCAGGCTGCGCCCTGGCCCACCGAATGCCTGCAGCACTTGCTGCAAGACCTCGTTCGAACCGTTTGCCGCCCACAGCTGCTCGGGGGTCAGGTCGTGGCCGAGGTATCGGGCAAGGTCTTCGCGCAGCCCGAGAAACTCGCGATCCGGGTATCTGTTCACCCCCCTCACCGCCTCCGCGAGCGAAGCGATGATGTCTTCCACTACTGCCTCGGGAAGCGGATGCGTATTCTCGTTCACGTTTAGACTGACGGGAACCGGGTCTTGCGGAGCACCGTACGGCTCCTTGCCGACGAGGTTTGAACGCAAAGGCAAATCGCTGAGGCTAGTCACCTCTCCAGTGTAGTGACCGCGTAGAGCCACCCGGGCTCACGCGGCCCGCCCTACAGGCCCAGGTCGGAAGCAGTCACCACGCCTGGAGCGTCTGCGTAGCGCAGCGGAACCGCAATAGGCTGACCCGCGAGCACGCCCGAACCGTCAAGCTGGTTCAGTCGCACAATCTCGGCGACCAGGTCTCGAGGGTCGGTGTTCGGGTCGATGTTGCTTGCGACCTGCCACAGCGAGTCACCCGGCTGCATCACGACATAACCAAACTCGGCTCCGCTCGACTCCGCGGAAGCCACAGCCTGTGCGCCGCTGAACGTTGCAACCACCGCAAGCACACCGATGACGAGCAGCGTGGCGAGGGTGCCGAACACCGCACGACCGCGGCGAGTGAGTCTCAGCCGAGCGGGCGCACCAGAGGCTACCGGCAACATCTCTGCCGAAACTTCGGTTCGCGAGTGCGAAACCGTCAGCGGGGTAGAAATGGTGGTGATCGATGCACTCATGATGATTGCTCCTTGCGTCGAGATGCCCGAATCGCTTCGCGACTCGAATATCTGTTTCGAATATACTTTCGATGTTTCGATAATGCAACCCCGAATTCGAAGATCTGCTCGAATATTTTCGCGCGACACTCGAACAAATCTTTGCTTCTCTTCGAATACAGGGGCTACTGTTTCGATTACGAGGAGTGAATCAGAGACCACCGACATTCACGGATCGGTCACACAGAAGTTCACGATCCGAGAGCGAAAGAAGAGACGATGACTGCAGAATCCCGCGGCCGTGCACCCAAGCCGCTGACCGAGAAACAGCAGGCGATCCTCGAATACATTTCGCGCTCGGTTGAAAGCCGCGGCTACCCGCCGAGCATGCGTGAGATCGGCGATGCCGTCGGGCTGTCGTCGCTCTCGAGCGTCACCCACCAGCTCAGCAGGCTCGAGCTTGCCGGGCATATTCGCCGCGACCCGAACCGCCCGCGTGCACTCGAGGTGCTCACCGAACTCGCGAGCACTGCGCAAGCGATCGCAGATTCGCCGACGGTGCAACCAGAGGAGACCGCATACGTGCCGCTCGTGGGTCGCATCGCCGCCGGCGTGCCAATCACCGCAGAGCAGCAGGTCGAAGAACTGGTTCCGCTCCCCCGTCAGCTCGTTGGAGACGGCCAGCTCTTCATGCTGAAGGTGTACGGCGAGTCGATGATCGACGCCGCGATCTGCGACGGCGACTTCGTTGTGGTGCGCCAGCAGCGCGACGCCGAGAACGGCGATATCGTCGCGGCCATGCTCGACGGCGAGGCTACGGTCAAGGTGTTTCGTCGACGCGACGGCCACACTTGGCTGCTGCCGCGCAACAGCGCGTTCGAGCCCATTCTCGGTGACCACGCAGAAGTGCTCGGCAAGGTCGTGGCGGTCTTCCGCTCCGTTTAATGCCAGCCAGAGCCGCCCAACTGGGGCCCTGCTACACGGTCGTCGGCTCCAGCAGCTCGAGCTCACGCAACACCGCGAGCACCTGTTCGTGCCGGTTGAAGGTGTACAGGTGGATCGACGGCGCTCCCCCGGCAAGCAGCTCGCGGCACAGCTCTACCACGTGCTCAACCCCGAGTTCGGGCGCATAGCCACCCGAATCGTCCATCTCTCGCACGAGTTCGACGGGTGCGGGCCGGCCCGCGAGCGACGCGACCTTGCGCAGCTGGGCGCTCGTTGACACCGGCATGAGCCCCGGCAGCACCGGAATTTTGAGGCCGCGGGATCGCGCCTCAGCCACGAATCCCAGATACTCTTCGGCGCGAAAGAACAACTGCGTGATCGCAAACTGGGCGCCGGCCTCCTGCTTCGCCACCAGCCAGTCAATGTCTGCCTCGCGTGAGCGCGAGAGCGGGTGTCCATTCGGGTAGGCAGCAACCGCGGATCTGCCGACGCTCGTGAACGCGGGTCGCTCTGCACGCACCTCGGCAATGAGGCGCACGAGCTCGAGCGAACTCAGCGATCCAGCGACGAGTTCGTCGTCTTCGCCGAATCCTCTCGGCGGGTCACCGCGCAGCGCAAGAAAGTCGTGCACGCCCGAGTCGATCACGCTGTGGATCGCTGCCTTCACCGCCTCACGGCTCTCACCGACTGTCGTCAGATGCGCAAGCGGCAGCGCATCGCTATGGTCGCGCAGGTAGCGAAGCAGGTCGAGCGACGCATCTCTGTTCGAACCGTTGGCTCCGTAGGTGACCGAGATAAAGTCGGGCTGCACCGCGGCGAGGTGTTGCACTGCGTTGCCTAGCGCGAGCGCGGCCGCCCCGCTTCTCGCGGGAAAGACCTCGAATGAGAAACGGGCGCGCGTCGGCGCAGTTCCGGTGAGCAGCAGCGCGTTCACGACCGCGCCACCGCAACTCCCGTTGCACCGTACCCCGCATACGACTGCGAACCGGTAGGTCTGCCGGCAAGCTCTTCGCTCGCGAGCTGGGTGCCGCGCACGCGCGCCGCGATCTTCGCGAATGCCACGTCGCGCGCGAAATCCGGCGAACCGTGACGAGGCTTCTCATCGATGAGATAGGGCGAGAACCCGCAATCATCGGTCGAACCGAGCAGCTCCGCCGGAATAAAGCGTGCCGCCTGCACGAGACGGTCACGAATCTCTTCGGCGGTCTCGAGCTTCGGGCTCGTCGGATTCGTGACCCCCAGCAGCACGCGAGGTGCCGAACGCTCGCCTGAGCGCGCGAGATGCCGCAGCTGGCGCCCGACGAGGCGAGCCACCGCGTCGGGGTCTTTCTCGCTCGCGGACTGCACCAGAAAGTACCCAGCCTCGATCTGAAACAGCTCGGGGATCAGCTCGGCGTAGTCGACATCTGCCGAGTGCACCGAGTCATTGTCGTTGCCGGGGCAGGTGTGCACACCGACCGCCGCACGCAGTTCGTCGGGCAGCTCAGCGAGCACCCGATTGATCAGCTCGATGAAGCCGCCGAGTGCTTCGGGTCCGGCCCACGGAGCACGCAGGTCGTCGCGCAGTGCGAGCCTGCCCTCGGTGAAGTCGATCGAGACACGCGAGGCGCCGGCGGCGAAACACCTGCGTATGTCTTCGGCGCAGCCGGCAACCACGTCGTCAAGAAATTCCGCCCGCGAGTAGTCGCCGAGTCCCTCGGCAGGCACCATGAGTGACAGCATCGAGGGCGAGATGACGGCTTGTTTCAGCGGCCGCGAGGTCAGCTCGAGGGATCGCGCCACATCGTCGGCGGCCCAGCCCCGAAAGCGGAACGGACCGCTCGCAAGACTCGGGATCACGCGGTGGTGCCCGTCTGCGAACACCGCAAACACCGGTCCGGCCTCCACCCCGCCGTCATGCGGCGAGGTGCCCAGCGGGTAGCTCGAAAAGCTCTGCCTGCGCTGCTCGCCATCGCTCACGAGCGGTGAGCCGGTCTCTGCGAAGCGATCCAACGTGTCGCGAACCGCCGCTTCCTGCGCGCGCTCGAGCTCGGTGGCCGAGATCTGTCCGATTTCGGCATCGAGCACAGCCCGCTGCAGCACACTCGGGCGCGGCAGCGAGCCGACCGGCTCGGTTGGCAGCTCAGCACCACCCGGCCAAACGGCGCTCATACGTGTTCGGCGCGAACCGTGCGAGCCGCCTCGACCAAGCCGCGAAGGCTCGCGACGGTCTCCTCGTAGCCGCGGGTCTTGAGACCGCAGTCGGGGTTCACCCAGAGCTGACGGCCCGGGATCCTCGCCGCAGCGATGCGAATCAGCTCTTCTTGCTCAGCAGCCGAGGGCACGCGAGGCGAGTGAATGTCATAGACGCCAGGGCCGATACCGCGCGAGTAGCCATGCTCGCCGAGGGGCTCGACCACGTCCATGCGGCTGCGCGCCGCCTCGATCGAGGTCACATCAGCGTCGAGTCCGTCAACCGCATCAATGATCTCGCCGAACTCCGAGTAACACAGGTGCGTGTGAATCTGCACCTCGGGGGCCGCCCCCGAGGTGGCGAGCCGGAACGCTCCGACCGACCAGTCGAGGTAGGCGGCCTGGCGATCCTTATCGAGTGGAAGCAGCTCGCGAAGCGCGGGCTCGTCGACCTGCACGATACCGATGCCTGCGGCCACGAGGTCGTCGATCTCGCCGCGCAGCGAGAGCGCCACCTGGCGCGCCGTATCGCCGAGCGGTTGATCGTCGCGAACGAACGACCATGCGAGGATCGTGACCGGGCCAGTGAGCATGCCCTTCACCGGGCGTTCTGTCAGCGACTGCGCGTAGGCAGACCACTCGACCGTGATCGGAGCCGGGCGCGATACGTCACCCCAGAGAATCGAGGGGCGGGTGGCGCGCGTGCCGTAGCTCTGCACCCAACCGTTCTCGGTCACCGCGAAGCCGTCGAGGTGCTCGGCAAAGTACTGCACCATGTCGTTGCGCTCGGCCTCACCGTGCACGAGCACGTCGAGGCCGATCTCTTCTTGCAGCCGAATGACGCGCTCGATCTCTTCACGCAAGAATCCGTCGTATGCTGCGGCGTCGATCTCGCCACGCGTGTGCGCGGCACGCGCTTTACGAATCTCTCCGGTCTGCGGAAACGAGCCGATGGTCGTGGTCGCGAACTGGGGAATGCCGAGCGCGAGCTGGGCGTCTCGCCGCTCCTGCTCGCTGACCCGGCTGAGGTCGGCCTCGCTGATGCTCGCCGCACGCTCGCGCACCGCGTCTACGCGTACTCCTGGAGCGGCGGCACGGTCGGCGAGGGCCTGTGCGGTCGCTTCAAGTTCTGCCTCGATCGCCTGCGCACCCTCGTCGAGGCCGCGGGCGAGCGTCGCCGCCTGCTCGACCTTCTGATCGGCAAACGCGAGCCACGAGCTCAGGCGCACGTCGAGCTTCGACTCGTCATTCACGTCGTGGGGCACGTGCTGCAGGCTGTTCGACGTGCCGATAACCACGTCGATGCCCGCGACCTTCAGGTCTTGCGCCACGGCCGAGGCGACCCGCAGATCGGTGCGCCAGATATTGCGGCCGTCAACGAGACCCGCCACGAACTGCTTCTCGTAGAAGGCGCTGACGAGCTCTCCCGACTCGAAGGCCCCGGCGGGCAGCGTTCCGCGCACGAGGTCGGCGTGCACGGCCTCGACGGGCAGCGCCGCGAGACGCAGCAGCGCGTGCGACGAGTCGCCGTAGGGCGCGGTCAGCAGCACCTTCGGCCGGTGATTTGAATTTCCAATAGCCGAATAGGCGCGCTCAACGAGAGCCACGACCTCTTCGCGCGGCACCGAGAGTGAATCGGACACGAGCGCGGGCTCATCGAGCTGCACCCAGGTGGCACCGGCGGCAGCCAGCTCACCCAGCAGCGCGACGTATGCTGCCAGCGCGTCGTCGAGGCGGCTGATCGGCGCGAAGCCTTCGGCAGCCTCATCACTCGCCTTCGCGAGCAGCAGGTAGGTGACCGGGCCGACGAGCACGGGGCGGGATTCGATGCCCTGCGCCGCCGCCTCACCAAGCTGCGCCACGAGTGCGCTCGAGTTCGCCGCGAAGGGCGTGCGCTCATCGATCTCGGGCACGCTGTAGTGATAGTTGGTGTCGAACCACTTCGTCATTTCGAGCGGCTGGTGATCGCTGTTGCCGCGAGCGAGAGCGAAGTAGAGGTCGAGGTCGGTCGCGCCCTCGCGCGCGGCGACATCAGCGAAACGCGCGGGGATAGCCCCGAGCGCGAGCGTGGCGTCGAGTACCTGGTCGTAGAAGCTGAAGCTCTCGGGCACGGCACCACCTTCGGCGTGCAGCCCGAGCTCGACGAGTCGGGTGCGGGTCGCCGCCCGCAGCTCAGCGGCAGCGGCATGCAGCCCCGGCTGGTCGATCTCGCCCTTCCAGTAGCTCTCGACGGCGCGCTTCAGCTCGCGCCTGCGGCCAATGCGAGGGTATCCGAGAATCGTGGCGGTGGGCAGGTTGCTACGGTGCGACATGGGCTTCTTTCGATGAGGATCACGCTGACCCTCTCGACAGTAATCACCCGAGGCGTGCCACTGTGCGAGCGTGTCAAACGGTTACCGCACGTTACTCAGTGTGAAGCGCCGGAGTGACAGCCCGATCTCCGCGTCAAGCCAGATATGGCTCGAGCTTTGCGAGTGTCTCGCCACCAACGAAGGCGTGCACGCGGGTGCCGTCTTCGACGTATTCGGTACCGAGCACGCGGTTGCGTTCGTGCAACTCGGCCACCAGGTCACCGCGGTCGTATGGCACAGTGACGGTCACCTCACGGTCGGGCACCGGAAGCGCTGCTGCGATCCTCGCCTGCAATTCTTCGATGCCCTCGCCAGTGCGGGCCGACACGAACACGGCGTCTGGCACCATGCCGTGCAGCACGAGGCGCTGCGTCTCGTCGATGAGGTCGCTCTTATTGAATGCCACGATCTCGGGCAGCGCTTGCGCATCGACCTCGGCGATGACGTCGCGCACGGTGCGCAGCTGTGCGGCAGGGTCAGGGTGCGAGCCGTCGACCACGTGCACGATCACGTCTGAGCCGGCGACCTCTTCGAACGTCGAACGGAACGCCTCAACCAGCTGGTGAGGTAGGTTGCGCACAAACCCGACAGTGTCGGCATAGGTGAAACGCCGGCCGTCGGCAGTCTCGGCGTGCCGTACCGTCGTGTCAAGCGTCGCGAAGAGCTGGTTCTGCACGAGCGCTTCGGCACCGGTGAGCCGGTTCAAGAGGCTCGACTTGCCTGCGTTCGTATACCCGGCAATAGCGACCGATGGCACCTCGCCCCGTTTGCGGTTCGCACGCTTGGCCTCGCGGGCCGGCGCAAATCCCTTGATCTGCTGCCGCAGCTTGGCCATGCGCGTGTTGATGCGTCGACGATCGAGTTCGATCTTCGTCTCGCCTGGGCCGCGGGAGCCCATGCCCGCTCCGCCAGCACCAACCTGGCCGCCTGCCTGACGCGACATCGAGTCGCCCCAGCCGCGCAGCCTCGGCAACAGGTACTGCAGCTGGGCGAGCTCGACCTGAGCCTTGCCCTCACGGCTCTTCGCGTGCTGGCTAAAGATATCGAGAATCACCGCCGTGCGGTCGATCACTTTGACCTTCACCACGTCTTCGAGCGCTCTGCGCTGGCTCGGCGCGAGCTCGGTGTCGGCGACCACCGTATCGGCGCCGACCGCGGCCACGAGTTCGGCGAGCTCTTGCGCTTTGCCTTTGCCGAGGTAGGTCGCCGGGTCTGGGTTGGCGCGCCGCTGCAGCAGGCCGTCGAGCACCTCGGCACCGGCGGTCTCGGCGAGTGCCGCAAGTTCGCGCAGCGAGTTCTCGGCGTCTTCTGTGCCCTGCTTCGAGCTCTGCGAGTAGACGCCGATCAGCACCACCTTCTCGAGGCGCAGCTGTCGATACTCGACCTCGGTCACGTCTTCGAGCTCGGTCGAGAGACCTGCGACGCGCTTCAACGAGGCACGCTCCTCTCGCTCGAGCCTGATCGCGTCGAACTCACCGGCGGCGAACTCGTGCGCCTCGTCGCCGAGCGCCTGGGCGCCGCTGAGGTCGCGAATTACCGTCGCCGTGCGGGTGTTCGAGGCGCGCTGAAGCACCCGATCGAGCGCATTGTCGGCCTCACTGCCGTGCTCGCTGCTCGTGCGGTGCTCGTCGTTGCCGAAGTCTTGCGGGGTGTCGTCGTGCTGCATCGTCATTCTGCTTTCAAGTCTAGGTTGCGGCGCCGATATGCGGCACCCTGTTCACCGACAGCGCAGCCCGGTGCGCTCGACCTCATTAGGGCTGCGATAATCGACGGGTGAACGAGCACTACTTCAGCGAGGCCCCATCGGGCGAATTCACCCCGCGCGAGATCGAGGTGATGCTCGCGGGTGCGCCCCGAAGCGTGCTCACCGCGGGCGGCGTATTCAGCCCCGAGCACCTCGACCGCGGCACCGAGATTCTGCTGCGCACGATTGCAGAGTTGAGCGAAGGCCAGGTCGGTGCGGGCGAAGCCGGCGCCGAGGATCAGGCACCACTGCTCGACCTCGGCTGCGGTTGGGGGCCGATCGCGCTCTCTGCCGCGCTTACTCACCCGCAGCGCGCAGTGTGGGCCGTCGACGTGAACGAGCGCTCGCGCGACCTTACAAGTCTGAACGCCGATCGCCTCGGCCTCGAGAACGTGCGAGTTGCCGCCCCCGACGAGGTGCCCGAAACGCTGCGATTCGGCGAGATCCACTCGAACCCGCCGATTCGTGTCGGCAAAGAGGTGCTGCACGGGATGCTGCGGCTGTGGCTGCCACGTCTGGTCGTCGGCGGCGAGGCGTACCTGGTCGTCGCGAAGCACCTCGGCGCAGATTCATTGCAGCGCTGGATCGCGACAGAGTTCGACGATCTCGAAGTGGCCCGCGTCGCCCGGAACAAGGGCTTTCACGTCATCGGGGCAGTGCGCGAGTAGAGCTCACAGCGACCCCGTGCTTTGCACGCTGCTCAAGGGGCTCACCTACTTCATCTAGAGGTTTGCGGGACACAGAAGGTCGAAAAGCGATCGACTACCTATCTTCTGTGCCCCCCCCACTCGGGACGCCCTGGGTATGAGGGGTTGAGGGAGCGAGGGGCGGCCCGGGTAGAAGGGGCTTGACAGGGAGCCTCAATCACGCCCGGGGCCGAGCCAGTTACGGACTACTCGGGCAGTTCGATGATGCCCGAGTAGACGAGCTCCGCGGGGCCAGAGAGCGAGACGTGCTCGCCCTCTTCGGTTGCGAACATGCGCACCGCGAGGCGACCGCCGGGCACCTCGACACTCCAGCTGTTCGGCATCTGCTCGCCACCCCAGTGCCGAAACGCGAGCGCGGCGGCGGCGGTGCCAGTGCCGCACGAGAGCGTCTCGCCTGAACCCCGCTCGTGCACGCGCATGCGAATGTGCGCCACGCCATTCTTCAGCAGTGGCTCTTCGGGTACGACGAACTCGACATTCGCGCCGTTCTCGGGAAGCGGCCCCAGCTCGGGCGCAGTCGTGAGGTCAAGCCCGTCGAGCTTCGACTCGCCCGAGAGCACAGTCACCACGTGCGGGTTGCCGAGGTCGATGCCGAGCCCCGGTCGCGACACGTGCAGGCCGCGCGCGTTCACCAGATACTCGTCGCCGAGCCGCCAGCGGCCGAGATCAACGGTATAGCCCGACACACCGGCGAGCACATCCTTCACCCCAGCGCGCGTTCCGATGGCGATGGTGTCGCGACGCTCGGGCGCGATGAGCCCCTCGGTGATGAGGTAGTGGGTATAGACGCGAATGCCGTTGCCGCACATCTCGGCGGGGCTGCCGTCGGCATTCCAGTAGTCCATGAACCACTCGGCCTCGGGGGCTTCGGCGAGGATGGCGGCACCTTCCGGGATCGCCTTCGAACGCACCGCACGAATCACCCCGTCGGCGCCGACGCCGAAGTGTCGGTCGCAGATCAGGCTGATCTGCTCGGGAGTCAGATCGGTCTCGCCGTCGGGGTCGGTGAAGAGCACGAAGTCGTTGCCAGTGCCGTGGCCCTTGGTGAAGCTCAGAGTAGTCACCCCATAAGTCTACGCGGGTCGGCGTGGGGTGATCCTCGTCGCGCAGGATCGAACCGACCGTCTCGAAATTACATTTGACGTACTACGTCACGCGTACTATGTTTGACGACGTAACAACCCGACCGAAAGGAGACGAGATGATCAGCGCAGATGCGATTCGCGGCTACATCGATCTCATGATCCTGTCGCTGCTGAAAAGCACGCCCTCCTACGCCTACGAGATCGCCCAGCAGATCAGCGAGGTGACCGGCGACGAGTACGCGATCAAGCAGACAACCCTGTACTCGGCGGTCAAACGGCTCGAAAACTCGGCCCTCGTCACCTCATACCCAGGCACATCGGAGTCGGGCAAACCCAGAACTTACTACCAGATCACCGAACAGGGGCGCGGCTACCTCGGAGCCAAGGCCCGCGAATGGCAGCACACCAAGGCGGTCGTCGACCGTTTCACGGAAGGAATCGACTCATGAACGTCATCCATGCGTACCTCGAGACCATGTTCTCACCGTACCCGCAGACGCCCCGCATGCTCGAGGCGAAGACCGAACTGCAGGCGATGATGGAAGACGCATACCAGGGCTTCGTTGCCAAGGGCGCCTCGCACAACGAGGCGGTCGGCCGTGTGATCACCGACTTCGGCAACCTCGACGAGCTTGCGCCGGTGCTCGGCATCACGGGCGAGATCGCGCCGGAACTCGGCGCAGAGGCATCGCCCGGCACCCCGAACACGGCCACGTCGTCAACTGCCGCACAGACGAACGCCCCGACGTATCCCGCGGTTACGCTCGAGGAGGCGCAGGGCCTTGCCGATGCGCAGCACCGCACGCGCTACCGCCTCGCCAACGCTGTCGCGCTCTTCGTGATGGCCGCGATCCCGCTCATCGTGCTCCCGACCGCGGCAGAATCTGGCTTGCTGCCAATCCCACAAAACGCGGCGGCGCTGATCGGCCTGCTGCTGCTCTTCGTCATGGTTGCGTTCGGAGTCATCACGATCATCGGCCTTTCGCGCGAGTTCACGCCGTTCGCGAGACTTCGCGAGGGCAAATTCAGTCGCAACCCTGTCGTCACGGTGTGGGCCGAGGATCTCGCAAAAACCCACGAACGCGGCCGCATTACGGCGCTGCAGGTATCGGTGATGTGCTGGGTGCTCTCCCCCGCGCCGGTGCTGCTTCTCTCTCTGATTCCGGTGCACTCAGAGTTGCAGGGGTTCTGGGGTGTGCTCGGGGTCGCCGGGACGCTCATCATGGTCGCGATCGGGCTGCTGATCCTGCTGCCCGCGAGCTGGGCAAGCACCGTGCTCGACACGCTCACCAAGGGCGGCAAGCGCCCCGAGGACGAGGATGACGACGAGCACAGCCTCGTCACCGTGATCGCGGCGTTCTACTGGCCGCTCGTGGTCGCCATCTACCTGACCTGGAGTTTCATCGGCAACGCCTGGGGCGAGTCGTGGATTATCTGGCCGATCTGCGGCGTGCTCTTCGGCGCGCTGGCCGGCGGGATCAGCGGCATCGAGAGCTACCGCAAGCGTCACCGTCGCGGGTAGCCCGCGCGTTGTGCGCCTGCGGCCTGCAGACGCCTCGCCGCTCGCGAACGCCTCGTCGAAACTCAGTCTTCGATGAGGCGTTTGCCGAGCACAACCACGTCTTCTTTGGTGTAGCCGAGTTTCTCGTAGAAACCGATCGCCGCTTCGTTTCCGCCACGCACCATCAGCATGGCCTTCGGACAGCCAGCCGCCTCAAGGCGGCGTTCGGCCTCGGCCACGAGCGCCCGCCCGATGCCCTCGCGGCGAAACTCGGGGTCGCTCGCGAGGTAGTACATCCAGCCGCGATGCCCCTCGTAGCCGGCCATCACAGTGCCGACGATCGTCTTGCCAGACGCCGCCTCTGCTCTAGCTTCGGCGACGAGCAAGAAGCTCGTTGCCGCTTCGAAGCAACGCGAGATGTCGGCACGAGGATCGTTCCACGGCCGGGTAAGCCCGCTGGCCTGCCAAAGGGCGATCACGGCGTCGGCGTCGCCTGATTCGAGATCTCGAATGCGCACAGTCATAGCAGTACGCTACACGGGCAAGGGGCAGCGCTGCGCCTCAGCTCGCCGTTTGGATTTGCGCTGCGTCGGGGGCTGCGCCAGAGGCGTCGAACCACTGCACGTCGGCATAGCGTTTGAACCAGCTCACCTGGCGGCGCGCGTAGCGCCTCGTCAGCGCCTGTGTCTCCTCGATCGCCTGACGTTCGCTCAGCTCGCCGCGCAGTTGGGCGAGCGCCTGCTGATATCCGATAGCGCGACTGGCGGTCTTGCCGCGCTCAATGCCGAGCGGCACAAGATCGCGCACCTCGTCTAACAAGCCGTTCGCCCACATCTGCTCGGCCCTCACGTCGAGGCGTTTCACGAGCGCCGCACGCTCACAACTCACGCCGAGCACACGAGTGTGCTGGTGCCACAGTTTGGGAGCCCGCGGCAGGGTGACCTGAGCATCGGCGCCCAGCAGCGCGACCTCGAGCGCGCGCACCACACGCCTCGGGTTGCGGGCGTCGACCTCGTCTGCGGTGATCGCATCGAGCTCGCGCAGGCGCGCGAGCAGTGGCTCGACTCCCCCGCGTTCGAGCTCGACCTCGAGATCGGCCCGCAGCGCCTCGTCTCTCGGCGGAAACTGGAAGTCGAAGAGCACGCTCGAGACGTAGAGTCCCGAGCCGCCGACAAGAATGGCGTCTTGACCGCGGCCGAGAATCTCTTCGATGCACCGCCTCGCAGCCGGTTGGTACCAGGCGACTGTGGCCTCGTCGGTCACGTCGAGGGCATCGAAGAGGTGGTGTGTGATGCCTCGCTGCTGCTCTGGCGAAAGCTTTGCCGTGCCGATGTTCATGCCGCGATAGAGCTGCATGGCGTCGGCATTCACGACTTCAGCGCCTCGCCCCTCGCGCTCGAGCCGCTCGGCAAGGTCGAGTGACAGTGCCGTCTTGCCGGTGCCGGTCGCACCGACGACCGCCCAGAGCCGGGGCTCGGTCACAGCGAGCGGATCGAGGGCATGCCGAGTCCGACCGAAGCCGGGGCATCGCCCGGAGCGGCCGGCGCGGGCACGCCGCAGCTTTCTGCCTGCCTGCGATCCCACGCGTCGCCCGCGCGAGTGCGGCGAAGCGCGTAGACGCTTTCGTCGTCAGCGATCAGGAAGTGCGGCGCAGCAGAGGTGACCTTTGCCGTGACGACGTCGCCAGGGCGGGGCTCGCCCTCCCCGGCGGGCACGGTGAAGTGCACGAGGCGGTTATCTTCGGCGCGGCCTGAGAGGCGGCGCGTCGCACCGTCTTTTCTGCCCTCGCCCGACACCAGCACCTGCACGGTGCGCCCGATCTGGGCGTGGTTCTCTTCGAGCGAGATGCGCTCTTGCAGTTCGAGCAGGCGCTCGTAGCGCCGCTGCACGACCTCTTTCGGCAGCTGGCCCTCCATCGTCGCCGCGGGAGTGCCCGGGCGAATCGAGTACTGGAAGGTGAAAGCGCTCTGAAAGCGCGACTGCTCAACCACGCGCATGGTGTCTTCGAAGTCTTGCTCGGTCTCGCCGGGAAAGCCCACGATGATGTCGGTGGTGATCGCCGCGTTCGGAATAAGCTCGCGAACCCGGTCGAGAATGCCAAGGTACTTCTTGCTGCGGTACGAGCGCCGCATCGCCTTGAGCACCGCATCTGAGCCGGACTGCAGGGGCATATGAAGAGTCGGCATGACGTTGGGGGTTTCGGCCATCGCCTCGATCACGTCTTCGGTAAACGCTGCGGGGTGCGGGCTCGTGAAACGCACGCGCTCGAGGCCCTCGATCTCGCCCATCGCGCGCAGCAGTTTGCCAAAGGCAAGCTTGTCGCCGAACTCGACCCCGTAGGTGTTGACGTTCTGCCCGAGCAGGGTCACCTCGATTGCCCCGTCATCGACGAGCGCCTGCACCTCGGCGAGCACATCGCCTGGGCGTCGATCTTTCTCTTTGCCGCGAAGCGAGGGAACGATGCAGAACGTGCAGGTGTTGTTGCAGCCGACCGAGATCGAGACCCAGCCGCTTGAGGCAGAGTCGCGCTTCGTGGGCAGAGTCGAGGGGAACACTTCGAGCGCCTCGAGAATCTCGACCTGCGCCTCGGCATTGTGGCGCGCGCGTTCGAGCAGCGCTGGAAGCGAACCCATGTTGTGCGTGCCGAACACCACGTCGACCCAGGGCGCCTTCTCTACGATCGTGCCCTGATCTTTTTGCGCGAGGCAGCCGCCAACGGCGATCTGCATGCCCTCGCGCTCACGCTTCACCGCAGCGAGCATGCCGAGATTGCCGTAGAGTTTGTTCGCCGCGTTCTCGCGAACCGCACAGGTGTTGATGACGTAGACGTCGGCCGACTCGGGCGAGTCAGCGGCGATGTAGCCGGCCGCTTCGAGCGAGCCCGAGAGGCGTTCTGAGTCGTGCACGTTCATTTGGCAGCCGAGCGTGCGAACAGTGTAGCTGCGCGGCGATCCGTCTGGGCGAAGTGCTGCGGGCGACGGGTCGATCAGGGTTGCTTCAGCTGAGGGCATAAGAGAAATTCTACCGAGAGTATGCATGGAGCTCGCGCCGCGGCCAAATATGGCTCACTACAGCAGCTCACAACAGATGCTCAGCGGAACCTCACCGGGCTACTGCCAGCCGAGGCGCCCCTCACGTTGCCCCGCAGCTCGCCTCGGTCTAGAGCCTCACGCGCGACTCGCACCGCCCGCTCGCCCGACCAGCCTCGCCGCGCAAGAAAGCCGAGCAGCCGTCGTTCGGCGGTTTGCCGATCGAGGCCGCCCATCTTGCGGGCGCGCTCGCTCGCCGCAGCACGAAGCAACTCGTGCTCTTCGTCATCGTCGAGCTCACCCAGCGCCGTCTCGACAACGCCGTCCGGCAGCAAGCGCTCTCGCAGCTTCAATCTAATCTGGCTGCGGCTCGCCCGCTTGCGCGCGCGCAACGTCTCTGCAATCACTCTGGCGAGGCCAAGGTCGTCGAGGTAGAGCCGGCTCTCGCATTCGAGCACTACCCCGTCGACTTCGGCATGGTCATGGCCGAGCGCGTGCAGCTCTCTGCTCAGCTCGCCGCTCGAACGCGCTTTTCTCGCGAGCAGACGAACCGCGTCTTCCATTGCAGTGCGCGGGTTCTCTGGTGCAGAGCCGGCCTCAGCCTCAGGCGCGGCTTCGTGCTCAACCGCGGCTTCGTCATCAGCTACTCCACGCTCCGCCTGGATCGCCTCGGTATGCGCCCGCAGTTGTGCGATCTGCGCAACTCCACGGTGCTCTTCAGACCCAACAACCGTCGTCGAGTGCGCCGCTTCGCTCGCCACAGGCTGCAGTCGACTCCGTAGCTCAATCACCTCTGCGAGGTTCTCACGATCGCTTGCCGAAGGGGCAGAGCGCCCCTCGATCGACGGTGGCAAAAAACGAACGGCCATGATCTGCCTCGTTACGCGCTCTTGAGGGTGGCGTCAGTCTCGGCAGCGCTCAGCGCTGGCGCCTCACTGCCCTGCTTGACACCCAGCTTGACGAGAATCTTCTCTTCGATCTCTGCAGCAATATCGGGATTCGAGAGCAGGAAACGACGCGAGTTCTCCATGCCCTGACCGAGCTGATCACCGTCATAGGTGTACCACGCTCCGCTCTTCTTGATCAACCCATG
>CALCJF010000022.1 GCA_937967375.1 uncultured Leucobacter sp.
GGCAGCTTATCTGGGCCGACAACAAAGAGTGCGATCAACAAGATGATGAATATCTTGTCGAAAGTCAGCCCACCAAAACCCATAGCTGTAATCGTATCGCGTTGGGCCTGACGAGAAGCACTGCCCAGCACCGCGCGCCAACGCAGTGACTCGCCCGCAAGCTTGTAGCCTGTTCACAATCACACCGCCAGAATCTCGGAGGAACCTTGAGTCGGCTCGAACGCAATTGGCAATACGCCGAACAGTACCCAAACGAAACCGATGCGCAGGTGCAGGCGCGAAGGTTCTCGCTTGAGCTCGGCATCGAGCCGGTGAGCCGCGCCGTCGCCGCGCAGCTCTCGGGTCTCATCGCCGCCACCGCAGCCAAGTCGATCTGCGAGATTGGCACGGGCGTCGGTGTGAGCGGCCTCGCCCTCGTGCGCTATGCCCCCGAGGCCACCCTCACCTCGATCGAGATCGACCCCGAGCATATGCGGCAGGCACGAGCCATCTTCGCCGGCGCGGGCGTTCCCGGCGCACAGCTGCGCCTCATCGAGGGCGACGCCTCGCAGGTGCTCTCTCGGCTGAACCTCAGCGCCTACGATTTTGTGCTGCTCGACGCAGACGCGGCTCGACTGCTCGAGTACGTCGAGCTGGCCCTGCAGATCGTTCGCCCGGGTGGCACGATCGCGGTGCCGAGCGCGTTTGCGCGCGGCAAGGTCACCGACCCCGCAGCGCGCGACGAGGTGACGCAGAACATGCGGGACCTGCTTGCTACCGTCGCCGACTCGGCGGCTATCGCACCCGTGCTCTCACCGGCGGGCGATGGCCTGCTGATGCTGACGCGCCTCCAGGGCTGAACCCGAGGCTGAACTGCGCTACTTCGCTTCTTCGCTTCTTCGTTTGCGGGTCATAAACTGCGCTAAAAACCCGGCTAAGAGTTGGTTTGTGACCCGCGAACCAAAGCCAACGGGGTGGCGGCATGGGGCGCGCACAGGAAGCGAACCGAAACGAACGGGGTGGCGGCACGGGACGCGCACAGAGAAGCGAACCGAGCGGCGAGGCCGCCCAACGATTTTTGGCCAATAACCCCGACCCGCGCATAGAAAGAGATGCACCCCCGCCTCATGCGGGGGTGCATCTCTTTTCGCGACAGCTCGTCTATGACGTCTTGCCGCACAACGCGACTCGTCCGTTGAGCCGACGTTCCGAAGGGGGTTTAGCCGTCGAGCACCGCGTTCAACACATCGCGAAGCTCGGTTGCCTCGGCATCATTCACCGACACGACAAGGCGGCCACCGCCCTCGAGCGGCACACGAACCACGATCACGCGAGTCTCGCGCACCGCTTCCATGGGTCCATCGCCGGTCCGGGGTTTCATTGCAGCCATTGCTTCTCCTCTAGTGAGCGTACGTGTCTATTGTATCGGGCGCGGCCCCGCCTCAAAAACTTGGGTGCGACTCAGGTGTCTGCAGATGTCAGCCAGCGCCGAAGCGATGATGCGGCCTGTTCGATCTGCACGACGGGCACGCGCTCATCATCGGCGTGCGCAAGCGAGGGGTCCCCTGGCCCGAAGTTCACCGCCGGAATGCCGAGCGCCGAGAAGCGCGCAACGTCGGTCCAGCCGACTTTGGCTCGCGGCTCCGAGCCGACCGCACGCACGAAGCCTAGGGCGAACGGGGCGTCGAGGCCCGGCCTGGCGCCATCCGCGAGATCGACGATCTCGAGCTCGTCGGCGTCAGCAAAGAACTCCCGCACAAACCGCACCGCCTCGTCGGCGGACTGGTTCGGTGCGAAACGATAGTTCACCTCGATATCGACGCGATCGGGAATCACGTTGCCCGCGACGCCGCCCGAGACGCGCACCGCGTTGAGGCCCTCGCGATACTCGAGGCCATCGACCAGCACGGTTCGGGCCTCGTACGCGGCGAGGCGCTGCAGCAGATCGCCCGCGCGATGAATGGCGTTCACGCCCATCCAACTGCGTGCCGAGTGCGCACGCTTGCCGAGCATGCTCACGCGGGCCCGAATCGTCCCGTTGCAGCCGCCCTCGATCGCGCCGTTCGAAGGCTCGCACAGAATCGCGAAGTCACCTTCAAACAGTTCGGGGCGGTTGCGCAGCGTGCGGCCGAGCCCGTTCAGCTCACTCGCGACCTCTTCGTGGTCGTACCAAACCCAGGTCACGTCGACAGCGGGGGCACTCAGCTCGAGCGCGAGCGAAAGCTGCACGGCGGCCCCGGCCTTCATATCGACCGAGCCCCTGCCCCAGATCATCGCCTCTCCCTGGCTGCTCCCGGCCGGCACCGCGCCCGACCCGAGACCCACGGGCTCGATAATGTCGCGCACCGGCAGATTCCCGTTGATGGGCACCGTGTCAATGTGACCCGCGATAATGACGCGCTTCGCGCGCCCAAGCGAAGTACGCGCGACAAGGGTATCGCCGTCGCGGTGTACCGAGAGATGCTGCGCGCCACGAAGCAGCACTTCGATCGCGTCGGCGATCCTTTTCTCGTCGCCGGAGACTGACGGAATGTTGCATAACTGCCGCGTCAGCTCGACGGGGTCAGACGGATCAAGCACGATGTTCTCTTCTGGGTTGCCCACACTACTACCCTAGAGGCATGAATAATTCGCGCTACGCATGGGCCGACGGCCTGGCCACAATTGCAGACGACAACACGACGCTCGACGCCTGGTTTCCGAAGCCGGCGCTGGGCCGCAAGGGCGAGGGCCACACCGTGGCACCCGAGTTGCTCGCGCATGAGGGTCGCGACGCGCAGCGTAACGTGACCGTGCGCGCGATCAGCGTCGAGATCGACCTCGACGCGGCACCCACAGACACGGCAGACGCCTACCTGCGCCTGCACCTGCTCTCGCACTGCCTCGTCTTGCCCAACAGCATCAATCTCGACGGCATCTTCGCGGCTCTGCCAAACAACGCGTGGACGAGCGCCGGCCCCATGCAGCCCGCCGAATACGAGCAGCACCTCCCCAGGCTGCGCCGCGCGGGGCTGACCGCATTCGGCGTCGACAAGTTTCCGCGCCTCACCGACTACGTGTTGCCCGCGGGGGTGCGCATCGCCGACGCGTCGCGCGTACGCCTCGGCGCGCACCTCGCACCGGGCACGACCGTGATGCACGAGGGCTTTGTGAACTTCAATGCAGGCACCCTCGGCGCATCGATGGTCGAGGGCCGCATCTCGCAGGGCGTCGTCGTTGGTGACGGCAGCGACATCGGCGGCGGCGCCTCGATCATGGGCACACTCTCGGGCGGCGGCACCGAGCGCGTCACGATCGGCGAGCGCGCGCTGCTCGGCGCGAACGCTGGCGTCGGCATCTCAATCGGCGACGACTGCGTTGTCGAGGCCGGCCTCTACGTCACGGCCGGCACCAAGGTGCAGCTGCCAAAGGGATCAGCCGAGCGCCCCGAGCCCTTCGAAGTGAAGGCCGTCGAACTCTCGGGCCTGCCGAACCTGCTGTTTCGCCGCAACTCGAAGACCGGCGCGGTCGAGGCGCTGCCCCGCAGCGGCTCGGGCATCGTGCTGAACGCGGCGCTGCACGCCTAGTCGGTATTACCAGAGCTGCGATGCACGGGGGAAGGGGTGCCGGGCATTGGGGGCCCGGCACCCTGCCGCCTCGCCCTTGGGGAGAATGCGAGGGGGCTAGAAAAGGGGGTCCTGATTCAGGGGGGGGGGCAGAACTCGCACCCTTTTCGCCAATAGAGTCTGGCTACTCGCAGAAAAGTGACGCGGGGAATGAAAGTTTCTTTTCATTCCCCGCGTCACTTTTGTTCTTCGAGGTGAGGAAGGCCCCCTATGGAGGCAACGCCACTAGGCTCGCCTGCGCCTGCGCCTGCTCCGAACACCGAGCCCCGCGGCACCGGCAACAAGCAGAAGAGCCGCAAGCCACCAGGCAACGCCTTGGTCGCTGCCCGTGAGAGAGAGCCAGCCGCTCCCCCGCGCAGAAGACGGGGCACAGACTTCAAAGGATGCGCTCGAGGAGGGGCCATCGGCTCCGATCCTTGCAGTATTCGCAAACGTCTGGCAGGTACCAGGTTTCGTTGCGACAGTCAGCGAGTAGTCTCGCCGATGCTCCGTCCCACTAGAAGTCCAGCTGATACGCCACGCTGGGTCGAAGGTATAGCGATCGTCGCTTACCGTGATCGTGCGGTTCACGTCTCGAGGCTGATATTCAACCGTTTGAGAGTGATCAAGGGCGGTGAAGTCATCCCCGGTTACATGCACGGTATGGGTTCCGCTCAGAGTGCCATTCGGGTCACCGTCACAGCGGTAGTTGACCACGGCGCTTCCCTTGGCCGGCACCACGACGTTCGTAGAACGATCCAGCACACAGCTCAGGCCAGCGATGTCGATGCTGTCCTCTAGGTTCACTACGAACGAACGGAACGAGTTCGGGTTAGTCAGAGTCAACCGACCGGTCAGCTCGTAGGTTCCTTCGGAGACATCGCCCTCTGTCACTACGACGGAATAGTCAGCACCCACACTCACCGGCGTACTGTCGGACGCGATTTGCTCACGGTTCGTCAGCTGTTTGTCGATAGACCAACCGTACACACGAAGCAGGCTCGCGGTTGCGACATCGGCAATACCCAGCGGGGCCTCGTTGCAGAGCAAATGCTGTGTCGCTGCTCGACCGCCCGTCTCGATGATTGCGGCAGCGTTGTCGACCGCGAGACACTGTCCGGCAGCCACTCGAATATCTACGGAGTACCGCTCGGCATGCTCCGTGCCCTCGGCGCTCCACGTGTACGGGCCGAATTCGCGCGTGCCCCCCTGCTGGCCGCCAATATTCACGACGTCAGACACGTTCACCGTCTTCAGGAACTCCGTGAGGTTCCAGTCGGCCTCAAGTATGTCGGCGGTTCCGGTCACGGTGCGCTGCTCGACCAGTGATTGGTCGGCTCCGGCAAGGTCGCTTGTCCACGTCACTCTGGCCGTGTTGACTCCGGTGTAGGCGGGCTCCGAGGCGAACGAGCAGGTGTATGGGAGAACGCGAGTCTCATTTGCGCCGAGTGTGATGCTGTCACCTCCCGCGAAGCTGCAGACGACTCCCCCACCAATGTCAGCCGTATCCTCGACGGTCGCAGCGACCGACTTATAGGCGTTCGGGTTCGTCACGGTGACGGCGCCGTTCATCGTCCATGAAGCGTCGGTTGCTGACCTTTCAGTGACGACGACCTCGTAGTCGAGTGTTGCCTCCCCGTTACTGTCGAGTTGCACATCTGGGTTGGTCAGCCGCTTCGAGATTCCCCACCCGTAGCTGCGTTCCATGCTGGTGAGCACATTCTTCGAGACCACGAGATCTAGCGGGTGACAGAGCTGCAGCGCGACCGCGTCGTTCTGACCCGTCTGCTCAATTTTCGCAGTGTTCTGAACAGCCAGGCACTCGCCTGCAGGTACGGTGACCGGAGTGTTGTATTGTTCGGTGTGCGCTGTGCCCTCGGCACTCCAGGTGTAGGGCCCGAGATCACGCACCGGCTGGCTGGTACCTGCGATAACCATTGAGTCGGTGACATCGATAGTGCGATTCACTTCGGTCACTTGGTAGTCGATATCGGCGGCTGCCGTGGCCGGCTCAACCGGTTGACCGGTTACCGGGTCGAGATCCGTAGCGGCGACAGTCGCGGTGAGCCGACGATCGAGGTCGTTCCCGGGTGCGCCTACGCAGCCGAACTGCAGCACAAGGGTCTGCTGCGGCGCGATCGTACGGCCCTGCCCGTTCTGCACGGTGCACACGAGACCGCTGCCGTCAGCGGACACCGTGGCCGTAAAGGTGTATGACTTGTCCTCTAACGGATTGGCGACCGTGACTTCGCCGGTGAGCTGAGCATCAGAATCGGTGGCAGCGCCCTCTGTGGTCACAATCTCGTAGTCGATCTCTGCTTCGCCGGACGAAGGATCGATCGAAATTGTGCTCTCATTTGCCGCGCGCTTTTCGATGTTCCAGGCGTAGCTGCGGGTCAGTGACGCGTTCGCATCGATACCGGCCTGCAATCCGATGGCGATAAGCCCTGCATCGAGGTGCTCTACATCGGTGTCTCTCGGCAACGCGAGTTCGTCGACTTCACCGCTGTCGATGTCGGCGTCGGAATCAACCGTGATATCGGACCCAACCCCTTGATCGGTCAGCCGATAGCCCATCGATTTCAGCTGCGCGACATCGAACACGACTTGATAGTCCGAACTGTGCAATTGCGTGAAGCGATATGCCCCGTTCGCGTCGGTTGTCGCAGTGCGCAATGGTGTGCTCGTATCGCCATCCCTGTATAGGTACACCTTGGCGTTCGGAAGCAATGCCTCGTCTTGCTGGCGAATGCCATCTGCATTCTTGTCTACCCAGACAACACCAGTGATAGAGCTGGCGATCACCCGCACCGGGTCTGCATCTCGAACCCCGAGATCGATCGTGCGATTCTGCACGGGATCGTGCACGAGCCCACTGGAGTCGTTGTGGTAGATATCGCTTCCGCGCTGAGCGTCCGCCTCGAACCGCAGATCAATCGCGCCGTAGCCCTGAGTGCTCGCTTCGACATTCGGCACGATCACCCGCACGCCGGTGGGATTCTGCGGCCAGGTCGAAGCATTATCGGGATCGACTGTCACCCAGGTCACACCATTTGCGGGCGCGCTGCCAATCGTCGAGGGTGCAGCCGATGTGAGCTGTACCTGAGTTCCCGGCTGGAGAGCCGAGCCGATGCGACCGAGAGCCGAGAGGTTCAAGGACCCATGGAAGTCGCTCCCACGCGCGTCGTCGTCGTATGGGAACACATCGACGAACGTGCCCTGACCAAGATCGTAATTGTTGTAATTCACCCACTGCACGCGCCATGCCACCGGCAGATCTTCGACTTCGATCACCGGCTCCGAGATGAGCTGCTTCGAGAAGAAGGCGGCTTCAGGTGTGCCTGCCAACACTGAGGCGCTTGCACTGTGGCGCTTCGGCGTTATCCCCGCAGCGACCTCTGGATCCATTCCGTCGGCGGCTACCGTTGCGGTGTTCTTGACAGTCGCGCTATAGGGTGCAGCCTGCGGTGGAAGCAGGATTCCCATCTTCGCCGTATAGTCGATCTGCGGCAGGGTGTCGCTACTCTGCACTTGCCCTGAAGGAGTAAAAGTCAGCACGATCCCGCGCACATCATCAGAAGTGTAGGGCACCCCATCGGATCCGAAATCAGCTGGCTGCTGCGTCACATCCCAGAACGGATCGACGTTGCTCAGATCAACGCTCTGCACACCGATGTCGAGCTTGTCGACCACGACGAGGTTCTCGACGTCTCCTGGGGAGAAGGTTCCTGCCGGAGTCGCGACCGCCGGTTTCAGCGTGTAGTGGATTTCACCCTCAGGGATCACCTGCGACTCCTGAGCACTCTTGCCGATTCGCAGCACGTTGCCGATGATCGTGGCCGAGACATCGTAATTCGTAGTCTGAGCCAGCTCGGCCGCCTGCCAGATGGTGCGGGTCGGCAGCCTGTCACCGACATCACCGACGACCCTCATCGGCACCTGCGAGAACATCAGTTTCGAAGCGGGAAAGTTGACGTTGAAATTCTCTCCGTTAAAGACTCCAGCTCTGAAGAAGCGAATACCGCTGATCTGTGTCGGGTCGAGCGACGCGCAGTCGGCCCAGACCATCGAACCCACGCTTGCCGCGTTCGTTCCGTCATATCCAGTGGTGCAGCTGCGGTCATACGTGCTCGGATCCAGCACTCGGCTTGCTGGGGCAGAACTCGCGGGCCGCATCGCGCCGAGCACGGCTGCGTCGAGATTTGCCAGGTCGATCTGTTGCACCGAAGGATCCCAGAGATGAAAGCTGGTGAGATCGGTCAGTTTCGGGGCTGATGGCGAAAGCCCGGCCTCGCTGGTAAAGGTACCGCCGACTCCGATGAAGCCTGCACCGTTTGTCGCGTTCGTTGAAAGCATCGCCCACTCGTTCTGCGCCGCAGCAGCAACGATCGGGTGCCCCGTACTGTTCTCTGGGTAGGCGGCCGCGAGGTTCGCGCCCTCGTCCTTCGGCGTGAAGTATGCCGAACCCCAGTTTGAATCGTAGACAACCGTCTTGCACGAGAGCGGCACCGCGGCCGTGTTGTTCGAGGGGTTCGAATCAGCGATCGTTCGCCCCTGCTGATCCTGCCAGCCAGCTGTTGGAGCCACGGTGGCGCCGAGGTTGGCGCTGCACCCGTAGTTGTCTTCGAGCACCTTCTGCGGGGTGAACGAGTAGATGACAAGCTTGTTGCCGTTGTCGGCGAGCATGGCCTCGCATGCAGCGCTCTTCTTCATCGTTATCGTGACCGTCTGGGCACCGCTCGAAGGGTAGAACTGTCCGTTGTTCGTCGCGCTCGGCGAAACGTAGACCCAACAGCCTGCGCCCTGCACATTCGGCGTGCCGGATCCGGCTCTGGGCAATTCGAAGGCAGACCTCGGCCCGGAGTATGCGACGGTGAACGTGATATCGCCGGCGGGATCCGCATACCCGGTCTTCGCAATGGCGTCGGGGCGAAGCGAGACATCCCATCGCTGTACAAGAGCAGGACCAGCGCCACCGGTGCCGCCCCATTCAGTTGCCCCACCGCCAAACCAACGATTCGGTTCAAGGCTGGGTTGGCCGACCGTTTGAATCGAGATGTCGGCGCTCGCAACTGAACGCACCGTCAGCGTGTCGAGGGTTTGAGTGTGGGTTCCCGAGGCATCTGTGTAGCTGAACTCTGGTGTCCAGGTCGATCCATCTGCGCAGCTCTCGCCCGCCTTCGCCCTGAAGGGCTGCGTCA
The DNA here is from genome assembly GCA_937967375.1 of uncultured Leucobacter sp. Taxonomy (GTDB): domain Bacteria; phylum Actinomycetota; class Actinomycetes; order Actinomycetales; family Microbacteriaceae; genus Leucobacter. Next base: position 8,765 of record CALCJF010000022.1, read on the forward strand.
GCACGGTACCGCTGGGCGCCTGCGTCCAAGTGACGACAATCGTATCGGCGTCCGGGTGCGCGACGGTTCCGGTGGTCTGCCCGTTGTCCAGGTTGAAGTTCAAATTCTGGTCAACTGTTGTTTCCCAAACCCAGCAGCTCGGTTTGGTCAGGGTCATCGTCGCATCGCTGACCGCTTCAGAGGTGTTGCCCTGGATCCTGAATCCCACGTAGTCGCGCACCGCGACGATCCCGTTGTCACCAGAAGAGTCGACCGGATTATTCGTCAGTGAATAGCCGTCGGCCACCTTGGTGATCGCCACCGAGGTAAACGCTCCGTTCGGGGCCGCGAGGGCAACTGCAGGAACGGTGAACAAACCAAACACCAGACCTACGATCACACCGATAGAAAGCGCGGCTTTTCGAGAGAACCTCATGCGACGGAACGACCTTTCGAGAAAAATATACATGTGAAGCGGTCAACGCTTCACACATCGAAGAAGAAACCGGCAACGGGGAGATCGAGTTGGGGGCGACCTGCCCCGCTGCCGGAGATTGGAGCGCCTAGAGCGCGCGGGCGCGGCGCAATGAGCGGGCGCCGATCAGCAGCATTCCGCCCAGCAGCGCGGCCACACCGCCGCCGAGGGCGATCCCACCCAAGTTCTCAGAGCCAGTGTTAGCCAGCGGTCCAGGGCCTGACGGCTTCGTCACGGTGCTGGTCTTCCAGCAGTTCGGGGAGTCAGCGCCAAGCACGGTGATTTCTCCGAACACACGCTCGGCCAGTACACCGTCGGGAGCCGTGTAGCCGACTGCGACCTCGTGTGCCCCTACGGGAGCAGCCAGGAGTTGCGCGGTGACGTCGCTCTCGCTTCCTTCGGTGCCGCTATCAAGTGCGTACGAGAAGGTACCGGCAGTGCCGACCGGAGTAGCATCGTCGGGCAAGATGCCCGAGTCAGTCACAACTGCGTTCAGGTCGACCTGATCGCGCCCAGCGTTGGTCGGGGCGTACTTCACGCCATCCTTGACGTACTCCTGCAGACCTGCCACGCAGAGTTCAGCCGGGCTGTAATCTCCGCTCAGCTCAGGCCGCGTGATCGAGAGGGGCGTCGTCGCGGTTACCGAGAGGTGCTCCTGCGTGTCGCGATCCTGCAGCCAGAACCTGAGCTGCCCGGTGCCCGGCACATCGGATAGCACCGATACCGTTACGGTTCCCTGAACCCCGACCGGCACGTTTCCCCCGAAGGTATCGATGATCGGCGCGACATCGGTCGTGAAATCGGCGATTGAGTGCCCATCGAGGTTCTGCGCAACCGCGTTCATAGCATCGACCTGGTACTGGTAGGCCTCGCAAGGACTGCCCGCGAGGCAGCTGAAGCGGAACGTATAGGTCGCATCTGCGGTGTCGACGAAAGTGCCCGTGTACTCGATGACAGGCATTGGATAGGTCACGCCCTGCGCTTCGATGGTGTAGGTCATTTGCATGTCGTCTCGCAGCTGGCCCACGCGCCCGTGCACCGTGTAGCTGCCATCGAGCGGGGCAGACGCATTGTTCTGTGTTGAGTAGTTCACCGAGATATCGCCCTCGGCTGCGTTCGCCGAAGTGGCAAGAGCCAGAGGGCTCAGCGCGAGCAGCGCAGCCGCTCCTGCCATGACGCCTCTGCGTTTGGTCGTGTGGTTCATCTTGCGTGTTTCCTTTCTTCGTGTGGTGGCGGTGACCGGAAGTCGGATCTGCCTCCGGCCACCGATGCTCATCCGGCCCGCCTGCGGCGTGAGCGGCTGCGGATCAGCACGAGCGCTGCACCGCTCAGCAGCAGGAGCCCCGCTCCAATTGCGAGCGGCTCAAAGCCCGCTGCACCGGTGTTCGGCAACTGGCCGCCCCCGTTCGCACCGCCGGCGCCCTCGTTCGTTCCCGGATTCTCGGGGGTCTTGACATCACCGAAGCCAAACCAGTCATCGCTCGCTGTGAGCTGGGCACCGAATTCGTTCTCGGCGGTCACTGTCGCGATATTGCGATAGGAGCCTGCGGGCACTGATCCGTTTGCGATGAAGTCGACGCTCTCGTTCGCGCCGAGCACTCCACCGAATCCTGCGGGTGGTGAGAGCTGCCCGATGCGGTCGTCCCTGACTTCCGAAACCACAACCGGCGAGTTGCCGTCGTTCGTCACGGTGTACGAGAACTCCACCAAGCTTCCTGCTGCGACGTGCACCGCCTCGCCCTCGGAAGCTGTTGCGATTCCGTTTCCGGTCTTCACGACAGTCAGGCCGTCGGTAACCCCAAACCCAAACCAGTCATCGCTCGGGCGCAGCGCCACGCCTGCAGACGACCTGCCATCGACAGTCGCGGTATTGTGATAATCACCTGCAGGAATCGCCCCGTTCGCTTTGAACTCGACGCTCTGACCGGCCCCGAGCGTTCCCGAGAACCCGGGTGGGGGCGTCAGCTGACCGAGTCGGTCGTCGCTGATGCTGAGCGCCACGGGGGCATTGCCACTGTTCGTCACCACGTAGACGAACTCGACGGTGCTGCCAGCTACGACCCGGTGCGCGTCGTCTGCGCTATCGTTCGTCACTGAGTCGCCTGATTTGACCACACTGAGGTCGTCGGTCACCCCGAAACCGAACCATTCGTCGCTCGCGGAAAGAGTGCCTCCACCCTGTGCGGTAGCCGTGGCGATCACCGTGTTGTGGTAGTCACCCGCCGGCACCTGCCCCGATGCAAAGTAGGTAACCGATGCGCCTGCGCCGAGCACGCCACTGAATCCGACAGGGGTAGCAAGCGTGCCAAGCACATCGTCATTCACCGATGTAATGGTCACGTCGGCGTTGCCGTTATTCGTGATCGCGTACTCGAACTGCACCGTGGCGTCGGCTGTCGTGTAATAGGGCTGATCCGCCGATGCGGTCGCGACTCCGTTGCCGGTCTTCACCACCGAGAGGTCACTGGTGACGCCGAAGCCGTGCCAGCGGGTTTCCGCGCTCACTGGCTGACCAGCGCTAGATCCCGTTGCAGTCGCGGTATTGACGTACGCTCCGGCCGGCACCGGAGCGGTCGCAGTGAACGTTACCGACCCTCCGTTGGCGTCAAGCGTGCCAGTGAACCCGGCGGGAGCTTGCACTGATCCGAGAACGTCATCGGCGAGGGCGAGGCCAGTCACCGGAACGTTGCCGTTGTTGGTGATCGTGTAATTGAACGCGACGTTCGCGCCAGCAGCAACGTTGACCCTGTCATCTTCCGTCAGGGCGAGCTCTCCGTTGCCTGTCTTCACGATACTGAGATCCCTCGTCACTCCGAAGCCGAACCAGTCGTCTGTTTTGGGCACCAGCGCGAGCTGCGTCCCGGCTTCGCGCCACTCGACGCTGACCGTGTTTCGGTAGGCGCCGGCAGGCACTGCTCCAGACGCGAGAAACTCAACACTTTCGTTCAGACCGAGCGTGCCCGAGAACCCCGATGGCGCGGTGAGATCTCCGAGCACGCTGTCGTTGACTCGAGTGATCTCGACCGGAGTGTCCCCAGTGTTGGTGATCGAATAGGCGAAGTTCACGGTGCTGCCAGCATCAACCTGAACGGCATCCGCAGCGGTAGCAGTCTCGATCCCGTTGCCGCTTTTGACGACTGTGAGGTTCGGATGGGTCGGTGCTTCGGCGACAGGGACGGCAGCCCAGTCGCCATTGCCCGCCTCGTTCCATGCCGACACCCTGAATTGATAGGTCTGCGCAGGATCCAAGCCAGTCACGACTTCCGAGTGTGCTGTCGATATCGTGGTAGACCGCACCGACCATGTCGAGCCGCCGTCGGTCGACTGCTCCAACACGTAGTCGCGAACCGGCGCTTGGGCGTCGGCAGTTACTCCGGTTGCAAGCGCATCCCAGGAGATCGTTGCCTCAGTCTTGGCCGAGTCGCTATAGACCGCGGTGAGCCCGGTGATCGGGTCTGGAGTACGTGCGAAGATCTGCACCCTGGTCGTGTCTTTGCCCTCCGAAACGGTGACGTACATGAAACCTCGAGCGTCGAACGCGATGCCGCGCACTGTCTCGACTTGCCCGTTTCCCGTTCCTTTGCCGAACACTGGAAAACTGCCTTTCGGAGTACCGTCGGCGGCAAACAATCGCAGCACACCGTCGCGCTGCCCGACATAGATGTCTCCAGTCCGCGGCTCGACCTGAATGGTAAACGTCACAGCGGGCGAGCTAGAGGTCGCGGTTCCGTTCGCGAGCACGCCGACACCGATGGTATCGAGCACTGCGCATCGGTCTCGCGATGAACCTGCCGGGTTGCCCACTGCCTCGCTCACGCAGTTGTTCGGATCCACGCGCTGAATAAAACTCGGGTTTCCGTTTCCTGGGTCGATGTACCCCACGAGCAAAGTACCGTCTGCCGGGTCGACAGCAATCGCGTACGGGCTTCGATACCCCGGATCACCGGTGTATGCAGTTCCAGCCGGTTGGTTCAAGTAGATATTGCGCACGAAGGTGCCGTCGGAATGGTACTGCTTCAGCAGCTCCGGTGTCTGGCTCGTGACGATCATGTCGCCGTTCGCCATCCGCGCGATGCCCACAGGGTAGTCGAACGATTCAGGGTCATGACGGTTTGTCCATCCTGTACCGCTCGGCCAGGTCGTCTTTCCCAGCGCGCCGGCTTCGCTCCCGTCTGCGTTCACCATTCGCAGCGCGTGGCCTGCGTGACTGAGCCACGCGTAACCCGCATCAGCGTCCATCGCCCACGCGGTTCCCTGTTCGGTGACTGCGATCCCCCGGACTCCGCCGAAGCGACCACTTGGCATAGTCGTGCCGTTCAGGTTCTGGGCGCTCGAGAGTGCAGCGTAGTTGGCACCCACTCCCGCATTGCTGCCAACAGCGGCCGCGCCATAACTTCCGTTGCCCTGGTACTGACCGATTGACCAGTCAGGAGCTGCGTTCAGCGCGTAGCGATGCAAGACCGATTCACCGACGTAGCAGGCGCTGCCGCCTTTCACTACGCCGCCATAGAGTCCGCAGAGAAACGCGTTGCTCGTCCAGACGATCTTGGCGCTGTCTGTCACCCAAAGACTCTCGTCAGCGGGGCTCACCGCGACACCATATGTGAACGCGTACCCACTCGCACGAGTTTTCACGTCACCGGCATACCCCCAGAGACCTGATCCTCGAGATTTCCCAGCAGACGCCGCGACGCTCGTCACGCCGTTCGGTGTGGTACCCACCGAGGGGTCACCGACTATGGCCTGAGCAGGCGCAGCCGTGCCGAGCATGACGGCGGAGCCGACCAGCAATGCGGCAAGTGCCACACCACTCGTGAGCTTCTTCAACAAGTCAATCATTGACGTTCCCCCTCTAAAGACGCGCGGAAGACCGCGGTTGTCGCCAAGAGAGTCAGGCGATAGCTGAAAAAGTGACGCCAAAGGCAGAAAAAACTTTGCGCCTACGTTGCAGCGCATCTGACAGCCCCGACCTCGGGGCGAGCTTCACAGGGTCGAAACGTTGAAGGGGCCGAAGCGTCCGTCGGTGCAATACCCCAGGCGAATGGTCATACCGGGGCTCCAAGGAGCAGAAAGTCTCCCCCCGCCTGCACCGGCTGAATCGAGTGGAAATATTTGGTATGTACCCGATCCAAGACGAACGCACACCTGTGATCCGGGAATCCCCAGCAGTGAGATGTCTGCCCCCGTACCCGCGACCCCGGGAGACGCGAGCGAAGCACTCGGCGTAGAGATCGCGAATGGTAGGGAATGCGTATTTGGAACCCAGTTGCTCACAGCAGTCGACACCTGCGCGATATAGTCGCCAACCGGCAGGCCGAGCGTAGAGAGATCTGTAGACCACGAGCCATCACGCGCCGCCTCGACAGTAAAGCTCAGCCCCGCGACCGAGACCGCGACGTTACTCCCCGGTGCTGCTACACCACTTACTACGGGAGCAATTCCAGCTGCCCCGGAGCCGCTCGCGATGAATTCCCCCCGCGGTGTCACCGGGTCTTCGGCCTCACCGCTAGATCCGCCACCTCCGGCTGACCCCCCACCGGGGGCCGCAGGCAGCTGACTGCCAGCGCTACCGTCTGACGACTGAGCAGTGCCTGATTGCGATCCTCGGGGTTCAGTTGCGGTTGAATCCGCAACCCTCGTTCTTTCGGAGTCACTCTTGCCCGGCGAATTTTGGCCTGTTGCCACTCCGTCATCTGCCTGAGGCTGCACCAGCACTGCGATCACTATCGCCGCTCCAGCAAGTAGCACAGCCGAACCGAGAGCAAGCAGCTTGGGTAGCAGGCCCATATTGTGCAGCACTGCGAGAAGAGAGGTTGCGCCGGCCGCTGTGACGTTCTGTCCCACTGCGGTCGACCCTCCGACGAGCACCAAGCCAAGCACACCCGCCGATTTTCCTCCGAGTCTATGGTTCTCTTGCTTGATCTGATCCGCTGTTGCCTGGCATAGCGCGCACGAAGTGAGGTGCGAGCGCACAGCTGCCCTGTCCTTCGCCCCGAGACTGCCGCGCACAAACCTTGGCAACAGTCCCTGCACCTGCGGGTGCACTTGCTGCTCAGGCGACGGCAGTATCTCTTCAAGCCACGCGATCTTGAGACCCTCTTTTGCTCGTCTAGTGAGCGCCGAGACGGAGTTTGGGCTGAGATCCAGTTTCGCCGCGATGTCATTTCTCGGCATCTGTTCGACCTCGGTGAGCCAGAGCACCTGCTGCCAGCGTTCGGGCAACGAGCGAAAAGCAACTGTCACGTCGCGTCGCTGCTCTGCGGCCTCAAGCCCGTGGGAGCTGTCTTGCACAGGATCACCGTCGACCTCGGCAACCACCTGCACCCGGCTCTCGGCGTGATAGCGAGTCACCGCCCGGTTGCGAACCGTTGACAGCAGATAGGCACGAAAGTGACCTGTCGGACCTCCGCCTCTCTGCATCTGCTCCCAGATAGCGATAAAAGAGTCCGAGACCACGTCTTCAGCGTTGTTGAATGCAAGCGGTTTGGCGGCGCGCACCGCAGCAGCTCGATGTCGTGTCCAGAGTTCTGCGTAGGCATCTCGATCGCCATCGCGCGAGGCGGCGATAAGTTCCGACTCGGGAAGACCGTCGGCTGAGCGGTTGGCGAAATCCAAGTCGTGTCCCCTGTCACGTGATGGGTGTGAAAACAATCACACGGCGCCCCCACGCTCATGAAGATACTCGTAAGTTAACAGAAACTCATTCTCGGTGCAAAAGACGCTGCTCAACGGGTCGGATCGCGAAGCACACGGTCGCTTGACAGCGTTTCGCGATCCCCGCCGAAAGAACAGGTAAGGAGCCGTCGCGAAGGAGTAGCTCACAAACGCGAGCGGTACCCCCGCGACGGCTCCTCTCTGCAAGAAAGCCGTATGGGTGAATCAGCGGTTCAGGTGACGCTCGGGCGAACCGATGTAGAGCTGCTGCGGGCGACCGATCTTGGTCTGCGGGTCTTCGCGTGCCTCGCGCCACTGGGCGATCCAGCCGGGCAGGCGGCCGATCGCGAACAGTACGGTGAACATGCGAGTCGGAAAGCCCATGGCCTTGTAGATGACGCCGGTGTAGAAGTCGACGTTCGGGTAGAGCTTGCGCTCCTTGAAGTAGTCGTCTTCGAGGGCGATCTGCTCAAGCTCTTGCGCAAGTGAGAGCAGCGGGTCGTTGACGCCGAGCTCTGCCAGCACCTTGCCAGCGCTCTCGCGCACGATGCGGGCGCGAGGGTCGTAGTTCTTGTAGACGCGGTGACCGAAGCCCATGAGCTTGACGCCCGCTTCTTTGTTCTTGACCTTCTCTACGAAGGCCTGCACGCCCATGCCGCTCTCTTGAATCTGGCCGAGCATGTCGAGCACGGCCTCGTTCGCTCCGCCATGCAGCGGGCCCGAGAGCGCGTTGATTCCGGCAGAGACCGACGAGAACATGTTTGCACCGGTCGAGCCGACGAGGCGCACGGTCGATGTCGACGCGTTCTGCTCGTGGTCTGCGTGCAGAATCAGCAACTTGTCGAGCGCGTCGACGAGCACGGGATTGAGCACGTAGTCTTCTGCGCGGTTGCCAAAGTTGAGGCGCAAGAAGTTCTCGACGAAGCTGAGGTTATTGTCGGGGTAGAGAAACGCCTGCCCGATCGTTTTCTTGTGCGCGTATGCGGCCAGCACGGGCAGCTTCGCCAGCAGACGAATCGTGTTGACGTGCACGAACTCTTCGACCGAGGTGTCGAGCGAGTCTTCGTAGTAGGTCGACATCGTCTGCAGGCCGCCAGACAGCACCGCCATCGGGTGTGCAGTGTGCGGCACGCCCTCGAAGTAGTAGCGCATGTCTTCGTGCAGCAGCGTGTGGCGGCGAATCTCGCCGTCGAATGCTGCGAGCTGGTTCGGTGTCGGCAACTCGCCGTAGATCAAGAGATAGGCCACCTCGAGAAAGCTCGACTTCGCGGCGAGCTCTTCGATCGGGTACCCGCGGTAGCGCAGAATGCCCTCGTCGCCGTCGATAAAGGTCACCGCAGACTTGGTCGATGCGGTGTTGACGTAACCGTAGTCGAGCGCGGTGTAACCGGTCTGACGGGTCAGTGTGCTGACGTCGATTGCGGGGTTTCCGTCAGTTGCGGTCAGCACGGGCAGCTCTGCCTCGCGTCCGTTCACAGTCAGCCTTGCGGTCTGTCCCTGCGTCGATTCGGTCACGTTGCCTCCTCGTGAGTTCGGTGCAGTGTGTTGCGCCCTGATGTAGGCGACACTCTTCAGCTTAGCCCGTTACCCGGGCTCGAATGACCCGCACTCACTTGCAGCAATTGCGAAATTTATCTTGATATCGAAATAATGTTGGTTTTTCGGGCAAGGATCGAGCGCCCCCGCGCGCCCGATTCAACTGCGGCTGCTCGGCGTGCCTTGTCGCAGACGAAGGGCCGCCTCGGCGATGTCGGCGTCACTGGCGGTGAGCGCAAGCCGCACGTGATTCGGCGAATAGTCGCCGTAGAAGAGGCCCGGGCCCGCGACGATGCCTAGTTCGGCGAGCTCGGCGATGGTCTGCCAGGCGCCGACGCCTCGCGTCACCCACAGGTAGAGGCCCGCCTCGCTGCCATCGACCCGAAAGCCCGCGGCTTCGAGCGCCGGGCGCAGCACATCGCGGCGGGCCCGATAGCGGGCGCGCTGCTCATCGACGTGCGCCTCATCCGAGAGCGCCGCAACCATTGCTCGCTGCACGGGGCCCGGCACCATGAGGCCAGCGTGCTTTCGCACGGC
>CALCJF010000023.1 GCA_937967375.1 uncultured Leucobacter sp.
GCCAACTCGTGCGCAAGGTGAAGCAAACCGCCCACCTATCAGTGCTGCATGGGCGCGACGTGCTGTACGTGCTCGAAGAGCGCGCACCAAAACGACCACCGCTCGTCACCGATGAGGGGGTGACGCTGCCCGCCCACCTCACTGCCAGTGGTCGCGTGCTGCTCGCCAAACTTCCTGAACAGCAGGTGCGAGCCCTCTATCCGACTGGCAGCTCCTTTTCGACGCTTCAGGGAACCGGCCCCGACTCTCCTCCGAAGCTGCGCAGAATGCTTAGTGAAGTGCGACGGAGGGGGTATGGATTCGTGAGCGATGATGTCACCCCGGGAGTCTCGTCGATCGCCGCCTGCATCGTTGATCGCGAGGAGCACCCCATCGCTGCCCTTGCAGTCACGTATTACACATCGCAGGTGGGCAGTGCGCCGAACCAGTTGGGCCAAGACGAGCTGATCCATTGGGTGCAGCGCAGTGCAGAGCTGATCCAGCGCCGACTTATCGGGTAGGTTTCACGAGCCCGAATTCCGTCTCTAATGCAGAAGAGGCACCGCAACCCGCCGCTACGGCCAGCTCAACCCGAGCGACTGCTGCACGCGCTCGCGCTCGGTCGCCACGTCGAACTTCACGGCCGGCCACTCTGGCGCGATGCGCTGCAGCCTCGAGATGACGATGCGCTGCACCGCCGCCCTCGCGTACCATTTCGCGTTCGCCGGCACCACGAACCAGGGCGCGTGATCGGCGTGAGTGCGCTCGATGGCAATCTGAAACGCCTCCATGTAGCTCTTCCAGTGCAGCCGCTCGTCGACGTCGCCCGGGTTGTACTTCCAGTGCTTCTCGGGGGTATCGAGACGATCGAGCAGGCGCGAGGCCTGCTCTTCGGGCGACACGTGCAACATGATCTTGATAATGTGCACACCCTCGTCGGCAATGCGCTTCTCGAACTCGGCAATGGCGCCATACCGGCGCTCGATCTCCTCGGGCGGCGCAAACCCGCGCACGCGCTGAATCAGCACGTCTTCGTAGTGCGATCGATCGAAGAGCCCGATGACCCCGGGCCCCGGCACGCGCGGCTCGATGCGCCACAAAAAGTCGTGCGCCCGCTCCTCCTCGCTCGGTGCTTTGAACGCGGTGAGTTCGAGGCCGTATGGTTCGAGCTGCCCGAACACGTGGTTGACCATGCCGCCCTTACCCGCTGCGTCCATCGCCTGCAATACGACGAGCAGCCGCTGCGGCGCGCCCTCTCGGCTCTGCGCGAAGAGCTTTTCTTGCAGCTCGCGCAGCTCTTGTGCGCTCGAGGCGAGCTCTGCGAGGCCCTCGGCTTTGTTGGCGTTCGTGCCAGGCTTCGAGTCGGGATCGACGTCTTCGAGGCGAAACCCTGGCCCCACCCGCAGCGACTCGTCGGGGCGTTCACCCCAAAAAGTTCCGGTCATTTCTGCCTCCGCTCAACTCGCGCCGCAATGCGCACTGGTGATTACTGTACCGGCGATTCCCACTGCCAGACGGCCGCCCGACCGCTCGAACCTGCACGGCGCACTCGCCCGGTCGCCTCAAGCCACCGGGCGATGTTTGAGGCACGACCCGGCACCGCATCGAGTCGGTGCGAAAGCGCAAGCGCCGATTTGGTCGTGAATTGTTCGCCGAGGATCGCCCGGGTCAGTTCCCAGTCATTCCAGAGACGCAGGCCGAGCTCTGCAAAGGTGGCCGCGACGATCGCGTCGTGATCGAAGGGCAGCCCATCGGCGCTGGCAGCCCAGCTTCCGAGCGGTAACTCACCCTCCGAGTCTGAGATGACGGCGAGGTGCGCGATCGAGATTGTGGCGCCACGAGGATCGCGATTGGTACCGTCGAACGCGCCGACCTGGCCCACGTGCGCAATCTGGTCCCCCGCAAGCGCGAGCTTCGATTCGAGCGCACGTGTCACTGCGCCGCCCAGCAGTTCGCCTGACAACAGCAGCACCCCTGGCAGCGCGCGTCGCCCCGCAAACGGCTCGTTGGGCCGCTCATGCAGCGCGAATCGCAGCTGCTCGTCGCGCCACGAAAGCGCCACCACGTCGACCGAGACGAGGGGCTGCTGCCAGCCCCCCGCCAGTCGGCCCTGATCCTTTTCGGGCATCGAACTCACCCCAGAGCCCGCGGTCACTTCGCCGCCGCCAACACCTCACGCACCTCGGCGAAGGTCTGGGTGCGCACGAACTCGCCGTCGGCCCAGACAGGCTGCAGCTCACTCGCTGCCTCGTCGGCCGGGGTTGCCTGCTCGATGAGGCGCAGGGCACCGTACCCGTCGCGGGTGACTGCGAGCCTGCCGCGCGCGCTCTTCTTCGTGCCACCATCGGTGACCGGGTCTTTCTGCAGGTCGTAGCCCACGCCGTCGACCTGCGCCCACGTCGCCTTGACCGCGCTCATGAACGTGTCGCGCGTGTTGAACTGGTAGGTGAAGGAGCCGACACCAAACACCACGTTTGTCGAGGCGAATCCCTTCGCCGCGAGACGGTCGATGATGCGCGCGGCGCGCTCGCGGTTGATGGAGTCGCCGTAGATGGCGCCGATGTGCGAGTCGAGCACCTTGAAGCCGGCGTCGTTTACCGTCCCGCCGAAGGTGTCCCAGAGCAACTCGATCACGCCCTTCTCAGCGGGGGTGGTGCCGGCGCCCAGCTCGGCCGCCGTGCCGCAGAGAATGTCGACGGGGTCGCCCGAGTCGGGGCGAATCACCATCTTGCCGTCGCGCGCCAAGATGCGATCCTTCATCGCGGGCAAGAAGTCGGTGAGCACGGTCCACAGGTCGAAGGTGTCGCTCACGACCGAGAAGATGCCTGCCGGGTACAGGTCGATCAGGCGAGAGAACATCTCGCGCTCGCCGAGCACCGACGTGCCGGTGCACATAACGCTGTGCTCGGTGGCGGGCACGGAGCCGGCGACGTAGGCGCCGCCGTAGTGGCGCTCGATCCAATCGAGCGACGGCAGCGAGTCGGTGCCGCTGAAGCTGAGCAGGTGACCCGCGCCAGACGCCGCAGCGGTTTCAACGCTCGACATGCCACGAAAAGAGAAGTCGTGCCCCTGCCAGTCGACCGCGGCGGGGTCGCCGCCGGTGCGCACCGCGCCCTCGTCGAGCACTCGCCGCAACTCGCGCGCGATTGTCGCCGAGGTAGACGGCTGCCAGATCTCGGCAGAGACGATGGTCTCGATGTAGTTCGTCAGCCAGAAGAACTCGGCGTCGGTGTTCCAGAACACGAACGACGGCACGCGCACCGGCACCGGGGTGCCCTCTTCGACGCCGGAGAAGCTGAGCGGTAGGTAACCCTTCCGGTGCAGCGCACGAATGTGATCTGAGCCGATCGTATTCGGGCCGAGAATCTGCGCGAGGCGTTCTTCGTAAAGCTCGCACACGAGGTCTTCTTCCGCCGCGAAGAACGGAGCAAACCATTCACCGAGCTTGATGAGAAAGGCCTGCAGGCCGAAGTGCACGACGTGGTCGACGCCATCGATGCGGCTGCCGCGGTTGGTCCAGTTCGAGTAGACGATCTCGGGAGTACCCGCGAGGCGGTACTGCTCGATGTGGCCGAGCTTGTACACGTCGGTCATCATCAGTGCACGGATGGGGGCGAAACGGTCGGTGGTGTGCATGGTCAGTTCCTCTCTGACTCGAGGTACGGGGCAAGTTCGGTGACGTGGGCGCCGACGTCTGCGCGGCGGGCGCCGGGGTGGGAGTCGGTGGTGAAGATCTGGGCGAAGTGACCCGTGAGTTCGCCGGCGGCTCCCGAGAAGATGCCGTGCGACACCCAGAGGCCCAGGCGGTCGCGCCCGATACCAGCGGCGGTTGCGAGGCCGCGAAACGTACCGCCTCCGTCACAGATGTCGTCAACGACGAGGATCCTGCCGCTTCGCGGCAGCTGCGGCACCTCGAAACTGGTGAGCTTGCCGGTGTCGAAGTCGCGGGTCTTCGTCGCGGTGAAGAGCGGCAGCCCGAGCGCGTCGGCCGCCTTCGACGCCCGCTCGACCGCGCCCTTGTCGGGGGCGAGCACCGCGCTGTAGGCGTCGGCTTCGCCTGCCTCGCGCAGCACGTCGGCGAGCACTTCGGCCGAGTAGACGATTCTGATGTTCTGCACGAGACCCGGCGCGACCGGCGAGTGTGGGTCGAACACGACCACCTCGTCGAGGCCAGCCGCGTTGATCATGTTCGCGTAGACCCTCGCGCCGAAGGGAGTGCCCCGATCGGCGCGCGCCGCCGGCAGGTAGGGAATGTGCGCGATCGCGCGGTGGCCCGCCTGATGCGCGCTGTCTGCCCAGAGGCCGAGCAGCACGAGGTCGTCGGCCGTGCAGCCGTTGACCCGGGCGTACGCTGGAATCTCGGGCTCAGCCGGAAGCCGCAGGTGCCACTCCCCTCCGGGAAACTTGAACGGCTCGATCGCGCTGGGAACGACGTCACCGCCTGGGTGCTGTGCGAAGAATTCGATTGCCATGGTCACAGGCTAGCACACTATTCATCATTTTGATGAATAGAACATTCCCGATCTCGTTCCCCCCGAAATCACGGCGGCAACTCTTGGACACGATTGGTCCGGTCAAGTAGACCAGACCAAGTTACGCTCTGCATAGGAGTACCACCGTGAACGTGCAAGAGGCCAAGACCCGCCTCTCAGAGCTGCTGCGCCTTGTCGAGCGCGGAGAAGAGGTCTCGATCGCTCGCGCCGGCACCGTCATCGCGCGACTGCAAGCGGCAACTCCGCCGCGGCGAGACTTCAGCAAGCCTCTGCTCTCCGGAATTCCCCGGGTCTCAGCCGATTCTCTGCTCGATGCGATGAGCGAGAACGAGCTGCTCGAATGGGAGCTGGGTCACGCTGACGACCCGATCCTCGAAGACGAGCACCACGACGCATGAGCTCGTGATCTCGCCGAGGTGAGCTGCGCGCGCTGGGAGCGAGCGTTCGCGCGACGTCTCAAAAGCCGAGAAGTCAGCGCACCCGAATAGCCCCCGGCTGCACCCAGATCTCGACGCGACTCGTCTCACCGAGCGCGTCGCCGTCGACCTCGAAGACCCGCGGCTCATCGAGTTCGACCGTAAGTGCGGTGATGCGTCGATGCGTCGCGCTGTCGCTGCTCTTGGCCTGATCCTCTTCGCCCGACGACGGCTTGAGGAGGCGCCTCAGACCGTTATCCCACACCAGGTTTCGCATCGTATCCGCCCACCCGGGGATGCTGTCGGCGCTCAGCACGAGCAGGTCGAGTTCGCCATCGGCCGGGTCGGCGTCGGGAAGCAGCGTCATACCGCCCTGCAAGCTGCCGCAGTTGCCGACGATCAGCGTGTGCGCCTGCTCGGTCGTGAGTTTGCCGTCAGCGCTCGAGAGCCGAATCTCGATGACCTCGCTCGCGGAGAGAGCACGGCCCATCGATTCGACGTAGGCGAGCCACCCGGCTCGATCCTTGAGGTCATCGTCCGTCTCGGTGATCATGTGCGCGTCCACCCCGAAGCCGGCCATCACCGCGAAGGCAAAGCGCCCGCCCTCGCCATTGCCGCCAAGTGCGAGCTCGGCCCAGCCGATATCGAGAGGGATCGCCTCGCCGGTCAGCGCGCGCTCGAATGCGGCAACGGAATCTTTCAGCGGCACGCCGAGATTGCGGGCGAGCAGGTTGCCCGTGCCGAGAGGAAGAATGCCGAGCTCGGCGCCGGCATCGGCCTGGGCTAGATGCTCGGCCACGGCGCGAACTGTACCGTCGCCGCCCGCGGCGAGCACGACATCCGCCCCGGCAGCGATCGCATCCTTCGCTGCCCCACGCCCGGGGTCGTCCTCGCTCGTCTCGTGCCACGAGACTCGCACCTCTGATGCACCGCTCAGCGTGCGCTCGAGAGCTTGCGCAAGCGCGCCCTCCAGATCCTCGCGCGAGGTCTTCGATGGGTTCCACACGATCCCGACATGCCCAGTGCTCATAGACGCTGCTCCTTGCTCTCCTCATCCACTCTTACCGTTTCGTGCCCCGCTCGGCAAGCCCTTGCCAAGCGAGCGCGCAATTCGAAACACTGTCGATGCACCGAAAGGGTGTCCGAGTGTCGAGGGGGGCGAACGAGCTCGTGTCGCAGCAGAAGAGGGGCAGAAGCCTCGTCATGGTGTCGAACCGGCTCCCAGTGGATCGGGTGGAGCACGGCGGCGAAACGAACTCATGGAAGCCCTCGCCCGGCGGGCTGGTCTCTGCGGTGGGGCCGGTCGTCGAAGAGCTGGGCTGCCTATGGGTTGGGTGGGCCGGAAACGCCGACGAGGTCATCGAGCCTTTTGAGCTGGGTTCGATGCAGCTCGTGCCGATTCCGCTGAGCAGCGAAGACATCGAGCTGTACTACGAAGGTTTTGCCAACGGCACGCTGTGGCCGCTCTATCACGACGTCATCGCCCAACCCGAGTACCACCGCGAGTGGTGGGAACGCTACCGCGAGATCAACCGCCGTTTCGCCGACGAGGTCGCTCGCATCGCGGCGCCAGGAGCACTCGTGTGGGTGCACGACTATCAGCTCCAGCTCGTACCCGAGATGCTCCGCGCCCAGCGCCCCGACCTCATCATCGCCTTCTTCCTGCATATCCCGTTTCCTCCCACGCGTCTTTTCGCGCAGCTTCCCTGGCGAAGGCGCATCATCGAGGGGCTGCTCGGAGCGGATATTCTCGGCTTTCAGCGAGAAGCCGATGCAAGCGCCTTCCGCGAAGCCGCCGAGCGCATCGCCGGGTACGCGACAAGTGAGAACTCGGTCCTCGTCCCCACGCCCGACAAGCCCGACAAGCCCGCGGCAACGCGATCCGTGCTCTCACGAGAGTTTCCGATCTCCATCGATATGCAGTCGATCGAGCAGATGGCCCGGCGGAGCGATGTGCGCCAGCGAGCGATCGAGATTCGAGAAGAACTCGGCAACCCGCGCACGCTCATGCTCGGGGTAGACCGCCTCGACTACACGAAGGGGATCCACCACAGGCTCAAGGCCTACGAAGAGATGCTCGCAGACGAGGAGCTCGAATCGTCCGAGGTCGTATTCGTGCAGATCGCGTCCCCCAGTCGTGAGCGGGTCGAAGCGTACCGGGCGCTGCGAGACGAGGTCGAAACGACGGCGGGGCGCCTCAACGGTGAGCATGGCGATATCGGCCACGCCCCTCTGGTCTACCTTCACCGGGCTTACAGCCGAGAGGAGATGGTGTCCTTCTACCTCGCAGCCGACGTCATGCTCGTCACGCCGCTTCGGGATGGAATGAACCTTGTCGCCAAGGAGTACTCCGCCTGCCGTCTCGATGACACGGGGGTCCTCGTGCTGAGTGAGTTCGCGGGTGCGGCAGACGAGCTGCAGGGAGCGCTGCTGGTCAATCCTCACGACATCGAGGGATTGAAGGCGGCGATTCTTCGCGCAGTCCACATGCCGCGGGCCGAGCAGCAGCGCCGCATGCGCGCGATGCGCGAAACCGTGCGGCAACGCGACGTGACGCACTGGACCGAGTCTTTTCTGAACGCGGTTTTCTCCACCGCAGAGTGGCGAGCGGCTCAGGAGAAGGCGCAGTCGAGAGAACCCCTCGCGGCGATCGCGCCCAGCGTTCCAGACCGCATCGCGGCCGAAGTGCGGCGACTTGCAGCACACCGGAATCTGATCGTGGCGGTCGACTTCGACGGCACCGTGGCACCACTGGTGACGAGACCGCAGGACGCGAAGATTCTTCCCAAAGCGCAGCACGCCCTCGATGTGCTCGCCGCATCCGATGGCGTCAGAGTCGTGATGCTCTCGGGCAGATCGCTGACGAGCCTCGCGGCGACGGGCCTCGATTCGAACGCCTGGATCGTCTCTGGATCGCACGGCGCCGAACTCAGCGGTCTGGAGACGGCGCGCATCGAGGCCGGCACCGACGGAGGCGCGAACGCCGACGCCGAGCCCTCGCTTCAGGCGCCGAGCGCGCAGGAGGCGCAGCGCCTCGAGCGCCTCGCAGTGCGACTCAACCGCATGTTCCGCGACGTCACCGGCGTGTACCTCGAGCAAAAACCGTTCGGTCTCGCGGTGCACACGAGGGCAGTGGCTGACCGGGCGCATGCCTCCGAACTCCTCGCCGCGGCGGTGCAGCTCGGGATCGATGCCGGCATGCACGTGAGGACCGGCAAGGAGGTGCGCGAGTTCATGCTCCGGCCGTCAGACAAAGGCTCGATGCTCCGTCGCATTAGATCCGCGCTTCCCGACGCACCCGTGCTGTTTCTGGGAGACGACGTGACCGACGAAGACGTCTTCGCCTCGCTCGAGTCCGAGGATCTCGGGATCAAGGTTGGCTCAGGCGAGAGCGCCGCGCAGGCGAGGATCTCGGATCCAAGCACCGCCGCCGCAGTCCTCAGCATGCTCGCCGAGCTGCGCGAAGGAGAACGCGAGCACAGCTGAGGCCTACTCGATGACCTGGCGTAACGCAGCTGCCCACTCCGCCGTCGCCCACTCACTCGGTCGGGAAGTCGATGAGGGGTGCCCCCTCGCAGAGTCGCCGCGCCTTTTGCCGCAGCACCGCCCGCTCGCGATCGTTCGTCGCGAGTTCGGCCGCTCGTTCCAGCTCGCGGACTGCCTCACCGTTTCTGCCGAGACGAGCGAGCAGTTCGCCGCGCACGCTCGGGATCAGATGGAACGACGTGATCGACTTCGCATTGGCGAGTCGGTCGACGAGGGTGAGCCCGGCAGCTGGCCCGTCTGCTTCGGCCACCGCGATCGCCCGGTTGAGCTCGGTAATGGGTGACGGTGCGGCGAGGCAGAGCTGCCCGTACAACTCGGAGATACGCCGCCAATCGGTCGCTTCGAAACGCGGCGCTAAGGCATGGCACGCGGCGATCTCGGCCTGCAGAGTATACGTGCCTGATTCAGATCTGCCGCTTTCGGCGGATCGCTGCGTCCATAAGCTTCTGGCGCGATCGAGCGAACGAACCCCAAGCCCGATGAGCGATCTATCCCACCGGGAGCGCTGCTGGTCGCCGAGCAGCACCGGGCCACCTTCGGCGTCGAGCCGGGCCGGAAAACGAGACGCCGTGAATGCCATGAGGGCCACGAGACCGTAGGTCTCCGGCTCGCGGGGCATCAGCGCGGCGACCATACGGGTCAAGCGCAGCGCCTCGAGCGCGAGCTCAGGGCGCATCCAATCCTTGCCCGAGGTAGCAACGTGCCCCTCAGAAAACATCAGGTAGAGCACGCCGAGCACCCCGCCGAGCCTTGCCTGGCGCTCTGACGCGGCGGGCAACTCGAATGGAACCTCAGACTTCGCGAGCGTCTTCTTCGCCCGCACGATGCGCTGCTGCACCGTCGACACCGGCAGCAGAAACGCCCTGGCGATCTGCTCGGTGGTAAGGCCCGCGACCACTCGCAGCGTCAGCGCGAGCTGCGCCTCTCGCGAAAGCACCGGGTGGCACGAGATGAACACGAGACGTAGCACATCGTCGTCGATGTCATCGGGGTTCCAGGGCAGCTCGGTGGCGTCGACCCCCTCAATCGCTCGTTGCTCATCGGCGAGTAGCGGGATCCTCTTTTCAAAATTCTCGCGCCTGCGCCAACCGTCGATCGCCCGCCGCTTCGCCGTCGTCGTCAGCCACGCGGCAGCGTTGGCCGGCACCCCCGAGCGCGGCCACTCACTCATCGCTGCGGCGAGCGCATCCTGCGCGAGATCCTCGGCGAGACTGAAGTCGCCCACATACCTCGTAAGCGTCGCAACGATCTTGGCGGCCTCGATGCGCCAGGTGGCCTCGACCACTCTCGCGATCGAGGCCACCTCGGCAGTTGAATCCGGCGCGGGCATCAGGTGATTGACGTGTGGTTAGCCGCGGGCCTTGCCCTCGGCGATCCACTCCTGCTCTTTCTGAATCCACTCGTTGTCCTGCGGAAAGTCTTCGGGGCCAGTAACGCGGCGCACCTCGATCTGCGAGCCCTCACCCAGTGGGGCCCGGCGGGCCCACTCGATCGCCTCTTCTTTTGACGAGACCTCGAGCATCCAGAACCCGTTGAACAGTTCGCGCAGCTCGCCGTAGGGGCCGTCGGTGACAACTGGATCGCCGTCGCCAAACACGACCACCGCGCCCTCCGAGGCGTCTGACAGGCCGGCCCCGTCGACCATGACGCCAGCGTTGATCATGGCCTCGTTGTAGGCGCCCATCTCGGCGATGATTTCTTCGAATGGGCGCTGCTGGTACTCCTCGACCTTTGCCTGATCGACTGCGCGCATGATGAGCATGTACTTCATGATGACTCCAATGTTGGTGTGCTTCGAAGGACCGGTTGATCCCTCTTACTCACTACGTCGAACCAGAGTATTCGGAATCGACACGCTCGCGGAAAAATTTTTTCAAGCTTGATCGCCCTGCTCAAGCAGATGGGCAGTAGGTGTTGCCTCGCCCGAGTTCAGACAACACCTAGTGCCTACTTGCTTCGAGGAGGGGAGGGATCACGCGAGCCCGGCTGGCGAACGACGGGTCGGCAAGGATCGCACGCACCGCGTCACGACCGGCCCGATTGGCGCCGATGGTCGACTGCGATGCGCCGTACCCGATCACGAACAGTCGGGGCTCATCGAGCGAGCGGCCGCGATCGACCCTGATGCCGCCCTCGGCGGTGCGGATGCCGAGCGGTGCGAGGTGCCTGGTCTCGGCGCGGAAGCCGGTGGCCCAAAGGATCGCATCAGCCCGCTCGAAGGAACCATCGGGCATGCGCACGCCGTGATCCTCGATGCTCTCGAACATCGGGTGCCTCACGAGCACCCCGCGCTCGTCGGCGCGCTCGACCCAGGGCGTGCGGTGCATTCCGGTGACGCGCACGACACTCGAAGGCGGCAGACCGCTTCGCGTGCGCTCATCGACCTTGGCGAGCGAGGCGAGAATGGTGGCCTCGTCGAAACGCTCCACCCACTCCGGCGCGGTGCGCGTGACCCAGAAGGTCTCTGCCACCCGAGAAATCTCTTCGAGCAGCTGTGTCGCCGAGATGCCGGCGCCGACTATCACGACGCGCTGCCCCGCGAACTCGTCGGCCGAAACGTAGTCGTGCACGTGCAGCTGGCGGCCCTTGAAGGTTTCTTGACCGGGATAGTGCGGCCAGAACGGGCGCGTCCATGTGCCGGTCGCGCTGATCACATAGCTCGCGGCCCACTGCCCCGCATCGGATTCGACGACCAGCGGGGATCGGGGATCCTCGCCACCCGAATGCACGGCCGTGACGCGAACCGGACGCTGCACGTCAAGCGAGAAACGCTCTTCGTACTCGGCGAAATAAGCAGGCAGCACGTCTCGGCTCGCCGCCTGCGGGTCGGCCGGTGGTACCGCGAATCCGGGCAGCTCGTGAATGCCGTTGACCGTCTCCATGCGCAGCGTCTCCCAGCGGTGCCGCCAGGCGCCGCCAGGGCCCGCCTCGGCATCGAGCACGACGAAGCTGCGGTCGCCCTCGGTTGCGCGGGTCGCGGGCACGAAGCCGCGGCGCTGCAGATGGTACGCGGCAGAGAGACCGGCCTGACCGGCCCCGATCACCAGAACATCGACGGCGCGCATGCAGGGAACAACCCGGCGCGAAGACGAGAAATTCCCCCTCGCCCGCGAAGACCTTATGCGACGGGCATGAACGCGCGGCTCTGCTCTCCCGCGAGATCGGGAGTCTCGGCGTCGAGCACGAGCTCCGGTCCGGGTTCGAACGATACCTTGTCAAAATCGACCCAGACGACGTTCGGCGACAGTGTCGATTCGAAGTAGTATCTGCCATTTTTCAGATCCGACACCGTACGCCAGCGTGTTGTCGCACCATTCGGCTGGGCGATGTCGCCGACTCCGTAGGGAATCGCCGCGTTGCGAAGCACGCTGAGCACCTGGGCCGTCGCGAGCCGACGATCATCGGTGGCAGGCAGCTGCGCAGTGTAGAAAGCCGCTCTGGCGAAGCGATCCCGCGAATCGTGCCCCCCGGGAAGCGGCGCGACGCCACCAAGACCCGCGTAGCGGCGCTCGAGCTCGAGTTGCTCGTCGTACGGAGGAGAGTTCGTCATGACGCTGAACTGAGGCCCGTGGTGCAAGCTGAGCTCACCACCGAGGTACTCGATGATTGCCGAGTCTCCGCTCGCATCGGCGAGAGAGATGTGGCCGGTGCCCGGGCGCCCACCAATATTGAGGGGGACGATCTGCACATCGCTCTCAGTGAGCCACTTCACTGCTTCGGCGACTGTCGAGAAATTGTCGAGCATGTACTGGATGACGACGTACAGGTCGATTGCTGGTCGCCGCGCATCGCGCTCGCCATAGTCGGATTCGGCCAGGTAGAGACCACTCGACTGCAACCCAACCTCGTTCATGCCGTCAGCGACGAGCTTGCCGTACATGAGCGAGACGACGCTGCCGTACCGAGACGTCCAGGTGAAGCTTGCCGCATCGCCGGGTCGGCTTTCCCGCACGGCACCCCGTGGACGAATAGCGAGCACGGTGCTCGTCTCTTCGTACCAGTCCATGCCACGAGCGACCAATACGTGTCCCTGGCCGGGGCTTCCATCAGATGACCAGATAAAACGAGTGCACATCGCTTCAACATACCCGGTGAGCTGGAATCTGGCGATCTGCATTCGAAACTTCGCAAGCGACGACTTCTGAGATGGGTGGATCGGCATCGTCTGGAAGACAATCTGTTATTCTTCCCGTGTCCGTGACACAAGCAGAACGAGGAGGTGGTACCCGTGAACGAATCGACGTGGGTGCTCCCCCTCGGGGTCACGGTCGGGCGATAGGTCGCTCGGGAGCGCCGACAGCAGTGCACTCCCAAAGGAACGACCATGCAATTCACTTCCCTTCAGCGCTTCGACGACGTGATCGAGCGCGAATTCACCCTCGGCGAGATTCGGGGCATGCTTTGGACGCCGGCTCAGGCCTCGGCCGCCGAGCCAGTGCCGCTGATCCTCGCCGGCCAACCTGGCGGCGCCGCGAACCTGGAGCAGATGCGCCCTCGACTCTTTCCGCGGGCGCAGGCCATCGCGCAGACAGGTTTCGCGACGGCCACGATCGAGTTGCCGGGGGCGGGTGACCGGCCGGCTCCGCACGGTATCGCCGATGCTCGTCTTGAGCTGCGCGAGGCCGTGTCTGCCGGCAAACCGGTGCCCGATGACGTGGTCGACCGCCTCGTGCTGCCACTCGTAGACCGGGCAGTGCCCGATTGGCAGGCGACGCTCGACGCGCTGCTCGACCTGCGCGAGCTCAGCGGCCCGGTCGGTTTCTCAGGTGGGGTGGTCTCGATCGGAGTGCGCCTCGCGGCGGTAGATGAGCGAATTGCGGCGGCCGTGCTTTTCGCCGGCAGCTACGTGCCCCGTTCGATTCTCGAGCAGGCGCGCGGGATCACCATTCCTCTTTACATGCTGCTGCAGTGGGATGACGAGGGCAACGACCGGCAGATGGCGCTTGAACTTTTCGATGCGCTAGGGTCGCGAGAGAAGACACTGAATGCGAACCTCGGCGGGCACACCGGGGTGCCGCGGCACGCGGGCGAAGACGCGAATCGGTTCTTCGTTCGACACCTGCTGACCTCGCCGAACACAGGGGGCACCGGTGCCATCACACGATCCTGACTTCGAACGGTCACGTGCAACAGAAATGCGCCATAGGCCGAGAGCGATGACAAGCGTCACTTTTCTGCAGAGCGACGCTCTCTAACGATTAAGGAGGAAGAGAATATGAGCAACATTCAGGTTCCCGAAGCAGTGCAGCGGGTCGTCACCGCCATCAACTCGGCAGACACTGGCGCGTTCGTCGCTGCCTTTACCCCAGAAGGCCTCGTCGACGACTGGGGTCGAGTGCTGCGCGGGCCAGATGGCGTGCGCCAGTGGGCCGAAAGCGACGCAATCGGCGCGGGGGCTCAGATGACCATCCTCGAGGCACACACCGAGGGTGATGTCACCGAACTGCGATTCAGCTGGGTCAGCCGAGTGTTCAACGGTGAATCGACCGCATTCGTCACCGTCGAGGGCGATCGCGTCGCCTCGTTCCGGATCCCACCGCACGCATGAGCACCACCGTGTTGGGGCGATTCGGCCTCGTACGCATGTCGGGGCGCGATCCGCGCCAGCAGCACCGCGTCGCAAGCTCGCTCGAGCTCTTCTTTGATCTCGTGTTCGTCATCGCTGTTTCGCAGGCTTCGCAAAATCTGCACCACGGCATAGTCGAGGGTCACGCGATGGCGACTGTGTTGGCATACGCCATGATCTTCTTTGCTATCTGGTGGGCCTGGATGAACTTCACCTGGTTCGCCTCCGCGTTCGACACCGACGACTGGCTGTATCGCGTCACGACCGTCGTGCAGATGGGCGGCGTACTCGTGCTCGCCGCTGGAGTGCACGACGCCATGGTCGAGGGCGAGTGGGCGACCGTCACCTGGGGCTACGTGATCATGCGTCTTGCGATGGTCGCGCAGTGGGTGCGGCTCGCGGCATCGGATCCGGAGCTCAGGGCGGTCGCGCTGCGTTACGCGGTCGGTATCTCTGTGGTGCAGTGCATTTGGGTGGCGAGGATCGCCTTCTCGGCCGAGGTGCAGTTCTGGAGCTTCTGGCCGGCGATGGTGCTCGAGGTGCTTGTACCGGTGTGGGCCGAGCGAGCGAGAAACACTCCCTGGCACCCGCATCACATTGCTGAGCGCTACAGCCTGTTCGTGCTGATTCTGCTGGGCGAGAGCCTGCTCGCCTCTGCCAATGCGATCATCGACGCGCTGAACTCGGGCGAGCACGTTGACGGCATCGTCGGACTCGCCGCGGCAGGTCTCGTGTTGGCCGCCGGGGTGTGGTGGATGTATTTCTCTCACGAATACGGCGAACAACTCGATTCGGCGAGTAGCGGATTCGCGTTCGGATACGCGCACTATCTGCTGTTCGCCGCGGTCGGCGCGATCTCTGCGGGTATCGAGGTCGAACTCGATCTGCTCTCAGGGGCGTCGGAACACCTGAGCACCGCGACGGCTTCGCTCTCGCTCACCGTGCCCGTAGCGGTCTTCATGGCTGTGGTCTGGCTGATCCTGCTTCGCAGCAGAATCTCCTCAACTGCATCGGTGGTGTTTCTGCTCGCCGCGTTGGCAACCCTCGCGTGCGCTCTCCTGCCGGTCATCACGGTCGTCGGGGCGGCGAGCTGCGTGGTCGTCGCGGTCGTCATCGTCGAATTGCACCGAGTTCGGCAGCGGCGAAGCTCGATGGCATAGGTGTGCTGATCGGTTTCAACCCGCATGACGCCCGGGCATCCGGGGGTAGGGACGGTCAGCGAAGATGGCCTCTGAGTCAGAGGGGTCACACCGCGAAGGAGTGACGGCCAGAGATCCGAAGATCTCTGGCCGTTTGTTCTCGCACCAGTGAGGGCGGTTGGCGCGAGCGGTTGCTCAGCTGCGCAGAAATCCGAAGTTGCTCAGCGAACGTAGCGTTTGCAAAAAATATGTAGACCGGTCTATTATTCTGAATATGGCATCTAAAGGAGACCTGACGCGGGCACGGCTCGCAGAATCCATGCTCGACCTCATCCAGACCAACGGCTACAGCGGCACCGGTCTCAACGCAGTGATCGAGCACGCTTCAGCGCCCAAGGGCTCGATCTACTTTCACTTCCCTGATGGGAAGGAAGGCATGGGGGTCGCCGCGATAGAACTCGCCGCGCAGCAGTTCGAAGCGCTGATTACGGCAGCAGTGGCTGCGTCGGGCGACCCGGGCACGGCTGCGCGCACCGTCATCGAATCCCTGGTAGCCATCGTCGGCGAGAGCGACTTCCGGCTCGGTTGCCCCGTGTCTGTTGTCACCCTCGAGATGGGCGCGGAGAACGAGCGACTGCGTCAAGCCTGCGCAACCGCCTTTAAATCCTGGATCACCCCGACGGCGGATCTCTTCGAGGCAAACGGTCTCGCCACCGAGGCGGCCCGTGATTTGGCGACCGTCGTCGTCTCCACGATCGAAGGCGCGGTCATCGTCTCACGCGCGACGCGGAGCACCCAGCCGTTGCACGCAGCCGCCAATGTCGTGACTGAACTCATCGCACATCGCATCAATACCGCAAAGGAGACCCGATGAGCGCCGAGAGCACGCCGCGACACGCCCTGATCTTTGGAGCTTCCGGTCTCATTGGGCGGCACCTCGTCATGGCTCTGGCCAAGTCCGGCGCGAACGTGACAGCGGCGGTGAGAACCACCGAGTCAGGCACTCGGGTGCTGCATTGGCTCCGCGCGCGCGGCCTGACACAACCGGTCAACATCGCAATCATCGATTTCGATGCGCCTGAGATTATCGAGGGCGGTGCAGCGATCTTTGCAGACATCACCGAGATCCACAATTGCGCCGGATCCTTCCGATTCGGCATGCCCGCCGAAGAGGCGCGCGCTGCGAACGTCGGAATCGTCGAGAAAGTGATTGATTTCGCCTCCGGACTCCCCGAGCTGAGGCGTCTCATGCACATCTCCGGTTACCGCGTCGGTGGCCAGGATCCCACTTCAGTGCCATGGTCGGACGAGCACCGCGCGGCGGTGTACGCCGAGCTGGGCGGCTATGAGGCATCGAAGGTGGAGTCGGACGCGGTCTTCCAAGCCTGGGCTACCGAACGCGGAATCCCCTGGACCATCGTCAATCCGGCAACCGTGATTGGCGACAGCTCGACCGGAGAGTCAGACCAGCACATCGGGATCGCCACCACCATCGAACAGATGTGGCAGGGCACCGCGCCCGCGCTCCCCGCAGGAAAATCCACATTCGTTCCAGTGCTCACAGTCGACTACATGGCGACATTCATGGCAGCGGCGGCGGTCGACCCGGAGGCTGCGGGCAGAGCGTATTGGATCCTCGACGACGCAACCCCGCCGCTTGAGGAGCTGTTCACCCATATTGGTCTGCATCTTGGCGCGAAGGTCCCAAGCCTGAGAATCCCGGTCGGTATCATCAAGCGTCTTCCCCGATGGGCCACCAAAGCGGATCCCGAAACCCTCGGCTTCCTGTCCTCAGATCGGTACCCGACAGGACCAGCTATCGAGCTCGCCGCAAAGCATCGCATCGCGATGCCCGACGTGAGAGTCTCGCTAGAACGCTGGTCAGACTACATGGCCGCACACCGATTCGGATCGTCGAAGGGCGACGAGCGGAGGATCATCGAGGCTGGAGGCGTGAGGACATTCGAGCTCGGCGAATCGGGTGCCAGCAGCCTGATCTTCCCGGGCCTGCCGGTCAACGCTGACACCTGGGCAGAGGTCGCCGCAGGCATCGGAGCGCGAGCCGTCGACCTTCCCGGGCTTGGCCTGAGCGGCGGGTCGGGAGTTCGGGACTGGGAGCGCTGGCTGCCTGCGCTACTGGGCGATGAGCCCGTCGAACTCATCGGTCATTCGATAGGAGCGGCCGTAGCCGTGCTCGCGGCAGACCGTTTTCCCTCTCGAATCTCATCGCTCACTCTGGTCGCACCGTTCTTCCTCCAACCATTTGCGGGTGCGGGCACCAGGTTGCGGCCGCTGGTAAGTGGTTACTTGCGCAGTGTTGACGCAACACAGCTGTCGCATCGACTCACCGGGTCGGATGCGAGCGCGGCTATGCTCGAGAGTACCGTCGACGACCTCAAACGCGGGCGCGCCTCGAACGTCGCTCGCTACCTCGCCCTTGCAGGATCGAAGAGGTGGCGGGCCGAGTTGGAAAGCATGCTCAAACGATTCGCCGGCCCCATCCGCATCATCACGGGGAGCAACGACCCGCTCAACCGGGCTGTCGCAGACGAGCTTGCGGCGCTCCCAAACGTCAGTCTCGTCTCGGTACCCGGTGCCCGACACCATCCACAGCTCACCCACAGCGATGACCTCATCGAGTTACTCAAGGGATCGAAGAGTGAGGCGCTCCGATTGCCGTCAAATCCGAGACAACTAGCAACCGAACTCTCGACAGTTCAGAATTGAGACGAGCTTCACGTGAGAAGCAACACATTCCCTACCGGAGTACGCCGGGCAACGCATGACGATCTCGCTGAAATGACCCGCATTCTCACTTCCGCTTTCTTGGATGATCCCGTGTGGGGGCCATCATTTCCCGACCGTACGACGCGCCCGCGGGTGGCGAGCACCTACTGGCGATTCATGGTCGGGGAGGCGTTGCGCTTCTCAGAGTCGCGAGTGTTGGTTGGAGAAGCTGAAAGCAACGGCGACCGCGCAGGGGGAAAAGCAGAAAGTACCCTCCATGCGGTGTCCGTTTGGTATCCCCCGGGAGAGGACGAGATCTCTGTCGAGGCGCATGCCACGTATGAGACCCTCGTTGGTGAACTGCTTGGCCCTGAGGCGGCGAGCGCCTTGGAGCGAGCCGGCACGCAATTCGCTGAGGCAAGACCAAAGAGCCCTCACGCCTACTTAACGCTGCTCGGTGTTGCGCCCGAAGCCCGCGGCCGTGGGCTCGGAATGGCACTGCTTCGCACAGCCCTTGCACAGTACGACCGTGCGGGAATCCCGACTTACCTTGAATCTTCGAACCCCGTGAACGACGCTCGCTACGAGAAGCTCGGATACCGCCGTCACGCGGTTGTCGAACTCGCAAGCGGCGCGCGCGTACAGACCTACTGGAGGAATCCGCTAGACGCGCCGCTTGCCCCTTGACGAGATTCCTGCTTCCCGTCGAGTTCAAGCTCGTTGGCCGTGCGAGAGGTGGCCTATGCCGGATGCTGATAGCAACCGCGCTCGTCGCCACAGTTCAAACTGCGTGTTCAGCCGCAGACGACAAGGGCGTTGACGGCACCAGTTCGACTGGTAGGCATGCCTGCGAATCAGAGGTGCATCACTTTCGCGTCGGTTTGGCATCGTAGGTGACCCAAGTGGTGCGGGTGGCGAGAGTGTTATAGAGAGCCTGCGCTTGATGATTGTCTTCCGCAGTCATCCATTGCACCCCGGCGCGGCCTTCGGCGGTGGCCATGTCGGTGAGACGTCCGATGAGTGCCCGCCCGACTCCGCGGCCGCGAGCTGCGGGAATGGTGAAGAGGTCGTCGAGAAAAATATGGCTCGTGCCGGTGTATGGCGAAGAGAACCGGCGGTGATGGGCGAATCCGAGAATCTCGCCGTCGGACTCGGCAACAAGTGCTTTGCACTCGTGGGCCGGGTCCATGAACCAGCCCCACGCGCGGGAGACGACTTCTTCGGATGCCTCGAGTCTGTAGAACTCGCGGTAGGCACGAAAGAGGACGCGCCACTGATCTTCATCAGTAGCGGCGAGGAAGCGGACGGTCGGTGCGATCTTCGTGGTCATTGATATCTCCTTGAGACTTTGAGGTTGTGGAGCCGTTGCTGCTGCGCCCTGCGGAACAGCTCGCGTTTCGCGCGGCTCGTCGAATCAGATTGGTGATGCTCGCCTATGAACTCACGCCGGCCTCCTTCCCCGGGCTCGCCATCGGCATGGGGCAGGCGCGAGGGAAACCTCACAGCCCGCGAGTAGCGGAGAGCTCCCGAACGCCCCAGCCGCGGTCACGACGAAAGGGAGCAACACCCCATGAAGCCGCGCCTGCAGAACCGGTCGAGCACTTTGGAGAGCAACCACTCGAACCAGCACGGGCGCCCCGCCGCTGCCGCCCGGGTTGCTCCGGGCGCGATCAAGAACGACCCGGCGAAGTTGAAAAGTGCCGAAAGGAACCCGGTGACAGCGGCGCAGACCGATAAGTCCTGCGGCGCCACAGCTGCCTGATTCATGCCCACGTAATCGGAGCAACGAGAGCAGGCCTTGCCGGTAACGGACTTGCAAAACTATGAGTAACGTTATCTACTAGCTTCATGTCCAATGATAACAGAGCATCGGAGATTGCGGCCCTACTGCGCCATCGGGTGTCAGCTGCGCCATCCGGAGAGCAGCTACCCGGGGTGCGTGAACTGTCCAAAGAGTTCCAGGCGAGCGCCGCCACCGTCTCCGCCGCTCTCGCCGAACTCAGCGCCCTGGGGCTGGTGCGAGCAGAGCCGGGCAGAGGCACCTTCGTCGCCGAGCGCGGGCGACTCGCAGAGCCCGACTTCGCGTGGCAGTCGCAGGCGCTCGGCCCTTCCCGCGTGGATGCCGACCGGGCGTCCCGCCTGGGGGAATACGGCACCCCCGAGCACATTCCGCTCTCCTGGGGATACCTCGCAGCCGAGCTCCTTCCGAACGAGGAACTGCACCGGATCGGTGCGCGCGCAGCCAAGAGCAACCGGGCGTGGATGATGACCCCACCCGCAGGATCGCCAGAGCTTCGCCGCGTATTCGCCGCCGAGTACCGAGCCGACCCCGGCGACGTGCTCATCGTCTCCGGCGGACAACAGGGGCTCGTGTTTGCGATGCGAACCCTTGCCGAACCGGGCTCAACCGTCATCACCGAGAGCCCGAGCTACCCGGGCGCGATCCTCGCCGCCCAAAGTGCGGGCCTCACCCTCGCGTCAGTACCCGCCGACCGGGACGGCATCATCGTCGAGCGACTCGCCGACGCGATCGAACGCACCCGCGCACGCGTGATCTACCTGCAACCCAGCTACGCGAACCCCACCGGCGCAGTGCTCAGCCCGGAGCGACGCACCCAGGTACTCGAACTTGCAGCAAAGCATGGGGCCTTCATCATCGAAGACGACTGGGCCCGGCACCTCGGCATCGACGGGCGCACCCCGCCACCACTCATCACCGAGGATGCCGACGGCCACGTCGTCACGGTCACCACGCTTTCGAAGCCCGCCTCGCCAGGACTCAGGCTTGGTGCGATAATTGCGCGCGGCCCCGCGGGCGACCGGCTCCGCGCCTCGCGAACGGCCGACGACCTCTGCGTCGCACCCATGGTGCAAGAGATCGCTCTGAGCCTGCTCACATCGAACGCTTGGCCGCGACATATCAAACGCCTGCGCACTGAACTCGCCGAACGCCGCGATACCCTCAACGCCGCTATCCGCCAGCACCTGCCGAGCATTCGCATCCAGAGTGCGCCGAACGGCGGCATCCACCTTTGGGCACGGCTGCCTCACGGCGCCGACACCCGACAGATCAGCGCTGCTGCCTACGCCGCCGGTGTACTCGTCGGAGACGGGCGGCACTTCTTCGTAGACGAGCCCCCGGCCCCATTCCTGCGATTCTCCTACGGCGCAGCCACCTCCGCCCAGATCGCTGAAGGCGTCGCGCGACTCACCCGCACCCTCACCTGACGTATTTACCGAGCGGTTTCGGGGCACCCCTTCAACAGACACAAGCAACGGGTGGGATAGTCCCGTTTCGACTAGCTCGCCCGTGACGACCGCACCATCGTCACCCTTGCCGCCACGACGACTGGATGAAGCCAGACACAGACACGACTCTCCGAAGGCAAAGGAGTTTCTCACGGGTGCTGAGCGCCACGAAGCCCGCTGTGAACCGAGATTGAGCGCGTCCAGCCACTCGCGTGCAGACGCTGCACGCCGACGAGGATGAGATCAAGTGCGAAGGCAAACTCGGCTTCGTCGTCGCAGGCCTCCCCAGCATGAGGGGACGTCGTGGCCATTTGCGCGATTGCGGGATATGAGGCTGCGAATGCAGCCATCGCACGAGCCCGCTGCTCGGGGTTCTCGGGGATCTGCGGCGTTGGCAGCACATCGCGAGTGAAACCCCACATGCGCGTAGAAAGCGCGTGCATTGTGTGGTGCACGAGGTCGGCAGAGAGCCCTCCTGCGAACATCCCGGCCATCAAGGAGTCCATATAGTGCAGGGTTCCCGGCGTGGCCAGCGAGCGCGATTCGATCGCTTCCCGAGCCCAGGGATGAGCGGCCAAGGCCCTCCGAGCTGCGAAGATGTGGGCCCTGGTCGTCTCTGCCCAGTCTGGGGCTGACGAAACAGCAGGAATGTCGTCGATCACGCGATCGATCATTAGGCCGATCAGTTCTGAGTGATTGGCTACATGTTTGTAGAGCGCCATTGGGGTCACGCTCAGCTGATCTGCCACTCCGCGCATACTCGCCCGCTCCAAGCCTTGGGAGTCTGCAACGGTGATTGCCGCGCTCACGATGAGTTCACGATCAAGACGCGTTCGCTTCGGTCGAGAGGAATGTGTTGACACGCATACAGCGTATACCTACGATAGACGAATGAAAGCATACGCCGTATACCAGAATCACTCGTCGACTCGGCACACCCCACGCCAGCATGCTCGCGCCGCGGGGATCCTCTACCTCGTAACTCATGTCACTTCCGTCGTCGCTGTCGTTGCGTACAGCGCAGGGTTCGTCACCGCCGGCGTCACCCTTGAGTTCGGACTCGCCATCGGCTGCGTCGGAACCGGAGTGCTCCTCTGGAATTTGCTGCGCGGGTTCGGGCCGGTCCGTGCAGCGACATTTGCCACCCTTCGCACCGTGGAAGCGTCTATTATCATCGCAGGCGCGCTGCCGATGCTCGCGATGATGTGGATGCACGCGTCTGCCGGGCCACTGGCAGAACTAGTTTCGGCAATGCACACCGCGTCGTTTCTACTCGGCCAAGGGCTAGTAATCAGCGTCAACACGGTCGTCCTTGGGTGGCTCCTCTGGGACTCACGGGCGGTGCCACGTCCGCTCGCGGCGCTGGGCATCGGGGGCGGCTTGCTCGTGCTCATTAGCAACCTCGGCCAGCTTTGGGCTGTCATTACCCTCAACGGGCCCATAGCCGGTGCAGCGGCGCTGCCCGTGTTCGCCTTCGAGTTGTGGCTCGCGATCTATCTCATCGCCTGTGGGCTCCGCACCTCTAGCAAACCTGCATAATCGCACGGCGTCACAGATCCCAGTGCTAGTTCACCGCCGTTCCCTGAACCAGTCCAGGGCAATGCCTGCCGCGTGATCGTTCCTCGACGTCAACCGATTTGAGTCGTAGACAGAGTCGGCAGGGCGCGAAGCGCGAGAGCCTGGCTCCATGCAAAGATCGCAATGTCAACGGCGATAGCGAGCACCGCGACCACGGCCAGCAACGTGCCTGCGGCGAGCGCGCAGACCGCGACCAAAAGCGCAGCGAGAATGTTCACGCCCATCACTGCGCGCAATGCAGTCTGGATGCGCAACTTCACGAGCAGCCAGAGCACGAGACCAGCCCAGAGAACCACCACGCTGCCCGCAGTCGCGATCAGCGCCTGCGGAAGCGCGATGACCGCAGAGATAGTCTCGGAACAAATAGCGACTGCCGCACCGAGAAGCGTGCAATAGATCGCATCCAACCGAAGACTCCACACCCCCAGCTTGCGCCCATCAATCCGCCTCATGCCGCCCAGTCTATTGCCGCTCACGGTAGGCTCCGGCGGGGCCCTGTTAGCGAAGGGTGCGAGCGACTAATGTCTCAGCACGAACGGTTCGCTCACATCGCAGAAACTTCAGGCCTGTCCCAATGGAACAATCTGAGAAGACGGCACCACATCCACCTGACGTTCCAGGTTGGTTTAACACTTCGAAATTGGACTGTTCACAGATCAACGCTTCCTGAAATCATTCCATCCAATCGGTAACCCATGCCCGGCTCAGTGAGCAGATGTACGGGTCGGGAGGGATCCTCTTCGAACTTTTTGCGCAACTGCGAGACATAGAGGCGCAAGTAGCCAGTGTCTTCGATGTGTTCCGTGCCCCAGATCGTGGTGAGGATGGTCTGCCGAGTGACGAGCTTGCCTGCGTTGCGGATGAGTATCTCAATGAATTGCCACTCGGTCGGGGTCAAGCGGATTTGTTTGCGGCCTTCGGGATCTTCACGACTCACACTGTGTGCGGCGAGGTCGATGGTGACTCGACCGAGATGCACCAGGGGCGTGTCTTCTTCCCGCGGAACGCGACGAGTGAGAGCCCTGACCCGGGCAAGGAGTTCTTCAACGGCAAAGGGCTTGGTGAGGTAGTCGTCAGCACCTGCGTCGAGAGCCTCGACTTTATCGGCTGCGCCAGCCCGACCAGAGACCACAAGAATGGGGGCGCGCGACCACCCGCGAATAGCGTGAATGACCTCGATCCCGTCGAGCCCCGGCATGCCGAGATCGATAAGAAGGAAGTCTGGGTGGTGGTCGATTGCAGCTGCTGCCGCTTCGGCACCATCTGCACCGCTTCCAAATGCTCGTGCGCACCCTCCGCTACTGGACGGCCTACAAGTACCCCAAGAACCGGCTCGGATTCCATGGGAAAGTAACCGGGCACCCCGTCATCATGGTCGACGGGAACCTCTACCTCGAGACCATGCCATCACACTTACAGCAGTTGCATTACCTGCGCACGAACCGCCTCCCGATGGACAGTGGCGAACTCGTCACCGATGAGCTGTATACGCAGTACTTCGCCGAGCGTTCCCGCTATCGTCTTACCCCGCACGGCCGCCCCGACGATGAGGGCTACGCAAGATTCACGATGCCAGAGCATATTGATCGGCTCGACCACCGCGACCCCGCAACCGGACTGCCCTGCAAGGCACCGAAGGTCACAGCGAAAAGGATCACGGTCGCACCCGAACCACACATCATCCGCCACCTACAAAAAGCAGAGTACATGTCCGACGAGTGGAAGCAGCTCACCGGGCAACGCAACCACGTAGAAAACAGCAACCGCAGCATCAAACGCTCAAACGGCGTCGACCTGCACAACTCAAGCAAACGGTTAGGCCGTGGCCGCACCTTTCAAACCCTGGCCGTCGCGTTCGCGATCGCGGCCGAAAACACTCGCCGCATCATCACCGGCATCGAGAAAGTCTGCACTGCCTCAATACCGAAACCCGCACCAAAGACCCGCGCGAAACGGCGCGGCCAATTCGGGGTCACCTGCACCAGCGGCATCCGGCAGGCCCAAGCGCCACCGAAACGTTAGGCGACCGCCACCCCCGAACTGAACAGCACCCAACTAGCCCCCACCAGAGGGTCTACTTGGCGTGCCCAGAACCAGTCCGATATCCCCACGGTCACCACCGTGACCCGTCACGGCGCCGCCAACGCCGGCACAGAAACAAGAAAAGGTCAGAAATCCGAGGATTTCTGACCTTTTCTCTTTATTCACTTAATCGGGAAAGCCCATTGGCTTAACTTCCCCTCGTGCGCGAGGGGGGACTTGAACCCCCACGCCCTTTCGAGCACTGGCACCTGAAGCCAGCGCGTCTGCCAATTCCGCCACTCGCGCAAGTCGTCGTGCGGGGCCGAAGCACCATACAACCCGTTTAGCTTAGCAACAACCCCCGGCTTCACCAAAACGAGCAACGAACGAGCAACCGACCAGCAGCGACCGAACAACGAACGAGATGGTTCTCGCGCGTTGCGCAGGCCCGCAACTCACCGCGGCCGCACCATAACTATTGGCAGCCGCACATACGTCACATAAACGAAGCAACAAACGAAGCCAAGTTTGCCCTGCAGCGGCAGGTGTTGGGCAAGGCCGCAGCAAGCACGGGTAGCATGGCTCCGAACACATACGTGCGCGCAGATGCGGCGCGCGCAAAAGTACTGAGAGAGGAGGGCGAACATCATGGGCATTCTCGACAGCGTCGAACGCGGTCTTGAGCGTGCGGTCAATGGCGCATTCGCCCGCACCTTTCGTTCGGGCGTGCAACCAGTCGAAATCGCTGCGGGTCTGAAGCGCG
Source organism: uncultured Leucobacter sp. (assembly GCA_937967375.1). Classification (GTDB taxonomy): domain Bacteria; phylum Actinomycetota; class Actinomycetes; order Actinomycetales; family Microbacteriaceae; genus Leucobacter. The sequence continues at coordinate 25,479 of CALCJF010000023.1, forward strand.
AGCTCGATATCGGCTCGGTGGTCGTCGACCGCGACCGCGTGCTCGCACCGAACCGCTTCGTCGTGCGCGTCTCTAGCGCCGATGCCGACCGACTCACTCGCATGGGCGGCACCCTCGAGCGCGAGCTCATCGGGGTGGTTAAGAAGCACGCGAAGCGTCAGGGTTATCAGTTGCTCGGCGAGGCCGATGTCGAACTGCGGCGCGACGACTCGCTCACCACGGGCGTGATGCAGATCGACGCCACGCAGGTCGAGGGCACCGTGTCATGGGTGCCGACCATCGAGGTCGAGGGCGTGCGCCATCAGTTGCGCACCGGCACCACCATTGTCGGCCGCGGCAGCGACGCCGACATTCGGCTCTCCGACTCTGCCGCCTCGCGCCAACATCTGCAGCTGATCTGGGATGGCAAGGCCGGTATCGCCCGCGATCTCGGCTCTACGAACGGCACCAAGATCAACGGGCAGCGTTTTCGCGAGGCCGCGCTCAGCCCCGACACCGTGATCACGATCGGCCAGACTCCCCTGCGCTTTCAGCTCGTACCGAGCCGTGCCGCCGGTCAAGGGCAACGCGTAGGCCGGCAGCAAACAGCGCAGCCGCAACCAACCCAGCAGCCGCGATCCTCGGCACCGCAAGCATCGCACCCGCGACCGCAAGGTAGCGACAATTCGAGCCAGGCAGCGCAGCCCGGAATCGAACAAGACTTCTGGAGGGGCCTGTGAGCGAACTCACCCTGATGATCTTGCGCATCGGCTTTCTGCTGTTGCTATGGCTCTTCATCTTCGCCATCGTCTACGCGCTTCGCAGTGACCTGTTCGGGGCTCCCGTGCGCAAACTGCCGAACAACAGCAGCACGAGCGAGGGATCGGCAGCCCGGCAGACAGCCGCCCCGGTCGCGGCCACGCCAGTCTCAGCGGGCGCAGCGTCACAGGGCATGGCCCCGCCGATCACTCCATCGGGCGGCGCGCTGCCATCGGCCGGCGCCTCGGCGCAGGCTCGCATGCTCGTCATCACTTCGGGCAGCGCCGCCGGCACCTCACTCCCCCTCGACGACAACGTCATTACTATCGGCCGCAGCACCGATTCGACCCTTGCAATCGTCGACGAATACACCTCGACCTATCACGCGAAGCTCGCCCGCAGCGGCGACCAGTGGCTGCTCACCGATCTCGACTCGACCAACGGCACGAAGCTGGCCGGCAGCCGCGTCAGCGGCACGGTGCTCGTTCCGACATTTACCCCCGTCACCATTGGCACCACCACATTTGAGCTGAGGCCATAACTGTGACGGTCGGCTACGCAAGCGCCATCGGCAGCCATGTCGGCATGGTGCGCTCGAACAATCAAGATTCCGGGTATGCCGGCAATCGTTTGTTTCTCGTTGCCGACGGCATGGGTGGTCACGCTGGCGGCGACGTCGCGTCGGCGCTGACGACGCGGGCGATCTCAAAGCTCGATGAGTTCGCAAAAGATGGGGGCGAGGATCAGCCGACCTCGGGCGAGGGCACTCCAGGCGCAACCGATACCGCGGGCAACCCTGCCCTGACCGGCATCCCTTCGAGCCCCGAGGCCGCGGCGAAGATGCTCGCCGACGCACTGCTCAAGGCGAACCGCATGCTGCGCGCCACCGTCGGTGAGCGCCCCGAGCTCTCTGGTCTCGGCACCACATTCTCTGGCTTTTTGACGATGGGCGACCAGCTCGCCCTGGCCCATATCGGCGACTCCCGTTTGTATCTGCTGCGTGACGGCACGATGAAGCAGATCACCAAAGACCACACCTTCGTGCAGCGGCTCGTCGACAGCGGCCGCATTACCGAAGAAGAGGCGAAGACGCACCCCCGCCGCTCGGTGCTCATGCGCGTGCTCGGCGACGTCGACAGCAACCCCGACATCGACACCGACGTGCTCGACACCAGGCCGGGCGATGTGTGGCTGCTCTGCTCCGACGGCCTCTGTGGCTATGTCGAAGAAGAAGACATCGAGAAGATTCTGCTGCGTCGTCACTCGCTGCAGGACGCGGTCGACTCGCTCATCGACAAGGCGCTCTCGTTCGGCGCTCCAGACAACGTCACGGTTGTGCTCGTTGAGACGCAGCCCGGTCCAGCCTCGAACACCGAGCCGGGCACGCCCCGCTTCGCCGGCTCAGCGGCGACCACGACCGACACCGGAACCGTGCGCGAGACGGGCACCGCACGCATCAGGCTGATGCCGCGCCGCCGCGTGGTGCGGCGAGCGCAGCCGGTCGAAGAGAGCCACTTCGAGCCGCGGGTCGACGAGTACCTGAACGAGCTCATCGCCGAGACGAAGCGCCGCAATCGCCGCCGCCGCCTGCTCTGGACGCTCGGCCTGCTCGGCGTGATCGCCCTGATCTGCGGCGGTATCGCGCTCGCCTACGAGTGGACCCAGACCCGCTACTTCGTCGGCACCGACGGCGAGACCGTGATCATCTACCAGGGTGTGCAGCAGGGCATCGGCTCGCTCGCGCTGCACTCGGTTGCCGAAGACACCGGCATTCCCCTGACGGTACTCGACGGCCTCGAGCGTCGTCAGATCGAGCGCACGCTCAGCGCCTCATCTCTTGAAGAGGCGCGAGACATCGTCACCAGGCTGGGGGTGGATGGCGCATGAGTGACACCGAAGAGTCACGCCAGAAGAACCCCCGCACGAGCGAGACGGTACTGCAGCGCATCACCGCAATCAGGGCGCCCCGCCTGCTGCGCGGGCTCGAGCTATCGCTCGTGCTGTTCGCGCTCGCGGTTGGCGCTGCCGCGGTGGTCATCGTCGATCTCACCGTCAATGAGCAACTGACGAACGCACTACTGCTGCCGGGCGTGTTCTTCGTCGCGGCAGTGCTCGGCCTGCACGTCGCGATTCGGCTCACCGCGCCCGACGCCGATCCCTTGATCTTGCCCATCGCGGTGCTGCTCAACACCGTCGGCATCGCCCAGATCTACCGCATCGACCTATCGAAGGGCGACACTGGCTGGGAGGCGTACTCCGTGCGCCAGCTCGTCTGGTCGGTCATCGCCATCGTCATCGCCACTGCGGTGCTCGCCCTGCTTCGCAATCACCTGACGCTCTACAAGTACACCTTTGTTTCGGGCCTCGGGGCGGTCGTGCTGCTGCTCTTGCCGATGCTGCCGTTCATCGGTCAAGAGATCAACGGCGCACGCGTGTGGATTCACATCGGCGGCTTCTCGTTTCAACCGGGCGAGGTCGCGAAGATTTTGCTCGCAATCTTCTTCGCCGGTTACCTGGTGCGCAATGCTGACGCACTGTCGATGGTCGGCAAGAAGGTGCTCGGCATTCGGTTTCCGCGCGGCCGCGATCTCGGCCCGCTGATCGTGTTCTGGCTCGTCGCGATGGCCGTGCTCGTGTTTCAGCGCGACCTCGGCACCTCGCTGCTCTACTTTGGTCTCTTCCTGTCGATGCTGTACCTCGCAACCGGGCGCATCGGCTGGATCATTCTCGGCGTCGGCCTCTTTCTGGTGGGCGGCATCCTCGCGAGCCAGACCCTCGACTACGTCGGCAACCGCTTCGCGAACTGGCTCGATCCCTTCGCCGACCCGCTGGGCGCCAGCTATCAGCTGGTGCAGGGCCTCTTCGGCATGGCGAACGGCGGCATGACGGGCACGGGGCTCGGCCAGGGCTTCCCCGGAGACACCCCCGAATCTCGCAGCGACTACATCTTCGCGAGCCTCGGCGAAGAGATCGGCTTGGTCGGCCTCTTCGTGATCCTCGCCGCCTATCTCCTGCTGATCGGCCGCGCACTGCGCATCGGCTTCGCGGGCCAGGACGACTTCGGCAAGCTGCTCGCGGCCGGGCTCGGCTTCGCCATCGCACTGCAGGTGTTCATCGTCGCCGGCGGCGTGACGCGCGTGATCCCGCTCACCGGCCTGACGATGCCGTTTCTCGCGGCCGGCGGATCCTCGCTCGTGTCGAACTGGATCATCATTGCACTCTTGCTTCGCATGTCGAACTCGGTGCGCAACCGACCGAAGCTGGTGATTCGCTCGTGAATAAGCAGCTGAAATTTCTCTCGCGCACCGTGTTCGGCATGTTCATCGTGCTGTTCTTTTCGGTGACGATGATTCAGTTCGTCTCTGCCGACGAGCTGCGCGACAACGAGCTCAATCAGCGCAGCATCAAGAACAGCTACAAGATTGAACGAGGATCGATCCTGGTCGACGGCAATCCCATCGCCTTCTCGACCCCGACCGACGACGAGTTTCGCTTCATTCGGCAGTATGCCGATGGCCCGCTGTATGCACCGATCACCGGCTACTTCTCACGCCGGCAGGGCATGACGGGGCTCGAGAACGCCATGAACCAAGATCTCTCTGGTCTGTCTGGATCGCAGTTCTTCACCCGCCTCATGCGCACCATGACGGGCGAGGAGCCGCAGGGCAGCTCGGTCGAGACGACCCTGAATGCGAACGTGCAGGCGGCCACCGCCGAGGCAATGAGCGAGTTCAAGGGCGCGGCGGTCGCCTACGACCCGACGACGGGTGAGATTCTCTCGATGGTGTCATCGCCGAGCTACGACCCGAACCTGCTCTCGTCGAACAACGACACCGAGGTGATCGCGAACTACTCGTCGCTCGTCGACGATCCGGCGAACCCGCTCTTCAACCGCACGATCGGCGGCGACCTGTACCACCCGGGGTCAACCTACAAGCTGCTGGTCGCGGCGGCCGCAATCGAGAATGGCACCGCCACCCCCGAGAGCACCTTTGCAAACCCGACTGCGCTGCAGTTGCCAGGCACCTCGCACGAGATCAAGAACAACTGGAGCGGTGCCTGCGGCAGCGGCGTGCAGACCACGCTCATGCAGGCGATCACCATGTCGTGCAACATTCCGATCGCAGAGCTCGCGATGAGCATGGATCGCGACGCCGTTCCGAAGATGGCGAAGGCCTTCGGCTTCGAGCAGGATCTCTCGATTCCCCTCGATGTCACCCAGAGTGTCGCTCCGGTTCCCAGCGACGATGCCCAGGTTGCGATCTCTTCGATCGGTCAGCTCGACGTGCGGGCCACGCCACTGCAGATGGCGATGGTCTCTGCGGGCATCGCAAACGACGGCGTGGTCATGAAGCCATACCTCGTCGACCGCGTCATCACGCCAGATCTGCGCACCGAGCGGCAAACCGAGCCGAGCGAGTTCGCGAAGCCCATCTCGCAGTCGACGGCGCAGGCGCTGCAGAGCATGATGGAGAACGGCGTCAACTCCCCCGAGGGCGCGGCAAGTGGGGCTCGCATCGAGGGTGCTCGCGTCGGCGGCAAGACCGGCACGGCCGAGAACGGTCTCGACGACAACGGCGACGCACTGCCATTCACTCTCTGGTTCACCGGGTATGCCTATATGGGCGATAAGCAGGTGGCCGTCGCGGTCGTCATCGAAGACGGCGGCGGTGAAGCATATGGATTTGCGGGAACGTCTTCGGATCTTCCCGTCAGAGTCGGAAAACAAATTATGGAAGCGGTGTTGAACCAATGAGACCAACAGCTGGAATCACTTTCGACGGGCGCTACGAGCTCAGCTCGCGCATCGCTGTCGGTGGCATGGGCGAAGTGTGGAAGGCCACTGACGCCCTCATCGGTCGCACGGTCGCCATCAAGATCTTGAAAGACGAGTACATGGGCGACCCGGGCTTTCTCGAGCGCTTCCGCGCAGAGGCCCGACACGCGGCACTCGTGAACCACGAGGGCATCGCCAACGTGTTCGACTACGGCGAAGAGCAGGGTTCTGCCTTCATCGTGATGGAGCTGGTGCCGGGTGAGCCGCTGTCTGCGATCATCGAGCGCGAGGGGCGACTGCCCTCTGACCGCGTGCTCGGCATCGTCGCGCAGACCGCAACCGCACTGCAGGCGGCGCACGACGCTGGCCTTGTGCACCGCGACATCAAGCCCGGCAACCTGCTCATCACGCCCGAGGGGCGCGTCAAGATCACCGATTTTGGCATTGCGAGGATCGCCGACCAGGTGCCGCTGACCGCCACTGGGCAGGTCATGGGCACCGTGCAATACCTTGCGCCCGAGCAGGCGAGCGGGCACACCGCGACCGCGTCGACCGATGTGTACTCGCTCGGCATCGTCGCCTACGAGTGCCTCGCAGGCAAGCGCCCCTTCACGGGCGAGTCGCAGGTCGCCATCGCGATGGCGCAGATCAACGACACCCCGCCGCCCCTGCCCGACGACGTTCCTGATCCCGTTCAGCGCCTCGTGTTGGCTTGCTTGGCAAAGGATCCCGCCGACCGGCCGCAGAGCGCGGCGAAGCTGGCGCAGGCGGCGACCGCCCTGCACCGCGGCAACCTGCAGCTCGCCGCAAGCTACGTGCCTCAGGTGCTGCCTGCGGCAGCAGCCACGACGGTGATGCCCGCGACCAGCCGACTCGACGATGCGGCGACGACCGCCCTGCCACAGACCACCGTGCTGCCCGAGAGTCAGCTCGCCGCAGGCGGCGATGCCGAGGTCGAGGGCGAGCCTGGCGAGGAGGGCAAGAAGAAGCGCAGCCCGTGGACCTGGCCTCTGATCACGCTCGCTGCCCTGCTGCTGCTCATCGGCGGAGGTACGGCAATCGCGCTGCTCTCAAATGGCGGCGACGAGAAGCCTACCGAGACCACGAAGACCCAGACCACGAAGCCGACAACCGAGAAGAAGGACTACGCCGAGATCGACGCGTCGCGCTTCATCGGCAAGAACGTCGACGAGGTCGTGGGCATGCTCACCGAGATGGGCTTCGAGAACGTCGAGAAGGTACCCGGCAACTCGACGGCCGACGACCAGGCCAATCTGGTCTCAGACGTCAGCCCCACCGGCAAGAAGGTGAAGTTCGATCAGAAGATCAGCGTGACCTACAACGTGGCCTTCAGCGACGCTGCGGCACCGGCCGCCCCGGTCGCATCTTCGTCACAGGTGAACTCAGGTGATGAACTCACGGCAATCCTGTCTTCATCCGGTGTCTGCCCGACGGGCCTGAGCGCAACTGATTACAGTGTCACAGTGAACGGCGCCGGAACCATGATCAAGAGGGATGGTACGACCGCGAACCTGAAGGCCGGCGACCTTGCCCCAGGCAGTCCCGATGATTCGATGGAGATTTCGTACACCGTGACTTGCACTGACAGCAACGGTGTGACCCGGACCTCACCCGTTTCGCCTGTGACCACCGTGATCGTGAAGGCTCCCGCGGCGCCGAACCCCAGCGACAGCAACAGCGGTGCGAACGGCGGCGGCAGCACCGCAAGCGGCACCGCGAATGCAGGCGGGCAATGACCCCCTGCGGGCCCGAACGACCCTAGACTAGACAAATCGGCCATAACCAGGAGAAGTAGATGTCGCAGACCGCCCCCCAGGGTCCCCAGCGCATGCTCGCAGGTCGTTATTCGATCGACGAGCTACTGGGTCAAGGCGGCATGTCTACGGTCTACCGCGGCACCGACGTGAAGCTGGGCCGCCAGGTTGCGATCAAGATCATGCGGGCCAATCTTGCCGATGACGAGCAGTTTCGCTCTCGTTTTCGGCAGGAGGCGCAGTCGGCGTCGCGCCTGGCGCATCCGAGCGTGGTGCGCGTACTCGACGCTGGTGACGACCTGATCCAGTCTGCGGCTGGACCGCAACGGCTTCCGTTCATCGTGATGGAGTTCGTCGACGGCAAGAACCTGCGCGAACTCGTCGCCGAGCAGCAGCTCACCATCGCCGAGACCTGCCGCGTAGTCGACTCAGTGCTCACCGCCCTCGAGTATTCGCACCGCGCGGGTCTCGTGCACCGCGACATCAAGCCGGCCAACATCATGATCACCAAGAGCGGCCAGGTCAAGGTGATGGATTTTGGCATCGCGCGCGCGGTTTCAGAGACCTCATCGACGGTGCAGCAGACCACTGCGATTCTCGGTACCGCCGCCTATTTCTCGCCCGAGCAGGCGAAGGGCGAGACCGTCGACACCCGCACCGATCTCTACTCGACCGGCGTGCTGCTCTACGAACTGCTCGCCGGCATGGTGCCTTTCCGTGGCGAAACCGCCGTCGCGGTCGCCTACCAGCACGTGAGCGAGCGCCCCCAGGCGCCGAGCACGCACAACGCCGAGATCTCGGCCCCCCTTGACCGGGTGGTGCAGCATGCGCTCGCAAAGGATCGCAATCGCCGCTTTCAGACTGCCTCAGAGTTTCGTGACGCGCTGCGTCAGGCCGCCTCGGGCGTCATGCCGAAGCTCAGCAGCGACGATGAGGCCCAGTCTTCGGTGCTCTTCAACACGAGCGAAGACATTTCTGAGTCTGATCTCGCGCTGCGACGTCTTTCAGAGACCGGTGGGTCGACCCGCTCGCAGAGCCGCCCGCCGGTGATGTGGGTGTGGGCCTCGATTCTCACGATTGTCGCAGTGATCGCCGCGGTGGCGTTCTGGGTAGCAACGATGGCTCCCAGCAGCTTGGTGCCCGCCAACAGCCGTGAGATACCGAAACTCGCAGGGATCGAACAAGAGGAGGCCGTGAAACAGCTGCTCGACCTCGATCTCAAACCCGTCATCGAAGAGATCACCGACGACGACACCGATGCCGGTGATGTCGTGCGCACCGACCCCGCCGCGGGTGAGCACGTTGCGGTAGACACGGAGATCACGGTCTTCATCTCCATCGGGCCAGAAAACCCGAAGGTTCCGAGCTTCGACGGTATGTCTCTTGACGACTACACGAAGGCGGTCGAAGCTCTCGGGCTTACGGTCGGCAGCGTGTCGAATGCAGACGATCCATCCGCTCCCGAGGGTCGTGTGTTGCAGGTCTCGCCCGATCCGGGAGTCGCGGTGAAGCGCGGCGATGCCATCGGTGTGACGGTCTCGACCGGCAAAGTAAAGATTCCTGACGTGAAGGGCCAGGCACTCGAGGTCGCGCGCTCACTGCTCGACGGGCTCGCCAGTGTGAAACCCGAACCCCGCGACGATTGTGCTTCTGCGCCGGGCTTCCCTGTCATCGAGCAGTCGATGGTGGGCCAGCAGCCTCAGAACCCAGAGATCGTTCTCGCCTACTGCTCCGGCTAATAACTCACAGCCGCTCCGATGGTGATGCCGTAACCGGAAAGCCTTGAAAACATCGCGGCCAGGGGCGGCCGCGGAACATACGGCGCGCAAAGCGATGCTTTGCCCTGAGCGCCTTGATCCTACTTCGCGCTGAGCAGCGGTGACAGGGTTGCCGCGATCTCTGCCGCTGCCGGTGACCCGCAGGCGACGAGCCAGTTGCCGAGCTGGCGGTAGCCGCCCTCGGTGAGCACCGACTCGGGGTGATACTGCACACCGTAGATCGGAAGCTCTGCGTGCCGCAGCGCCATGACGATGCCGCTTGCGGTCTCTGCAGTGATGGTGAGTTCTGCCGGAATCGTGTCGCGCACCACGGCGAGCGAATGGTACCTGGTGGCCTGAAACTCTTCGGCGACACCGGTGAAGAACGAGTCTCCGCTGTGGGTCACCCGAGACACCTTGCCGTGCATGAGCTCTTCGGCGTGCGTCACCGTCGCGCCCAGCGCTTCGGCGATCGCCTGGTGGCCGAGGCACACTCCGAGCAGCGGCATGCCCGTGCGCATCGCGAGGTGCACCATCGAGATCGACACCCCCGCATCAGCCGGAGTGCCGGGGCCGGGCGAGATCAGCACGCCGTCATAATCGGCGAGCATATGTTCAAGCTCACCGACGGTGAGTTCGTCGTTGCGCACCACAGTGGTCTCAGCGCCGAGCTGCTGCAGGTAGCCGTTCAGCGTGTAGACGAAGCTGTCATAGTTATCGATTACCAGCACACGTGTCATGTCAGCTCCCCACCGTCGAAATCTCTTCACTGTCCATGAACTGCGCCACCCACGGGTAGCCGTAAAAGACGAGCGCATACACAATCCCCGCAAGCACAGCGAGCATCACGAGAATCCTGAGCCAGGCTGGGCCAGGAATGAAGCGCCAAAGCATCGAAAACATCGCTACGCCTTTCCGATATCTGGGTTGACCTTCAAAAGGTCCTTCGGCGGCCCATCGCTAGCGGGCTGAAAGTTGTCGAGCACCGCATACGCGATAGCACGCTCATCGGAGCCGAAGTCTTTTGGGTGACAGGTGGTGAGCGTCAGAATCTGGTCGACGCCCGGCACCCCATCAAGCCGTGGAAAGGGCAGCAGCACATCGCTCTCTTCTGGCAGCACGTATTCGATTGAGCGGAACTTGTAGGTGTACCAGCCCTCCGCGGTCTGCACGTAGATCGAGTCGCCGAGGCGCAGGTTCATGATCTCTTTGAACGGGGTGGTGCGCGGGCCCGAGCGGTGGGCGGCAACGGCGAAGTTGCCCGCTTCGCCAGGCATCTGCGTCTTGTCGTAGTGACCGATGCCCTTCTCGGTCACGTTCAGCACCTCTGACCGCGAGACACCCTCGGCGATGTTGTTCACGAACGTCGAACCGAACGCCGGAATGTACATCAGACCGAACTTCTCGTCGATCGGCGGTCTCGCTGCCACCGGCACGACGCCGTCGTAGGGCTCGGTCGGCGCTGCCGCCTTCAGCTCGGCCGAGAATCCCTGGGCGAGCTTCGCCTGCTCGGCCACGACGACCGTGCCCGTGTACCACGGCTGCCACACGATGTAGCCGACGACGATGAGTCCGCTCAAGAACAGCAGCTCGCCGATTACGGTCAACGGGCTGAGTCTCGCCCTCCCGCGCTGCCTGGGCGTGTGTCGACCTGCCATAGAAACAGTCTAGGTGCGCATGCTGTGAGTGTGACTAAGCTGTGACAGCTCAGGCGGCGCATCTTGTCAGACCGCTTCAGGATAGAATCATTCGCATGGCTGCAGCAGGAAAAGACGTAAGCAAGCAGAGCGCAAAGAAGGTGGATCGCCTCAGCAAGGCTGAGGCCGCCGAGCTGCGCCGCGAAGCACCCAACCCCGTATGGTTCAAGCCGCTCATGTTCGGCTTCATGCTGCTCGGGCTCGTCTGGATCATCGTCTACTACATCACGAGTGCGACGACACTCCCGCTGCCGATTCCGGCTCTCGGTCAGGGCAACATCTTCGTGGGCTTCGGCCTGGTGCTTGTGGGCTTCATGATGACGCCCTGGTGGAAGTAAGCCCTCCCCACACTCGAATCACATGGGTGTAATTCTCCCCAACTGGGGATATACCTGTGGATAACTTCTCTTCGAGGGTGTCGCCCGCTGAGAGCGCTAGCTCCAGAGCGCAGGCGGCACCACGAAGTAGGTCCATGCCAGACCCACGGTCACGACGGCTAGCGCCGTCATCGCGATAGCGCGAACCGCCCTCTTTCGTGGGCCGCGTGTGATGAGCAGCACCCACATGGTGAGCGCGCCGATGAGCATGCCACCGAGGTGCGCCTGCCACGAGATGGCAGCGCCCGGAATGAACCCGATCGCGAAGTTGATGCCGATCAACACGGCGAGCGAGGTCACATTCACACGGTTCGCGCGCAGTGCAACGAACGTGGCTGCGAGCAGCGCGAAGATCGCACCCGAGGCTCCCACCGTCGCCGTGCGCAGCGCAGACACCTGGTCTGGTGCGAAGTACACCCAGAACATCACGCCGAGCGAACCACCGAGGCCGCCGAGCAGGTAGAGCGCCGTAAACCAGAGCCGACCGAGCATGCGCTCAAGGTTCGGCCCGAACAGCCACAACGCGTACATGTTGAAGAGAATGTGCAAGAAGAAACCGGGCGAGTGCGTGAACATCGCGGTGAACATGCGCCACGGTTCGAAGAACTGCGGCAGCGAGTGCAGCGGCGCGTACCAGAGCGCAGCGGTCACCGGGTCTACCCCCGAGGAGCCGCTGAAGAACCAGCGCGCCAGCATCTGCGCGGCAAACACAACCGCGCAGATCACCATGATCGTGTAGGTCACGATCGGGCGATCCCGGTCGCTCAGCTTGCGGGTGAACACCCTGGCCTTGCGGCCTGCCCGAGCCGCCGTGCTCGGCGCTGCGGCGCGCACGCAATCGGCACAGAGCACCCCGACCGATGACACGGTCTGGCACTCAGAGCAGATGGTGCGCCCACAGCGCTGGCACAGCGTAAAGCTCGGGCGATCCTTGTGGCGGTAACAGAAATCGTCTGGGCCTGGCTCGGCCCGCTCACCGTACTGCGGCGCTCCGTTACCGCCAAAAGACACGGCTTAGACCTCTGCGATCTCGATGCCGGTCATCACGACATCGTCGAGGGGGCGATCCTGCGCGCCAACGGGAACAGCTGCGATCGCGTCGACAACAGCCTTCGAAGCGTCGTCTGCGACCTCACCGAAGATGGAGTGCTTGCCGTTGAGCCAAGCCGGAGCCATCGTGGTGATGAAGAACTGCGAGCCGTTGGTACCCGAGATCTTGCCGGTCATGTCGCGGCGCTTACCGGCGTTCGCCATGGCGAGCTGGTACGGCTTGTCGAAAACGAGCTCGGGGTGGATCTCGTCGTCGAAGGTGTAGCCGGGGCCTCCCATGCCGGTGCCGTCGGGGTCGCCGCCCTGAATCATGAAGTCCTGGATGATGCGGTGAAAGATCACACCGTCATAGAAGCCCTTCTGGGCCAGGTCGACGAAGTTCTTGACCGTCTTCGGCGCCTGATCGCCGAAAAGGTTGATGACGATGTCGCCGTGGTTCGTGTGAATAGTCGCAACTGCAGAGTGAAGAGTCATAGCAGTAATTGTATGAGGTCGGGTGGCCGGCTGACTGAGTACTCGCGTTGCAATGGGCGTTGGATCAGCCGGCCCGAAGAGCCCACCGCCCGGCGAGGCAGCTGTGACTTCTCAACAAGCGAACATGCACACACATCAGGATCGTGTAGCGTGGTGATCGTAGGCACGCCTAACACACCGCCGGAGGTTCTTATGTCACTCTCACGTAAGCGCAAGCGCGAACTGAACAAGCTTCGTTCGCAGGCTGAGGTGCTGCTCGACGAGCAGCGCGAGATTCTTGGGCACGCTGGGCTTCTCGCACAAGAAGCCGGTCGCCAAGCCAGGCACCTGGGCAACGAGGTCGTGGCGCCCCGGGTCAACGAAGCTCTCGAGGGTGTTCGCCCGACCATCGACCGTGGTGTGCAGAGCGCGCGCCGCGCATCGAACCAGGCGCGACTCTTCGTCGCGCCTCTGCTCGCAAGTGCCCTCGCCAGCACCGTGCGCGGCCTCGAGCGCATGGAGAACAGCGACGCGGCTCGCCAGGTGCAGGCATTCGGCGTGCAGCAGGGTCTGCTGCAGGCGCCCAAGAAGAAGTTCGGTTTCGGCAAGGTGCTCGCAATCGGTGCTGGGGTCGCCGCGGCAGGCGCTATCGGCTACACCCTGTGGCAAGCGTTTCGCAGCGACGACGAACTTTGGGTTGCCCCAGAGGATCGCGCCTAGTCGTATCGACTCACCCCTATCGAGGCGCGAAACCGCCTGGGTAGGGGTTTTCGCTGTCTTCCCGTAGGTGAGTGCTCACAACAAGTGACTGCACGACCGCAGCCGAGCGCCCGAGGGCTACTTGCTGGGCTTGTTCGCCTTCGGCTGTCGATTGTTCGGGCGCCGACCATTGCCGCGCCCGCGCTGATCGATACCGGCCATGCGCATTGCAGCCTGCACGAGCGAGAGCGTGCGAAGACCCTTGATGTCACGAATCGAGACCCAGCGGGCTTCGTCTGAACTGCCGCCGACTTCGTTGCGCAGGGGGCCGTCTTTCACCGTTGCGCGGTAGATGATGCGAATCGTGTGCAATTCGGGGTCGGTGCCCTCGGGCACCTCTTCGCGCACCATCACACGTGAATCGACGCCGATAAGCTTGCCGACGCGCGCTTCGAGGCCTGTTTCTTCAAGCACCTCGCGCACCACCGCGTCTCGAGGATCTTCCCCAGGATCGAGGCCGCCCCCTGGCAGCGTCCACCCGTGCAGGTGGCCGCGACGCCAGTGCGTAAGCAGCAATTTGCCACGCCGTTCGACTACGGCGTAGGCCGCAACTCTCATATCCATGGTGCACGTCCAATACGGGTAGAACCCACCGCGAACGGCAACCACCCAATAGTCAACACTTGCGCAGCAGTCGAACTCGACCGCGTCGCAAATGGCGCGCTAAGCAACGCTGTGCTCTGAACGCCTTGGTACATGTACCGAGCCTATCGGCTTGGTGAATGATGAGTGTCTCGAACTCACTCAGATCGGCGCCAGCCGAGCAGCCAGCGCTCCATGCGGTGGTACGCGTCTGCTCGCACGTCCGACTCCGAGAGAAACACGTCGTGCAGAGCCCCGTTGACGCGCTCGATCGTCACAGACGGGCCGAGGCGAAGGCCGGCTCTTGCCACGGCGTCAACATCGAGCACTGTGTCGGCCCGCAGCATCGCATCGTTCCAACTCAGCCCGAATTCGGATCGCGCAGAGAGCAGCATGCACACCGGCATACCCACGTCGATGCCTGCTGCGATCCTCTCGTGCCCCGCAATGATTGCCTTGAGCCAGCCCGCGCGCACCGGCATCGCATGATCTGGGCGCCATGATGGGTTCACCGCTGCGACGATCCCCTCGGGATCATTCGCGCGCTGCGCCTGCGTGTAGAACCCGAGATCGAGCTGCGGCAGCGTGATCTCGTGCGGGCTGTACCTGGCGTGCAGGTTGATCATCGGAGCGATCGCGCGCCGGGCCGCACCGCTGATCTGCAGCTCGAGCCACGGACTGTTGAGCACGAGCGCATCAGCAACTCCGCGGTGCCTGTCTGCCCAGAGGCTCAGCACAAGACCGCCGGTCGAGTGCCCGAGCAGCACAAGCGGGCGGTGGCTCGCCATCGTCGCAGTCGCCATCGCCCCGCCGCCCCGCACGCCGCCGACGGTGCCGTCGTCTCGAATCAGCTCGACCGCGGCATCGATCTCGGTGTCGTAGTCTTCGAGGCGCTCGGTGTACCCAAAGGTCTGCCCTTGGCGCAGGCTGCGCCCATACTTGCGCAGGTCGAGCGCGAAGAACCTGGCGCCGCGCGCGGTAAAGAATCGAGCGAGATCCTTCTGAAAGAAGTAGTCGCTCCACCCGTGCACATAGAGCACGTCGAGCTGCTCGAGATCTCGCACGCGGCCGAGGATTCGATCCCAAAACCCGAGCGGAGTCGGCAGTGCCCGCACGAGCGTCGCGACGAGCGGCCCCTCGCTGTCTTCGCCGAGGTCGATGTCGGTGCACTCGAACTCTTCGCCGAGCACGTCGCTTCGCCACTGGGTCATGTCGCCAGTCTAGAACGCGCGCCGCAAGACCCGGTGGTTCGTGCCCGGCGGCCACTCACTCAGACCCGCGTGCGACGCATGCTCGCCGTCGTGACGAGCACGTTGCTGAGTACGACGAGCGCAATGCCGAGCCACTCCTGCACGCTGAGCACCTGGTGCAGCATGACGAGGCCGACGATTGCCGCCCATACGGGGTGCATGCTCTGCAGCGTGCTGAACACGTTGGCGGGCACGCGACGCAGCGCGATCAGGTCGATCGAGAACGGCACGACCGACGAGAGCAACGCACAGATCACGGCGAAGCCGATCGCCCAGAGAGCGGGCGGGTGTGCCGAAAACCAGAAGATCGCGATCGGCACCCACATGACCGCCGAAACCATACTCGCAGCGCCGGCGCCCTGCAGGCCGGGCATTCGCTGCCCGATCTTTCGGTTCAGCAGCACGTAGCATCCCCAGGCCACGCCTGAGACGAGTCCGATACCGACGCCGAGCAGGTCGGTGCTGGGGCTCGGGTTCACGAGCACGACGACGCCGACGGCCGCGAGCAGCCCGCACAGCAGATCGATGGCACGGCGAGAGGCGAGGATCGCAATCGCCAGCGGGCCCAGAAACTCGAGGGTGATGGCGAGCCCGAGCCCCAGGCGATCGATGGTGATGTAGACGCTCGTGTTCATGACCCCGAACACTATGCCGAGGCACAGCACCGGCCACCACTGCGCCCAGGTCATGCTGCGAAAGCGGGGTCGACCGACAGGCACGAGCACCGCGGCGGTGATCAGCTGGCGAATCGAGACGACGCCGACCGGGCCGATCGATGGAAACGCAAGCGCCCCGGTCGCCGCGCCAACCTGGTTGCTGAGCGACGCGGTGAGCGCGAGCATAATGCCGCGCCCCAGACCACGGTCTTCGGATGCCTGGGTCTGAACGATGGGCTGCTCTGCGGTCGCGGTCGAGGTGGTCACGGCTCCACGATAGTTCGCCGAGTTCCATACGTGTTGTGCAAGTTTCTGAGCTTTTATACGCTTATCGCATGGAATGGTCGTTGCGTGAGCTGCGCTGCTTCACCACCGCGGCTGAGGCGGGCACACTCACCGGAGCCGCCGAATCCCTGCATGTCTCGCAGGCGGCCGTGTCGCGCGGTATCGCCAGCCTCGAACAGGCGCTCGGCCAGCGCGTGCTGCACCGCGGCAGGCACGGTTGTGAGCCCACCGCCTTCGGTGAGGCGCTCTTGCCGCAGGCCAGGCGGATCCTCGCAAATGTCGAGCAATTGAACTCGCTTGCGCGAGAACAGCATGGCCAGCTGACCCTCGGCTATGCGTGGGCCGCGCTCGGCAGGCACACGACCGCGTTTCAGCGCGGCTGGGCGAAGGAGCACCCCGAGACTGAGCTGAAGCTGATTCGCCATACCAGCCCCACCTCGGGCCTCGCCGAGGGGCGCTGCGATGCGGCGATCGTGCGCGTCACCCCAGACCCCGCGCGTTTCGCGAGCGCCGTCGTCGGTCTCGAGCGACGCATCGCCGCGTTCTCGAGCGACGACCCACTCTGGGCGAGGCGCCGCAGCCTGCGAATGCGCGACTTCGCCTCGCGCACCGTGCTCTCAGACACGCGCACCGGCACCACGAGTCGCGCGCTGTGGGATGGCGGCCCCTCCCCCGAGCGATTCATCGAGTCGACCGACCTCGAAGACTGGTTGAACGGCATCGCGACGGGCATCGGCGTCGGCACCACCGCTGAGGCGACCGCTGCGCAGCACTCGAGGCCGGGGGTGACCTTTCGCCCGATCACCGACGCGCCGCGCATTCCGGTGCGCATCGCCTGGTGGCGCAGCGATCCGCCAGACAAGATCGCCGAGCTGATCGAGACGGTGACGCGCCTCTACAACGCTGGTTGAGCTGCGCTCGCGCCAGGGCTGCTCGTCGGTGAACTCTCTCACGCCCCACTGAGTTTCGCCGTCGGGTTCGCCGCCGCAGACGGTCAGTAGGTGTCGCTTCACCAGGATCGGGGCGGCAACTACTGGCTGTCTGCGACAGGGTTAGGCACCAACGACGGGTCAGCGACCGCGCTCGCCCATCTTCGCCGCGAGCTGGCTCGGCGCGATCCTCGCAATGCGCGCGAGCACTTTGTATCTGAACGAAGGGATCGACAGAGCCTTGCCGCGATCGAGATCGCGCAGTGACTCGGCGATGACGGCCGGGGCGTTGAGCCACATCCAACGCGGCACGCCCTCTTGACCAGGCGGCAGGCCGAGCCGCTCGTGAAAGTTCGTGTGCGTGTAGCCCGGGCAAACTGCGGTGACGGTGACGCCGCGCGGCCCGTAACGCGCATTGGCCCAGCGCGAGAAGACGACGAGCCACTGCTTCGACGCCGAGTAGGTGCTGCGCGGAATGAACGCGGCGACCGAGGCAACGTTGAGGATCTGCCCGCTGCCGCGGGCGAGCATGCCCTGCAGTGCAGCGTGCGTCAAGCGCATGGGCACCTCGTTGTGCAGCCGCAGGTGCCGAACCTCGGCCTCGATGTCGTTGTTCTCGAACTCGAGCGAGAGGCCGAAGCCCGCGTTGTTGATGAGCCTATCGATCGGGCGCGAGTCGTCTGAGAGCCTCGCGACGACGCTCGCGAGGCCCGCCTCGTCGAGCAGGTCTGCGGCAAGCACTTCGATGGTGGCGGCGGTACTCGCGGCCCCTGCCGCAGTCCCCGCAGTCGTCGTGTTCGCCGCCCGCATCTCAGCCGCGAGCGCCTCGAGGGCTCGCTCGTCTCGTGCGACCAAGACGAGCGAGTCGCCCCTCGCTGCAAGCTGGCGCGCATACTCGGCGCCGAGGCCTGAGCTCGCGCCCGTGATCAACGAGGTCTTTGTCATCGCCGAATACCCGTGCCTCAGATTAGGCGAGGCGCTCGACCTCGACGAAGACGACGTCGGCCGCGGATCCTCGGTTCTCGATACGATGCTCGGCACCCGCGGCGCGGGTGTAGCTCTGCCCCGTCACCAACTCGGCATCGAATTCGCTGCCATCAGCGTTCACCACGTGCATCGTGTCGGTGACGAGCGGAATCACCACGTACTCGTACTCGTGGCGGTGCATTGGAATCGAGCCGCCCGGCTCGATCGTCCACTTCGTCACCCTGAAAACGTCGTTCTCGAGCTGCTGTTCTGCGTGCGATCCGGTACCCATGACCGCAGTCTATCGAGGCGCCGCGCGCTAGGCGAGCTCTGCCGTTGGCGTCTTACTGCGCAGCACCGCACGCCGCAGGGCGATGAAGAAGACGATCATGCCGGCCGTGATGAGCATGTGGCCGAGCCCGGCGATGCCCGAGATCATCTTGCTCGACTCCTGGCCAAGCACCGTGAGGCTGCCGTGCCAGATCAGCATCGCCGACGTGAGCACAACGCCGGCGTTGTAGAGCCAGAAGAACCAGGCGAAGAGCTTCGGGCTGCCCGAGATGCCGAACACCTTCTCGAGCGCGAGCACGATGAGCAGCACGATGAAGCCGAGGGTGAGCAGGTGGGTGTGGGCGAGTCCGAGCTGCGTGAACTGGCCCTCGGGAAAGTCGTTCAGCTTGGTGAACTCGCGGTAGAAGAGGCCAGAGGCGACCCCGACGAGCATGTAGATGAAGGCGGCGTTGAGCAGGCGTTTCATTGGTGTTCCTTTCGTTGGTGGTTGGGTGTTTTGGGCGTTTTAGGTGTTTTAGGCATGACGGATCGCGGCGCGACAGGTAGTCGCGGCAGCGATGAGCGAGTGTGGGGGCCTCGGCGCTAGATCAGCCCCGCCTGCTGGGCGGCATGCACCGCCTTCGAGCGGCTGTCGACCCCCAGCTTGGTGCAAATGTGCGCGATGTGACTTTTCACGGTCGCCTCGGCAACGAAGAGAGTTCGTGCGATCTCGCGGTTGGTCGACCCGGTTGAGAGCAGGCGCAGCACCTCGGTCTCTCGCTCGGTGAGCCTCGGGAGCGGTTCGCGCATTCCCTTTAGCACGCGCGATTGCAGCTCGGGGGCGAGCACGGTCTCGCCGGCTGCCGCGCGCCCAATTGCTTCGAGGATCGCGCCAGGGTTGACGTCTTTGAGCAGGTAGCCGGCGGCTCCGGCTTCGATGGCCCCGAGAATCTCAGCGTCTCGATCGTAGGTGGTCAGGATGAGCACCTCGGGGGCCGGTTCAAGTCGGCGCAGGCGCGCAGTGGTCTCGATGCCGTCGATGCCGTCTCCGAGGCGCAGGTCGCAGAGCACCACGTCGGGGCGCAGGTGCGCGGCAAGCGCGATTGCTTCTTCTCCGGTGGCGGCCTCACCAACGACCTGCACTGCGCCGTCCGAGTCGAGCACGGCGCGCAGCCCACTTCGCACGACGGGGTGATCGTCGACCAGCAGCACGTTGATCGTCATGGTGTCTCCTCGTTCGTGCGATGTGTCTGGCCACTCGGTGCATCGGGCCCGAGGTAGATGGGAAGATGCGCCGAAACCGCGGTGCCCTCTCCCGGCGCGCTTTCGACGTCAAGGCCGCCGCCGAGCTCGCGCAGTCTGGCCCGCATGAACCTCAGCCCATAGCTCGACGCCCCCTCTTCGCTGGCGCGATGATCCCACTCGCTCGCATCGAAACCCACACCGTCGTCGATGATGTCGAGGCGCACCGAATCGTCGGCGTCGATGAGGCTCACTACGACCCGCGACGCCTGCGCGTGCAGCCGCACGTTCGCGAGCGCGGACTGCGCCGTGCGCAGCAGAGCGACCTCGACCTCGGT